>NZ_CP137157.1:500000-1197500 GCF_040581405.1 Komagataeibacter sucrofermentans DSM 15973
ACCAAACCTAACCAAACTCCGAATACCCGGAAGTATGAGCTCGGCAGACAGACAGTGGGTGCTAAGGTCCATTGTCGAGAGGGAAACAGCCCAGACCACCAGCTAAGGCCCCCAAATCGTGGCTAAGTGGGAAAGGATGTGAGGATTCCAAAACAACCAGGAGGTTGGCTTAGAAGCAGCCATCCTTTAAAGAAAGCGTAATAGCTCACTGGTCTAATAGAAACCTTGCGCCGAAAATGTAACGGGGCTCAAGCCACGTGCCGAAGCTGTGGGTGCATTCTATGAATGCGCGGTAGCGGAGCGTTCCGTAGGTCTGTGAAGGAGACGGGGTGACCCTCTCTGGAGATATCGGAAGTGCGAATGCTGACATGAGTAGCGACAAACAGTGCGAGAAACACTGTCGCCGAAAGTCCAAGGGTTCCTGCGCAAGGTTAATCCGCGCAGGGTGAGCCGGCCCCTAAGGCGAGGGCGAAAGCCGTAGTCGATGGAAACCGGGCAAATATTCCCGGGCCTGCCAGAAGTGACGAATACAATATGTTGTCGGGTCTTATCGGATTGATCCGGCTTTTGGAGTATTCCAGGAAATAGCTCTGGCATATAGACCGTACCCGAAACCGACACAGGTGGACTGGTAGAGAATACCAAGGCGCTTGAGAGAACGATGCTGAAGGAACTAGGCAAATTACTTGCGTAACTTCGGGATAAGCAAGACCCGTCAGTGGGCAACCATCGGCGGGTGGCACAGACCAGGGGGTAGCGACTGTTTAGTAAAAACACAGGGCTGTGCGAAGTCGAGAGACGACGTATACGGCCTGACGCCTGCCCGGTGCCGGAAGGTTAAGAGGAGGTGTGCAAGCACCGAATTGAAGCCCCGGTAAACGGCGGCCGTAACTATAACGGTCCTAAGGTAGCGAAATTCCTTGTCGGGTAAGTTCCGACCTGCACGAATGGCGTAACGACTTCCCCGCTGTCTCCAGCATCGGCTCAGCGAAATTGAATTCCCCGTGAAGATGCGGGGTACCCGCGGTCAGACGGAAAGACCCTATGAACCTTTACTGCAGCTTTGCAGTGGCATCAGAGACATTCTGTGTAGGATAGGTGGGAGGCTTTGAAACCGGGGCGCCAGTTCCGGTGGAGCCATCCTTGAAATACCACCCTGACTGTTTCTGATGTCTAACCGAGGCCTGTTAGCCAGGTCCGGGACCCTGCATGGTGGGCAGTTTGACTGGGGCGGTCGCCTCCCAAAGTGTAACGGAGGCGCGCGATGGTGGGCTCAGGCCGGTCGGAAACCGGCTGTCGAGTGCAATGGCATAAGCCCGCCTGACTGTGAGAGTGACAGCTCGATCAGAGACGAAAGTCGGCCATAGTGATCCGGTGGTCCCGCGTGGAAGGGCCATCGCTCAACGGATAAAAGGTACTCTAGGGATAACAGGCTGATCTCCCCCAAGAGTCCACATCGACGGGGAGGTTTGGCACCTCGATGTCGGCTCATCACATCCTGGGGCTGGAGCAGGTCCCAAGGGTTCGGCTGTTCGCCGATTAAAGTGGTACGTGAGCTGGGTTTAGAACGTCGTGAGACAGTTCGGTCCCTATCTGCCGTGGGTGTTGGAGACTTGAGAGGATTTGTCCCTAGTACGAGAGGACCGGGATGAACATACCTCTGGTGCACCGGTTGTCGCGCCAGCGGCACAGCCGGGTAGCTAAGTGTGGACGGGATAACCGCTGAAAGCATCTAAGCGGGAAACCCACCTCAAAACAAGGTCTCCCCAAGGGCCGTGATAGACCATCACGTCAATAGGCCAGGTGTGGAAGCGCAGTAATGCGTGCAGCTGACTGGTCCTAATCGCCCAATAGGCTCATTCCATCGCCACAATCGTGGCAACACACATGCACAGCAGTCATCCACTCTCAATACATAGTCATACAAAAAACACCAACCCATCCACATCAAGTCCAACCCCATACGGGGAGACTCGATGACCTGGTGGCCATGGCGGGGAATGATCCACCCGATCCCATCCCGAACTCGGCCGTGAAAACCCCCAGCGCCCATGATACTGTGCCTTAAGGCACGGGAAAGTCAGTCGCCGCCAGGTCTTCCAGTCTCCCCCACAACCGCGGGGTGGAGCAGCCCGGTAGCTCGTCAGGCTCATAACCTGAAGGCCGCAGGTTCAAATCCTGCCCCCGCAACCAAAATTACCAAACGAAATCAATGACTTAAAAGGCGGCGCAAGCCGCCTTTTGTCGTTCCAGTGCACCGACTGGAATCATATAGGAATCAAACGGTGGAGAATTCACGCGTAGCAGCCGGACGCGCGGGGTGTGGCGCGAGAGGGCCGGGAACGACCCGAATCGGTCATGCCGCCTTCAGGTCGCGATTTGGGCGACGCCATTGCGATGTATATGCGCGGCCCCATAAAAGGCCCGGAGATGCTCACAAAAGCACGCATCCTTACCTTATGACTTCAATGATTGGATGAAACAAGCGACAACAAAGGCTGTGCCGACGGGTTTGGCCGTCGCGTTGGGTAAGTCAGCCTTATGTCCAAAGCCGATCTGAACCTCTTACACGCTCTGGATATCCTGATCGAAGTCCAGAGTGTGACGCTCGCCGCCGAACGTCTGGGGACAAGCCCGCCTTCGGTCAGTCGCTTGTTGGCCCGAGCCCGTGACATGCTGGACAACCAGATTCTGGTGCGGGCTGGACGCGGGCTGGTTGCGACGGAACGCGCCAAGGAGCTTCAGGCGGGCATCCGTCATCTTCTTGCTGAGGCGGATACCCTGCTGAATGCTCATGCGGCGTTCGATCCCGGCGGGCTTGAGCGTCGTTTCACGATCCGGGCCAATGACGGCTTCACGGGGGCGTTCGCCTCCGGTCTATACAATATTCTTGCTGATCAGGCCCCACGCGCGACCCTGCGTTTCGCCCAGGAACATGAGTTCGATGATGAGGCGCTTCGGGAAGGGCGGATCGACCTGGACATCGGTGCAAGCCGCGCAATGGGACCAGAAGTTCGGCTTCAAACCATTTTCCGCGATCATCATATCGCGCTTGCCCGTGACGATCACCCGATCTTCTCCAGGGATATTTCTCCCGAAACCTTCGCGGCCTTTCCGCATATCAGCGTCTCGCGCCGTGGGCGCTCCGCAGGGCCGGTCGATGAGGCTCTTCAGAAACTCGGGCTGACACGACATGTCCCGTTGATCGTTGAGGTGGTCCCGTCCGTTCGGACAGTTTTGCGGGCTTGATAAGCTATACCCGGTTGTTGTTATGCCGCCCTTCTGACGGCGTTGCTGTTGGCCTGTTGATTTTCACTGAGAACTGACCCGGGTAGGGCGGAAATTTTCATCGAGATTTGACCCATGCCTTCACACTCCCCGGCAGCATCTGCTGGGGGTTTGAGGAGTGATTGACATGGAGCTTCTGAGTGTGATCCGTCGGTGGCACTGCCGGGATCATCTTCCGATCCGCGAGATCGAACGCCGGACGGGACTGTCACGCAATACGATCCGGAAATATCTCCGGGCACAGAGTATTGAACCACGGTTTCAGGTTCCCGAACGTCCCAGCCGACTGGACCCGTTTGCTGACAGGCTGAGGGGATGGCTGGTCCTGGAAGCCGCTCGCCCCCGCAAGAACCGGCGCACGGCGCGACGACTGCATGAAGACCTTGTGGCGCTGGGTTATGATGGGTCCTACGGACGGGTGGCCGCTTTCATCCGGCAGTGGAAACACGAACAGCGCCAGGCACGCCAGACAACGGGTCGGGGTGTTTTCGTGCCCCTGTGCTTCCAGCCCGGGGAAGCCTTCCAGTTCGACTGGGGCGAGGACTGGGCGGTGATTGCCGGGCATCGCGTCAAGCTGCAGGTTGCCCACACCAAACTGTCCTTCAGCCGGGCCTTCATACTCAGGGCCTATCCCCTGCAGACCCACGAGATGCTTTTCGATGCGCTTACCGAGGCCTTCCGCGTGCTCGGTGGCGTGCCGCGGCGGGGTATTTTTGACAACATGAAGACCGCCGTGGACCGGATTGGGTCGGGCAAGGCACGTCAGGTCAATCTGCGCTTCATGGCCCTGGCCAGCCATTATCTGTTCGAGGCGACCTTCTGCAATCCGGCAGCCGGATGGGAGAAAGGGCAGATCGAGAAGACCGTGCAGGATGCCCGGCGCCAGATCTGGCAGGATCTGCCTGCCTTTCCTGATCTGGGGGCGCTGAACGCCTGGCTGGAAGCCCGCTGCCTGGACTGTTGGGAACGGCTGCAGCATGCTGAATTGCCGCACAGCGTCTCCGAGGTCCATGCCAGCGAACGTCCCCACCTCATGATCCCGGGGCGGCCCTTTGACGGGTTTGTCGAACAGACCAAGCGCGTCTCACCAACCTGCCTGATCCAGTTCGAAGGCAATCGCTACAGCGTGCCGGCCTCCTTTGCCAATCGTCCGGTCAGCCTGCGGGTTTATCCCGACAGGCTACGCATTATCGCCGAAGGGCAGGTTCTGTGCGTGCATGACCGGATCATCACGCGTTCGCATGGTGTGCCAGGCCGCACGGTGTATGACTGGCGGCATTATCTGGCGGTCATCCAGCGCAAACCGGGCGCCCTGCGCAATGGCGCGCCGTTTACCGAATTGCCAGCCGCCTTCCGGACCCTGCAGGATCAACTGCTCAGGCGGCCTGGAGGCGACCGGGAAATGGCTGAAATCCTGGCCCTTGTGCTGCAGCATGATGAGCAGGCTGTCCTCTGCGCGGTTGAACTGGCACTTGAAGACGGCGTGGCGACCAAGACCCATGTTCTCAATACGCTTCATCGCCTGATCGATGCCAAGAGAACCGTGGTTCCCCGGCTTGATGCCCCACAGGCCCTGGTGCTCGCACACGAACCGTGCGCCGATACAGGGCGGTATGACATCCTGCGAAGGGACAGCCGCCATGCGTCATGATCCTGCTGCTGCTTCACTTGTCGTCATGCTCCGTGGATTGCGGATGTATGGCATGGCCCAGGCCACGGCCGACCTCATCGAGCAGGGCGCGCCCGCCTTCGAGGCGGCCATCCCCATCCTCTCGCAGCTCCTGAAGGCGGAACTGGCCGAACGCGAAGTCCGCTCCATCGCCTACCAGACAAAGACCGCCCGGTTCCCCGCCTACAAGGACCTGTCCGGGTTCTCCTTTGCCGATACGCAGGTCAACGAGCCCATGATCCGCCAGCTCCATGGCGGGGACTTCATCGAGCGTGCTGAAAATGTCGTGCTGATCGGTGGCCCGGGAACCGGGAAAACCCACCTGGCGACCGCGCTGGCCATCCAGGCGATCACCCATCACCGCAAGAAGGCGCGCTTCTGGTCAACGGTCGACCTGGTCAATGCGCTCGAACAGGAAAAGATCGCCAACCGGGCCGGGCAGATTGCCGACAGGCTGCTCCGCCTGGATCTCGTGATCCTTGATGAACTCGGTTATCTCCCCTTCAGTGCATCAGGGGGCGCCCTGCTGTTCCATCTGCTCAGCCGCCTCTACGAGCGCACCAGTGTCATCATCACAACCAATCTCAGCTTCAGTGAATGGGGTGATGTCTTTGGTGACCCGAAGATGACGACGGCGCTCCTCGATCGGCTGACCCATCACTGTCATATCCTCGAGACAGGAAATGACAGCTACAGGTTCCGCGCCAGCACCGCCGCGTCAAAAAACAAAAAGGACAGATCCTCTTCTTGACCGCCCGCCTCACTATGCCTGAAATAGCATCTGGCTGGGTCAATTCCTGATGAAAAACCCGGGTCAGTTCTCAGTGAAAATCAACACCACCACTATTAGGATCCGTCATTTTGGTCCGGCCTGACTGGATAATCTCGCGATTCTCCAAAGTGACGGCGGCCTTTAACCTTGATCTTGCTCGCGCCTATTTCTCGCATGGTTCGACGCAATCGATATAGAAGGTGTCGCCTCGCCCATCATAGACCACCCCGCATTCCTCGGCTTCCTCATATCTCGCCTTAGAAAAATAGCGTAGCTTGCCGTCGACTCCGGTCTTCACGATCAGGTTCTCTTCCTCGGGTTCGTCGTCTGACAAGCTGGTGACAACACGACGTTCTAGCATGATGGCATCGTCATCGAGACGGCTGCCGCGAACCCTATGCGCGACACGTCGTGCGAATAAGTGGCGCCATCGGGGTAGAAGCTGAGGAGACTACCTGCGCCTCCGGCAGATCCGGCGGTACGTCGAATGCACGCTCAAGTTATTCGGTGCCAGATTCTTGAACGTCTGCCAGTGCCAAAACTGGTCAACTGCATGCAGTCGGTCAACCTTACGGTGACGTGCATCTTGTCGTCTTTCACCACACCATGTGTCGCAAATGTAGCGGCCATTCAAACGATGTTGGTCGAAGTGTCCAACTGGACATGTTTCAATCCGCTTTTATCATTTATCTGGAAGGCTTCCGATTTTATGCTTTCCACCGTTGGTGGTCACCCGAAGTACAAATTCAACGCGCGAGCCATCCTCGATGTGTTTATTGTTGAAATATTTGCCAGTCATCACTTCATGGCCTTCGTTTATGATGCTCTCAACCTCTTTGATACTTTTCCATTGATGATCGTGCCAACGAAATTCCTGCTCGCTCGGAAGTTTTCCCCAGCGATACATATGGAATTCAGAGTTAATGTGATTGGTAGCTCCTAACGGTCGAGCGCCGACAATACGATATTTACGTTTTTCAGTTGCCATGGTTCCCCCCGTTAACGATTGAGATCAGAGAGATAGATCGCCGCCCCTCTCGATCCGCATCTCAGACTATCAAAATGCGGATCAATTGAGAACCTCCGCCCTGAGTAAGGCCCACGGCGTTATGTGCGCCGCACAGCGGATGGGCAATTGAGGGTGTAATTTTTTTGCCAATTTTTGCCATTAACGAATAGGTTGCCGACATGAGCACGATGAACATCTTGCTCCCGGAGGCCATGAAAAGCTTCGTCGACGAGCAAGTCGTCGGGTGGGGCTTTGGGACCAGCAGCGAATATGTGCGCGAACTGATCCGTCGGGATTAGGGCCGGCCGCAACGGCGTCCTGCGAACGGCCATTCCCTCGACCGCGCGGTAACGCTTTAGCGGAGGTAAGCCGAGCATCTGTCCTGATTTAAAGTGTTAAGCTTCTGATACCGCGCAATTATATTGCCGCCTGAAGTGAATGTGCGAATCGGCGCTTGCGTGCCCCCGCAACTAGACCAAACATCATAATGCCAAACAAAAAACCCGCCCCTCAAAGGCGGGGTTTTTGCGTTCTGAAAATAATCCATATGCAGGGGCGCGGTACCCCCAGACCTGAAAGCAGGCTGTGCCAGCAAGGTCTCTCAATGGGGAAACCCCTACTCCCCTATGATAATGCTTTCCGCGTCGACCTTGCTTTGCAGTGCCTTCTGTGCACGCAGTTGTGCGGGTAGGAAGGGGAAGACCAGATATTCATAGGCTGTGGCCCCCACCAGCCCCCCGATCAGCGGCCCGACAACGGGCACCCACCAGTAATGACCAGTTGCGGGCAGGGCGGCTTCATGCCACCCGGCAATATAGGCGAACAGGCGCGGGCCAAAATCACGGGCCGGGTTAATGGCCCATGCTTCGAGATACCCCATGGAAGCACCGATGGCCGCGACAAGAAAGCCTATGATCAGCGCACCAAAATTGGCGCCGGGCGCCATTTCATTATACTGTTCGGTAATGGCGAAAATGCCGAATACCAGTATGGCGGTCAGGATGATTTCATCGCTGAAGGCGTGCCATATGGTTATGCCCGGCCCAGGTGCGGTAAAAAATACCCCCGCCCCACCGCCGCCCGCGCGTGCAAGTTGGTGGATGTCATTGAAGTGGTTGATGACAGGGTAATACAGTGCGTAAACCAGCCCTGCCCCCACAAAGCCACCCACGATCTGCGCAATCCAGTAGGGCACCACTTTTTTCCATGGAAAGGCGCGATAGGTTGCCAGCGCAAGGGTAACCGCCGGGTTGGCATGCGTGCCCGATACGGATCCGGTGGCATAGATGGCAACAGTCACCCCCAGTCCCCATACAATGCACACCCCCCAGTAGGACTGCAGGTAAGGACTGGGATCATAGAGGAGATACATCGCCGCCACGGAATCACCGAAGGCGATGATGATGAATACGGCAAGTGCTTCAGAAATCAGCTCACCCAGGAATTCCCTGTTCATTGGCCTGTTTCCTTATATGTGCTCAGAGGGCTCATTCTGCCCAGTCAAAGGATTTCTGTACTGCCTTCTTCCACCAGCCCAGGTAGCGGCTGCGCTGTTCCGGCGGCATGGTGGGCTGCCAGGTGCGGTCCACTTCCCAGTTGGCGCGCAGGTCATCGATGTTTTTCCAGTAACCCACGGCCAGGCCAGCAGCGTAGGCCGCGCCGAGTGCTGTGGTTTCCACCACTTTCGGGCGCACGACCGGCACATTCAGGATATCGGCCTGGAATTGCATCAGCAGTTCGTTTGCCACCATGCCGCCATCCGTTTTCAGGCTGCTCAGGATGATGCCGCTGTCTTCCTCCATGGCGGCGACCACATCGCGCACCTGATAGGCCGTGGCCTCCAGCGTTGCGCGGGCAAAATGCGCGCGGGTGACATAGCGGGTCAGCCCCACAATGACCCCACGGGCATTTTCCTTCCAGTATGGCGCATACAGGCCCGAAAAGGCGGGGACGATATAGATCCCGCCATTATCCGCCACGCTGCGGGCCAGCGGTTCGATCTGTGTGGCCAGATCAAACAGCTTCAGGTTATCGCGCAGCCACTGTACCAGAGCGCCCGTAATGGCAATGGAACCTTCCAGCGCGTAGCGTGGTTCTTCCGTGCCAAACTGGTAGGCGACCGTTGTCAGCAGTCCTGCTTTGGACTGGACCGGCTCGGTGCCGGTATTCATCAGCAAAAACGAGCCGGTGCCGTAGGTATTCTTGGCTTCCCCCGGTGCAAAACAGGTCTGTCCTACAAGGGCCGCCTGCTGGTCGCCCAGAATGCCGGCAAGCTTCGTGCCCTGCAGGCTGGGAATGACGATCGTGCCGTAAACCTGTGAGGACGGAACAATGCGCGGCAGGCAGGCAGCGGGAATGGAAAAGGCTGCAAGCATGTCCTCATCCCACGCGCAGGTTTTCAGGTTCATGAGTTGCGTGCGTGACGCGTTGGTCACGTCGGTAATGTGAATGCCCCCCTTCACCCCACCCGTCAGGTTCCATGAAAGCCAGCTGTCTATCGTACCGAACAGGGCCTGCCCGCTTTCGGCTTTCTCGCGTGCGCCTTCCACGTTATCGAGCAGCCAACGCAGTTTCAGCCCCGCAAAATAGCTTGCCAGCGGCAGGCCCGTAATGGCACGGAAACGGTCCTGCCCCCCGTCATGGGCATAGTCGCTGACGAGTTGGTCCACGCGGGTGTCCTGCCATACGATGGCGTTATGCAGCGGCTGGCCTGTTGTCCTGTCCCATAGCACGGCGGTCTCGCGCTGGTTGGTGATCCCGACCGATACCAGGCTGGCCGCGCCCAGATTGGCGCGGGCCATGGCCGCACCAATCATTTCATTCGTGTTTTCAAGAATTTCCAAGGGATCGTGTTCAACCCAGCCGGGCCTGGGATAGATCTGGCGATGCTCCTTCTGCGCAACGGAAACCACGGTTCCCTTCCGATCGAAGATCATGAAGCGGGAACTGGTCGTGCCCTGGTCTATTGCGCCAACGTATTCCGTCATGCTGCATTCCTTTTTATTATTTACAGTAACGCTTCATATGTTCTGTTTTTTTACTGTACGGCAGGATTTACAGATTGGTGGTGAACTGGAAGCCGATCACCGCCGCATCGTGGAAGGTGGTTGTAGCCCCCGGGCGCTGCAGATACTGGAAATCAGGCTGGAAGGCCGTGCCACGGGCGACGTGGATGCTGTAGAAGGCTTCCCATACATTTTCATGGCTCTGTATGCCGTAAACGGCTCCCCACTGATTGGGCAGGTAGGGCAGGCCGAGCGCAAGCGAGGATTCCTGCTGCAGGGCCACGGTGTGGCTCATTTCCATATACTGGAACATGACGCCTATCTGATCGAGCGGGCGGCCCCAGGGTGTGCCGCTTTGCAGCAGGCCGATCCATTCATGATCGCGCATGGCGACCTGGCTGCCCTGTGTGTAATCAACGCCCCCGATCACGATCAGGCCGTTCGCCAGCCCGTCTCCGCTGCGGTGGATCATCTGGTTGAACATGAGCCATGCCGCGTTCATGCCGGTTTCATACCGGCGCGGCTGGCCCGTCGCCTGGAACGAATTGCCGTTTATGTCGGCATACAGGTTGGGATAACGGGAATTGTCATACCAGTATCCGATCTTGTAATGCCCCAGCAGGTGATGCCTGCCAAAGGAGGGGCTCCATCCGATCTCGACCTGGGATGAAAGCTTTCCCAGCCCGTCTTGCCCCAGCGCCCAGCCGGATATACCGCCATTATAGGCATGGGGGCTGACGGCAAAGATGCCGCCCATGATGTAGGTCCGCAACGTGGGGCGCACCCGCAGGACCGCGCCGAGGTTGCCTGAAGGCCAGTCCCGTCCGCCCGGCACGTATTTTGAGGGTGCGGGATTGCCGCATACCGATACGTTCATGAACGAACAGACAAGATAATCCTGATTGAAAAAACTTCCTGTCGGTATGACACCAACCGACAGGATGATGCGGTCACGCAGGAAGCCCTTGTCGGCATACATGTCCACCAGATGGGCAACCACGTTGCCGCGTGCGCCATATATTTCTTCAGGATTGGTGACCGAATCCCCTATGGCGTTGGACAGGTTGCTTCCGTGCCCGTTGACGACCAGCATATGGGTCCAGAAGGAGGGAATCCCTGCCAGGCGTTGCCAGTCTATGTCCAGCGCGCCGGCGACCTGACCGGCCAGCACGTTGGCGCGCTGTTTGCCACCGGTAATATTGCCCATATATTCTTCATTGACGGTAACATTGAGGAATATGCCCCGATTTGTCAGCCACGGCTGTATGCCGCCCCAGTCTCCAAGCAGGTGTGGGGTGGCTGTCAGCATGGGCACGAGGGGACCGATGGCCACCTGTCCGCTTTCTGTCATGGGAAAGGCGGCAGGCTCGTAATGGGTTGTAAAGGCGGTCTTGGCGGTTTCTGTCTGGGCCAATACTTCGGAAGTAAGCATGCAACCGGCGAACAGCATTCCCACCGTAACGGCCAGAAGCCTGATATGGGCAGGAAAGTTGTTCCATGTTATTGCAGACTTATTCTCGTTCTTGGCGCATGTCGTGATGACACACATTATCTGCACTCCCTTCCCGGGGGCCTTATGGCCACGGGCGCGGCTATCAGGAACACAGTGTGTATCGGTGTACGAGTAAGAAAGATTTAATTCATGAATAACACAAGTTCGTGAATAATTTACTTATCTTATATTTTTGGTGATTTATATATTCGGAATACAAAGCCATTCTGTATCGAATAAAAAATGATTTTATGATCGTGTCGCCATCATGGCCACCCCGGGCGCGGATCGCCGCTGCTGCAAAAACTGTTACCGCCCGCTTCAGAGCCGCCTTCACCAGAAGACATGCAGGATGTGTCTTTATTCCTTGCATGTCCTGTTTTTATGGCCCGGTATCCCGCCATAAACCGGCCGGGTAATGCGCACGGTATCCTCCATGAAACTTCAGCGGACAGAGGCGCTTTATAGCGGCACGGAACATGCTTCATGTGCATGAAAGGACAGGCCATGTCGTTCCTTCATAACTTCACCTGCCGCCGATGTTTCAGCCGCACGCTGGCTGCAACCCTTGTTGCGGCACCCCTTTCGGCAATTGCAGGGCGCAGGGCCGGTGCGGCGGACAAAAAGCTGGCTCCTGTTCCCGGCGGCCCCACATCCCTGCGCAGCGATATGCTCGACGTGGCGGCGGATACGCTACAGGTCAAGAAACCGATTGATGCGATGAGCGCGTATCTGAGCGGTTTCCATTTCTATGCCGATGATCTGGGCCGTCAGGTGGAGGCCAACCATTTCTGCACGCATCTGAGCGAGGGTTTCCATCAATGCGTGATTTATGAAGCCAACCAGAAAAATGCCAGGTTGATCGGCATTGAATACATTGTCAGTGAAAAAATATTCAGGACACTCCCTGAAGAAGAAAAGAAATTATGGCATAGCCATCATTACGAGGTAAAATCCGGCATGCTTGTCGCACCCGGCGTGCCCGATATGGGCGAGCATGCTTTCATGGCCGATCTCGTCACCACGTACGGCAAGACATGGCACACCTGGCAGATCGACCGGGACAATGAACTGCCTCTGGGCATTCCCCAGTTGATGATGGGCTTTACCAAAGACGGTCAGATCCGTCAGTCCCTTCTGGATGACCGGGACAGGCGTTTCGATATTTCCACCCGGAGCGAAAAAGAGAACCGTGCCGATATCCCGACGCCACAGATTGTGGCGGGCGCCAACACCTGGCAGGGCGGCACGACGCCACAGTTGCAGCTTGTTCAGATGCCCGTAAAAAATCCTGCGCAATAATAAATGAATAACCCCTGCATTTCCCGACGCCCGGCCTCCTGAAAATGAGGAGAGGAGGCATTGATGGGAAAGTCCGATTTCTGTTCGCGCGGGTGCATGGGTGTGAAACCGGTCGTGACAGAAAGGCTTTTCAGGAATGCTGATCTCCAGAACCGGCTCTTGAGGGTTAAAACAGGAGATTTCTGCCTGTTCTGCAGGTACGGGCATATGGCCGACATTACCAGGTGTTTTCTCTCTTGATTGATGACGACTTCAAGTAGCATACTGCGGGTCATGATCAGGCAGCCCCTCTCTATCCAGCCAATCCCGTATCAGGGCAGCAAGCGCGCCCTGGCGCCGCGTATCTGTAGTTTGTTCCCGCAGAAAGTAGGAACACTTTATGAGCCGTTTGCGGGATCTGCAGCCATTACGTTGTTTGCAGCAACCCATGATCTGGCTGATCGATTTATCATTGGTGATTGTTACGGCCCGCTTGTTGAATTATGGAAACTCATTATCGAGACCCCTTCGGAACTCTCTGAAAGATATGCCGAAGTCTGGCAGGCTCAATTTGAGGTGGGGCTCTCTCACTTCAATGATGTACGTGCCCAATACAATGAAAACAGTGATCCCGTTCTTCTGCTGTATCTGATTGCGCGATGTGTTAAAAATGCTGTCAGATTCAATAAGGAAGGGAAATTCACGCAGTCCGCCGATAAGCGGCGCACGGGAATGAAGCCTGATCGCCTGACACGCACAGTTCACGCTGCAAGTCGGTTGCTTAAAGGCCGGACAACCACATTTCATGGTGATTTTCTGGGCTGCGTAAACGGCGCGTCAAGTAATGACCTGATCTATATGGATCCGCCATATCATGGAACAACCTATGGAACGGACAAGAGATATGCTTCCGGCCTGGAACGGGAACGTCTTATAGAAGGACTGCATCACCTGGATGCACAATCCGTTCCTTATATCCTGTCATATGATGGTCAGATGGGTGATAAGGTTTACGGGGAACCGTTGCCGCCCACCGTTAATGCTGACCGCCTGGCTATCCATGCTGGTCGTTCATCCCAGGCAACCATTAGTGGAAAAGTCGCAGAAACCATCGAGAGCCTTTATGTTTCCCGGTCCCTGAATGCACAGGATGCTGATATCTACCGGCCCAAACCAGCGCAGGAGCGACTATTCGTTTAGTTTGCGTTTGATAAGGTCAGCCAGTGAAATTCCATCATTGACAGCCTGTTGTGCCAGATGATCATAAATAAGGGTTTCCTGACCGCTCCATATTAGGTCAATACGCCTGCATGGCTCTCCACAAATATGCGTATAGTGTTCAGGAAACGCCCAGAAGCACGATTTGCAAAAATCAGGAGAGCGCGCGCCTGAGAAATTGGGACAGTGCTCACAAGCCCAACTTTTCTGGCGGTTTGATGAGGCATCCAGCAGCATGAATAACGATGGATCAAAAGAGCCGTCATCACCAGAAATCTCATAGGGAATTCGATGATCTATCTGCAGGCAGGCTTCTGGTAGAAGTGTATGAGTGATGGCATCACGAGAACCATGCAACGCGATTAGGTCTTGCTTTAACTTTTTTGGAAATGCTTTCCGCCCACCAATGCGACCATGAACAATATCGGCGGCATCACCAAATGTATATACGCCCATACGGCGTTTGGTACCTGGTTTAATAACGCTATGTGTTATTAGAGGAATACCGTTTTCCCGAACATCCCTGATTGCTCTTGGTGGGTGATTATATTCAGTACTTAATTGTTCATTGGTTATGAAACCGTTTTCAAGAATACGATCTATTACAGCACGAGCACGTTTTGCCTGAACACTCTCGCAAAGTTTGCGCATTTTCGGATCCAGAGATGATGCTGGTGTTTTTTTTATGCTGTTAATATCAGTCATGTTTAATCTCTAATAGGTGTGATGGCGATACATTTAAAGCATTGGAAAGTGATTCCAATGTTGATAACGTTATATTTCTTTCAGATCGCTCAACTGAACCAATGTATGTTCTATGGTATCCACAAATATAAGCAAGCTCTTCTTGAGATAGCCCCATGGTCAAGCGTAACCGCTTAACATTTGAAGCAATTATATATCTAAGCTTCTTGCCGTCTGTTTCTTGGTTACTCATGATTGTAGCATCGTTGAGTAAAGAACACTTTAAGTCTACAGACTTTAAGTAGCTTCCTGCAGGTAAAATGTCTTTCCCTCCCGAAGTGCTCTATGGGCGCAGGAAAATGTCAGTTCTGGCGCACTGCATGTATGGTCACTTTGCTGGCTACGAACAGCTTTGCCAATTTCTGGTATGATTTTCCTGCACCCTGTTTCCCCAATCAGTGCGCATGCGGGGAATTGAGTTGTCTTATTCATTGGGAAGGATGCTGTTTGACGCCGCCTTTGCCAAACACAGGCGGCGCCCGAATGCTCTTTTATGCCATGGCGGAGACAGAAGCTTTTTCATCCATGAAGTCAGCCAGTTCGGCTAACGTGGCAAAGTGATAATCAGGAATGGTGGCTTCTTCTACAGCAATGGTCGCACCATAGCCTTCCAGGCCCTGCCGGCGTTCGATCCAGCATACGCAATAGCCCATTTCCCGCGCAATGCCGATATCATGGAACTGGCTCTGGGCTACATGCAGGATCTTGTCCTTTACAATACCGTCACGGCTGAGGCGTCCGCGCGTAAAGGCAAAGAATTCCGGGGTCGGCTTTTCACACAGCGCATCATCTACCGTAACGGTATCAAAAAAAGGATAGTCCAAAGACTTTTCCAGCCCGGCAAATGCCCAGCGCTGGCAGTTTGTCATGGCTACCAGTTTGAAATGCTTCGAAAGCCGCTTCAGGGCCGCGACCGTATCGGGGAAGGGCTTCCAGTTGCGGGCATCCTGCGCAAAGGCCTGGGCGATGGCGTCATCGCGCGGCAGGTCAAACTGTTCGGCCAGGATGTGATAGACGGGCACCATATCATCAGGAAACAGGAGCGTGCCTGCACGGTCATGCGCTGCGCCATAGGCGGCGAGAAAGGCCTCGCGGTCCATGGCCTGCCCAGCTGCGCCACAATGGGCGTGGATGAAGTCCACCATACCGCTTTCAAAATCGATCAGGGTTCCAACCACATCAAATGTCAGTACTTCAGGCCATGATTTCATGTCAGCACTCCTTGCCGCGATTGCTGTAATTCAGCGGCATCCCATTATCTGAAGGCAAGTCCTTCATGAATCATGCCTATCATTACGAACTAGGAATATAATGCTGAACACCACATGATTTTCAGCGCTTTGCGCCGTTCTGCCCGGGCCGGATAGGGCAAAAGCCAAGGCATTGCGCCTGTGCGCCTAGCGCCGCATGAGCCACAGGATGCACGAAACAAGGAGGCTGATGAGCAGGCCACTCGTTATTGGCATATAAAGGGTGAAATTTGGCCGCTGTATCAGAATATCGCCCGGTAGCCTGCCAAAGGGCAGGCGCGACAGGAAAGGCCAGAACAGGCCTGCGGCCACAAGAAGCACGCCTGCGGCAATCAGAATGCGGGGCATCGGGTATGATCCAGTCCAGTCATGATCGGCTTGTCCGTGCCTGTGTCATATACACGGTCTTCTGTCATGAAAATGGAGATCATGATGCCAGGATCAAGCCCTGCTCCCGCACGGCATGTGCAGGCTGCATGCGCAATGCCCCATATTCTGCTGTTTCATGAGCCGGGACGACATGGAATATCGTTTTTACATCGAAATATAATCAAATGGTGCATGGCAGGTGTGTCATCGTATCGTTAATGAAACGCTTGTGCTTCAACTGGCTTCATGAAGGGATTGAATGAAACAGGATCATCAATTCAATATATATCATATTACATATCGTAAAATGTACATGAGCTTAAAGTAAGGTTACTTTATGCTTCCGGTCAGCCCCGGAGGCATGATGCATTTTTCGAAATGATGGAGCGCATGATGAAATTAAAAGACTTCAAGGTTCTGACCTTTGACTGTTACGGCACCCTGATTGATTGGGAAACGGGCATCATCAACGCCCTGACCCCCCTGACATCACGCCTCAGGACGCCGCTCAGCCGCGATGCCATCCTGCAGGCACATGCCAAATATGAGTCCCGCCAGCAGAAATGGACTCCCGGCCGCCCCTATCCGGCCATTCTGGCCAGTGTCTATCGCCGCCTTGCTGAGGAGTGGGGCGTGCCGCATACCATTTCCGAAGCGCAGGATTACGGGCAGTCCGTTCCGAACTGGCCTGCATTCCCCGATAGCACCGAAGCGCTTCAGTATCTCAAACAGCATTTCAGGCTGGTGATCCTGTCCAATGTTGATGCCCGTTCCTTCAGTGGCAGCAATGCGCGGCTGAATGTCGTGTTTGATGGCATCTACACCGCCGAGGATATCGGGTCGTACAAGCCGTCCATGCGCAATTTTGAATACATGCTCGAATATCTTGCCGACCTCGGGCTGGGGCCGTCAGATGTCTTGCACACGGCGGAAAGCCTGTTCCACGACCATCAGCCTGCCAACAAGGCGGGGCTGGCCTCGTGCTGGATCTACCGCCGCCATGCGCAGGACGGGTTCGGGGCGACGATGGACCCCGGTGCGATGCCGAACATTGATTTCCGCTTCAATTCCATGGCGGAACTCGCCGAGGCCCACAGGAAAGAGATGGCCGAAGGCTGAGGCCCGTTTCCCTGTCATCATTTCCCGATATCCCAGGTGTTGAGGTCATGTATGAAAAGCAGCGATAAACGACTGGGCATGGGCGCCGCGATTTCACGGCGTGATCTCATTCATGGCCTTGGCGCAACCGCGCTTGGCGCTGCCATGACCCGATCGGGCGCGAGCCAGGCCGCCACACCCGAGAGCGTGCAGGCAGCCCTGAGCAATTACGCGGGCCCGATTGCGGATGCCGCGACCTATCCCCCATTGCGCGAGGGCATGCGCGGCGCCCATCCCGGTGCGTTCGAGGCCGCGCATGGCCGCCGTGATGGCATGGCTTATCCTGCTCCGGTCCCGACCGGCGAAACCTATGACCTTGTGGTGGTTGGCGGCGGGCTGAGCGGGCTTGCCGCGGCCTGTTTCTACCGTCGGCGCTTCGGGCCGGAGGCGCGGGTTCTGGTGCTCGACAATCATGACGATTTCGGGGGGCATGCCAAGCGCAACGAGTTTGTCAGTGATGGGCGCACGCTCATGACCACCGGGGGCTCGGCCTATTTTGTCGCGCCCGATCAGTGGACGGATCAGGCAAAGGCATTCGTCAAAAGCCTTGGCGCCGATTTTACGATCAAACGCAAGGAAACCAGCCCTTTCGCCGCGTTGGGCATGCGGCCTGCAACCTTTCTGTCGCGTGGCAGCGGGGGCGACGGGCGGCTTTACCCGCATGTCCGTTTTACCGCGCCAACGCCCGAGTTCCTCAAGGCTGCGCATCTGCCGCAGCGCGTGCGCCAGGATCTCGCCGCGGTCTATCACGGCACGGTCGATTATATGGCGGGCATGACCACGGCGCAGAAAATCGCGCGCCTGCAATCCATAACATACAAGCAGTACCTGCTGGATTACGTGAAGGTAGCCCCCGAGAGCCTGCCGTGGCTACCGGGCGTGTGGTGCATGAGCAAGACCGCCGCCAGCGCCTGGTTTGCCTATTTCCGCTATGCCCCGGGTTTTTCAACGCTGGGGGTGGCGCGCGCGCCCTATTCGCCCGAGGCCCCGGAGGACGAGGCGGCTGACTTTCATATGCCCGCAGGCAATTCGGATCTGGCGCGGCTTATGGTGCGCGAACTCGTGCCGCAATCCCTGCCGCAGGGCACATGGCAGTCGCTGGAAACGGTGCGGCTGCGCTATGACATGCTTGACCGCCCGAAGGCCCCGGCCCGCATCCGGCTCAACAGTATTGTGGTGCGTGTCCAGCATGTCGGAGTGGCCCCGGTGGGGCTGTTTGAACCCGAAACGCGCCCGGTCGCAGTGGATTACATGCGTGATGGCAAATGCAGCCGCGTAATGGCGAAGAATGTCATTCTGGCGGGCAATAACAACATGATCCCCTATCTTTGCCCCGAAATGCCCGAAGAACAGAAAGCCGCCCAGCACAAGGCCGTGCGCGCCGCCAACCAGATAACCACCGTCCTGATCCGCAACTGGGAGGCCTTCCGCAAGGCCGGGGTGACGCATGTGGATACACCAACCGGCTTCTTTGGCAGTTTTGCCCTATCTGTGCCGTGGGCGCAGGATGATGGGGTGCCGGATATGGACCCCGGCAAGGGCGTTATCGTTATCTTCATGACCGGGACCAATTCCGGAATTCTCAATAACGAAACCATGACACGCGCCATCATGGGCACCGACATGCCCGACAACCTGACCATGCAGCAGCAGTTCAGGATGGTCAGGATGGGCCTGCTCCAGACACCCTTCGCGGTTTTTGAACGCGCCGTGCGCACCCAGATGAATGATGCGCTTGGCCCCTATGGGTTTGATGCTGCGCGTGACATTGTGGGCATTACCGTCAATCGCTGGCCGCATGGTTTTGCCATGGCGCAGAATTCGCTGTTTGATCCGCCCAGCCCGACGGGTGAGCAGCCCTGCGAGATCGCCCGCCGCCAGTTTGGCCGGATCTCCATCGCCAATAGCGATGCCTCGGGGCAGGACCTGTGCAATACCGCCATCGATCAGGCCTGGCGCGCGGTAGAAGAAATGGTGCCCCATAATTACGGTTACTATAACAGGATATAGTCATATCCACGATGGGCGACCCTATTGTTGTCTCCTGTCGTGGCATGGAGCAGAATGCACATGTACAGGAAATATTTCTCCACCGTGTTCAGGTCACGCTGGCCCGGGGCCGCGATGGGCCTGCTGGTTGTGGCCATGATGTCGGGAGCACCAGCCGCCAGGGCGGCGGAAGAAGCATGGCGTGGCACCGATGCGCGCGAGCAGGTGTCCGCCGCGCTGCTCGGGCCGTGGAAAGCTGACATTGCCGCCTCGCATTACACCGACCCGCCACCGCGCAAGGCGCTGCGGTTCTTTTCCTATACGGAGGGGGGAAAGGTCCTTGTCTCCTTCATGACGCTGAATGCCAAGGGCCAGTTCAGTTCCGGGCACTGGGCTGCTCAGGTCGATGGCACGCCCGGCATCGAGTATCACAGCCAGGGCGGCGCGATCCCGTTCAATGTCGTGTATTTTACAAAAGTCGATGATGACAATTACCACCTTGTTGTCAAAAGGAATGGCAAGGTGGAAATCACGGCGGATTACGCTCTCTCCAGAGATGGCAGGACACTCTCCTATCGTTATGGGGGCACGGTGGTTGTCTATCACCGTTGGGACATGATGGAATAAGGCCTGATGCTTCCGGCGCACTATGAGCCCATTACGTCGGAAAAACATCTGCACCATTTGCCCTGTTATTATGATGGAGAGTGAGCCCCATGGAAAAAATAAGCTGGAATGATTTTGAAAAAGTCCTGATCGTTGCGGGCACGATTGTTCGTGTCGAGGATTTTCCCGAAGCCCGTAAGCCAGCCTACAGGATATGGGCTGATTTCGGCCCTTATGGCGAACTGAAAACCAGCGCGCAGTTTACAAAACTGTATGACCGCGACACGCTGGTGGGGCGGCAGGTGATCGGGATCATCAATTTCCCCGAAAAGCAGATCGGCCCCTTCCGCTCGCAGTTCCTGCTATCGGGTTTTGAAACGCCGGAGGGCGTTGTGCTGGCATCGATCGAACGCAGCGTGCCCAATGGCACCCGGCTGAGCTGAATCCTGCACATATAATATTTCACAAAAGAAACAATAATAAACGCTACAAGTTAAATATATGCCAGTATTATAAATGTCTGGAAACGATACGGGCTGGTCATGGCCAATGAAAAACCACCCGTCATGACCAGTATTCTCCCAACCTTGCAGGGAATGGTACACGGCATGGGCGATACGGCTGGTTCTTCTTATTCCAATCATGCCCTGTCCACGCTCAGGCAGCGTCATGTCATCATGATCGCCCTCGGCGGGGCCATCGGGGCAGGGCTGTTTGTGGGTAGCAGCGCTGCCATTGCCGCAGCCGGACCGGCCGTGCTGGTGGCGTTCGTGGCGGTGGGGCTGCTGGTCATGCTGGTCATGCGCATGCTGGGTGAAATGGTAACGGCCCGCCCTGGCCGGGGCTCGTTCGTGGCCTATATCCGTGAGGCTCATGGCAATGGGGCGGCATTTACCGCAGGCTGGCTGTACTGGTTTTTCTGGCTGGTCGTGCTGGGTAGCGAGGCGATTGCTGGCGCCATCTTGCTGCATGAAAGCATCAACCTGCCTGTCTGGTTGCTGGCAACGGGCCTGATTGTCACGCTCATGGTTATCAATCTGGTAGCCGTGCGCATATTTGGCGAATGTGAATTCTGGCTGTCCATGGTCAAGGTGGTCAGCATCGTCGTGTTCGTGCTGGTGGGCAGTCTGGCTGTCGGGCACGTGCTGGGGCCGCCAGTGCCGGTAGTGCACAACCTGCTGGGGCATGGCGGTTTCATGCCACATGGCAGTATTGCGGTGCTTTCTATTGTTCCTACCGTCCTGTTTACCATGATCGGCTCTGAAATCGCGACGGTGGCAGCAGGAGAAACAGCAGAGCCTGCCCGGAATGTCGCGCACGTAACCCGTAGCCTGGGCACGCGGCTGACGTTGTTCTACAGCCTCTCGATCGGCCTGATCCTGATGATCGTGCCGTGGAGCGATATTGTGCCGGGGCATTCGCCCTTTGTCATGGCCATGCAGGCCATGCACATTCCTGGCGCTGCGGCAGGCATGCGTATCGTGGTGCTGACGGCAGTGATCTCGTGCATGAATTCCAGCCTGTACATCACATCACGCATTCTGGCGGAACTGGCACGCCATGGGGATGCTCCGGCAGCTCTTCAGCATCATGGTCGACATAATACGCCGGTCAATGCCATCGTGGCCAATTCGGTTGCCGGGGGGATTGTGGCTTTTGCCTCTATTGTCGCGCCTGATACGGTCTTTTCGTTCCTGCTCAGTTGCAGCGGGGCGGTGATTCTCGTGGTGTATTCCCTGATCATGACGGCCTATATTGTCCTGCGCCGTCGGGCGCCCAGGGAGGCGCAGAAAGCGTTTTTCCATCTGCCGCTGTTTCCAGCCATCAATATTGCCTGTCTGGGCGGGGTGGTGGTGATTTTTGCTGCCATGTTCAGCAATCCCGCGCAGCGGGAAACGGCTGCTGCCAGCCTCGGCACATGCCTGCTGTTTGTCGTGATCGACATGGTGCGGCGCCGGAGGCGGCCCGCCTGATGACGATGGGCAGGCCAATACAATAAATACCATTTTATTATAAAGAAGTTTTTGGTGAAGCTTTCTGCAAAACGCTTCACCAAAGGCAGAACCCAAGGCCCTACATCAAGATGACATAATAAAAAGGCCGGGATATGCCCATATCCCGGCCCGGTCCTGATAACAGTTCAGGGGTAGACGTTAGCCCTTGAGGGCTGCGCGCACATCCGCATCGTCGCGCACGGCATCGAGCACGTCGGTCAGGCGGTCGCACAGCAGATCGACTTCTTCGGTGGTGCAGCACAGCGGCGGGGCCAGGCCGATGATGTCATCACCAAAGGCACGGAACAGCACGCCCTTTTCATAACCGATGCTCGACAGCTTGCTGGCGATCTTGAGCTTCGCATCCGGCTTGCGCTTGGTCATCTTGTCGGTAACCAGTTCGATCCCGGCCAGCATGCCGCTGATGCGCACATCGCCCACCAGCGCGTGGTTGCCCAGCGCATGCAGGCGGCGGGCCAGGTGTTCACCCGCCTTGACGCCATTGGCCAGCATGCCCTGTTCATACAGGTCCAGCACGGCCAGGCCGATGGCGGCGCTGACAGGGTGCGCGCTGTAGGTCATGCCATGGCCAACCGCAACGCCGGGGGGCGTGTTATCGCGGATGGTGGTGTAAATATCTTCAGACATGAACACGGCACCCATCGGGGCATAGCCCGATGTCAGGCCTTTGGCGACCGTCATCATGTCGGGCACCACGTTTTCGCGCTCGCAGGCAAACAGGGGGCCTGTGCGGCCAAAACCCGTAATGACCTCATCGGCCACGAACAGGATGCCCAGTTCACGGCATGTCTCGCGCATGGCCTTCATCCAGCCCGCGGGCGGCACGATCACGCCGCCCGACCCCTGAACCGGTTCGCAGAAGAAGGCCGCGACCTTGTCTGCGCCAAGTTCGGCAACCTTGGCCTTCAGCGCGGCCACGGATGCTGCCGTGACGGCGGCATCGCTATTGTCGCCGGGGTGGCGGTAGGCATAGGGGCTGGGAATATGGTGCTGCCACGACAGAGGCACATCGGCATCGCGATGGAAGGCCGCCAGCGCCGTCAGCCCCGCGCCGGTATAGGTAGAGCCGTGATAGCCGCGGGCCAGGCCAATGACATGACGGCGCTCGGGCGTGCCGCGGGCATGCTGGTAGAAACGGATGAAGCGCAGCGCGCTATCCACCGCATCCGAGCCGCCCTGCGAAAAGAAGATGCGGTTCAGGTTGCCCGGCGCGCGCGCGGCCAGTCGGCCAGCAAGCGTAATGGCGGGTTCGCTGGCAAAGCCGAAATACCCCGTGGCATAGGGCAGGCGCGCCATCTGCTCGGTCGCGGCCTCGACCACGCTCTTGCAGCCATAGCCGACATTGACGCACCACAGGCCGGAAAAGCCATCAAGCAGTTCCTTGCCGTGAATGTCCTTGAGCCAGGCGCCATGGCCTGAATGCAGGATGCGGGGACCAGCCTCTTCCTGATCTCGCCAGGAGGAAACGGGATGGATCAGGTGATCCCGATCGATGGAAATCAGTTTTTCTGGGGTCATGTCGCGCTTGGCCAAATGTTATGGAGTTTTAACAGACCTGTTGATTGTGTCATAGACCAACAGAAGATGTTACGGGAAATGCCACCACCCGGGGCAGATTATGCCGTTTCCGACATTTGAGCAGCCCATAATCCTGATGGAGCGGCATTGATTCTGGTAGTATTCTGGTCCTTGCCCGTGGGGGTCATCATCAAATTTACGTATCGTTACTGTCCAGAAGGCTTTCAATCGCCACGGCGGATTTGATGATGGGAGATTTTATGACAATATAGCTGAAATATTTTTCAATGCCGATATTACGATCAAGCATTGTTTCCACGATTTCCTGATAATGATCCACGCTTTTGGTCATGAACTTCAGCAGGTAATCATAGCCACCACTGACCAGATGACATTCCACGACGGATGAAATTTTCTGGATATAGGTTTCAAAACGGGAAAAATCATCCCGCCGGTGGTCCGATAGCGTTACTTCGGTAAAGACCGTAAGCAGGCTGCTTATTTTCTGTAAATTGATCTGTGCGCCATAACTGACAATATATCCCGCTTTTTCCAGGCGCTTGACCCTGATCAGGCACGGACTGGCCGACAGGCCCACCCGGCGTGCGAGTTCCACGTTGGTCAGTCGTCCGTTGCGCTGCAGTTGCGCAAGGATACGCAGGTCAATCCGGTCCAGTTTTGGCTGGGATATCATGTTGGCCGATTACCTTTGTCCATATAAAAACCGCTGTTGTGGCGTCGATGCGTCATGCAGCATGAAGGTGGCATGTCCGCACGGATAAGAAAAGAAGATCGCATGCTCCCAGCGCTTTATCATGCACCCTGCGCCGCGACGGGCGGCGCGTGAAGGAGGCCCGGCAATGGCACGCACGGCTGCCATCGCCGGGCCGGGTTACTGGAACCGTTTTATATGGAAGGGCTCCAGCGGAATGTCGGTGCGCCCGGTTGCAATCAATTCCGCCATGGTCATGCCCACGCCGGGGCCAAGCTGAAAGCCGTGACCGCAGAAGCCGAAGGCGAAGAACAGGCCGGGCACCTTGCTGCTTGGCCCCATGATGGGCAGGTTGTCGCCCACATATCCTTCCACCCCCGACCAGGTGCGGATAATGCGCAGCCGCGCCATCTGTGGCACCAGCCGGGCAAGGTGGGGCATCTGGCGCATGGTGTTGAGCGGGTCGATCGGCGCGCGTTTGGCCACGATGTCCGCCACGCTGCGCAGGCCGCCGCCAAACACGATATTTCCGCGCTTGACCTGCCGCAGGTAGACGCCTTCCTCCGGCACGCTCGAGGCGCAGCCGATGACCGGCTCGATGCGGTAGGGGAGCGGTTCGGTCACCCCCATCTGCGGGCCATTGGCGGCAAAGGGAATATCCTCGCCAAAGGAGGCGGCCATCGCCCGACCCCATGCCCCGCTTGAAATCTGGAGGAGGGGGGCCTGGAAGGACTGCCCGTTCCGTGTCTCGACAATAAAGTCTTCCGCCGATTTGGTAATGGCGCACACTTCGGCGTTTTCGATCACCCGCGCGCCTGCCCGCCGCGCCGCGCGCCCGAAGGCCGGGGCGGCAAGGCGGGGATTGGCATGCCCGTCGAGCGGGGAATAGGAAACGGTGCGGATATCAGGGCCGACCATGGGGAACTGGGCACGCGCCTGCGCCCCGGTCATGATGGTCAGGTCCAGGCCGTAGGGCTTGCAGTCAACCGCGTATTTTTCCAGCCGGGCGCCGTCCTTTTCGCTGGTGGTGACCAGAATGTGCCCGCTCATGACAAACTCTGCATCTTCCCCGATCAGGCGGGGCATGTTGAGCCAGATATCGCGCGAGCGGTTGGCCAGCGGCAACTGGCCCAGATAGCGGCTCTGGCGGCGCACGTTGCCAAAATTGACGCCACTTGCCGCCTGTCCCACCAGGTCACGCTCCAGCAGGATGACCGACAGCCCCTGCCTGCGCAGGAAAAAAGCCGTCGCGGCCCCCATGAAGCCACCGCCGACAATAATCACATCGGCCTGCATGCGGTTGGTCGGATAGGCGGTCATGATTTTACCGTGCAGTTAAGGGGGAGGGGCTTGACGGGCGCTGCCGTGCGCAGGCGGCCGACTTCGCGCACCGGCACATTGCGCGCCGCGGCCAGGATCTCGGCTGCGGCAAGGCCGCACATGCGCCCCTGACACCGCCCCATGCCGGGGCGGGTGAGGGCCTTGGCGCGGTTCATCTCGGGCGCATCGAGTTCGCCCGCCGCGCGGCGGATCTCGCCTGCCGTTATGTTTTCACACCGGCAAACCACCGTTTCATCGGGCAGGGCGCGGGCCAGATGCGCAGGCCAGGGGAACGCTTCGGCCAGGCCCCGGCCAAAGCGGTTCATGACTGCCAGCGTCTCGTGCAGTTGCGTGAATTCGGTGTCGGCAACCGCATGGCCGCCATCGCGCAGCACGGCGCAGGCGGCAAGCTGGCCTGCGGCCTCGGCCGCGTCGGCCCCGCGCAGCAGCACGCCATCGCCCGCCAGATAGACATCGGGCCGGCTGGTGTGGCCATTGCGGTCAACATGCGGGCGCCACTGGGTAAAGCAGGGGTCGAAAATGAATTCGCATTTCAGCAGGTCGGCCAACTGCGTTTCCGAACGCAGGCCGTAGCCCATGCCGACCGCATCGCACGAAACATGGCGCAGCCTGCCCCGGCTGTCGCGCCATGCCACGCCCGATACCTGGTTGTTGCTGCCTTCAATGGCGCGCGGCGTGATCCCGGCATGCAGGCGCACGCCCGCACGCGCGAGGTCGGCCATGTAACGCACGCCATTGGCCACGACCCGCGCCCGGCTGGCCATGCGCCGCAGGCCCCGCATGCGGGTGGAGACAGCGCTGGTATCAAGCACGGCGGCCGGTTTGGCGCCCGCCTGCAGGTATTGCCAGGCCACAAGATAGAGCAGCGGGCCGGTGCCCATGAAAACCGGCTTCTGCCCGATGGCGCAGGCCTGCGCCTTCAGCGCGATCTGGGCGGCGCCAAGGCTGTAGGCTCCCGGCGTGGTCCAGCCGGGCACCGGCATGATCCGGTCGGTCGCCCCTGATGCGATAATGACCCGGCTGAATGGCACGATGGTCACATCCTGCCCGCGCACGGTCATGAGCCCTTCAGTCGAAACGCCCCATACGGTCGTGCCGGGGCGATAGTCGATATGGGGGCGCAACAGATCGAAATCCGTATGCAGGCTGGTCGCCTTTGCTGCTTCGGTGCCGTACAGCTTTTCGGGCGCGCGGTGAAAATTTTCCGGCTGGCGGCGATAGATCTGGCCACCCTGGCGGTCGTTTTCATCAATGACAACCGGGCGCAGGCCTGCCTGCACCAGTCGTTGCGCCGCGCGCGTGCCAGCCGGCCCCGCGCCGATGACGATTACAGGTTCGTCAGCCATGGGACCTCCGTTGTGGTAATGCGCATGCCGGGCTGGGCCGTTGTCGAACATGCGCGTAGCTGCGTGCCGTCTTCGGTCCATACCCAGCAGTCCTGACACGCCCCCATCAGGCAGAAACCCGCCCGTGGCGCATTGTCGAATTCATTGTGGCGCAGTTGCCCGATCCGTGTCAGCAGGGCCACCAGCACGGTGTCGCCTTCCAGCGCCTCGATTTCATGGCCATCGACGAACAGGCGTATGGTTTTTCGGTCTTTTTCGGCTACACGTCGGAATAAAGCCGGCATTGGTTCTCTCTTGGGTTGGGTCTGCTGGCGGGGCATATGCCGAATGATATGAGGATGCGACCTGAATTCACATACCCGAAAGAGTCACGCACCCGGAATGAAATTTGTTTAAAAAAAACAGGGGCAGGAAAGCAGGAAGTCCTGTTTCTGTGTTGAGTACGAAACATAATGTCCAGCCCGCGCCTTACAATGGCGGGCACGACCTGCGTGTCATGCGCGCCCCGTTTGAGGGAGGCTGCCGTCCGGGCGTGGTCCGGTCCGGCATACGGATAAAACGCATATTGGTTCAGGAAACGTTTCATGTCGTCCTCACTGTCTTTCGATCCCGCCCTTGCTGATATTCCCGCAGGCCATTTCATTGGCGGCCAGTTGCTCGCGGGTGGGGAGCAGATTGCGGTACACGCTCCCTCAAGCGGCGCGGTGGTGGGGCATATCCCCGCAGGCAGCGCGGATATCGTCGATCAGGCCGTGCGCCGCGCAGCCCATGTGCAGGCAACAAGTGGCTGGGCCACCTGTGCCCCGCGTGAACGCGCGCGGGTGATCCGGCAGTGGGCACGGCTGGTGGAAGAAAATGCCGGGCGGCTGGCCCGACTGGAATCCTTCTGCTCCACCCGCCCCATTGCCGAGAGCACGGCATGGGATGTGCCGTTTACGGCGGAGGGGATGCGTTTCTTCGCGGAATATGCCGACAAGCTTGGCGGTGATGTGGCCGCCACCCAGTCGGACCTGCTGGGCATGACGATTGCCGAACCCTATGGCGTGATCGGCGCCATCGCGCCGTGGAATTTTCCGCTGGTCATGGGCAGCTGGAAAGTGCTGCCCGCCCTGGTGGCGGGCAATGGCGTGGTACTCAAGCCCTCGGAAATGACGCCGTTCTCCGTCGTGCTGCTGGCCCAGCTTGGCGAGCAGGCGGGCCTGCCCGCGGGGCTGTTCAATGTGGTGCAGGGGGCAGGCAGCGTGGTGGGCGCGGCGCTGTCGCGGCACCCGCTGGTGGGCAAGCTCACCTTTACCGGCTCCACCCGCACGGGCATTGCGGTCATGCAGGCGGCGGCTCAAAGCGGGCCCAAGCCGGTTACGCTGGAACTCGGTGGCAAGAGCCCGCAGGTGGTCTATCAGGACATCAGCTGCATCGACACGGTGGCCGCCCGTATCTTCCGCGCCTTTACCGGCAATGCCGGGCAGGTGTGCGTGACCGGTTCGCGCCTGATCGTGCATGAAAAGGTCGCAGCCCCCCTCATCGAGCGCATCGCCACGCTGGCAGGCCAGGTCCGCCCTGGCCCTACATGGAATGGAGAGGCGGCCTACGCCCCGATCATTTCCTCCTCCCAGGCGCAGCGGATAGAAGACATCGTCAGCCGCGCCTGTGCGGCAGGCGCGCAGCAGGCCGTGCCCATGCGCCGCCTGCTGCCCGATAGCGGCGGGGTTTTCCTCTCGCCTGCGGTGCTGACCAACGTGACCATGCAGAATGTGGCCGTGCGCGAGGAAATCTTTGGCCCGGTCCTGACCGTGCAGACCTTCAGGGAAGAAGAGGAAGCCATGACGCTGGCCGAACACCCTGAATACGGGCTGGCCGCTGGCGTGCATACCGCTGACCTCGGTCGCGCCATGCGGGCGGTCAGGCGGCTGAAGGCAGGCACGGTGTGGGTCAACCGATACGGGCGATCGGCTGATTTTGTCATTCCCACGGGCGGCTTTGGCGGTTCGGGCATTGGCAAGGACCTTGGGCGACAGGCGGTGGAGGCCAACCTGCGGCACAAAAGCGTGCTGATGTCGTTTGAGGGATAAAGCGCGATGACCCGGGCCGCATGCCTTACCGAACTGACCGCCCTGCGGCAGGATCTGCACGCCCACCCCGAACTGCGTTTCGAGGAGGTCCGCACAGCCGATCTGGTTTATGAATACCTGACCGAAATCGGCTACGCGCCCGTCCGTGGCCTTGCCACGACAGGGGTCGTGGCAACCCTGCATGGCAACCGCCCCGGCCCGTCAATCATACTGCGCGCCGACATGGATGCGCTGCCGGTGCATGAACGGGGCACGCATGGCCATGTCTCGCGTCATGCAGGCCGGATGCATGCCTGCGGGCATGACGGGCACACGGTCATGCTGCTTGGCGCCGCCGCCCGGCTGGCGGCCCGACCGCCGGAACATGGGGTGATCCATTTCGTCTTCCAGCCCGGCGAGGAAGGGGGCGCAGGCGCGCGCGTAATGATCGAGGAGGGCCTGTTCACGCGCTTTCCGGCTGAAGCGTGTTTCGGGCTGCATAACTGGCCCGGCCTGCCGGCGGGGCAGCTTGCGGTGCGTAACGGGCCGATCATGGCGGGGGGCTGGCGGTTCCGTATCCGCATCAGGGGGCGGGGCGCGCATGCGGCGCAGCCCCACCTTTCGGCCGATCCGGTTCTGGCCGGGGCGGCGCTGGTGCAAGCCATGCAGCAGCTTGTGGCGCGGCGCACGAACCCGCTGGTGCCAGCCGTGGTTTCGGTCTGTACATTCCATGCTGGCAGCACGGACAATATCATTCCCGACCAGGCGGAACTTGCAGGCACGATCCGGGCGCTGGACCGTGACACACTCGAGCGCCTGCGTGAAGAACTGGTGGATCTGGCTGCGGGCATGGCGCAGGCAGGCGGGGTTGAAATGGCGGTGGACTACCACAGCCCGTATCCTGTCACCGTCAACGCGGCAGCGCCCACGCGCATTGTGGGCCATGTGATGCGTGACATGGATGCGGATACAGCCTGGCCGCCTGCCGATACCGATGTGCCGCCCAGCCTGGCCTCGGAGGATTTCGGCTTCATGCTCGAGCAGCGTCCGGGCACTTATGCCATGATCGGCAATGGCCCGTCTGCTGCCCTGCATGCGCCGGATTATGATTTCAATGACAACGTGATTGGTCGCGGCGTGACCTACTGGGAGCGCCTGGCCCGTTATTATCTTGCGCAACAGACGCGGAGAGATGAAGTATCATGAAGACATACAAGATTGCAGTCCTGCCCGGTGATGGTATTGGCAAGGAAGTCATGCCGCCTGCGCTGAAGGTGCTCGATAGCATTGGCAAGATCTGCGGCATCGGTTTCCAGTATTCCGAATATGACTGGAGCTGCGAAACCTATCTTGCGACCGGCAGCATGATGCCAGCCGATGGCATGGACCGCCTGTCGCAGCATGATGCCATCCTGCTTGGCGCGGTGGGGTATCCGACCGTGCCGGACCATATCTCGCTGTGGGGGATGCTGATTCCCATCCGGCGTGATTTTGACCAGTACGTCAATCTGCGCCCCGTCCGCCTGCTGCCCGGCATCCGCTGCCCGCTGGCTGACCGCAAGCCTGGCGACATTGATTTCTGGATCGTGCGTGAAAACACCGAGGGCGAATATTCGCGCATTGGCGGCCGTTTTGCCGAGGGCACGGATGCCGAAGGCGTGGTGCAGACCGCCGTGTTCACCCGGCACGGCACGGACCGCATCATCCGGTATGCTTTTGAACTGGCCAAGAAGCTGGACCGACCGCATGTTTCATCGGCCACGAAGTCTAACGGCCTGTTCCATTCCATGCCGTTTTGGGATGAGCGGTTCGAGAAAATGGCCGCGCAGTATCCGGGCACCCGCATCGACAGCCACCATATCGATATTCTGGCCGCGCGTTTTGTCCTCTCGCCTGAATATTTTGACGTTGTGGTAGGCAGTAACCTGTTTGGCGATATCCTGTCCGATCTCGGGCCGGGGGTGACGGGCACGATCGCGGTGGCGCCGTCCGCCAACATCAATCCCGAGCGGCGTTACCCCTCCATGTTCGAGCCCGTGCATGGGTCCGCCCCCGACATTGCCGGGCGTAACATCGCCAATCCCGTTGGTCAGATCTGGGCGGCTTCCATGATGCTCGATCATCTTGGCGAGCCGGAAGCCGGGCGCATGGTGCTCAAGGCCATCGAGACGGTTCTGGCCAACCCCGCTGCCCCCCGTACGCCCGATATTGGTGGCAAGGCCAGCACGACACAGTTCGGGGACGCCATTGCCGCAGCCCTGCACGACATGCGTTGACAGGCCGCCTGGGGCGGGATCTGAGCGATCCCTCCCCATGACGATGCCGCACTGATTGAAGCAGATGAATCAGCCAGACTGGTTCATCTGCTTTTTTTATGGCGCGAAAGTAACGGCATGAATTGTTTCATGCTGGCATCTATCATTCTGCTACCTGTGGCATGACAGGTTATGCGGTTGCGCGAGAGGGAATATGAGCAGTTTCCTGCATGATGATTCTGTCGCCGTTTTTTATCATGATATGTTTATATAAATGAAGTTTTACGATCTGGGCGCTTTGAATCCATAAGGCATGCCCAGGTACGGATGTACGGCCCGCGCGGACCTGCGGCAGGGGTGTGGCAGCATATTCTGCTTTGTGAACCGTTCCGTGCGGGCAGGGTGGCACGATCTGCGTCTGACATGGTGGCACAGGGTGTTTTTATTGCCGTGGGACAAGCCCGGGTTCGGCCATAACCCTATGTAGGGTATGAAGAATTTTCATATTTTCTGCGTCAGGCTGCAGGAAAGCAGACCCTGCTCGTGTTGGTTGCCTATTCGATACATTATGCTGAAAATCATATATAAACGGGTATTCCCGCATGGTGTTTTCATGATTTATTGATGAGCACTACGGAATGAGGTGTTATCCTGTCATGTCCCTTTTTAAGCCCAAATTCATCACCTTCGACTGCTATGGCACGCTGATCCATTTCGAAATGGGTGAGACGGCCCGCAAGCTCTATGCCGATGTGATCGCGCCCGAGCACATGGACCAGTTCGTGGCCGACTTTGCCGGTTACCGCCTTGATGAAGTGCTTGGCGCCTGGAAGCCGTACCGTTACGTCGTGCTTGGCGCGATCGAGCGCACCTGCAAGCGCTGGAACATTCCGTTCGATGTAGCCGTGGCCAACAAGTTTTACGATGCGGTGCCGACATGGGGGCCGTGGCCCGATGTAACCGAGCCGCTGCGCCGCGTGGCCAAGGAGTTTCCGCTCGTCATTCTGTCCAATGCCATGAATTCGCAGATTCATTCCAATGTCGCGAATATCGGTGCGCCTTTCCATAAGGTGCTCACGGCGGAAGACGCGCAGGCCTACAAGCCGCGCATGCGCGCGTTTGAATACATGTTCGACCAGCTCGGCTGCGGGCCGGAAGACATCCTGCATGTCTCGTCTTCCCTGCGTTACGACCTCATGCCCGCGCGTGACCTTGGCATCCGTAACAAGGTGTTCGTGGCCCGTGGGCATGAACCTTCCACGCCGGAATACGGTTATACCGAAATCAGGGATATCGGTGGCCTTCCGGGCGTTCTGGGCCTGTAAACCGGCAGGGCGCGCGTCACGACATCCGGGATCACCACATCGCAGGGAAGCACGATCATGACACTTGCCAGCAACTGGTTGGACATGCTGGCCGCCCGCATGCCGGGTGGCATGTGGTGGCAGGCGCGCCAGCCTGAGGGCGCATTTTCCTGATGCGGGGTGGTCGTGCTCCCTATGGTACGACAGGCGCGCTTGGTCGGCGGCAGGCGCTGCGCCTGGCGGGCGCGGGGCTGGTTGCAGCAACCCTGCCCGCGCGCGCGGGCAGGGCCTGCGCGCAGGATGCGCAGCCGCGCCGCGGCGGGCACCTGAATTTTGCCGGTCTGGCCGCCTCAACGGCGGATACGCTGGACCCGGCGCGTTTTGCGCTGGCAACCGACTATATCCGCGGCCACATGTTCTATGATGGTCTGGTCATGCTCGATGCGGACATGATGCCGCGCCCAGCTCTGGCTGAACGCATCGAGAGTGATGACCTGCAGACATGGCACATCACCCTGCGCCGTGGCGTGACCTTTCATGATGGTGCGGCGCTGGATGCGGCGGATGTGGTCTATTCGCTGGCGCGGCACAAGGACCCGGCCGTAGGCTCCCAGCAGCGCGTCATCGCGCAGGAAATGGCGGACATCAAAGCTGTTGGCCCGCTGGAAGTGCGCGTGACGCTGCATGGGCCGAATGCCGATTTCCCGTCCATGCTCGGCATTGTCAGCTTCAGTATCGTGCGCGATGGCACGACGGATTTTTCGCGGACCAACGGCACAGGCCCTTTCATCTGCACGGAATTCACGCCCGGCGTGCGCACATCAGGGCGGCGCAACCCCAATTTCTGGCGGGGGCCCGCGCCCTGGCTGGACAGCGTGGACATGATCGGCATTTCCGATGACATGTCGCGCCACAATGCGCTGCTGTCGAATGACGTGGATATCATTGCCTCCGTCAATCCGCGCCTCGTGCGCCTGTTGCGCGCGCGCGGGTTCGGGGTCATGGAAAGTCCTGTCGGCACCTATACCGACCTGGCCATCCGCCTTGATGAAGGGCCGGGCCGGTCGCAGGATTTTGTCACGGGCATGAAATATCTGTTCAATCGCGAGCAGGTGCGTGATTCTGTTTTCCTTGGTTTCGCCCGGCTGGGCAATGACCAGCCCATCCCGCCCGAACACCGTTATTTTGCCGCCGACCTGCCACAACGCTCCTTTGATCCTGACCGCGCGCGTTTTTACCTCCAGCGCTCGGGCATGATGGAAGCGGGCGTGCCGCTGGTCTGTTCGCCCGCGGCGCTGGCCTCGGTCGATATTGCGGTGGTGCTGCAATACGCGGCACAGCAGGTTGGCATGAGCCTGCCCATCCGCCGCATGCCAGCCGATGGATACTGGACGGAATACTGGATGAAGACCCCGATGGGGTTTGGCAATACCAATCCCCGCCCGTCGCTGGACATGACGTTTGCCCTCAACTTCGCCTCGGGCGCGCCGTGGAATGAATCGCACTGGCGCGACCCGCGTTTTGACCAGTTGCTGCTTGCCGCGCGCAGCCAGCGCGATGAGGGCGCGCGACGGCAGATCTATCATGACATGCAGGTGATGATTCACGATGGGGCGGGCATCTGCCTGCCTGCTTTCACCACCAGCCTTGATGCCTTCAATCCGCGCGTGCGGGGGCTTGCGCCCAGCCAGGCGGGGCAGTTGATGGGGTATGATTTTCTCAGTCATGTCTGGCTGGCCGATGCGCCGGGAGGGGCTGCATGAACGCGCGCCTGGCCACGCTGGTGCTGCGCCGGATCGGGGCGGCATTGTGCTCACTGCTGTTCGTGGTGGTGGCGATCTTTGTCCTGACCGCAGCCCTGCCGGGCGATGTGGCGGATATGCTGCTGGGCCAGAACGCAACACCAGATGCCACGCAGGCCCTGCGGCATGCGCTGCATCTGGATCAGCCGCTCTGGCTGCGTTTCGTGCACTGGTGCGGTGGGATGTTGCAGGGCAATGCGGGCAATTCGCTGCTGACAGGGCGCCCGGTGAGCGAGATGCTTGCCCCGCGGCTGTACAACTCGCTGCTGCTTGCCGGTGCGACCACACTGGTGGCCGTGCCGCTGGCGCTGGTGCTCGGGCTGGCATGCGCGACATGGCGGCATACCGTTTTTGACCGTGTCATGACGGTGCTGACACTCGGCATCGTTTCCGTGCCTGCCTTTCTTATTGCCACGGTGTCGGTGTTCGTGTTTGCCGTGCAGTTCAGGGTCGTGCCAGCGCTGTCCGATATCCGGTCGATCCATTCCGTGGGGCAGTTTTTCCTCACCTTCGCCATGCCGGTGGCCACGCTGGCCAGTATTACCATGGCGCAGATGATCCGCATGATCCGGGCCTGCATGATTGATGTGTTTTCCGCCCCCTATATGGAGATGGCGGTAATCAAGGGCGTGCCGCCCATCCGCATCATGCTGCACCATGCGCTGCCCAATGCGATTGGCCCGGTGGCCAATGCCATAGCGCTCAGCCTGTCATCGCTGCTCGGCGGCGTGGTCGTGATCGAGACCATTTTCAACTATCCCGGCCTCGCACAGCTTATGGTGGATTCCGTCATGTCGCGTGATGTGCCGATCATCCAGGCCTGCACCCTTCTGTTCTGCATGACCTATCTGTTCCTGACCACGCTGGCCGATATCGTGGCGCTGGCCTCCGTGCCGAAGGGGCGTGGCGCATGAGCGGCACGACAACCGGCCCCAAAGCCCTGCGCCTGCCTGCCCTCACACCGGCGCAGCGTGTCATGGGGCTGTTCGGGTTCTGGCTGGTGCTGGCGGTGTGCGGACCGTTCTTCGCGCCCTATGCGCCGGGGCAGATCATCGATACGGAGGTGTTTGCCCCGCTGTCGCACCGGCACTGGCTGGGCACGGATTATCTGGGGCGTGATCTGGGCAGCCGCCTGCTTTATGCCGTGCGCTACACGGTGCTGATATGCACCTTGTCCACCGCGTTTTCATGTAGCTGCGGCATCCTGCTGGGCATCGCCACGACAGCCACGCCAGCCTGGGTGGAACAGGTTGCGGGGCGGTTGATGGATGGCATCCTGTCCATTCCCAGCCTGCTGTGCGCGCTGCTTGTCATCGCGGCGTTCGGGGACTCGCTCGTGGCGCTGGTCCTGACCATGGGGGTCATCTATACGCCCGGCGCCTACCGTACCAGCCGCGCGCTGGCGCTGCGTATTGCGCGGATGGATTACATCACCGTTGCCGTGGCGCGGGGGGAAGGGGCGTTCTTCATTATCTGGAAGGAAATCCTGCCCAACATGCGCGGGCCGCTGCTGGCCGATGTCGGGCTGCGGTTCATCTATGCGGTGCTGCTGCTCAGCAATCTCAGCTTTCTCGGGCTGGGAGTGCAGCCCCCGCTGGTGGATCTGGGCTCGCTGGTGCGCGAAAACGTGCTGGGGCTGGTATATGGCTCAGCCGCCGTGGTCCTGCCTACAATCGTGATCGGCGCGCTGACGGTGGGGATCAACCTTGTGCTTGATGGAACATCACGGCGATGAGCAGGGCGCATATGATCTCGGTCCGCAATCTCGATATCGTCGGCCATCGCCCTGATGGGGGCACCGTGCCGATTGTGCGCGATGTCAGCCTGGAGGTGCGCGAAGGCCAGATGCTGGCCCTGATCGGGGAATCCGGCTCGGGCAAGACCACCATCGCCCTGTCGCTGCTGGGGCATGTGCGGCCCGGATGCACGATCAGCGGCGGCCAGATCCGGGTTGCGGGCTATGACGTGACCAGCATGACCATGCGCGAATTGCGGGGCTTTCGGGGGCGCACCATCAGCTATGTGGCGCAGAATGCGGGCACGGCGTTCAATCCTGCGCTGAGCATTGCGCAGCAGGTGATCGAGCCTGCGCGTGTGCACTGGGCCATGACGCGCCAGCAGGCGGAACGCAAGATGATCGAGCTGTTCCGTGCACTGGCGCTGCCCGACCCCGAAACGATTGGCGCGCGCTATCCCTACCAGCTTTCCGGTGGGCAGTTGCAGCGCCTCATGGCGGCCATGGCGCTGATTACGGACCCCGAAATCGTAGTCTTTGATGAGCCGACAACCGCGCTTGATGTCACGACCCAGATCGAGGTTCTGGCCGCCTTTCGCACCGTGCTGGCCGACCGGGGCATTACCGGCGTGTATGTAACGCATGATCTGGCCATCGTGGCGCAGATTGCCGATCATGCCGTGGTGCTGCGTCATGGGCAGGTGCGTGAAAGCGGCACGGTGGCGCATATTCTGGGCAACCCGCAGGATGATTACACGCGCGAACTGGTGGCTGCATGCCGGATTCCGCCCCGCACCACGCCCTGCGCCCCGATGCAGGCCGCGCGTGAGGACAGGGTGCTTGAGCTGTCCGATGTGGTTGTCGGTTATGGCAACCGCACCGCCGAGGGCCTGCCGGAGCGGCGTATTCTCGATCAGGTCAGCCTGTCGGTGCCGCGTGGCAGTACGTTGGGGATCATCGGGGAGTCCGGCTGTGGCAAAAGCACGCTGGCGCGTACCATATCGGGCCTTCAGCCATGGGCCGCGGGGCAGGTAATGTTTCGCGGCGAAGCGCTTGCGCCCGCCGTGGCCGGGCGCACGCGCGAACAGCGCCGCCGTTTGCAGATCGTGGCGCAGAATGCTGATCTGGTGCTCAACCCGGCATGGCGTATCGGGGCCACGATCGAGCGCGTGCTGACTTTCTTTCATGGGATGAAGGGAGCCGAGGCCCGCGCGGAGGCGACGCGCCTGCTCGACATGGTGCGCCTGCCCCATGCCGTGCTGGAGCGCTACCCCGCTGAACTGTCGGGCGGGCAGAAGCAGCGCGTCAATTTTGCCCGTGCCCTGGCCGCCCGGCCTGATCTGGTGCTGTGCGATGAAATTACTGCGGCACTTGATCCCGTCGTAGCCGCGGCCATTCTTGAACTGATGGCCGAGTTACAGGAAACGCTGGGCATTTCCTATATTTTCATTACCCATGACCTGCACGCCGTGCGCGCTGTATGTGACCAGGTGGCGGTGCTCTATGCGGGGCATGTGGTGGAACAGTGTGACAGCCAGTCCCTCGTAGCGGGCGCGCATCATCCCTATACCCGCCTGCTGGTTTCTTCCGTGCCGGAAATGCGGGCTGGCTGGCTGGCCGATGCCGTGGCCCTGCGGCATGCGGGTGATGCGCCTGCGGAGCAGCATGGTGCCAGTGGCGGGTGCCGGTTCTTTTCACGCTGCGACATGCGGATGCCGGGTCAATGCGACCGGGATCCCGTGCCGGTGCGCACACTGCCCGATGGCGCGCGGATTGCGTGTTACCGGTCGTGTTCGGATCTTGCCTTTCCAGGGGGCATCGCACCCGCCGCGCCCCTGTGTTCCCATGAATCCTAAGTCTTCAAGAGGTATGTCATGATTAACATGCAGCTTTCTGATTCGTCGCTGTTCCGGCAGCAGGCCTATATTGCAGGCCAGTGGCAGGATGCGACCGATGGCGCCCGTATTGCGGTGGACAATCCCGCAACGGGCGACGTCATTGGCTATGTGCCCGCCTGTTCAAGGGCGCAGACGCTTGAGGCCATTGCCGCGGCCGAGGTGGCGCAGGCCGAATGGAAAAAATACCTGCCAGCCGAGCGGGCGGCCATTCTGATGGCATGGCATGACCTGATCATGGAAAATGTTGATGATCTGGCCCGCATCATGACCATCGAGCAGGGCAAGGTGCTGTCCGAAGCGAGGGGCGAAGTCAAATATGCCGCGTCCTTCTTCAAATGGTTTGCAGAAGAGGCGCGCCGCATTGATGGCGCCATCCTTGCGCCCCCCACGCCCGGCCGCCATGTGCTGGTCATGAAGGAGCCGGTGGGTGTTACGGCTGCAATCACGCCGTGGAACTTTCCGCTGGCCATGATTACGCGCAAATGCGCCCCCGCCCTTGCCGCCGGGTGCTCCATGGTGGTCAAGCCATCGGAACTGACGCCGTTTTCAGCCCTGGCGGTTGCCGTGCTCGGCGAGCGCGCGGGCGTGCCCGCGGGGCTGGTCAGTGTCGTGACCGGCATGCCCGATCAGGTCGGGATCGAGCTGAGCACCAATGTCACGGTGCGCAAGCTGTCCTTTACCGGCTCGACCCGTGTCGGCTCCATCCTGATGGAACAGTCCGCCGCGACCATCAAGCGCCTCAGCCTTGAACTCGGTGGCAATGCGCCGTTCATCGTGTTTGACGATGCCGATGTGGAGCAGGCGGTTGAAGGGGTCATGACCAGCAAGTTCCGCAATGCCGGGCAGACCTGCATCTGCGCCAACCGCGTGTTCGTGCACAATGCCATTCATGACCGGTTTGTCGAACGCCTCATGCAGGCGGTGGCCGAACTGAAGGTGGGTAATGGCCTGGAAGACGGCATGACCATGGGGCCGCTGATCAACACGGCAGCCGTGACCAAGGTAAAGGAGCATGTTGCGGACGCGCTGGCCAAGGGTGCCCGTTATGTCAGCAGCCCCATTGAGGTTGATGGCTGTTTTGTCAGCCCCGTCGTGCTGACGGATGTCACGACTGAAATGCGTGTCGCCTCCGAGGAAACGTTCGGGCCGGTGCTGCCCATCTTCCGTTTTGATGCGGAGGAGGATGCTGTGGCCATGGCCAATGCCACGCCGTTCGGTCTGGCCAGCTATTTCTTCACCCGCGATCTCGATCGCGCCTGGCGCGTGGGTGAGGCGCTTGAATTTGGTATGGTTGGCCTTAATACGGGTGCCATCTCGATGGAATCCGCGCCGTTTGGTGGCATGAAGCAGTCCGGCCTTGGCCGTGAAGGCGGTCATCCCGGCATTGATGAATTCCTCGAAATCAAGAGCTTTCATATGGGCGGGCCAAAAGCCTGAAGCCCGCAACCCCGGAAAACCGAGAACCAGGATCATGATGATGGGATATGACCATGACTGATGCAGCCCTGCTGACCCGGATCAGCATCCGCCCCATGTGCGAGGCCGATCTGGAAGCCGGTTACAACCTGTCAAAGGCATTGTCCTGGCCGCATCGTCTGGAAGACTGGCAATTCATGTTTTCCGTGGGGGAAGGCGGCGTGGCCGAGACCGATACGGGCGAGGTCATCGGCACGATCATGTGGTGGCGGTATGGGAAAACCCATGCCTCGCTGGGCATGGTGATTGTTGATGACGCATGGCGCGGGCACGGGATCGGCCGAAAGCTGATGACCGAGGCCCGCAATGCCCTGCCGGGCGCGGTCATTCACCTCAACGCCACGCCCACCGGGGTGCCGTTATATGAGAAAATGGGCTTCCGCCCCTGCGGCATTGTCGAGCAGCGGCAGAGCAACGCTGCGGCACAGCCGCTGATCGCCCTGCCCGAAGGGGTGCGCCTGCGCCCTGCGGGACAAAACGACTTTGATGCCCTCGTGGCGTGTGACACGCAGGCATGCGGCATGGACCGGCGCGAACTGATTGCCGCCCTGCTGACGGCAGGCAAGGGCATGATTGTTGATGAAGGGGGAGAGGTGGCCGGTTATGCGTTCTGCCGCAAATTTGGCTGGGGCATGGTTGTTGGCCCCGTTGTCGCCACATCACTTGAATACGCGGCGGCCATGATCGCGTACTGGATCGGCAGCCATGCCGGGCAGTTCATGCGCCTCGATATTCCGCAGGACAGTGCCCTGTCACGCTGGCTTGATGAAATCGGCCTGCTGCGGGTCGATGCGGTGGCGGCCATGGTGACCGATAGCCATGACAGTCATGACGCGGAGAGCCCGATGCACCGTTTTGCCCTGTGCAGCCAGGCTTTTGGTTAAGGAACGCATCATGTCCATGGTTCTCAAATCCACTGCTGAACGGGCGGATGTATGGGGCAGGCTGTTTGCGCGATACCTGCCCGATGTTCCCTTCCGCGTCTGGCCTGATATTGGCGACCCGGCGGAGGTTGAATACCTTGCCACCTGGGTTCCGCCTGAAAACCTGCTGGAACTGTTTCCCAACCTGAAAATCCTGTTTTCGGTTGGCGCGGGCATCGACCAGTTCGACCTGAGCCGGATTCCGCCTCATGTCCAGGTCGTGCGCACCATTGAAACCGGCCTGACCGATGGCATGGTGGCCTATGTGCAGTTTGCCGTGCGGGCCATCCAGCGCGACATGCTGCGCTACATTAACCAGCAGCGCCAGCATGTGTGGCAGGCGCTTCCCGTGCGCAGTGCGTCGCAGTTCCGCGTGGGGGTGATGGGGCTTGGGCAACTCGGCGTGCCCGTGGCGCAGTCCTTGCGGGGCATGGGCTATGTGACGCAGGGCTGGGCGCGTTCGCGCCACGTCATTGATGGCGTAAAATGCTTTGCTGGCGAAGCGGAACGAATGGAATTTCTGGCCACCACCGATATTCTGGTATGCCTGCTGCCCCTGACCGCGGAAACGGCGGGGATGCTGAACAGTGCGCTGTTTGCGCAGATGCCGCGCGGCGCGGCCCTGGTCCAGTGCGGGCGCGGGCGGCAGATGGTGACGGATGACCTGATGGCGGCCCTTGATGAAGGGCAGCTTTCCGCCGCCATACTCGATGTAACGGACCCCGAGCCCCTGCCTGCCGATCATCCGTTATGGGATAGGCCGGATGTGCTGATTACGCCGCATATTGCCAGTTCCACCCCTGCGGAAAGTGGCGGCATGACGATCATCAACAATATTCGCCGTTACCTCAATAACGAAGCGCCGGTCGGTCTGGTTGACCGCACGATGGGATACTGAACCCATACCGGCATGGACTGACGTTGCGGCTTCAGATGCGCGCAACGTCAGCATGAACGACAGGACATGGAAATTTTCAGGGGGCCGTCTTTTCAAAAAGGCGGCCCCCTGAAATTTGTCATGTCTTTATCGGCATGAGGCTGACCTGCCTGTGCGGCAGGCCAGGCCAATTACATCAGCTTGTCCTTGATGCGGTAATACATGCCAATGGCCGGCAGGAAGTGCTCAGCCAGCCCATACATGGGAATGCGCGGCCAGGGCATGTTTTCCAGCGGGTTGGCATGCGGGTTGCCTGCAATCACATCCGCCATGCACTGCCCCATATGCACCGACATCTGCGTGCCATGGCCGCTATAGCCCATGGTGTAGAAAACGCCGTTCCATTCGCCCGCGCGGGGCAGGCGGTCGATGGTCATGTCCACATCGCCACCCCAGCAGTAATCGATGCGGATGTCGGGCACCTGCGGGAAAACGCTCTGCAACGCGTCGCGTAGCATGTCGCCGCTTGAGATATCCGTGCTTTCGCGGGATTTGGAAAAACGGGCCCGTCCGCCAAAGATCAGGCGGTTATCGGCAGCGATGCGGAAATAATGGTGAATGTTCTGCGTCGTGACCACATTGCGGTGGCCGGGCATGATCGATTTGACCGTGGCGTCATCAAGCGGCTCGGTTGCAACGATAAAGCTGCCGACCGGCATGATGCGCTTGCGGAAATAGGAGGGCGCATGCCGGCTTGTGCCAGTGGCCAGCAGCACCGCCCCGGCATCAATCACGCCATGGGGGGTGGTGACGCGGGTGATCCTGCCCTCGCGGCGCAGGGCGGTCATGGGGGTGTTTTCAAAGATCTGGCCGCTTGCCTTGAGCACGCTGTTGGCCAGCCCGATGCCGAATTTGCCCATATGCATCTGCCCGCTATGCGGATACAGGATGCCGCCAGCGAATTTGGATGAGCCGATTTCATCGCCCAGCGCATTGGCTTCCAGCACTCTGGAATCCGGATCAACATCCATGGCAAGGCGCGCCTGGTCGGCGCGCAGGCTGGCCATGTGGCTTTCGCGGCTGGCCAGCTTGAGCTTGCCGCAGCGGCGGAAATGGCAGTCAATCCCGTTTTCGGTGACGATGCGCTCGACTGTATCAACCGCGCGGTTCAGCACTTTGTACAGTCGTGCGGCGGTGGCAACGCCCAGCTTGTCGCAGGCCATGCCATAATTGCCAGCCAGGCCGTTATTGACGTGGCCGCCATTGCGGCCCGATGCCTTGCCGATCACCCGCTCTTCATCAATCACCACCACGCTGGCGCCTGATTTGGCCAGTTTCAGCGCGGCGGAGAGGCCGCTAAACCCGGCGCCGATCACCACCACATCCGCCTTTGCGGGCAGGGCGGCAATCGGGGTGCCGGTAAAGGCCGGTGCGGTATCCAGCCAGTAAGATGTCAGCTTCATTGGAAATGACTCCATATCCGATCAGGATGTAAGCGATTGACTGGCTTCAGACAGGTTGAGGGTAGCGGTTTCGGGCGCCCATCGCCATGAAATGGCTGCCCCCAGTGTCAGAAGCATTGCGGCCACCAGCATCATGGCGTGCACCCCGAACTGTATCGTGCCCATGGGCAGCAGCACGGTGCCCATTGCCGCGCCAAGCCTGCTGGCCGATGAGGCAAAGCCTACGGCGGTGCCACGAATTTCGGTGGGAAAGAGTTCATTGGGGTAGACAAACTGCAGGCCACTCCCGGCGGCTTCAACCGCAGAGTATATTATGAATGCAACGATTATAAACCAGTTGGCCGGGTGGGGATAGAGACCCACAAAAAATAAGGCGATAGCCCCCCACGCAAATGAACCGATCAACAGTTTACGTCGGCCCATTACATTGATCAGCCCCAGCGAGACAGGAACAGAGCCCAGTAACGTGAAGCTCGTTACGATGCAGGAGGCCAGAAGGGAGTTCCCCATCCTGAGCTGCTCGAGGATCGGGGCCTGCAGGGTATGGATGGCAAAGGAGGGCGCGCTCTGCAGGATCCAGAAGGCGCATACAAAAGCCAGGGCACCGCGGTAACGGGTCTGGAACAGGTGTTTGAACGACAGTCTGGGCGTATCGGCCGGCTTGGGTTCATCAAGCAGGACATGCGCGCCCAGATGCTCGCGCACGACCGCCCGGGCCTCCTCTGCGCGACCGGCCTGCATGAGCCAGCGCGGGGATTCCGGCATGCCGATGCGAAAGAGCATGAGCAGCGCCGAGGGCACGAGGCTCGACCCCAGGATGATGCGCCAGTTATCGGGGAAGTAGAGTGAAAGCAGGTAACCTGCAATGAAACTGATGATATACCCCACCCACCAGAACGTAATCAGCCCCGACAGCACGGGGCCACGCCAGACACGGGGCATGAACTCGGTCACGTAAGCGGTGGCAATGGGGTAATCCGCGCCAATGGCCATGCCGATCAGCAGCCGCCAGAACAGGAGCGCATACAGGCTGCCTGCAAAATACTGCGCGCACGAGCATATCGCGAACATGAGCAGGTTGAGCGTATAGAGCCGCTTGCGGCCCAGGCGGTCTGAGATGATGCCGCCACCCAGGCCACCGAGCAGCACGCCGAACAGCGAGGACGCCCCCAGCAGCCCCGTCATGTTGCCTGACAGGTGGAAGTCCTTGACCATGATGGGCAGGGCAATGCCGATGATGCCCAGGATGTAGCCATCGCAAAACGGACCGCCACCGGCGACAAGGGCCAGTCGCAGGTGGAAGCCCGAGGGTTTGAGATCATCGATGAGGCAGGGGGAAGTCTGTGGTTGTTCTTGCATTGCGCGGCCGGTCCCATCCTTCATGATCGCTGGTGGATATGTGCGGGTAAGCGGGATATGCCGCCGGTGGCGCAGGGGCCCCGGTGCCAGGGCTGCGAGCCGGTAATCAACAGGCGCAGCCCCGTTTCGGCCCTGTCCACAACGGACATCTCGGTTTCGATGATGGTGCTGTCACAAACGCGCACGCGATCCGTTACGGATCGCGTGCAGCCTGCCTCAGTCGTAAATCATGAACAGTTCGTTGCGGTCCGCCATGTCAGCCAGTTCTTTCATGGTGGAGAAGTGGTAATCGGGCTTGGTCAGCTCGGCTACGGCAATCGTGCCGCCAAAACCGCCAATGGCCTTGCGGCGCTCGATCCAGCACACGGTGTAACCAAGGTCACGCCCCACCGAGATGTCATGATACTGGCTTTGCGCCACGTGCAGGATCTCGTTCTTCACGATGCCATCACGGCTCAGGCGCCCGCGGGCGAAGGCGAAGAACTCGGGGTCCGGCTTTTCGCACAGCGCGTCATCTACCGTGACCGAATCATGGAAAGGCATGCCCAGGGTCTTTTCCATGCCCTTGAAAGCCCAGCGCTGCGTGTTGGTCATGGCCACGAGTTTGAAGTGCTTGGCCAGGCGGGCCAGGGCATCGACTGAATCGGGGAAGGCGGGCCAGTCATGGGCGGTCTGGGCAAAGGCCTTTATCTGTTCCGCGCCTTCGGGCAGGCCAAAGCGCGGGGCCAGCGTTTCATAGATGGGCATCAGGTCATCGGGAAAATTAAGGGTCTCGCCGCGTGCGCGCATTTCGCGGTAAGCGCTCAGGAAGGCTTCGCGCTCCACTTTCGCACCGGCTTCACCACACTGGGTGTGGATGAAGTTCATCATGCCGGTTTCAAAATCGATCAATGTTCCCACGACATCGAACGTCAGGGCTTTGGGTAAACGCTTCATGTTATTTCTCAGCCTGTTGTAGTGATTAGAAACCCGTGGTGAAGGACAGGACGCCAGCAAAGCCGCCGCCAACGTAATACTGCGGTGCGGAGGCCGCGACCTGATGCCCGTTGACCATCATGGCCTGTCCGTTGGTCTTGATGCTGCTCGTGCCGGATAGATAACCATTATTGCCAATGTTGATCAGGTTCAGCTGGATCTGCGGGTGCTTGGCATACCAGAACGACTTGAACCGGTAGCCCATGTTCATGTTGAACGTTTCGTAGCTGGGGATCGACTCATCGTTCATGAAGGTCGAATACTGCTTGCCGATATAGTTCATGTTGAACCCGGCAAAGACGGACCCATTGTCGTAATTCAGGCCCACGGCCACCGTTACTTCGGGTGTATTGACCGCGTTCTTGCCAGCCGTGGGCATGTACACCGTCGTGCCATCGGTTGCGGCGGCTTTCAGGTTGTTGTCGATGGTGGCGTGCTCATACTGCGCGGAGACGTACGGGCTGAAGTGATGCCACGGGCGCAGGCCGATTTCGATCTGGGCGCCGCGCGCGGTCTGACCACCCGCATCGATGGATTCCGAGATTGCCTGGGTGCCGGAATAGGTTGTCGTGCTGAGCTGGCGGTGCGTGAAGTTGTAGTTGAACAGTGCCAGCGACAGGTTGACGAAGCCGGTATGGCGGTAGCCGATTTCTTCCCCGATGGCGAATTCAGGCTGCAGGTTGCGGGCGTGGCGGGTGGAGAGCTTGCCGTTGGAAATGCCGTAGCGGTCCGCGTAGGTCATGATCGAGGCCGGCATGCGGAAGGAGGACGTGCCGTTGATGTAGATCTGGTCATGCGGCGTGATCTTGTAGCTGGCCATGAACTGCGGCAGCGGTTCGGCCACGCTCTGCCCGGTGCCATACGTCACATCGGGGATGGCGTTGGTTTCGCTACGCGTCACCATGACTTCCTTGAAGCCCGCGGTCAGGGTCAGCCGGTCATGCAACGCGCGGTAGGTGTCGTTGATGAACAGCGCGTTGGTCTGCTGGATGAGGTGGATGTTGTAGGTGGAGAGCACCTGCCCGTTCTGGGTCAGGATGGCGTTGTTGCCCCACTGGCCCGATGGCGTGCCATCGCCGTTCGCGGCCTGGTAGCTCTGTGGTTCCGACTGGTCGAAGTAGGAATACCACGCGCCGCCCGTCAGGGTGTTGTGGCCCTTGGTCCATGACAGGGCGGCGTTGATGCCGGAATAGGCGAGGGTATAGCTGTCAATCGATCCGGCAAGGATGGAGGAGCCGGTCTGCGCGCCCGTGTTCTGCAGGGTGCCAGCGGGCTGGCTGCCATAATAGGAGCCGTTGCGGCTCAGGGTCGTAGCGCCGTTGTCGTAACCCCAGGAATAGGTGAAGTAGGGAGTGACATCGAGCGTCAGGCCCTTGCCCAGCTTGACATTGACCGGCGCGCCCATGGTGATTTTTTTCATGCGGTTTTCTTCAAAACCGTAGTAATTCGCGGGCGTGCTGCCGCCGGGCGTGTCATTGTAATTGAAATTGACGCCGTACTGGTCCCACTGCTTCTTGGTGGGCGCGCGCAGATAGTACTGCTGCGCGTCGTTATAGGCGAAGACGAAGGATGCGCGGTTGCCGTCGCCCCATTCTTTCAGGAACTTCATATCGACATGATAACGCTTTGTCGCGCCAACGCCACGCCATTCATCGGCCGTGCGGTCGGAAAAGGACACAAAGCCGCGAATGCCGGTATGGCCGATCTCGCCGGTATCGAAACGCACGAACTCACGCCGCAGGCTGAAAGAGCCATAGCTGAGGTTGACATTGCCGCCCATTTTACGCGACGGGTCGCGCATTTTTACGGACATTTCGCCGCCAACGGCGTTGTACAGCGGGGATTTTGTATCCGGTGAGCCCTGGGTCAGGGTAACGGATTCGATGTTTTCGTTATCGGATGACGCAGATGTATAGGGCAGCAGGTAAACCGGGGCCGCAGCCGGGATGCCTTCGAACAGATAGCCGATTTCCTGCTGGTTCAGGCCACGGATGGTCAGTCCCTGCTGGTCATCATTGGTGCCTAGCGGATCATTGCCGCCATAAACGACGCCCGGCAGGCTGGCGATCATGGCAACCGCGTTGGAGGTCGGGCTCTGTTTTGCAATGAAATCACGCGTCAGGCCGCTCCGCGACTTGGCAACGGTCTGCGGTGGCATGAGGCCGCCGCCCGGCGTGGTGTTCGTTACCCCGTTTGAGGTTGGCGTACCGTGGGTAACGTGAATGAATTCCGTCTTGGCCTGCGGTGGCGCGGCGGCCGGGGCGGGTTTGGCTGTTGCGGTGGTTGTCTTGGCGTGTTGTGACGCGGCGGTTCTGGTGCTTTCGGCCGCATCGGCGCCCGCGCTCATGAAAGGCAGCATGAAAGAAGCCACAGACAGAAACAGGAACCTGGACCGTGACCATGCCGGATAACGGGACAGATCATGTGTACGGACGGTCGTGTGGATACCGACCAATGAGCACAATTTATTATCAGTCATTGCGATCCCCTGAGCGCGTCGTTCGAAACGGAGTGAAGTCGAACCGATGGCGGTTTCTTGCTTTCGATACTGCAACATTCTGCCCACAGAACGGGAAGGGCATACTATCAATTTACATTCCGCAACCAGAACATAATCGCGTTGTTTCGCCTCAAATGAGAGGAAAATGCCGATTCATTATGAAAGTATAATAATTGGGAAATTTTTAGATCAATCTGCCGTCTGAGGCGCAACGCAGGCTGAATTAAAGTATAAGTCATTATAAAGTAACGGTAAATATTTCACGGATGCGTGTTCCCGTTATCGGGTTGGGCAGGATATGCTGCGTTTCATGCGCATGAATAGGCATGCGGATAAGGAAGATAATGTTACATACATGTAACGACATAGGCATGAAGTCGTATCATTTGCACACTGCGTTCAGAGCACCCGGATTGCGGGTTTTTATCGGCCTGTTACGCCAGGCAGGCACCCTGCCGTGGCGTGCTGTAACAGGCTGATGTTGGGAACCGGCGCCCATATCTGGTACTTTGCATTTCACTGTAGTGAGGAGAGACCCGCGATGCCCAGAACGGTTATTGTGCAGCCGCCCGGCGGCTTCGATCATGTTGTCATGTCCGAGCAGCCCACCCACGCGCCGGAGCCGGGTGAAATCAGGGTCCGGCTGCATGCATCCTCGCTGAACTATCATGATTATGCGGTTGTCAGCGGCATGTGGGGGCCCACAGTGCCGCGCATTCCCATGGCCGATGGTGCGGGTGAAGTGCTGGAAGTGGGCGCAGGCGTAAGCGAATTCGCGCCCGGTGACCGGGTTGTCAGCACGTTCTTCCCTACCTGGCTGGGCGGCGCGCCAGAGGTGATCGGCTTTGCCACGGTGCCGGGCGATGGCGTGGATGGCTATGCACGTGAGGAAGTGACCGCGCCCGCCACCTCCTTTACCCATGCGCCGCGCGGCTGGTCGTATGCCGAGGCGGCGACGCTGACCACGGCGGGGCTGACGGCGTGGCGCGCGCTGTTTGTCGATGATTCTGTAAAGCCTGGTGATACGGTGCTGGTGCAGGGCACGGGGGGCGTGTCGATCTTCGCGCTGCAATTTGCCAAAATGGCGGGGGCTACAGTCATCGCCACCTCATCGAGCGCAGCAAAGCTTGAACGCCTGCGTGCCCTTGGCGCGGACCATGTGATCAATTACCGCGAAAACCCGCAATGGGGTGTCACCGCATGGGAACTGACCGGCGGCCGGGGCGTGGATCATATCATCGAGGTTGGTGGCCCTGCCACGCTGGCGCAGTCGATGGCGGCCATCCGGGTGGCGGGCCATATTTCCGTCATCGGCATTCTGACGGGCGTGGCGGGGCAGCTTGAAGTGGTGCCCATGCTGCTCAAGCAGTTCCGGCTGCAGGGCGTGCTTGTAGGCAGCAGATCCGACCAGCAGGCCATGGTGCGGGCCTTTGAGGGCAATGGCATCCGTCCTGTCATTGACCGCAGTTTTGCGCTTGAAGATATTGTGGCCGCCTTCCGCTATCAGGAAAGCAACCAGCATTTCGGCAAGATCTGCCTTGAGTTCCAGGCAGCGGGTTAACGCGGCAAAAACCTTCAGGTGCCGCCTTTTTAAGGGCGGCATTTTTTATTGTGTAATGGCGTTGGGGCGCTTTCTAGATCAGGCCATAGCGGGTGAGAAGATCGCCAATTTCCGTGCCATTGGCCATGTGGCGCACCACGCCCGATGCGGGGATCTTGCGGGCATCGCGCAGTTCGGCTGCTGCCTGTAGCAGCATGCGCACGTCATAAACGCTGCCAAACACTTCGGGCACGGCACGGTCAATGTCGAGCAGCGTATAGACCGCCTCCATCGCGGTGCGCACCGAATATTCGGTCGTGAACACCGTATCGCGCGGCGTTTCGGCAAATTGGCCGAGAAAGGCAAGATTGACGCTACCCTCGGGCACCACTTTCGGCCGGTCGCCTGCAGCGCGCGGCATGAACTGCGCGGTGATGAAGGGCATCATGCACGGATGGGTGGTGGCACCCGTGGCGGCCATGTCGTCAATCTCATCTTCCGGCACGCCCATGTGGAACAGCCATTCGCGCGTTATTTCTTCGCCCGTGCAGTCCTGCATAGGTTTCTTGACGTAATTGCCGGGCACGTCGCTGAACAGGCCGTACAGCCATGCCACCATCTGCCCTTCGGGCTGGCCCTTGAAATGCGGCTGCCGGCTGACCACCCAGCTCATCAGCCACGCGGAATCGCGGATCGTGATCGGCCCGCCCGTAACCGTGCGGCCAGAGAAAGGATCGCGCCCCGTGACCTTGTGCACGAGATCAGGAATGCGCGCATCACGCGTGGTGACCGTAGCGGATTCCCAGCGTGATTTCGTGGTGTCGCCACAGAACACGTCGGGCCGGCCAAAGGCGGGGTCCTGTGCCGCGATGTTGCGCCATAGCTGCCAGATATTACCTTCGGCAATGCCGGTTTCGATCGGGGCGGGGGTGTGGTGGTCGCCCCAGCGGGAGTTTTCCACCATGGAGCCATTGGTCACGAACACCAGGTCAGCCGCATTGATGTCGATGCCGCCGGGCTGGCCGTTTTCGAGCAGGTCGATGCGGGTTGCCACTTTCTGGCCGCCTGCCGTGTCAATGCGTACATTGGTGGCCTGCACGCCGTGGCGGAATGCCACGCCCTGATCAGCAAGCCATGTGGCGAGCGGTTTGCTGAGGGATTCCTGCTGGTTGAAGCGGGTGAATTTGAGTGTATGCAGGTCCTTGAGGCCCAGGATCTGGTGCACGAAGCGGGCCAGGTAGCGCTTCATCTCGATGGCGCTGTGCCATGTCTCGAAAGCAAACATGGAGCGCCAGAACAGCCAGAAATTCGATTTCATGAAATCGGCTGACAGCACATCGCTGATCGTTTTGCCATCGAGCCGGTCTTCATCCGTCAGGATCAGGGTCAGGATCTCGCGCCGTGCCTTGCCGGTCAGGGTCAGGCTGTTGCGGTCGGGCAGGGGCTGGCCGCGCCCGTGCATCGCGCGGAGCGGGCTGCTGCTGGGGTCGGCGCGGTTGAGGCGGTAGAACTCATCAAGCACGGAGGCGCCGGGCACTTCGAGCGACGGGATCGAGCGGTACAGATCCCACAGGCACTGGAACTGTTCTTCCATTTCCCGGCCGCCGCGAATGAGCCAGCCGGTCTCGGCATTACCCGTGCCATCGAGCGCGCCGCCATTGTCGCCCGAGGCTTCAAGGATGGTGATGTGGGCCGGGGGCAAGCCCGCATCACGGATCAGGAAGGCGGCCGCAGCCATGCCACCAAGGCCGCCGCCTATGATCCAGGCCGCGCGGGCATCAATCCCGGCGGGTTTTTCGGGGCGTATGAATGCTTCAAAGTTGCTATGGGCATATCTCATGGAATTTGCGCCTTGCTGGGGCCACGCATCATGGCCCGGCCATCTTCCCCCGATGGGAAAGTCTGCTGATCATAGCGTTATTTTTTGGCATTCGTGTCGTTGATATTTATCAATGGGCAACGCAGGAGTGCACCGGTTGCGCAGCATCTGCATGAGGGCTGTCCGGGCCGGGGAGGCGTGATGCCGCTCCTGCCTTCAGGTGTCGTGATGGTATGGCAGGGATCAACCTGCACCGAAAACACGATGGCCTGATGCTATTTATCCCAAAGCGTGGCGCTGCCTGTTCATCAAAGGTGCCCAGCGCAAGAATAGTGAAACCGCGCTGGTGATCTGGAATGATCCCGCCCTCATGCAGACTTATCCACGCCACTGGCGGAACCGCCGGGATCACGTCGACCGGCCCTGACCCGGCTGGTGCCGTAGTGCATCATCGGTTTTATGGCCATGATGGTGGTGCGTTCGGCCCGGCCTTCCCGGAGGGGGGACTTATGGCGCCACTCGGGCCGGGGCTGAACTCCAGGCCATTGTGCGCACGGGCAGGGCGCTTGTGCGGATTAGGGTCGGGTAGAGGTGCAGGATGGCGTTCTCCATCCTGCACGGCAGGGTCAGCCCTGGTCTTTCAGGGCCTTTGCCTCTTCTTCGCGCGTGGCGAAAGGCACTTCCTGCTTGTCATCAAGTTCATCCATGCTGCCGCCGGAATTGCCGAGGTTTTCCTCCAGCCATGCCTGCTCGATGGGCTCTCCGTTCGCATCGAGCGGCACGGGGGATTCAACGGGGATCTGGCCCGCGTCGGGGTTGCTTTCCATCCCGATCAGTTCTGATGCGGCTTCGCGGTAGGCAGCCGCGCCGCAGCCGGGCTTGCCGTCGGCTTCCCACAGTTCCTGCGCTTTGGCGGTGATGCGGGCTTCGGTTTCGGGTGTTGTGGCCAGGGGATTCTGCATGGTCATGTCCTTGGTAGGGTGTTCAGTCTGGAATTTCAGTCGAGGGCGACGGCTGCCTCGCTGGTCAGCACCCGGAAGATAAAGCTCACCTGCAGGTAAAGTTCGACCGTGTCAGCCGTGTGGGCCAGATAGCCGATCGAAAAATCCTGCCCGATATCAAGCTGCATGTCGCCGCCGCGCAGGGAGATGACGAAGGCCCCCTCAATGGCGGGCGCCCAGATCAGCTTGCCTTCAATCAGGCTTTCGATGTGCTTGCGCACCGGGTAGCCTTCATCATCGCCACCGCTTACCGCCTCATACGCCTTGGCGCCAAGCACGATGGCATAGGGGCCGTTGACGCCCGCAAGGCGCAGTTCGCCAAGGGCATCGGCAATGGCATGCGGGTAATCCTTGACCGATGCGGGCAGCTTGACATGCGCGTTGGATGTCGCCTGCGCAATGCCGGTCACGCCTGCTGCGGCGTAGCCTGTAAAGATGGCGCGATCCTCGGCAAAGGCGATTTTCTTGGCCGCATTCTTTACCGGCTGCCAGTCGGCATCGCGCGCGCCGCGTTCCACCGCATCGATTTCCGCGCGTGACAGGGTAAAGGGCACGCGCAGTTCCACCACCGGCAGCACGTCGCGCATGACCGCCTGCACGCCATCGGTCGGGGCATCGATGCGCCTGTCGCGCCCGGTGCCCACGGCGGCAAAGGCCGTGCCCCTGGGTTCGGAAACATCAACCACGCGGCGGCCTGCAAGGTGGCGGCGCAGGGTGCGAGTGGCTTCTTCCTCGATTTCGGTCCAGGCGGCGGATGAAACGGGGGCGAGGTGTCTGTGCAGGTTGTTCATGTCTGGTGTCCTTTACTTCAATGATCCGATGCCAAGCGAACCGGCTGCTGCCGCTACGGGTTGCGGCGGTGCAGGCGGGGGCGCGGCCACGGCGGCCTGCGGCGTGGGCAGGCCGGGTGCGGCATCAAGGAAATCAGAGGTGGGAATGAAGAACAGGTTGCCGGTCACCGCCGTGCTGACATCAAGCAGCCGGTCGTAATTGCCTGGCGGCAGGCCCACGAACATGTTGTTGAGCATCCGCTCGATGCGCGCGGGCGAGCGGGCATAGCCAATGAAATAGGTGCCGAACTCACCCGTGCCTACCGTGCCAAAGGGCATGTTGTCGCGCACGATCTGAAGCTGCTGGCCGTTTTCTTCAATATTGGTCAGCACATTATGGGCATAGCTGGGCTTGGCGGCCTCGGGCAGTTCAATATCCGATACTTTCCTGCGGCCAATGATGTGCTCCTGCACCTCGGTGGGTATGGCATCCCATTTTTTCAGGTCATGCAGGTATTTCTGGATGATGACATAACTGCCGCCCGTAAAGGCCGGATCCTCATCACCGATCAGCGTTGCATCACGGGCGGGCTGGTCCACCGGGTTTTCGGTGCCATCGACAAAACCGAGCAGGTCGCGGGCATCGAAATACTTGAACCCGTGCACTTCATCCACCACCGTGGCAACGCCTTCAAGCCGCGTGACGATGGCGGTGGCGAGTTCAAAGCACAGGTCCATCCGGGTTGCGCGGATATGGAACAGAAGGTCGCCCGGCGTGGAGGGGGCATGGTGCACGCCATTGATCTCGGCAAACGGGTGCAGGTCCATCGGGCGCGGCGCGCCGAACAGGCGGTCCCATGCCTGCGATCCTATGCCGGTTATGCAACTCAGCCGACCATCATCAATACGGAATCCGACACCGCGCACGAGCGAGGATAGGTCTCCCATCAGGTCGCGCACCTGCGGGCCGACTTCGGTATCGGCATTGAGGGTCAGGACAAGAAAAACCGCAGCCTGGGTCAGCTTTGTGTCAATGGGTTGGGGTGTGGCCAATGCTCTCGAACTCCTGCAGACAACGCGCGCAACGCTTATGGTGGCCTAGCATAGGGCGGCGGCGGGGCGTGGCAAGATGGGGCGGCAGGGGGCAGATAGGCGGATTGAACACGCGGCCGCCCCGCGCAGGGGGCGGGCGGACCCTTAGAATATTTCCATGATTTTACGCCGGTCCAGCACGATGCGCTGCGAGGAGAGGCGTTTTATCAGCCGCATGTCTTCAAGTTCCTTGAGCATGCGGCTTGTCGTTTCAACGGCAAAGCCCAGGTAATCGGCAATATCCTTGCGGTCCATGGCCAGGGTCAGGATATTGGAGTGCTGATCATAGAAATCGGCCTGTTTGCTGCATTCAAGCAGAAAGCCCGCCAGCCGCTTGAGCACAAGCGGGTAGGTGGCCAGCAGCAGGTGGCGTTGCGCCGCCTTTGTGTAGTTGAGCGCCTGCTGCAAGAACAGGGTCTGGATGCGCGGGTAAACCTCGATCAGGTTGAGCAGGGCTGCATAGGGAATCTGGAACAGGTAGGTATCCACCAGCGCAATGGCGGAGGCGGGATAGACCCCGTCTTCAATGGTGCCGAACATGTCGTCGGGCCATATGAAGGCAAAGATATGGTTGCGGCCATCGTGCAGGTGATGTTCCAGCCGCACGGCGCCCGAACGGATGCGGTAGACATATCTGCCCGCTTCGCCCTGGGTATAGATACGGCGCTTCGCGGGCTTGTGTATTTTCGTGGAGATCGCGTTTAACGCCTCCCGTTCTTTGTCATTAAGCGTAAAATCTCTGAACATCATGAATATCTATATGCAGGGGCGTATTGTTTTTGTGTATTCGTCAAGAATTTGCCCCCATGATGGATGGGGGCTGCCGCCCCAATGCGGTCAGCCATCAGCCGGTGCGCGCCTTTTCTGGCCATCAGGGTCGCATTGGTCGGCACCGTCCTCATTCCATCCATGGCCACCCGTTGAGGGGGTGTGATTCTGGCATGTATATATACGACACCGTATCGTATCGCAATATGACACGTGTAAAACCACTGTAAAAAAGCATCTATCTGTCGTCGCATTTCAAAGACTTCAGAAAAAAATGCCGCTTTTTTTTAACAGCGCTCCGATACCCTTATTTCTCCCTGATGCAGATGCCGGAAGTGAAGATCTGCCAGGCGCGTTCAAAAAAGCGTGCGCGCATCTGCGGGTCATGCAGCTTGTTCAGGCCCAGCATGGTGTTCTGTAGCGGCCAGCCCAGGATCAGGCTGATCAGAACCCGGGTTGTCTCTTCATGGTCGGTGGAGTGGATGCGCCCTGCATCGGCGGCAGCCTTGATCAGGCGGCTCAGCGTGGCCACGAAGGGTTCTACGATGGTATGCATCATGTCATCCACGACAGAGCCGATGCGGTGTCCATCCGCAATAACGATACGGTAGGCCTCGAGCGTTTCGGGCCGCAGCATGAAGTCAAGGAAGAACAGGCTGATTTCACGCGTGGCGAGCAGCGGATCGGTGGAGGAAGCCTCGACCGCGCCTGCCGCCTCGAGCAGCAGATTACCACGCGCCGCCACCACCGCGCGGAACAGTTCCGCCTTCGAGGCGTAGCGTCGGTACAGGCTGGCCTTGCTGCACTCCGCCACGCGCGCGATCCGTTCGAGCGACGTGGCGGCATAACCCTGCTTGATGAACAATGCCGTTGCAACTTCAAGAACATGCCGGTCGAGTTGCGCCGAGCCTTCCGGCGTCGGGCGTCCGCCCGTATGTGGCGGTCTTGATGATACGTCAGACATTCTTCATCCCTTAGCTCCAGCCGTCAGTCAGTCACATTATGTCACGAAACATAACATGATATGGGGGGACTGGTGCCCTTCAGCCGCGCAATCCAGCCTGTCGCCAACGGATGCCAGAATGGTGATGTCTGTTCAAATGGTCATTGCGAATGGGTGATGTCTTCATGTTTCGTGCTGTTTGCCCCCTTCAGGCGGAAGGAAAGCCGCGCGATCTGTCCGGACAGGAACGCGCCCCGGGTGTCTGCAACGAGATTGATGTCCACGCCCCGGCCATTTTCCATGACCAGGCCTGCCCTGCCATGATGGATGGTGGCCGTGCCGCCCACGCTCCAGTAAGTGCCATTGAAGTCCTGCAGGCGGGCAAGATTGCGCACGCACCCCTGCCCAGAAAGCGTCATGCCACCCACGCTGGGCATGCCGCCGCCCCGTATGGTGAAGGGGTAGGCATGCGTGCCGTCATACAGCGTGCCCCGGCCCCACAGATAACCGACCCCGACGGCGATATGGTGCGCCGAGAGTTCGATCCGGGCATCCGTGGCCTCGCACGCTGCCTGCGCCGTGCCATGAAGGGCCAGAAAGCTGGCGAGGGCCAGAAGGCCAGTATGCCGGAAGCGGTTCATCACATGATCCAGTGAAAGAAGTGCGGGAGCCATCCGCCTGGTTGAACGGAACGGTTCGGTTTCGTTTAATCGAGGGCAAAAGGCCCGTCAATGACAAAACAGGCCTGCCGCGCGGCTTCAGGTTAAGGTGATGGTTTAAGAAGTATTTGAAAAACGCGGTGTCCAGAACGGGTATTGCAAGCTGACAAAAACAGCCAACCAAATAATATTCTGAAATTATAAAATTTTTGGTGAATATTTTTCCAGAAAGCTTCAGAAGACGTTGCCTTGTTAAAAAAGCGACACCCCCAAGAACTTTTCTTATCAATGATTTGGTTTCAGGCAATCTCTTGCAATTGCCTGATTATGTGCGGCGCCGGTGTTACTTTTCGTTCCGGCGCAGTTCATAAGCACGCAGGTTCAGGTCCGTAAGGTCGAGGATGGGGGTGGCGACGCCATGCGCGCGGGCGCGGGCGACGAGATCGCCAATAATCTGCTGCGCTTCCACCGGAGCACCCTGCGAGAGGTCGCGGAACATGGAGGATGTCAGCGTGGAGTCCGGCTGCGTCAGTCTTTTGACAATGCCGTTGACGGTGTCGGCTGCCAGCGGGTAACCGGCTGCCGCCGCAATCGTGGTGCATTCCTTTATTGTGGCATGCACGAAATCTGTGCCGCCAGGCAGGCGGGCCACCTCGCCCACGCTTGCGCGCATGAGGCAGCACAGCGTGCCCAGCGAGGCCAGGAGCGACCATTTGTTCCACATATCCTGCAAGATGTGCGGCGAGGGCACCGTATCAAACCCCGGCGCGCGCAGGGCATCGGCTATGGCAGTAGCGTCCTGCCCCGCCACCAGGGGGCCGAATACCAGCCGGGGGGTGACGCCAACCTGATGGATGCGGCCTTCGGCGTCGAGGCTGCTGACAATGAAGCAGGTTCCGCCCATGACGGCCTCACGGCCAAAGCGGCTGGCCAGCACATCAAGATGCTGCATGCCATTGAGCAGCGGTATGATGCGTGTCTGCGGGCCGATGGCGGGGGCCATGTCCACCATTGCGGCGGCAAGGGAATAGGCTTTTACGCTCAGGATGATGATGTCATAGGGCTGGGCGATCCTGTCCGCCGTGACCATGCAGGGCGTCAGGGTCGCATCGCCGAGCGGGCTGGCAAGGCACAGCCCTGTTGCGCTGAGTTGCGCCTGCCGCCGCGGGCGCACGAGAAAGGTCACATCATGGCCAGAAGCGGCGAGGCGCGCGCCAAAATAGCCGCCCACGGCACCCGCGCCGACAACAAGAATCTTTGGAGTCATCATGATGTATCCCATCTGTATTGCGCTGTGAATCTGCTCCCGCCCTGCCTGAGCGGTCAAGCCGGCAGGCGCATGGAGGCTGCATGCCCCACACGCTTCATGGCCTTGCGCTTCCGGCCCACGCGGCACGGATCGCAGCAGGCGACAGGCAGGCTGTTCCGCGCCCCCCTTGTAGCGGTTTATTTTTCAGGTAAGGGCATGTGCCGGGCCTGTCCGGTCATGCCGCGCCGGGGGCATGCAGGAGGGTGACATGGCCAGCGCGCCAAAACGGATCCAGTCCATCGTGCGTTCCGCCGCCATTCTGGAAATCATGGCGCAGGCGGGTGGCAGCGCGCGGCTGGGCGAAATCGCGGCAAGGGCGGGCATGGAAAAAACCACCGCCCACAACATTCTCCAGACCCTGAATGACCTTGGCTACGTGCAGCGCAGGCCAGGCGATATGCGCTATCATCTGGGCGGGCGCATTCTCAACCTGTCGCGCATCATGGGCGATGACCACGGCCTGCGCGCGCGCATGCGCCCCACGCTCGAGGCCATCGCGCGGCAGGGCGGGGCGACCGTGCACCTTGGCGTGCCCAGCGGGGATGAAGCCGCCTATCTGGACCGGGTGGACCCGCACGCCCCCGATGCTCCGGCCACGGCCGTGCAGCGGCGCGAAACCATCGAGGGTTCGGCGGTGGGGCTGGTGTTCCTGGCTTTCGTGCCCGGCATGGGCCAGCGTGTGCTCAGCACCCGCGCCCATGCGCTTGATGGCCGCGTGCGCGAGCAGGTCGAGGCCGTGCGCCTCAGGGGCTACGCGCTTGACCTTGAAAGCTACCGCCCCGGCCAGAATGCGGTGGCCGTGCCGTGGCGTGAGCACGGCGAGGTCCGGGCCGCCATTGCCCTGACCGGCCCCTGCGCCGACCTGCCGCGCCCGCGCCTTGTGCGGCTGGCATGGATGATGATGCAGCATGTGGCGCGCGCCACGGTTCAGCAATGTTGAACAAATCGGGATTTTGGTAATTGGTGCGTTACGCCCGCGCAGGCGTAGGGTTACGCTGCGCTTTTAATGCAAGTTTAATGCAAGCCGTGGAAGCCGATATGAAACTGACTGACGCGATGACCATGATGGAGGCCGCCCTGGCCGAGACGCGCAGGCGCGGGTTTGGCGTGTGCATTTCCATCGTGGATGCCGGGGCATGGCCCGTGGCCTTTACCCGCATGGATGGCGTGCCGCTGGGCCTGATCGATGTGGCGACCAAAAAGGCGCGCACGGCGGCCCTGTTTCATATGGACAGCGCCGATCTGGCCACCATCGCCCGCCCCGGGGGCGAGGCCTACACGCTGGAAAACACCAATGGCGGCCTGACCAGCTTTGGCGGCGGCATTGTGCTCAGGGGCGCGCATGGTCGCGTGGTGGGCGCAATTGGTGTTTCTGGTGCACCCACGGAAGATGATATTGCCATTGCCCGCATTGCTGCGAACACGCTCAACGCCTGAGCGCCCCTTTACCTGAGCCGGACCCGCCCTCATGATCCAGACCGCACCCCCCGCAGGCGGGGTCGCCCCCATCACGGCGCCCCACGGCGCGAAAGCTGCTTTTTTCATCCTTACCTTCGGCACGTTCGTGGTCGGCACGGGTGAGTTCGCCATCATGGGCATGCTGCCCGAATTTGCGTCCTCGCTCGGGCTGTCCGCTTCCGATGCAGGGCATGCCATTACGGCCTACGCGCTGGGCGTGGTGGTGGGCGCGCCGCTCATCACCATTATGGGCGCGCGCCTGTCGCGGCGTGAACTGTTGCTGATCCTGTTCGCCCTGTTCTGCTGCGCCAACCTGCTCAGCGTGGCCATGCCCACGCCAGGGCTGGTGGAGGTGGCCCGCTTCATCACCGGCCTGCCGCATGGCGCGCTGATCGGCATCTCGGCGCTGGTTGGCGCCTCGATGGTGGAGCGCGCGCGGCGCGGCTGGGCCGTGGGGCGCATCCTGTCGGGCATTGCCATTTCCACCCTGGTGGGTGCGCCGTTCTCCACGTTTGCCGCCGATCATTTTGGCTGGCGCATCGCCTATCTCATCATCGCGGCGCTGGGGCTACTGACGGTGGCGGGCATCTGGCGCTATATCCCCGCCGACGCGCCCAACCGCAAGAACTCCCCGCTGAAAGAAATCCGCGCGCTGGCCAATACGCAGGTGCTGCTCACACTGGTAACGGCGTCGATCGGTTTTGGCGGCATGTTCGCCATCTACACCTACCTGACCAGCGTGTTGCAGAACGTGACCCATGTGCCTGAATGGCGCATCATGATCTACATGATCGTGTGCGGCGCGGGCATGCTGATCGGCGCGAATGTGGGCGCGTGGATCGTGGACCGCAATCTCGACCGCGCCGCCCTGCTGGCGCTCGGCGGCAGTGCCGTGGTCATGCTCGCCTTTCCGCTGGTGCTGCATAACGAGCCGGCCCTCATGCTCGATGTGCTGCTCGTGCCCGCCTTCGTCAACGCGCTTGGTCCGGCATTGCAGACGCGCCTGATGGATTTTGCGGGCGATGCGCAGACGCTTGCGGCCTCGCTCAACCATTCGGCGTTCAACATCGCCAACGCGCTTGGCGCGTCACTGGGTAGCGCGCTCCTGGCGCGGCAGTTCGGGTATGGCGCTCTGGGCGTGGGCGGGGCGGTGCTGTCAGCCGGTGGGCTGGTGGTCTACCTGCTGGCCATTGCCCTGCTCAGGCGGAGCGGGCAGGCGGAGGTGCGGGGCGATATCGGGTGAGCGGTAGCGTCTAGCGCACGCCCAGCGCCTTCATCTTGCGGTAGAGCGTGGCCCGGCCAATGCCAAGATGGCGCGCGGTGGCCGTAACATTGCCATGCGCGAGTGCGAGTGCGGAGCGGATGACATTTTCCTCCGCCTTGCGAAAGCTCACCCGGTCTTCCGCCTCAAGCCGGTCGAGCAGGTTGGGGTGGGTGCGGATCATGTCATCCGTCCAGCCGGTCAGGGCGCGGGCCGCATGGGTGGCTCCCGTTACTTCGCCCTCCGCATTGATGGCGACGAGCGGGGCCGAGCACCTTTCGGCCATGCCCAGCGTCAGCACCCGCGCGCCTTCATGATATTCACGAAAGAGCTGCTCCTCGATCCGGCGGCCCGATTGCAAAAGGGTGTCGAGCACGAGCGGGGCGAGCCTGCGCGAGGTATCGCCATTGAAGGCGGCAAGGTTGATCGCGCCCGCGACCTGGCCATGCGCGTTGAAGATCGGCACGGCATAGCTTGCCAGCAGCGAGAAGCAGAAACGCCAGTGCTCGCCTTCACCCAGAAAAATGGGGCAGCCATCCTGCACCGCCGTGCCAATGCCGTTGGTGCCCGCCATGCGCTCGCTCCACACGGCGCCTTCACGCAGGGCGAGCCTGCGGCACAGGCCCATATGGGCTTCGTCTATGTTGCGGGCGAGGATCGTGGCGTCAGGGTCGGCGAGCAGCACCATGAAGTCGAGCCCCTGCACAAGGCTGAACAGGCGCTGCATCTCCGGCATGGCGATACGGAGCAGGCTGGCGGAACGGGCGCTGACATGCCGCAGCTCCGCGCCTGAAAGCACATCGGCCTGCCACCCCTGCGAGGGGTCAAGATTATAGGATGACACGCAGCGCTGCCACGACTTGGCCACCTCGGTTCCACCAGCGGGGCGCAGGGTCTGCCCCATAAGGGGCGGCTGGGCCGGGTTATGGCAATGCGGTTTCATTTCTCCTGCCCCTGACTGTCGGGCTGCGTGCGGCATGGCTGCCGTAATGGCCTGTCCGGTTATGGTTGTATATATTTATTATCAGTCATTCCACGTTATGTTCGATCAACGCATGGCCCTACCATGCGCTACCATAAATAGACGACTTTTATATAATAGGCATTACTTTCGGGTATGTTTCGTCCATCAACAGAATGCGAGTAGCGTGTTGTAAAAGAAAAGTGTTTTGAAATATTGAACATTGCGCCCGCGCCCAGTGTTATTTCACGACTGTCTGAGTTGTCCATGTACTGGCTTGCTGTCCGGTCATAGGTGCCTTTCACGTTCTGCCAGTCCAGCGCGAAAAACGGCTCGAACAGTTTTGTCGCCTTCCAGCTGAAACGCAGGTTGGTATAGAACACCACGCCGGGTGAATAGGTATGCCCGCCCTTGACGTGCCTGGCCGCCCCCGCCACGGTGCCGGCGTCGCCATCGAAGCTGAAATGCTTCCATTCATAATCGAAAATGAAGCTCGAGATGTTCGACCAGTAATTGGGCGATGTGGCATCACGCGTGCCCACTGCGGTCTGCATGAAGGTCTGGATGCCGAACGTGCTGTGTTTGTTGGGCTTGAACCACGCGGCGGGGCCGACAATGGTGGGGCCAAGGCCGCCATAATTCGTGCCATCCGCCAGGGTGTAGCTTTCGCTCTGGATCAGCTCGAAGGCGAAGCCCACGTGGGGGATGGCATCAAAACTGCGGAAATGGACATATTTGGTCATGCCCGCCCAGGTGTGGCTGCCGCCGTTCGGCTTGCGCTGCCCCAGGCTGTTGTAGGAATGGCCCGCCGCATTGCCATCGCCATACTGCACCAGCACGTTGAAGGGCTTGAAGTCGACGGGCAGGTCATATTCGTGGGGGCCGATGATCCCGAGGGTTACGTCTGCGCCATGGGCCTTTGGCGTAAGGAACAGTATGGCCGAAGGAAGGGTGAGGCGCAGCATGGCATGGAGCCATGCCGATCTTTCTGTCAGACGCATGGGAGGGGCTTCCCTGATGAAAAGCAGGCACCCGGTGTAAACCGGATACCTGCACGGTTATTGTTTTTTATTGGGCTGCATTGCCTGCCTGTGCACCATCAAGCGTGTAGGCGATGATGTAATCGCCGCTCCGGGTGCCCAGGCCACCATGGCCGCCAGCCGCAATCAGGACATACTGTTTGCCACCAACCTCATACGACATGGGGGTTGCCTGGCCGCCTGCGGGCAGGCGGTCGGTCCACAGCACGTTGCCGGTCGCGAGGTCGAAGGCGCGCAGGTAATCATCCGCCGTGGCCCCCATGAAGACAACGCCACCCCTGGTCACAATATTGCCACCGACGTTATACATGCCGGTCGGCAGGGGGATGTTGTTGTGGGTGCGGAACGGCCCCGTATCGCGCGTGGTGCCGACCGGGTGCTGCCACACGATCTTCTTGGTCACGAGGTCGATCGCGCTCAGCGTGCCCCAGACCGGGCCCTTGCACGGAATCTGCAGCGGGTTCAGCCACGGGTTGGTCAGCGCGATGTAAGGCGTGCCGTAATCAGGCGAGACGGAAAGCGCATCGCCCTTGGCGGCAGGCTCCTCGCCCTTACCATCCCATTTGGGCAGCGTGCCGTTGCTTTCCAGCTTCTGGCGGTGGTCAAGCTTGATGCGGAAGGGCAGGTAGCTCGCATTGGCCAGCATGATCTTGCGCTGCGGGTCGATGGTGATGCCCTGCCAGTCAACCACGCCATAGAAGGCGGGATAGACCACGGTGGTCTGGCCCACATGCGGCGGCGTGAACTGCCCCTCATAGGCGGACTGGCGGTACTCGATGCGGCACAGCATCTGGTCAAGCAGCGTTGCGCCCCACATGTCGCTTTCCTTCAGGTTTGGCGGCGTAAGGCTGGGCATGGCCGCCGGGAAGGGCTGCGTGGGGGAGGCATGGTCATCAGGCGCAACACCCGCGGTCGGCACGGGGCGTTCTTCCACCGGGTAGCCGGGCACGGTCTCGCCGGTGCGGCGGTCGAGCACGAAGAACTCGCCGCGCTTGGTGCTCTGCACCAGGGCGGGGATCGTCTCGCCATTGGGGCCGGGCAGGTCGACCATCGACGGGCCGGAGGGGATGTCCATGTCCCACAGGTCGTGGTGCACGGTCTGGTAGGTCCAGCGGCGCTCGCCGGTCACGATATCGAGCGCGATGGTGGCCGAGGAGGTCGCATCATCAAACGGGCGGCGCGTGCCACCCCAGTTATCCGGCGGCGAGTTGCCAGTGGGGATGTAGACCATGCCGAGGTTGAGGTCGGCGGTGTACACGCCCCAGGCGTTGGGGGTGTCGCGGGTCAGGACTTCGTCGGGGTTGGGCTTCCAGGTTTCGGGGTTGTGGCCCGCATCCCATGCCCAGGCCAGCGCGCCGGTTGTGGCGTCAAAGCCACGGATTGCGCCCGAGGGCTCGAAATTGGCCTGGTTGTCAAACACCCAGCCACCCGTAATCAGGCGGTTCTTGGCCACCAGCGGCGGCGAGGTGACGAAGTGGAAGCCATGCGGCACGTGACCGAGATATTCACGCAGGGAAATGAAGCCGTGATCGCCAAAATCGTCGCACGGCTTGCCGGTCTCTGCATCCAGCGCCACCATGCGCACATCCGCCACGGGGGAATAGATGCGCGTGCGGCAGCTTGTCTGGATCTCGTCGGGGATGCGGTAATACGACACGCCACGGCAGGCGAGATAGACGTTCTTGGCCAGGTCGGCGGTATCGGGGTGGGGGTCGAACTTCCACTTCACCTTGCCGGTGGCGGCATCCATTGCAATCACCCAGCTATGGGGCGTGCACATGTACAGCGTGTTGTCGACCTTGATGGGCGTGACTTCAAGGTTGAACTCATGACCCTGGTCGGGGCCGGCCACGGTGCCTTCGCCCGCCTGCTGCACGTCACCCGTGCGGGTCAGCCAGGCGCGCTTGAGCTTGCCCACGTTGGCGGGCGTGATCTGCCCCAGCGGGGAATAGCGGTCGCCGCCTGCGGTGCGGCCATAGGCCTGCCAGTCGCCATCGGGCATGTTCTCGGCCGCTGATTCCGGCTGGCCCTGTGCCGCCATGCGATCGGCCGGGACCGTGCCATCGATGGAATACGACGAGAAGCAGCTGATGAGCAGCACAAGGCACGACACGCCAACCGCGCCGAGCAGGGCCTTCTTGTCAGCCAGCCAGCTTTCGCTCACGCGCCAGACCTGAGGCAGCAGCAGCCAGACGCCAATGCCCACCAGCGTCAGCAGCCGGACCTCGAGGCCCCAGATGTTGAAGCCGGTCTCGACCAGCGCCCAGATGGTGGCAACCACCAGCAGGGCGGCATACAGGCTGCTTGCCAGCCGGGGCTGCTTCAGCCCCAGCGCTGCGGCAGCGAGCAGGACGCAGCCCGTCAGCGCATAGAACCAGGAGCCGCCGAGCAGGAGCAGCTGGGCCCCGCCAAAGAATAGAAAAAGCCCGATCAGGGCCAGCAAGACGGAGGTTATGATGGATAATAACCTCTTGGTGGTTTCTCGCATGCCGCGTTTCTTCCCATAGTTTTCCAAAGCTGCGCTGCGTGTGTAGGTATCGGGTTGCCTAGTGCGCCCAGCCAGAGCCTGTTGTTCAGCATGAGGGGGGCGGCAAATGCCATGCCCTACCGCGCGGGCTTCACGCAGCTGTGTCCGGGCATGGCGCAACTGTCTCAAAATCGAGACGGGTCTCCTGCCCTGTTGTCATGATAAAGCCCGAAAGCCGCGCAGGGAGTGCCGTGTGCATGGCCGTGGGGGCAGGGCTGACGGGGCAGGCCGGGCTCCGTCCGGGCCCGGGTGCATGGCTGGTTATGGCGCTTATGTGTTCAATAGACGTTATGCACGTTTTTCTATGAACGGGGAGTCTGTACTGCCTTGGCATAATGGACACTTCCACTACAGTGCAGGAAGTGCCAGAAGGCCCACAAGTGAAGCGACATGATGTTGTGTCGTTATATTTCTGCAGGCAATCATGCTTTTCAAAACCCTCCCGGCTGAAGCCGTTATCGGTCTTTGCGCCCTGTTTGCATGTACTTTCACGGCCCTGACAACCGAGGTGGCGCCTGTCGGCATCCTGATCGACATGGCCCGCGCCTTTCACATCCCTGAAGGGGAAGCCGGACTTGCCGTCAGCGCCTTTGCCCTGATGGTGGCGGTGTGCGCCGTGCCGCTGACCATCATGACCGCGCATATTGACCGCAAGCGCCTCGTGCTGGTGTCGCTGCTGGGCTATGTGGTGTCGAACCTGGTGGTGGCGGCCGCGCCAAGCTTTGTCATCCTGTGCATGGGCCGCCTGATTGGTGGCGTTGCGCATGCGCTGCTCATGTCCATCGCATCCGCCTATGCCGCGCGGCTGGTTCCCGCGAGGATGACCGGGCGGGCCATTTCATTCGTTTATGGCGGCACGTCGCTTGGCGCGGTGCTGGGCGTGCCGGGGGCGGCGGCCATCGGGCATCTGGCGGGCTGGCGGGTGGCGATGTACGTGATGACGGGCCTGTCCGTCCTGCTTACGCTATGCATTGCCTTCTTCCTGCCGCCGGTCACAACACCGGTGCAGGTCAGAAACGGGCTGCCCTCGGCGGGGCCGAGCCGGGCCATGCGGATCTTTCTGGTGGTGATCGCGGTCAATGCCATCCTCTTCTTTGCCCATAACCTGCTTTATACCTATGTCACCCCGCTGCTGCTTGATCACGGGCTGGCTACGGGCAACCTGAGCATCGCCCTGCTGCTGACCGGCAGCGTAAGCATCGTGGGCCTGTGGGGGGTGGGGCAGCTTGTCGATACCCGCCCGGCAACGGGCCTGCTGGGCGGTGGCGCTGCCATGCTGATCGGCATGGGGCTGATGTACGGGCATATCCTCTCGGGCTGGGCGGCGGTGGCGCCAGTCGGGCTGTGGTGCATGGGGTATTCGGCGGTCATTCCTTGCGTCATGTCCGGCGCGATCCGTGCGCGGGCCACGCGGCCTGACGTGGCCGGGGCGGGCATCAATGCCGCGAGCAATGTGGGTATTCTCATGGGCTCGGCCGTGGGCGGGCAGGTTCTGAATGCCGCGGGCTTTGGCGTGCTCACGCCCATGGCCATCATCACGGTGGTGGTGGGGCTGGTCGTGGTCATGACCAATCCCCGCGCCTTTCCCCACAGGCTTGCCGACACGGATCATGAGGAATAAAGGCTGGTGTGATGACATGGCCCGTTCTGTACAGTTTCCGCCGCTGCCCGTATGCCATGCGGGCGCGGCTGGCGCTGCTGGCGAGTGAAACGCCCTGCACCCTGCGCGAGGTAAAGCTGGCAGCCAAGCCCGCCGCCATGCTGCGGGCCTCACCCAAGGGCACGGTACCGGTGCTGGTATTGCCCGATGGTCGCGTGATGGCCGAGAGCCTCGAGATCATGGACTGGGCGCTGGCCCGTCACGACCCGCTGCACTGGCGGCCCGGCACGCGCCATGACCTGATCGCGCGTAATGACGGGCCGTTCAAATATCATCTCGACCGCTACAAATACGCGACCCGTTACCAGTCAGATGCGCTGCATCATCGGGGCGAGGCGCTGCATATCCTGCACGACCTTGAAGCGGCGCTGCATTCAGCCCCGTTTTTGCACGGAGCGCGACCGGGCATGACCGATGCCGCCATTGCCCCATTCGTGCGCCAGTTCGTGGCGACCGATCCTGACGGGTTCGCCACCTGTGCCCTGCCGCGCGTGCGGGGGTGGCTGGAGGCTTTTCTGGCTACGCCGCTGTTTGGACGCGCCATGAAACGTGTCGCCCCTTGGCGTGAAGGCGATGCGCCGGTTCTGGTGGGTTAAGGCGCGCCGCCTTTTTGAAAAAAGGCGGCACCCAAAAACGTTTATTCCTTTTAGGCCATGGTTTTTGCCAGTGGCATTGTCTCTGCGCGGAAGCGGGCGGTTTTGGGGTCGCACACATAGGCCTGCGCCATGGGGGCGGGGTTGCGGGCGAGTTCATCGACAGAGCGGATGATGAAGTCCGCCTTGGCATCATCCATCAGGGCGCAGAAGTTCAGCCGCGTCCAGCCCGGCTTGCGGATCTCCTCGCCGTTGAGAATGGCGTGGCGCAGGGTGTCCGACAGGAGTTCGTCAATATCAAGCAGGCTGTGCGCATAAGGCCCCGCGCAGGCGCAGCCGCCACGGGCCTGGATGCCATACCCGTCGGACAGCATGCGCGTGAAAAGCTGCTGGTGCACCATCTCGCCCGCCTCGACCCCATGCACGCGGAAGGAGAAGATAGGCAGGGCATGCCGTGCCTGCGCGTTGCCTACGATCTCGATATGCGGGTTGCGCCGCCAGACCTGCTCGGCGCGGGTGCGCAGGGCATGGTGGCGGGCATCGAGCCAGTCCTGCCCCATGGCGTCCTTGACCATGAAGGCCAGGGCCGCGCGGATGTCGCCAATGACATTGGGGGTGCCCGCTTCCTCGCGGCTTTCGAGGCTGGTGGCATAATCATGCCCCCACGGCGAGACAAACCGCACCGTGCCACCGCCGGTAAAGACCGGGCGCGTGCGCGATACGGCGGCATCGCGCACGATCATGATGCCCGATGCCGCAGGCCCGCCCACGAATTTATGCGCCGAGAGCACAACGGCATCCTTTTCATACGGCGTGCCCGCACGCATGTTGATGGGCAGGTACGGCCCGCCACCGGCGTAATCCCACACGGCCAGCGCGCCGTGGCGTTTGAGCACCCCTGTCACGGCATCCACATCGGTGATGATGCCCGTCACGTTCGAGGCCGCCGAGAAAGCGCCGATGCGCAGGCGCGTGGGGTCGGTGGCGGCGAGAGCACGGTCAAGCCGTTCAAGGTCCGGGCCACCTTCCGGGGCTTCGCCAATGGTGATGACCTCCGCCCCGCTCTCGCGCCAGGGCAGGATGTTGGAGTGATGCTCGTAAGGCCCGATGAACAGCACGGGCCGCTTTCCCGCTTCCGCCGCCTCGGGCACGCCAAGCAGATGCACCAGCCGGTTCAGTCCCGCCGTGGCCCCTGCGCCGCAGAACACGGTGGAGAACCCTGTGCCCGCCCCGCATAGAAGCGCGATCTGCGCGCGCGCGGCATGGCGCATGCGGGTCATGTACCCCCCACAGAACGAGGCCTCGGTATGGGAGTTGGCGTAATAGGGCAGCACGCGGGTGAGCACGAACTCCTCGATCTGCTTTAGCGCCCGGCCCGAGGCGACATAATCGGCATAAACCAGTGGTTTGATGCCAAACGGGCCGGGAACGGGCGCGCCTTCCCCGATCAGGCCCGCGCGCAGGCCCTTATGGCCACCTGCAAGCAGGCTGGCTGCAAACTCTGAAAAAGACGTGTCATCCACCTGCATGGCCTGTTCCCCCCAAAGCGCATTGCATGGAGATGTTAATCGGATTTTGGGCAATATTTTTCCCTATTTCATGCTGCATGCGTGCAAAAATGGTGTCATATGATCGGTTATGAGCGAAAAAATGGATCATTTTGATCGTGCCATATTGCGCGCCCTGCAAAAGGATGCAGGCCTGTCGCAGCGTGAACTGGCCGAGCGGGTCGGCCTGTCACAGAATGCATGCTGGCGGCGGCTTAATGCCCTGCGCGCGCGGGGCCTGGCAGGCGAGCGCACCCTGCGGCTTGATCCGGCAAAACTGGGGCTGGGGCTTACGGTTTTTGTCATGATCCGCACGCGCAGCCATTCGCGTGAGTGGCTTGAGCGGTTTCACAAGGCTGTTAATGACATCCCCAATGTGATCGATTTCTACCGCATTGCGGGCGATTACGATTACATGCTCAAGATCATCACCGAGGACATGGCCTCGTTTGACGATATATACCGCACCCTGATCAGCCGGGTCGATCTCGACACGGTCACATCCTATATCGCCATGGAGGCGATTGCAGCCAACCGTGACCTGCCGATCTGAAGCCGGGCAGGGCATGTGTTTATGCACCGGGTGCGTCCCGATAACAGGACTCACCAATCCCGTCCCGTCACGCTAAGACCGCACGGGATGGCCGGGGCAGGCGGTCGCGGATTTGTGGAGTTCATGATGCGTATTCTTGTTACTGGCACCGCCGGGTTCATCGGTTTCCATGTGGCCCGGCGCCTGCTGCGCGAAGGCCACGAGGTGACCGGCATCGATGGCGTGACCCCCTATTACGATGTCATGCTCAAGCGCGCACGCCATGCCCGGTTGCGGGAATATGCCGGTTTTACCTGCAATGAATTCATGCTCGAGGATGCGCAGGCCCTGCATGATGCCTTTGAGCAGTGCAGGCCGGAGGGGGTCATTCACCTCGCCGCGCAGGCAGGGGTGCGCTACGGGATGGAAAATCCGGGCTCGTATGTCAGCGCCAACCTTGTGGGCACCTATAACGTGCTCGAGCAGGCCCGACGCTGCGCCACGCCACACCTCATGATTGCCTCGACCTCATCCGTCTATGGGGCCAATGCGGTCATTCCCTTTGCCGAGGACCAGCGCTGCGACCATCCGCTCAGCCTGTATGCCGCCACCAAGAAGGCAACCGAGGATCTGGCGCATTCCTATGCCCATCTGTGGAACCTGCCCATCACGGCCTTCCGCTTCTTTACGGTGTACGGGCCATGGGGCCGGCCTGACATGGCGCTGTTCAAATTCACCGCCAACACGCTCGAGGGCCGCCCGATCGATGTCTATAACAATGGCGACATGGAGCGGGACTTTACCTATATCGACGATATCGTCGAGGCGATCCACCGCCTGGCAACCCGCCCTGCGCCCGCATCGGGGGAAAGTGATCGTGGGGCAAGCCCCGTGGCCCCTTATCGGGTGGTCAATATCGGCAATGGCGAGCCGGTCAGCCTCATGGCGTTCATTCAGGCGATCGAGACGGCGCTGGGGCGTAAATGCGTGTGCAATTACCTGCCCATGCAGCCCGGTGACGTGCCGCGCACCTGGGCGGACTGCACGGCCCTGCAGGACCTGACCGGTTTTCGCCCCACCACCTCCGTGCAGGCCGGGGTGGATGCCTTCGTGGCGTGGTACCGTGACTATTACGGCGTGCCTGCTGACGCCTGAGCGCGGACACGCTCAGAACCAGCTCCGCACGCCAAAGGTCAGGCGCAGCGCCCCGCTCTCGCCGTGCTGGTCATGCACGATGCGGCGGGCCTGTGTCAGATACCCCGCATAGGACACGGCCACATAAGGCGCGAATTTGCGCCAGATCTCGTAGCGCAGGCGCAGCCCCGCATCGACATCAGAAAGCCCCGCGCCAACCTGCCGCGCCGGGTCGGATCTGGTATAGAGATTGAACTCCGCCTGTGGCTGCAGAATAAGCCGGTTGGTGAGCAGGAAATCGTATGATCCCTCAATACGGGAGGCAAAGCGCCCCCGGTCGCTGACATAGGCTGTGGCCTGGAACTCGAACTGGTACAGCGCCAGCCCCTGCACGCCCAGCGCGCCCCATGTGCGGGTGGGGCCATCATCAATATCGGCGCGGACACCGGCCTGAACATTCCAGTAGGGCGAGACCGCGCGGCTGTACAGCAGTTCGTGGTCGCCATCATGCAGGCGGCCATGCTCAAGCGTGCCTTCCGACTTGAGCCACAGCCTGTTGTAGTCGCCACCGTACCACGCTTCGCCATCCCAGCGGAAATCCGTGCCGCCGGGTGCGTAACGCCCCTCAAGCTGATCGAGAATGCCGTGGAAGTAGCGGCCCTGATCCATGACCGGCTTCATGCCGCCCACATAGGCCACGGGAGCGTTGGTGGGCGCATCGGCGGCGTGATAGGCAGGCTTTGGCAGGGTTTTGCGCGTGGTTGCCGTTGCGGTTTTTCGGGGCGTGGTTGTGGCCTCGCTCCGGGCCTGCGCGGGCAGGGCGGTGGCGGGCAGCAGCAAGGCTGCAAGAAGGAGTGCGCGCCTCATTCCACGATCACCGTGCGGAACATGCCCGTTTCCATATGCAGCATGAGGTGGCAGTGATAGGCCCACAGGCCCGGCGCATCCGCCGTGACAAGGTAGCTCAGCTTCGAGCCCGGCTGCGAGATGAGGGTGTGCTTGTAGGGGCGGTAGGCACCCTGTCCGTTCTCAAGTTCGCTCCACATTCCGTGCAGGTGGATGGGATGCTCCATCATCGTGTCGTTGATGAGGGTAAAGCGCACGCGTTCGTTGCGCCTGAGCCGGATTGGCCCTGATTCGGAAAACTTGCGCCCGTTGAAGCCCCAGATATAGCGCTCCATGTTGCCCGTCAGGTGCATGATGATCTCACGCGTGGGCGGCCTTGGGTCGCTGCCCGGCCGGGTGGCGCGCAGTTGGCTATAGTTCAGCACGCGGCGGCCATTGTGCTCCAGCCCATCGCCGGGGCTGGCCAGGCGGTCGGTGGGCATGCGGGCGATATTCTGGTTTTCCACGTTCAGGGGCGGGGGGCCGGGGTCATCCACTTCCAGCACGGGCGCCATTCCGGGGGCGGGCATGTCATGGTGCATTGCCCCGTGCGTGTGCATGGGGGCAGTTCGCGGGTGGTGCATGGGTTCATCCATGCCTTGTTCAGGCATGGGCATGCCGTGTCCATGCCCGGCTGGATGCATGTTCTCCATGTTCATGTCCTCCATCGCGCCCGCTTCGTGGCGTGGCATGGAGGTATCATGCCCGTGTGGCGCCGGTTCCAGGGTGGTTGCCTGCATGTCGCTCATGGGGGCGTGCGGTGCATGATCCGTCATGTCCATGCCTTCCATCGTGCTGCTTTCGTGGTGCGGCATGGGGTGGCTGTGTCCGTGCGGTGCCTGCATGTCGGGCGCATGGTCCGCCATCGGCATGTCTTTCATGCTGCTGCCGGGTTTCATGTCGCCCATGCCCATATCGACCATGGTGCGCACCGGGCGCGGGTCCATGGGCGGGATGGGGCCGCTCATGCCCGGTTGCGGGGCCAGCGTGCCCCGGGCATAGCCGGTGCGGTCCTCGCTCTGGGCAAAGAGGGTATAGGCGCGGGCCTCCTTTGGCTGCACGATCACGTCATAGGTCTCGGCCACGCCAATGCGGAACTCGTCCACCGGCACGGGTTCGACCGCATTGCCATCGGCTGCGACCACCAGCATTTCCAGCCCCGGGATGCGGATATCGAAAAAGGTCATCGAGGCGGCATTGATGAAGCGCAGCCGCACCCGCTCGCCGGGGCTGAAGAGAGCGCTCCAGTTCATGTCAGGCGCATGGCCGTTGAGCAGGTAGGTATAGATCACGCCCGTGACGTCAGCGATGTCGGTTGCCGCCATGCGCATGCGCGACCAGGCCAGCCGGTCCTTCAGCGCAGCCAGCGTGCCGCCTGCCCCCCTGGCCTCGCGCGGGAGGGATGCCAGCGTGCGCTGGCGGAAGACATAGTAGTCATCCTGCATCTTGAGGTTGCTGAGCATGTCCATGGGCGGGACATCCGTCCATTCCGATAGCAGGATGACGTAATCACGCGCGCAGGCCTGTGGGTCGGGCACGGGCGGATCAATGACGATCGCGCCATAAAGTCCCTGCGCCTCCTGCATGCCGGAATGGCTGTGATACCAGTATGTGCCGCTCTGGGTGACGGGAAAGCGGTAGGTAAAGGTCTGCCCCGGCGGGATTCCGGCAAAGCTCAGCCCCGGCACGCCATCCATGCCGGCGGGCAGGCGCAGGCCGTGCCAGTGGATGGAGGTGTCTTCATCCGCCAGTGTGTTGGTGACGTTGATGCACACCGTATCATTCTCCCGCCAGCGCAGGACGGGGCCGGGCACATCCCCGCCAATGCATGGCGCGTGCAGCACCTTGCGGTCGATTTCAATACGGGCGCGGCCCACGCGCAGATCCCAGCGCGCGCGGGCCACGGGGGGCACCTGGCCTGCGGCAGGGGTGTGGGCATGCAGCGGGCGGGGCAGGGCAGCCATGGCCGCCCCTGCGCCCAGCCCCGTTACAAAACGGCGGCGGCTCAGGCCGCCCCGGTTACGAGACGGAATCAACATGAAAAAATCCGGAAAGAAACAGTCAGTCAGATCCCGCCCTGCGCAGGGCAGGGCAGGGGCCAGAACGGGGTGACGTGTTTACAGGTTCCGGATCTTGGGCGGCCGCAGGGGCGGCAGCCAGTCGCCGCCGGGCGCAGGGGCCTGTCGGGAGGCGAGGAAAGCACGTCTTCCCTCGGCGGAGAGGCCGGTCAGGCGTTGGGCCGAAGGGGGGGCGGGCATGTCCGACAGGCCCGCATGCACATGGCAGCACGGGTTCTGGCCGGGCGTGGCGGGATCGTGGCGGGCATGGTGTATGCGGGCCATGTGCAGGGCATGGGCGGGGGTCATGCAATCAGGCGCCATGGCGCAGGCCGTGGCGAGTGAATGGGCGTGAGCGACAGGCGTGGGAACAGCGCCAAGAAGCAGCCCCGCCTGCATCAGCAGCCAGACCAGCAGGCCAACCCATGTCCGGCCCCGCGCCCTGAACATCCAGCACTCCCATCCGCCACGTAGCATTACAAACTGTTGCCCATAATACCCATGGGGGGCATAAAGGAAAGCCTTTTATGTCAGCCCGCCTGAAGCTTTATCCGGCAGAACGCCGCTTTTTTGAAAAAAGGCGGCATCCAGAACCTTTCATCATTTTATAACAGGTTGCCTGCGCACCAGGCGGGTCGCGATCAGCATTACCGCCAGCGTAACACCCCACGCCAGGAGCTGGATGCCCATGGGCCGGTCGGAATACCCCACCAGTGCCTTGGCGGCCCGCCCCACCATGCTGCCATCAGAGAGCAGCCACGACGTATCCCACATCTCATAGCCCAGGGCGGGCACGATATCATCGCCCGCCAGCAGGGCCGCGGCCTGACTGGCCATGCCTGCGGCCAGCAGGGCGATGAGCAGGCCGGTCACGGCAAACAGGCGGTGAAGCGGGATGACGATCAGCCCGCGATACAGCAGCCACGATATGCCGCCGCCCGCCACAATGCCCAGCAGGCCACCCGCCAGCATGGGCACCGGGCCGGAATGGGTGGAGACCGCGATGCCATACAGGAACAGCACTACCTCCACCCCCTCGCGCAGTACCGCTACAGCCACCACCACGGCCATGGCCGCAAGCGAGCGCTGGCCGGTCGCGACCTCGGCGCCGAGGGCCTTCATGTCGCCCGCCATCTCGCGCCCGTGCCGGGTCATCCAGATAGTGTGCCAGCCCAGCATGACAACCGCGATGCACAGGATGATGGCCGAGAACACATCCTGCCCATTGCCCGACAGCGCCGCCGAGAGGCTGCCCGCAAACACCGCCACCACCGCAGCGCCCGCCACGCCGGCCGCAATGCCGCCCGCCACCCAGCGCCCCCGGCCCGCTATGCCCTGCGTTGCCGCCAGCACGATGCCAATGATCAGGCCCGCTTCCATGACCTCGCGAAAAACGATCAGCAGACTTCCCAGCATGTTCAGGGCTCCTGCGTTACGGTAACGGTGCCCGTTGCCTGGTCGGGGTGGTAGTCATCGAAGAACTTGTAGGTGCCCGGATGCAGTGGCCCGGCATGGACCGTAATGGTGCTGCCCGGGACCACGATCTTCTCGAACTTCAGGTCATAGCTTTCAAATTCGTCAGTCGTGTCATCCTGATTGTCCAGCATGATGAGAAAGCGCGTGCCTGCTGGCACCGTAAAATGGTCCGGGCTGAAATGATGGTCCTTGACCACCAGGTGCACGGGATCCTGCGCCCATGCCGCCGGGGCGGACAGGAGGGCCGCAAGCCCGAGGCAGGACAGGATGGTCGCGTAACGCATGGACAGACTCTCCGTGGAATGGCGGTAAATTATTGCGACTTATTATCACTGTCAATTTCAGTCTTTCCACCCGTGCCGTCCTGTCGATGCGGGGCTGACATGCGCGGGCAGGTGCCTGCATAAAGGTATGTTCTGTTGACATCTTTTTCCTGCGGCATAAAAGGTCCTTATTAAATACACCTTAATGGAGGCCAGAATGGCGCCGCCGCTCGATGACACAACCCGCAGCATCATCAAGGCCTGCGTACCCGCCCTTGAAGCCCATGGTCTGGCGATCACGACTGAAATGTATCGCCGCCTGCTGGCCAATCCCGCCATCCGCGATCTGTTCAATCTCTCGCATCAGGAAGATGGGGCGCAGCCCAGGGCGCTGGCCCTGGCCGTGCTGGCCTATGCCCGCAATATCGATAATCTTGGCGCCATGGCAGGCGCGGTCGAGCGCATTGCTGAAAAGCATGTAGGCCTGAATATCGAGCCTGAGCACTATCCGTATGTGGCCGAGGCCCTGCTGGGCGCGATTGCGCAGGTGCTGGGCGATGCCGCCACCCCGGAAATCATGGATGCATGGGGCAAGGCCTACTGGTTCCTGGCCGATATCCTGATCGGGCGTGAAAAACAGATCTACGCGGCTCACGCGGCGGCTCCCGGCGGCTGGGTGGGGTGGCGGCCCTTCCGCGTGCAGGCCCGCAAGGCAGAGAGCGAGACCGTCACCTCCTTCGAACTGGTGCCTGAGGATGGCGGCCCGGTCATGCGGCATGCGCCGGGGCAGTATCTCAGCTTCCGGCTTGATGTGCCGGGGCATGGGTGTGAACGGCGCAATTACAGCATCTCGTCCGCACCCTCCGCGCATGGCTACCGCATCAGCGTGCGCCGCATTGATGGTGGCGTGGTGTCGGACTGGCTGCATGACAGCGTGCGCGAAGGCGCCGTGCTGCAGGTTTCCGCCCCCGCCGGTGAGTTCACGCTCACGCCCGCCACCGGGCCCATCGTGTTCCTGAGCGCAGGGGTGGGGCTGACGCCGTTTATGTCCATGCTGGCGAAACTGACGGGCAGCGACGCGCATCCCCCCATTCATTACATCCACACCACCCGCACCCCGCGCACGGAAGCCTTTGGCCCGGCCATTCGCGCGCTTGCGGGCCGGGGGCAGGTGCGGGCGGATATTTTCTACACCCGGCAGGCCCCGCAGGCGGATGCATCCGTGCCGGGAGTGACCTGCCATGAGGGGCGCATCACGCCCGCATGGCTACAGGGTAGTGTGGACCTGAAGGCGACCTATTACATCTGCGGCCCCGACGGCTTCATGCGCGACATGGTAGGCGTGCTGAAGGACGCAGGCGTGCCACCAGCGCAGATCCGCTACGAATTCTTTGGTCCGGCAGATGACCCCGCACTCTGATCCGGGCAATTGTTGTGGAAATATGCTTTAAAAAATAAAAAAGCTTCAGGGAACGCCGCCTTTTTGAAAAAGGGCGGCACCCGAAAACTTCTACCCTTTTCCGTAATCATCAGCCATGTCGCGGGCAGATCTGGCGGAACCAAACAGGCGGCAATCCCCTTATCGCCTGTATCCGCAGCGCGCGTGCCGCCAGGCGGGTCCATGTTTCGCCACGGAAGGTCCGCCGCCATGATTACCGTGCATCATCTCGACAATTCGCGTTCCCAGCGCATCCTGTGGCTGCTGGAGGAACTCGAACTGCCCTACGAGATCCGCTTTTACAAACGCGACCCCAAAACCATGCTGGCGCCCAAAAGCCTGCGCAGGATCCACCCGCTGGGCAAGGCCCCGATCATCACCGATACCGAGGGCGACGTAACGCTTGCGGAAAGCGGGGCCATTATCGAATACCTCGTCGAGCGCTATGGCAACGGCCGCCTGCAGCCCGAACGCAGCACGCCCGAGCACGTGCAGTTTCTGTACTGGCTGCACTATGCGGAAGGCTCGGCCATGCCGCCGCTGCTGCTCAAGCTGGTGTTCGGGCTGCTGCCCACGCGGGTGCCCTTTATCATCCGCCCCGTGGCCAGCCTGATCGCGAGTGGGGTGCAGAGCCGGATCATCAACCCGCAACTCAAGCTGCACATGGATTTCTGGGAGCAGGCGCTAAGCCAGCGCGAATGGTTTACAGGCCAGGACTTCACTGCAGCCGACATCCAGATGAGTTTCCCGCTTGAAGCCGCCGCCTCCCGCGCCGGGGCCTTGCAGGGCAGGCCGCATGTGGGCGCCTTTTTGCGGCGCATCCATGCACGGCCCGCCTATCAGCGCGCGTTGATTAAAGGCGGGGCCTATACCTTCGCCTCGGCAGGTGATGCGCCTGCCTGACAGCACGGCTGCGGTTTACGCCCCACCTCGGTTCGTATTAAGTGCGCGCATTCCTTCCGCGCCCCCGAGGTTCCATGATTCGTCTCGACAGTATCAGCAAGCATAACGGCCAGCGCCTGGTCTTCATTGAAGCATCAGCCGCGTTGCAGAAGGGCGAGAAGATCGGCCTCGTGGGGCCAAACGGAGCGGGCAAGACCACGCTGTTCCGCATGATGACCGGGCAGGACGAACCCGATGAAGGCCAGATCCTGACCGATCGCGGCATTACCATTGGCTTCTTCAGCCAGGATGTGGGCGAGATGACAGGCCGCAGCGCCGTGGCCGAGGTGATGGAAGGAGCTGGCGCCGTATCGGAGGTCGCCTCCGAACTCGCCACGCTGGAAACGGCCCTTGCCGACCCCGAGCAGGCTGATCAGCTTGACGCCATCCTTGAACGTTTTGGCGAGGTGCAGGCCCGTTTTGAGGAACTCGGCGGCTACGCGCTCGACAGCAGGGCGCGTGAGGTGCTGCACGGGCTGGGCTTCAGCCAGGAGATGATGGATGGCGATGTCAGCCGCCTCTCGGGTGGGTGGAAGATGCGCGTGGCCCTTGGCCGCATCCTGCTCATGCGCCCCGATGTGATGCTGCTTGATGAGCCAAGCAACCATCTCGACCTTGAAAGCCTGATCTGGCTGGAACAGTTTCTGGCCGGTTACGATGGCGCGCTGCTCATGACATCGCATGACCGGGCGTTCATGAACCGGGTCATCAACAAGGTAATCGAGATTGATGGTGGCAGCCTGACCAGCTTTTCGGGCGATTACGAGTTCTATGAGCAGCAGCGCGCCCAGAACGAGAAGCAGCAGCAGGCCCAGTTTGAGCGCCAGCAGGCGGCGCTGGCCAAGGAAATCAGCTTTATCGAACGCTTCAAGGCCCGCGCCTCGCACGCAGCGCAGGTGCAGAGCCGGGTCAAGAAGCTGGAAAAGATCGATCGCGTCGAGCCGCCCAAGCGCAGGCAGGCGCTGAGCTTCGAGTTTCCGCCCCCGCCGCGCTCGGGCGAGGACGTGGTCAAGCTGCGTGGCGTGGATAAAAGCTATGGCAGCCGCGTGATCTACCACAATCTCGACCTGCTGATCCGCAGGCGTGAGCGGTGCTGCGTGCTGGGCGTGAATGGCGCGGGCAAGTCCACGCTGCTCAAGCTGGTCACTGGCACGACCCAGCCCGATGCGGGCACGGTCACGCTGGGTGGTAGCGTGAAGCTGGGCTATTTCGCCCAGCACGCCATGGACCTGCTTGATGGCAGCCGCACGGTGTTTGAAACGCTGGATGATGCCTTTCCGCTGGCAAGTCAGGGTTCGCTGCGGGCGCTGGCAGGCAGCTTCGGCTTTTCGGGCGATGAGGTGGAGAAAAGCTGCCGCGTGCTGTCAGGCGGCGAGAAGGCGCGGCTGGTCATGGCGCTGATGCTGTATGACCCGCCCAACTTCCTGGTGCTTGATGAACCGACCAACCATCTCGACATCGCCACCAAGGAAATGCTGATCGCGTCACTCGCGCAGTATGAAGGCACGATGCTGTTCGTATCGCATGACCGGCACTTTCTTGCCGCCCTGTCCAACCGGGTGCTTGAAGTAACCCCCGGTGGCATCCACCAGTATGATGGCGGCTACACGGAATATGTCGCCCGCACCGGGCAGGAAGCCCCCGGGCTGCACGCCTGAACCGGTAGGCCTGCCCTTGAAAATACCATTGGGGGGTATAAAGTCAGGTCGGTGAGCATAAGGAGCGCCGCCGTGGCCCAGACTGTCAGTTTTTCCGTAGGCGGCATGAGCTGCGCGGCCTGCGCCACGCGGCTGGAAAAGGTGCTCAACCGGCAGGGGGGCGTGCAGGCCACGGTCAACTTTGCCACCAACCGGGTGCAGGCCGAGGTCGATGACCCCGCAACCGCGCTGCCTGCCATGGTCGCGGCTATTGGCAAGGCGGGTTTTGAGGTTGCAGAAAACAGCGTGGACCTGTCGGTTACCGGCATGAGCTGTGCGGCCTGCGCGGCGCGGGTCGAGAAAATTCTCAACCGCCTGCCGCTGACACAGGCCAGCGTGAATTTTGCCACCGGGCACGCGCATGTCTCGTACGTGCCCGGCATGGGCGGGCCAGAAACCTTTATTGCCCGCATTGAAAAAGCCGGTTTTGGCGCAACCATGGTAGATGATGCAGCGCCGCGCCCGGACCCGCACGCCCAGCGCATGCAGGCGTGGCGGAGGGAACGCAACGAGTTTACACTCACCCTCGTGCTGGCTCTGCCATTTGCGGCGCAGATGCTGGCCATGCTGGCGGGCATGGGGTTCATGCTGCCCGGCCCCGTGCAGGCAGTGCTGGCCACGGTGGTGCAGTTTTACTGCGCGCGCCACCTCTATCCCCGTGCGTGGAAGGCCGTGCGCGGTGGAGCGGCCAATATGGATGTGCTGGTGGTGCTGGGCACGGGCATCGCCTATTTTTTCAGCCTGACGGTTCTGGTCCTGCGCCTGCCGCAGCCGCTGTATTTCGAGAGCAGCGTTGCCATCATCACGCTCATCTCACTGGGCCGCCTTATGGAGAGCCGCGCGCGTGATAAAACCGCGGCAGGGCTGGAAAGCCTGCTGAAACTACAGCCTCCGCTGGCCCATGTGGAACGCGATGGCGTGGTGCGCGACTGCCCGGTGGAACAGGTGCGCGTGGGCGATGTGTTTATCGTGCGCCCCGGCGAGAGCCTGCCGGTGGATGGCGCGGTGCTTGATGGCGCATCGGATGTGAATGAAGCCATGCTGACCGGCGAGAGCATGCCCGTGGCCAAGCAGGTGCATGACACGGTTTTTGCAGGCACGCTCAACACCACCGGCAGCCTGCGGGTAAAGGCCACCGGCGTGGGGGCGGATACCGCGCTGGCTCATATCGTGAAAATGGTGGAGCAGGCGCAGGGCAGCAAGGCGCATGTGCAACGTCTGGCCGACCGGGTGGCGGGCGTGTTCGTGCCGGTGGTGCTGGTATTGGCAGCACTTACCTTTGGCGTGTGGTGGGGGGTGAGCGGACATGTTTCGGCCAGCCTTATTGCCGCCGTGTCGGTTCTGGTCATTGCCTGCCCGTGTTCACTGGGGCTGGCTACGCCCACCGCCATCATGGTGGGCACCGGGCTTGGCGCGCGTGCGGGTATCCTGTTCCGTAATGCCGATGCGCTGGAACAGGCGCAAAAACTTGATACAATCATGCTCGACAAGACCGGCACCCTGACCGAAGGCACCCCCACGGTGCAGGACGTGCAGGCCCGGCCCGGCGTGGACCTGGTCCACCTGCTGGCAGTGGCCTGCACGCTGGAGCAGGATTCCGAGCACCCGCTGGCCCGCGCCATCATGGCGCATGCCGCCAGGCTTGGCGTGCAACACGGCACGCTGGCCGCCTTTCAGGCTACGCCGGGGCTGGGGGTTGCAGGCATGGTGGATGGCATGGCGGCCTGCCTCGGCGCGCCGCGCTTTCTGGCTGAACGCGGCATTGCGCTGGACCCGGAGGCGGCAGGCGGACTGACGGGCGCGGGGCGCACTGTGATTGGCGTGGCGCAGGCGGGGCGTCTGCTGGGTTATATTGCCCTGTCCGATACGTTACGGCCTGATGCGGTCGCGAGTGTGGCCGCGTTCCGGGCGGCGGGCATCCGGGTGGTCATGCTCACGGGGGATAGCCCGCAGGCAGCAGGCCCCGTCGCGGCCGCAGTGGGGGTGGATGATTACCGCGCGGGCGTGCTGCCCGGTGACAAGGCGCGGATTATCGAACAGTACCGCGCGCAGGGCCATGTGGTGGGCATGGTGGGTGATGGCATCAATGATGCGCCGGCGCTGGCTGCGGCTGACGTGGGTTTTGCCATCGGGGCCGGAGCCGCCATCGCGCGCGAGACAGCAGATATCGTGCTGATGAAGAATGAACTGGCCAGCGTGGGCGACGCCATCTCGCTTTCGCGCGCCACACTGGCCAAGATCCGGCAGAACCTGTTTTTTGCGTTCATCTATAATATTCTGGGCCTGCCGCTTGCAGCCTTCGGCCTGCTCAACCCTATTGTGGCGGCAGGCGCCATGGCCATGAGTTCGGTCTCGGTGGTCAGCAACGCGCTGCTGCTCAACCGCTGGCGGCCGCAACCCCGCGCCCGGAGCTGAATGAGGCTCACATCATGTTACGGCCTGTTCCGCATGCGTGTGCTCGTCTATGCTGCGGCATGGTGGCATGATCCAGCATGATTCAAGGGATGGACGACGACGCGTGACCAGAGATAAACAGCAGGTAACAGACCCCGCAGCCTGCACGCAGTGCGTTCCACAGCATGACAGGGTCGTGGAACAGCCCCACAAGAAAGCCCTGATCAACCGCGTGCGCCGCATTGAAGGGCAGGTGGGCGGCGTGATGAACATGATCGAGAATGACCGCTACTGCGTGGATATTCTGACCCAGATATCGGCGGTAAAGTCGGCGCTTGATGGGGTTGCGATCCAGATCCTGTCCTCTCATGCCAAGGGCTGCGTGCGCAAGGCGGTGCAGGAAGATGGCGGCGAGGAAACGATGGAAGAGCTGCTCGGCATCATCCGCAAGCTGATCCGGTAGGTGCGTTCTCCATTACTGGTAAAGAACGGAACAAAGACGTTTCTGGTAAGGATTTTTTTTAAAAGCTTCGATAGACACTGCTTTTTTTAAAACGGCAGTGCCTATGAAACATATGTTCCCTTTACTGCATGCGGAGCGCCATGCGGCCTATGGCCGGGTCATCGGTAAAGAAGCCATCAAGCCCCAGGTCCAGATAACGCCGTATTTCGGCAATTGCTCCGGGCACGTTGCGCGCGCTGTCGCCCTCGCCATTGCGGAGCTGGGCGGGCAGGAAGTGGTTCTCGGGGCGGAAGGTGTAGGAATGCACCAGCAGGCCCGCCGCATGGGCATCATCAATCAGGCTGGTGGGCGCAAGCCACGCGCCGGAGGCATCACGCGGCATGATGTCATCATTCGAGGGGCCAATGACATCGGCATAGGCCCGCACGCCGCGCAGGCCATCAGGGGTCATGAAATCGCCAAAGGTGACCGGCCTGGCCGTGCCCAGCGTGTCAGGCACCGTTTCCGTGCGCCTGCCCATGAGGAACATGAGCCGCGCCTGCGGGTTGATGGCCTGCACCCGCCCATGGAGCGCGCGCAGGTTCGCCGTCTCGAAGGACTGGACCTCGAGCGGGCAGTAGCGGGTGTAGTCATGGTCGGCGATGACGTGCAGGAACGTCTCCTCCGGCGTATGGCCAAGTTTATGGAAATGCGTTGAATTCTTTATTTCGGGTATCAGCCCGATCATGCGCCCGCGGGTTGCGGCCTCGGCTGCGACAAAGTCGATCACTTCCTCAAAGGTTAGAATATCGAAATGCCCGTCATAACGGGTGTTGTGGGCGCGCAGGGCGGGCAGGCGTTCCCTGGCGCGCAGGGTCTTGAGTTCGGCCAGGGTGAAATCGGTCGTGAACCAGCCGGTTTCCGCCTTGCCATCAATGGTCATGGTGCGACGGCGGCTGGCAAATTCCGGGTGGCTGGCCACATCGGATGTGTCTGCGATATTGCTTTCATGACGGGCGACGAGCACGCCATCACGGGTGGGCACGAGGTCGGGCTCGATATAATCCGCCCCATCGGCAATGGCGCGGGCATAGGCGGCCAGCGTGTGTTCGGGCCGCAGGGCCGATGCCCCCCGATGCGCCATGACAGCAGGCACCGGCGCCAGGGAAGGGTTTGCAAAAGCCTGCCGGGCTGTGGTCAGCGCCGCCATGCTCATCAATGTGCCTGTCATGGCCTGTCTACGGGTCAGCATGCCTCTGTCCTTTAAAAGCGCGCGCCAATTTTAAGCCAGAACGCGCGTAGGGCAATGCAGGGCGACCGGCCAGAACGGCGCTTGACCGGGAATTCTATGTGACAGTTTAATGAAAGTTCTCCTGCAAAAGGAGTAAAGCCGCTTTTGCGATTGTCTTTCCTGTCATGACAGTCTGCTTTCCGGGCTTTATTTACATGTTATGACTGGTGCAGGCTGCCCGGCCAGATCGCCATGGCGGAATCCGAATACTGTCATCCTGAGGGCAATGTCGACGGCACTCTCTCCAGGGGCCATGAAAGCTATTCAGATGGCACATCGGTGGTCTATTGCAATGACATGATGGCATGGCATATTGTGCAAATAAAGGACGTGCTGCACACCACGGTCAACTATTCGGGCAAGTATTTCACCTCGTTTGGTGCAATGCGGGGCGCATCTGACGGGTTTGGCAACGTCCTGACCTTCAACCATGGCTTCTGGCATCAGGTCTGTCCGGGCATTACATTGAAATAGGAAGTCATGAACCTGGCCAACTGGCAGCCACGCTGCGTGAGTGGCGCGTATCTGCAATATGTTGATGAAATGGAGCATTACGGTCGTGCCGTTTATTTCCGTATTGTTTTAGCTGATGGATGACATGTCTAGGGCAGCCATTTCGCAATACTTACTGTCTGGGGCGTGATCGTGGCTCGATCAGGGCCTGAAATGAACGGGTATGGGAGCATCGTGTACATGAAAAACTGAAATAGTAATGATACTTTTTCAATGCATATTAAACGTGTTTTATAATCAGCACGCATGATGCTGTTATAACGGCTGTCATTCATGGTTCTTTCGCCGGGGCGCGGCCATGCGGTTGTGCTGGCTGGCGGTCTGATCCTGTCACTATATTTTTACAAAACATGTCCTGCCTGCGGCAGCCGCTACTTTTACTCGTGAGACGTGAAGCTGCTATACGCGTAGATAGGGGTATAAAAGGTTGCAGGACTGCAGTAAGTGGCGGTATCGATATAAACACTATTGCATCCCGCACGGCCATGCCTGTCTTCCGGCATTCCTGCTGGACCAACGTGCATGAGAGGCGACGCTAGATGGCTGCAGACCGGCCCTGTTTTCCTACCAGTATTCATCGTTCCACCCCCAATACCATCAGACTGAACCGGGCGCTGCGCATGACGCGCCGCGATGCGCTGCTCGGTGCGTTCGGGGCTGCCGTTGTCGTTACGGGCAGCGGGCAGGGCATGGCCGCCACGGCAGAGGAAGACACGGTCATACCGCTGTTCCTCGCCCTGTCGCAGCGCCTGACGGATCGTGACACGCTTGATCCGCGCATTGGTCATGCCCTGTATGCGGGCATCATCCACGCCGTGCCCGAGCGGCGTGACCAGATCCAGAAGCTGCATGATTTCATGACCGGCGGCAATTTTGCCTCCGCCCGCGCGCTCGCCTCCGCCGCCGAGCATCAGGATCCCGTGTTCAAGGATGTCATTCAGGATATCATGACCGGCTGGTATCGCGGCCTGGCCGACCATAAGGTCGTGGTCTATCGCTCCGCGCTGATGTTCGACATCACCAAGGATGCGATCTACCCCAAGACCTATGCAACGGGTGGTCCGTTCTACTGGACCCAGACCCCGCCGGAAGTGGCTGTTCCCACTGGTGAACCCGCTCTTTCGCCTTCGAAACTCGTGATCGAACCTACCTGATATCCGGAGCCTTTTTATGCCGTCCGAACAAGACCTATCTGCCGACGTCGTAATCGTCGGCTCCGGCGTCGCTGGCAGCTCCATTGCCAACGAACTGGCGCGCGCGGGTATTTCCGTCATCGTGCTTGAAGCGGGGCCACGGGTCGACCGCCAGCATTTTGTCGAGAACTTCCGCAACCTCGAGAACAAACCCTCCTATCAGGGGCCGTTCCCGACGGTGCCGTGGGCGCGTCATCCGCCCGATCAGGTTACCCCCAACGATTACCTGCACACCACCGGCCCCGATGCCGAGGCCTACCAGCAGGTCTACCTGCGCATGATGGGTGGCACCACCTGGCACTGGGCTGGCTGCGCGTGGCGTTACCTGCCATCGGATTTTGAACTCAAGACCCGCTATGGCCAGGGCCGTGACTGGGCGCTGAAATATGATGATCTCGAGCCGTTCTACTACCAGGCCGAGGTGATGATGGGCGTGTGCGGCCCGGACCCGAAGGTGGAAGACCTCGGCTCACCGCGCAAGCAGCCCTACCCGATGGATGCGCTGCCCATTTCCTATGCGGCCCAGCAGTTCCGCAAGCTGATTTCGGAAAAGACGCCGTATCGCGTGGTGCATGAGCCGCAGGCCCGCAACACCCGCCCGTATGACAGCCGCCCGACCTGCGAGGGGCATAACAACTGCATGCCCATCTGCCCGATCGGGGCGATGTATAACGGCAGCTACTCCGTCTATCATGCCGAGGCGGCAGGGGCGAAGTTCGTGCCCAACGCCGTGGTGTACCGAATCGAGCGTGACAGCGCCAACAAGCGCGTCACCGCCGTGCATTATTATGATCCCGACAAGGGGTCGCACCGCGTGACCGGCAAGTATTTCGTGATTGCGGCGCACTGCATCGAGACCGCAAAGCTCATGCTGTTCTCCGCCGATGAGCAGAGCCCGGACGGCATCGCCAACAGTTCGGGCCATGTCGGTCGCAACATGATGGACCACACCGGCGTGCAGGTGAGCTTCATCAGTGGCGACAAGGCCCTGTGGCCCGGTCGTGGCCCGCTGGAAACCAACGTGATCGACAATTTCCGCGATGGTGACTGGCGCAACGAGCGTGGCGCGTATCTGGTGCACATGGTTGATGACAACCAGGTTGACCTGGCCACGCAGCTTGCCATCTCCAAGGGGTATGTCGGGCGTGAGCTTGAGGAGCAGATCCGCTATCTCGCCTCGCACACGGTGCGCCTGTTCAGCCATAACGAAGGCCTTGCCGACCCGGACAACCGCCTGACGCTGAGCAAGACCAACAAGGATATTCTCGGCATTCCGCACCCCGAGGTCTATTACAAGCTGCCCGAATATACGGTGAAGAGCTGCGAGCACACGCGCGGCCTGTTCCGTGACCTGATCGGCCTCATGCATGGTACGGATGAGGAATGGACGCCGGGCTACTTCCCGCAGGATCATCCCGCAGGCAGCACCATCATGGGCACCGACCCGAAGGATTCCGTGGTGGACGGCTTCTGCCGCACGCATGACCACGAAAACCTGTTTATCGCGAGTTCGTCCGTTTTCTCTTCGGTCGGAACCGGCAACATCACCCTGACAGTCGCCGCACTTGCCCTGCGCGTGGCTGATACGCTTAAAAAAGAACTCGCCCATGCCTGACGTGACGCGCAAGATCCTGTGGTCGGTTTTGACCGCAGGCACTGCTCTTGCAACATTTTCTGCCGTTCCCGCGCGGGCGGATGATCCTTCTGCCGACCTCATGGCCCGTGGCGAGTATATCGCCACGGCAGGCGACTGCGTTGCCTGTCATACCGCCCCTGGCGGCAAGCCTTTTGCAGGTGGCCTGAAGATCACCACGCCCATGGGCGATGTGGTGACGACCAACATCACGCCTGATCCCGATCATGGCATTGGCAAATACACGGAAGAGGATTTCGAGAAGAGCCTGCGTCATGGCATTCGCCGTGATGGCAGCCGGCTTTATCCCGCCATGCCCTACGTGTCCTATGCCGGCATGACGGATGATGACGTGAAGGCGCTGTATACCTGGTTCATGCATGGCGTGAAGCCGGTGGCCGAGACGCCGCCGGTCACATCGCTCAACTTCCCGGCCAACCTGCGCATCACGATGGGCCTGTGGAACATGGTGGCCACCAGCGAACCCCCCGAAACCGGGGATTCCGCCACCTTTGACAAGCTGCGCCGGGGCAAATACCTGGCCCGTGCCCTTGAGCATTGTGGTACCTGCCATACGCCGCGCAACATCATGCTGAGCGAGAAAGAGGACAGCTACCTTGCAGGTGCCAGCCTGCTCGGGTGGTATGCCCCTAACATTACCTCCAGCAAGACGGGCGGCATCGGCAACTGGAGCGAGGACAACCTCGTTGAATACCTCAAGACCGGCCATGTGGCAGGCCTGAGCCAGGCAGCCGGCCCGATGGGCGAGGCGGTGGAGCACAGCACCAGTCACCTGACCAATGATGACCTGCATGCGCTTGCAGCCTACATCCTGCAGGTGCCTGCCAAGGATGACGAGGCCGAGCGCAGCCCGCGTGAGCAGTTTGGCAAGCCGCTTGAAGAGGCGGATGTCCGCTCGGGTGAACTCACCCGCATCGACAAGCTTGACCCGATGGACGGCGCGCACATCTATGATGCAAACTGCGCGGCCTGTCATGGCAGTAACGGCGCGGGCACGGCTGACCATTATGCACCCTCGCTGTTCCATAACTCGGTGGTTGGCTCAGCGCGGCCCGATGACCTGATTATGGCCGTGCTCAATGGCGTGGACCGTAATGCGGGCGGGGTGCATGTGCATATGCCTGCCTTCAACCAGAGCTCCGACGTGGAGCGCCTGAGCAATGCCGAGATTGCCAGCGTGGTCAACTATGTCACGGCCACGTTTGGCAGTGGCGACCACGGTGTAACCGCCGAACAGGTGGAAAAAATGGGCAAGGAACTGCCCAAGACTCCCTAAAGGCTTTTCAGGCTCCGGCGGTGTCTGCATCCCCATTGAGGGGTGCAGGGTCGCCGGGGTTGGTCTTTGCAATACTGTCAGCGCAGGAAATATTTGTCCTGCCGGTGCAGTAAAAAAGTATCTCTCTATAATATTTACTTTTTGCGCCGGGGCGGAAAACGCTCCGGCGCTTTTGCTGCATCAAAGCCGTGTTCTTCTACCCGCAGCGGAACGATCATGTCTGGCGCATGGTTTCTGCCTGGCCAATGACCCCAGATGACTTTTGCTGCGAATGTGCGGCCACGGCATTCAACATTCACCATATCACCCACCACGGGAACCGGACCGTTGAAGAGGTTCTGATCAGCGCGAAGTTCGCATTCGGTCACGACTTCCCCTGATTGCAGCAATATCCGTTTGATCCAGTAGCGCATACTACAGGCATAGCAGATAGCGCCTTATGGCAGGCCCCACAATGAATCCTGGCGCGGCAGAAACGGTGTTCGCTAGCGAGCGGGGAGTGTCTGTGATAGGCACGACAGGCGCAAAACGGGACCCAGGATCATAATGCTGCATTTCATCACCGATTTTGCCGATCAGGCCGTGATGCTGCCGGTGATGATAACTGTGGCCCTTATCATGGTTGTGTACGGCTGGTGGCGCGGCGTTGTGGTCTGGACGGTTACAGCCGCCGCGATGCTGGCGGTCATGCTGCTGCTTAAAATAGCCGGTCTTTATTATGCCGCGAGTGAACAGGCCGCCATTATCAGCCCCAGCGGGCATGTTGCAGCGGCGTGCATGGTGTATGGCGGGCTTCTTGTTCTGCTGGGACGGCGGTATTTCATGCGTTTCCCAGCTCTTATGCTGGTGCCGTTATCGGGCATTGGCATTGCCGTGGCGTGCACCCGCGTGGCGTTGCATACCCATACCCTGTTCGAGGTCGTGACAGGTGGGGTGGTTGGCTGTGCCGCGGGCCTGGTGCTGGGGCGTGCGTGCGGGCCTGTGCCGCCGCGGTTATGGCTTTATCTGCTACCTGGGGTGGCGTGCGTGGCCATGCTGTTCCATGGAGCGCATCTGGGCATTGAAGGAGCGATACGCGCTATGTTTTTGCCCAGGAGGGTTATGACGTGATTGAATTGAAATAATAAAATTTCAGGTTCTGTTTTTTAAAAGTAAGGTTCTCTGAAGCATTTTAAAAAAAGCTTCACCCAAAACTTTTTTGTTTTTTAGGGTATTTTGCGGCCAGCGGCCCGGACGGGCACTGGCAAGGCGTCATGCCTCAGCCAGTGCCCGGTTTTTAACCGATCTGTGCGGATCAGAACGGGGCGTCGATGTCCACAACGTCAATCAGCTTGTGATTGACGAATTCCTTGATGCCAAGACCGATCAGCTCACGGCCGTAGCCCGAGCGCGCCACGCCGCCAAACGGCAGGTCGGCCTTCACCATGGTCGGATGGTTGACATAGACCATGCCGGTATAGATCTGCTCGGCCACCTTGACGCCGCGCTTGGTGTCCTTTGTGAAGACAGCACCACCCAGCCCGTAGGGCGAGTCATTGGCGATGCGGATGGCATCAGCCTCGTCCTTGGCGCGGTAAAGCTGCGTTACGGGGCCAAAGAACTCCCAGTGGCGGGCTTCGTTGTTCTCGTGCAGGTTGGTCATGAGCAGAGGCTGGAAGAAGGCACCCTTCTCCGGCACGGGTGCGCCAATCACTTCCACAACAGCGCCATGCTTCTTGGCTTCTTCAACCTGCGCGCGCAGGTCATCGGCTGCCTTCTGCGAGGAGAGGGGGGCCAGCTGCGTTGCCGGGTCCATCGGGTCGCCAGCCTTCAGGCTGGCCACGCCCTTCTTGTACAGCTCCACAAAGCGGTCATAGATCGCATCAGCCACGATCAGGCGCTTGGCCGAGACGCAGACCTGGCCCGCATTCCAGTGGCGGCCAAACACGGCCCACTTCACGGTCTTTTCCAGGTCGGCATCTTCCAGCACCACGAATGCGTCGGAACCACCAAGTTCCATCGTGGATTTCTTGAGCGCCTTGGCGGCAACGCCTGCCACAATGGCGCCAGCACCTTCGGAGCCGGTCAGGGCCACGCCACACACGCGCGGATCGCTCAGGATCACCTCGGTGTGGTGGCGGGCGGCGTACAGGTTGCGGAAGCCACCCTTGGGCAGGCCGGCTTCCTGCATCAGCGTATCGAAGGCTGCGGCACACTGCGGCACGTTGGAGGCATGCTTGAGCAGCACCGTGTTACCGGCGGAAAGCTGCGGCGCGATGATGCGGGCTACCTGATAGTAGGGGAAGTTCCACGGCTCGATGGCAAAAACGATGCCCTGCGGCTGGTGGATGATCATGGCCTCGCCCTCAGCGGGGTTGGCGACCGGCAGCTTCTCGGCTTTCAGCAGGCGCTCGGCATGTTCGGCGTAGTATTCGAAGATCTCTGCCGACAGGATGGTCTCGGCCTTGGATTCCGCATACGTCTTGCCCATTTCCAGCGTGATCAGGCGGGCATATTTGTCAATGTCGCGACGCAGGATGGCACCTGCGGCCTTCATCACTTCCGCACGTTTGGCAAACGAGGTGTGGCGCCAGGCCTTGAAGGCCTCATAAGCATCGGTCAGCGCGGTCTGGACTTCCTGATCCGTAGCATCGGGGAAAGTCTTCAGCTTTTCACCAGTATAAGGGTTGGTCGTAGCATAAGCCATGGACAATCTGTTCCTTAGAGTTTCGTCAAGTATATATTCCACGTGCAGGCGTGCAAGAATCGTTTCAGGTATCACTAACGCCCCGAACGTGCAAAAGCTGATTTTCCATCAAGGTGGCAAAAACATGGAGATTTCTTCACGGAAAACCGGACTTTCCCGCCCTCTTGGCCTGCTCCGTGCCGAGGGCGGGCGGTGATGGTAAAATGGAATTTACCGTCTGCGCGCCATGGGCTTCAGGCGTGCTCAGGCAGGAAGCGGGGCGCCGAGCATCTTGCGTTCCCGGTCGGTCATGACATCCGCCAGCGTATAACGGTCCAGCACCGAGATGAATAACCCCAGCGCTTCATTAAGCACGCCGCGCAGGCGGCACACATCGCTCAGGATGCAGCCCTTGCGGGTTACGCCTTCAGGGGGTGTGGGCTGCATGCAGGCCACCAGTCCCATATCTTCTTCCGTATAGCGCACGACATCACCGATCACGATCTGCGCGGCAGGCCGGCCCAACCGCAGGCCGCCATTGCGCCCACGGATGGTTTCCACAAAGCCGCCCTGTCCCAGCCTGTGGATGATCTTGATCAGATGATTTTCCGAAATACCATAAGCCTGCGCGACCTCCCTGATCGACGTCAGGCGGTCGGTATGGATGCCCAGATAGATCAGGGTTCTCAGGGCATAATCGGTATGCAGGGTCAGGCGCATGAGAGGAGATATATAGATTTCCCCTCTTAATTCCAGTGGATAATGTTATTTCCCGTTCTGGCTGCGTCCGATAAAAGCGGCGAAAGGACAGGCTGATATGCGGGAAAAACCCGCATCATCAGGCAGATTGCACGCTGGCGGCATAGCTGCAGGAAAAGGACGAATTCAGGGTATGCAACGCCCGTGAGAATGGCAATTGGGCAAAGAGCCGCCATGAGGCAGCGCGACAACCGCACGTGGATTGAAACCCGGCAGAAGAACAGAAAATGCCCATGGCTTTCACCATGGGCATTGTCATCAGGAAAGATGGAAACGATCAGAAGTTGGCGTTGAGGCGACCGTAGTAGTAGCCACCCGTGATGGGGATCTGCGCCGAGTTCTCATCATACGGCATGGCGCCAAGGGCATTGAGTTCCTGTGACATCATGCGCGGGCGGACATTGAACACGTTGTTCGCGCCAACAGCGAAGTGCCAGTTCTTCTGGAACCGCACGCCAATCTCGATATCGGTCAGCCAGTGCGGGGTGTTGATGAACTGCTGCAGTGCGTTGTTGGAGTACTGCAGCCCGGTTGGGCCCCAGTCCTGGTACTGCAGCATGGAGGTCGTCTGGCCGTAGCGGGTCTGACGGATGTTGAAGTCCCAGTTTTTGTAGGTGTAGTAGGCGTTCAGGATGATCTTGCTGCGCGGGTTGTCAGACGTGATCGAGGCAATATCCGCCAGGTTCAGGTTCGAGCCGTTATGGTGCAGGCGCGTGCGGTTGAGGTCGATCGACATCGACAGCGCCAGATTGCCATACTTGTGGAAGCGGAAGAGGTAATCCGCCTTGATGTCCACGCCCTGCGTGCGGGTGCTGGCACCGTTGGTGAAGTAATCGGCATAAACGTTATCGTAACCGGAGAAGCCGGTCGGCAGCGAAGCCAACTGGGCAATGGCCTGTGCTGCGACTTCACCCTGGGTCGTATTGCCATAAGGGGTGGAGCCACCGAAGTTCGTATCCTGAACAATACGGTCACGCAGGTTGATCTGGTACACGTCCGCTTCCACATGGAAGTTATCGACGGGCTCCAGCACGATACCACCGCTGACGCTGGTCGAACGCTCGGGCTTCAGCTTGGTCGCGCCAATGGCCTGTGCGGCTGAGGAATCGGCGGCCAGCAGGCCACTTGCACCGGTGGGCGAGACGTTGACGGCGCTGAAGTGCGATTCAGCCAGTGTGGGCGCACGGAAACCGGTGCTGATGGTGCCACGGATGGCAACGCGCTTGTTGAAGTTATAGCGTGTTGAAATCTTGCCGTTCTCGGTATTGCCGACGTCGGTGTAATGCTCCAGTCGACCCGCGAAATCGAGTTCCCACTTCTTGGTCAGGTGGAAGTCGCCATCCAGGTACCAAGACCAGATATCACGATACCACGTGCCAGCCGAACCCGGTGAAATACCGGCATAGCCCTGCGTGCCGCCATTTTCGTAGGAGACGGGGTTGCCTGCTGTAATGTTGTAGGATTCCATGCGCTCTTCAGCGCCGAAGGCCAGCGTCATGGGCACGGCATGCCCGATATCGAAATGGCGGCGGAAGTCAATGTTGTTGGTCCACTGCGCCATGCTGTAGGTCTCGGCGCGCGCCTTGCGCGGGCTGGAGCCGTAAGTATTAACGTAGCTGGTGTTCAGGGTGTTCTTGTTGCCGATCTTGTCGATATCTTCGCCATAGGTCGTGCTGAGATCCCAGTTGAAGCCCATGAAGTTGTTACCCTTCAGGCCCAGCGTGGCGGCAAAGTCGTTTTCTTCCATGGTTTCCAGCGGGGAGAAACCATAAGGGGCGATGCTTTCGCACGCGGTGCAGCTACCGCCTACGGAAGGCGTGCGGTAGTTTTCATAAGCTTCCGAGTGGCGATGGGCATAGGTGATAAGCCCGTAAAAATTGATGCCGGGGGTGAACTGCTTACCCCATTCAATCGCCAGGTTTTCACGCGTTTCTTCAGGCGTGCTCATGATCTTGTTGGAGTTCGTAGCGATCTTGCCTGCATTGGGGCCAGTATAGGTCCCGCTGGAGGCGCTGGCGGGCTGGGAGCCAAGCAGGCGGTGATCATGCGCGTTGTTGGCCACGAAATGATCGGTGTGGTACATCTGCCCGCTGATATGCAGGAAACCGTCCTGGCCGAGCTTCATGCCGCCATCGGCGTTGAGCTGGTAGTTCCAGCCATCGCCATTATAGGCGTTGGCGCCAGTCTGGCCGCTCAGGTTCAGGCCATGATCCTGCTTTTTGGTAATGATGTTGACCACGCCCGCGATCGCATCCGAGCCATACATGGCGGCCGCGCCATCTTCGAGCACTTCGATATGGTCGATGGCATTGGCGGGGAGCATGTTCAGGTCAACCGGAGTGGAGCCTGATTCCGGGCCTGAATCCGCATACAGGTTGGCCGTGGTGTGGCGGCGCTTGCCATCAACGAGCACGAGCACTTCGTTCGGGTTCAGGCCACGCATGCGGATGGCGGATGTCAGCGCGCCCGCATCGGCACCCATCGCGGTGACATTGATCGAGGCATTGGTGCGGGTCAGCGCATCGGCAAGGTTCATCTGGCCCGAGCGGCGCAGGGCCGCCCCGCTGATGACCGAGACCGGGCTCATGCTGTCACGCGCCTTGCGGTTGGTGGAGTGCGTGCCGGTGGAGACGCTGATCTGCTCGACACCGGAGCTGTTCACGCCCCCATTATCGGTCTTGGCGGCCTTGAGGGTAGTGCTGGCACGGCTGTGCGCCTGTGCGGTTGCAGTGTGGTGCGCCCGTACGGTGCTTCCCTTCTGATCCGCTGTTGTCGCGCTACCAGATGGTGTGGCGGCCATCGCTCCATAGGAAACAAAAGAGCAGATAGTCGTAATCAAAAGAGAAGTGCGTCTGTTCATCGAGTGCCCCGCAATCCATAGCTCGTGATGCTATTTATTAGCGGCGCGTAATAATTTGCGAGAGGGAAAAGCACCCCCCCGATCATTGCGCAGGAGATATGTTGCGGCGCTGCAACACAATGTTGGATGTTACTTTAAGTTAACTTTGCATGAGACGAAACTGATGGCGCCCTGGAAATTTCCAGGCATGATCCTGTAATATCTTTTATTTTCAATAAATTATAAATTTCCTGCGCCCTTCGCTTTCTCAAGGCGTTTTCGTAGTTGACAGTGGGTGGAAAGTTATTTGGTTCTTTGTAATAACAAAATGAAATCAATATATTGCCTATTCCCGTATATCGATGGAAAGCGTGATATAAAAGATACGCTCGCCTGTGTGCCGGTTGCATTTCTGACTCATGTCGCAGCCTGGAGCCCCATTGTTGTTTCGGCTGCTGATGTCGGGGGCTGTCTTGTCCCGGATGGCGGGTGAAAGGACTGGAATCGGCGCGGTTACGGCAGAATCGGTTCGGGTTGCGGATGGAGAGGGCGTTTATCCTCCCTGCAGGCGGGCTACCCGGCAGGCGGCCAGATCCCACGCGGCGCACCCGACGGATTTGAAAAGCACAGGCTGCTCCGCAGGCGGAATGCGACCTTGCAGCGCCAGCGAGAGGGGATGGACGGTCTGCCAGTCCACGCCTGCCTGATACAGATCGCCCGCTTCCGTCGGGGCGCCGATCGGGTCATCAACATAAAGGGCGCTACCCGCAATGGTGGTGGGGCCAATTTCCACCATGTCGGTCCGGTAGGCGCCAACGCCTATGACAAGGCAGGATGCGCGGGCGGGTTCATTATAGATGACCGATGTGCTGGCCGTGAGCGTCAGCACCACATCAAAGGGATCTTCATGCGCCTGTTCGGGGCGCACGTTCAGGCTTGGCATGGCGTGCGCCGCGCAGAAGGCCCGCGCCCGCTCGGGCGTGCGCCCGCGTATGACAATGGTAATGCCGGGATGGATGGCATCAAGGGCCTGCAGATGCGCGATGGCCTGCGTGCCGGTGCCGATCAGCAGCACGCGCTGCACGGGGCCGTGCGCCAGCGTGCGGATGCCAAGCAGGCTGATGCCGGCAGTGCGACGCATGGTGACGGTGGGGCCATCAAGCGTGAACAGAAAGCGCCCGGCCTGCGCTTCGGCGCAGATGACCTGCCCCTGTATGGCGGGCAATCCGTGGGCCGGATTGCTGGCAAACAGGGTCAGCAGTTTGGTGACCATGATGTCATCAGCCACGCAGGGCATGCTCATGAGCGCGCCGCGCTGGTCGCTGGTGCGGATGGTGGTGCGCTCGGGGCACAGGATCTGGCCCTGAGCCGTATCACGCGCCGCCTGTGCCAGGGCATCGATCAGGGCAGGGAAGGGGAGAAGGGCGCGCGTTTCAGGCGCGGAATACTGCTGCATGCGTGTGAACCGTTGCATCATGGGAAGAAGATATATGGGTATTGGATTTCTCGGCTGCCGTCATCGTGCATGGTGCATTTGTCAAAAACAAAATGTTATCGCCCGTAACAAAAATGAAAATGGCATAATGCATATGACTGCCTGTCCTGCCCGCGCTGTTTTTTTTGGGGTTAATTGTATTGCGATTTGTTCTCATTCGTGATTATGGTGCTCCCACATCATGAATGGGATGGATAAATGTTTGTCTGCTCCTGCAATATGCTGACTGACACGGACGTAGAGACCGCCGCCCGCAATGGCGCGGTCAGGCCTAAAGAAGTCTATGAATCCAAGGGCTGTCGGGCCCAGTGCGGTAACTGCGTGCCCGGTGTGGTGTGCATCCTGCGACAGCTTGCCCGTCAGGGGCGCAAGGTCATGCCCGAGGTGGCGCATGTGCACCCCGATATGCAGGCCATCTGACCCGGTTTCCGGCTTGTGCGGTGCCTGTGCAGGGCTTTTATGTGTCTTTCCCCGCCCTGCCATCGTTTGGCAGACCGGCAGGGGCTTCATCAGGATAAAGGCGTGTGACGCCAGATAGGGGCGGCAAGTCACGCCCGATCGGGCGTCAGGATGCGCCGGAGCCCGAGCAGCGACCTGATTGCAGGCATAAAAAACGGCACGCCTGCAGGGCGTGCCGCTATGTCCCGATTACAGGAAATGACAGGGGTTTCTGGTGAAACTTTTTTCAAAAAGCTTCAGGAGGCACCGCTTTTGTTAAAAAAAGACGGCGCCCCAAAATGCTTTATGTCAGTGCAGACCGAATGGCACGGTCACTTCTCAGCCCTGCCGCCGCATGTTCTGGCGGGGCTGGAGGGTGGAGGGCGATGCCCCCAGCGCCAGCCGGATCACGCTGCCCAGCACCATCGTCACCATGATATTGACGCCCAGCGCCAGCAGTCCAGTTGAAACGGAAGCCGAAAAGCCACCAAACGCAATGGGGTGCACGGGTTTGAGCCCATCCAGCCAGCACAGCCCCAGCCCGAACAGCGAGCCGCTAGCCCAGCCGCCAATCAGTGCGGGGGCTGACAGCCGCAGCGGCAGCAGGCCCATGATCAGCGCAGGGAAGGTCTGGAGAATGATGACGCCGCCCAGCAGTTGCAGGTCGATCGCGAACTTGGCGTTGAGGAACACGACGCAGCCCAGCGCGCCCACTTTCACGCCCAGCCCGGCCAGACGCGAGCCGGTGACCGATTCGCTATGGCGCGGCAGGATGTTGTGCATGATCAGGTTGGCCGCGCCAATCGCCATGACCGAGGCAGGCACAAGCGCCCCCACCGCAATGGCGGCAAAGCAGAAGCCCGCGAACCATGAGGGGAAGATGGCCAGAAACAGCTGCGGCACCACCTGCGAGGATGACGTGGTTACGATTCCCGCCGCATGCGCCATCAGCCCCAGCAGCGCGATCAGCCCGAGCACAATGGTGTAGATGGGGAGGAACACGGCATTCTGCCGGATGGTATCGGCGGATTTGGCCGCCAGAATGCCGGTCAGCGTATGCGGGTAAAGGAAGGCGGCAAAAGCCGATGAAAGCGCAAGCGTGGCATAGGGTACCGTCTGGTCCTGTGACACGATGCGGCCGCCGGGGATGGCGGGCAGGTGTTCCGTCGCCGCATGGAACATGGCGCCATAGCCACCAAGGTGGATCGGCACGATAATGACCGCCGCCAGCACGGCGATATAGATCATTACATCCTTGATGAACGCGGTCAGCGCTGGCGCATGCAGGCCACCCAGCCACGTATAGGCGGCCAGCGACACGAACGCGAACAGCAGCGGCAGCATGCCGGTATAGCCCAGCGCTTCGACAACCGTGCGGATGCCGATCAACTGCAGCGCGATATAGGGCAGCACCGCCACCAGCCCGCTTATGGCCACCGCCAGTTCCAGCGTGCGGCTGCCAAAGCGCGCGCGCACGATATCGGCCGCCGTGGCGTGGCCGCCATCGCGCGCGATGGTCCACAGCTTTGGCATTACGGCGAAGATGAACGGATAGACAATGATGGTGTAGGGCAGCGCGAAAAAGCCGAACCCCCCGGTGGAATAGACCAGCGCGGGCACCGCGATGACCGTGTAGGCGGTATAGAAATCACCCCCCACCAGAAACCATGTCACCCAGGCGCCGAACTCACGCCCGCCCAGCCCCCATTCCTCGCCCTGGCTGTGATGGGTCGTGGCCTTGCGGCGGTTGAGCAGCGGGCGCCAGAACCGCACCGTGCTGCCCAGCACGATGGTTGCGACAAAAAAGAGGATAAACACGCCAATGGCGGCATTGTCAGGCAGGGAGGCGCTCATGACTGTTTGTCCACCTTCCACGCCATCCAGATCAGGACGGAGGTTACGGGCACCCAGGCAAGCTGGTACCAGTAAAAGAACGGGAAGCCGAGCAGCACCGGATCGTGCCGGTTATATAGCGGCACCCACAGCAGCCCGGCAAAGGGCAGCAGGAGGAGTATGGTTTTTTTCATGTTGACCGGACTTCTTGTTTTTGTGTGGCCGTCAGCAATTTTTCTGGAAAGCACGGTAAGGTGTCAACATAATTAAGGGTGTTTTAAAAGTATTTTTTGAAGAATTGATCGGGTTATTTTTGTAATTACATTTTTTATTGTGCGATGCGCAATGCTTTTGCTGCGATGCACAATGCAATGCAGCAAAAACAGGTGTTTTGCAGGCCAAAAAAATTATCCACAAAACAAATAACTAAAATTATTAAAAATAATATAATGAGTGTCCCGTTGGTGGGCCTTATAGGGTTCATGTCAGAATTTTTAAAAATAACCCATTATAATTAAAGTATATTATTCTGATTGCCTGCGCCGCAGCCTGCCCCACGCGCCCATGGCGGCGCAGCCCGGCAACCCGTGGCCGGTGAAAATAGTGATTGCCCGCCCTTGCCCGTGCCGGTTAAATTCACGACCCGGACCTGCCAACAACAAACAATATTAAAAAGCACGGTCGTCTGTTTTTACCCTGTGCCGGAGCAGGCGTTATCCTTGACAGACGGGCGCGCGTAGGAACGAACAGACATGACCAAATGGGTTTATAGCTTCGGAGATGGCCTGAACGAAGGGCGCGCGGAGATGCGCAACCTTCTGGGCGGCAAAGGCGCCAACCTGGCGGAAATGGCGGCAAACGGCCTGCCGGTGCCCCCGGGCTTCACCATTACAACGGAAGTCTGTTCGGCCTTTTATGAAAATGGCCGGAAATACCCCGCCGAGCTTGAGGCGCAGGTGAACGAGGCGCTGCGCCGGGTCGAGCAGTCGATGGGCCTGCGCTTTGGCGATGCAGCCGCCCCGCTGCTGGTTTCGGTGCGTTCGGGCGCGCGCGTGTCCATGCCGGGCATGATGGATACCGTGCTCAACCTCGGCCTCAATGACGAGACGGTGGAAGGTCTGGCCCGGTCCTCCGGCGATGCCCGCTTCGCATGGGACAGCTACCGCCGCTTCATCCAGATGTATGGTTCGGTGGTGATGGGCGTGCCCCACCATCACTTCGAGGATGTGCTCGAGCAGTTCAAGCGCGCGAGCAAGGTGGAAGACGATACCGCCATCACGGCAGAGCAGTGGCGCACCATCGTGGCCGATTACCGCCACCTCATCAGCACCCATGCCGGAACCGAATTCCCCACCAGCCCGCAGGACCAGCTCTGGGGTGCGATCGGGGCGGTGTTCGGCTCGTGGATGAACCCGCGCGCTAATACCTACCGCAAGCTGCACGAGATCCCGGCCTCATGGGGCACGGCGGTCAACGTGCAGTCCATGGTGTTCGGCAACATGGGCGATGACTGCGCCACGGGCGTGTGCTTCACGCGCGATCCGTCCACGGGCGAGAACATTTTCTACGGCGAATACCTCATCAACGCGCAGGGCGAGGACGTGGTGGCGGGCATCCGCACGCCGCAGCCCATGGCGTGTGCGCGCGCCGAGGCGGGCCAGCACCCGATGGAAACTACCCTGCCGCAGGCTTACGCCGAGCTGATGCGCGTGCGCTCCGTGCTGGAAACCCATTACAAGGACATGCAGGACATCGAATTCACCGTCCAGCGCAACGTCCTCTACATTCTCCAGACCCGCAGCGGCAAGCGTACCGCCGCAGCAGCGCTGAAGATCGCCATCGACATGGCGCGTGAAGGCCTGATCACGCAGGAGGACGCGATCCGCCGCGTGCCGGCCTCCTCGCTCGACCAGCTTCTCCACCCCACGCTCGACCCCAAGGCCGAGCGCGTGCAGCTTACGCGCGGCCTGCCTGCATCGCCGGGGGCGGCTGCCGGTGCGGTCGTGTTCTCGGCCGAGGAATGCGAGGCGCGGGCGGCCAAGGGCGAGGACGTGATTCTTGTGCGTATCGAGACCTCGCCGGAGGACGTGCACGGCATGCACGCTGCCCGTGGCGTGCTCACCACCCGTGGCGGCATGACCTCGCACGCCGCCGTGGTGGCGCGTGGCATGGGCCGCGTGTGCGTGGCGGGCGCTGGCAGCATCCATGTCGATTACGCCGCTGGCACCATGACCATTGGCGCGCACACCATCGCGCAGGGCGAGTGGATCACGCTCGATGGCGGCACGGGGGCCGTCTATCTGGGCCGCGTGCCTACCATAGCACCCACGCTGTCCGATGATTTCAACACGCTCATGGGCTGGGCCGACAGCGTGCGCCGCCTTGGCGTGCGCGCCAACGCCGAAACGCCTGATGATGCCGCCACCGCCCGGCGCTTCGGCGCGGAGGGCATTGGCCTTGCCCGCACGGAGCACATGTTCTTCGGGCCTGACCGCATCGGGCTGGTGCGCCAGATGATCATCGCCGATGATGAACTGGTGCGCCAGAAGGCCATTGCGGGGCTGCTGCCCTTCCAGCGTGATGACTTCGCCAGCCTGTTCCGCATCATGGCCGGGCTGCCTGTTACCGTACGCCTGCTCGACCCGCCGCTGCACGAGTTCCTGCCGCATGAGGAAGCCGAGATGGCTGAAGTGGCGCAGGCGCTGGGCAAGGGCGTGGAAGAGGTTCGTACCCGCTGCGCGGCGCTGGCCGAGACTAACCCGATGCTGGGCCACCGTGGCTGCCGCCTTGGCCTGACCAGCCCGGAAATCTATGCCATGCAGGTGCGTGCCCTGATCCAGGCCGCCGTGATTGTGGAGAAGGAACTCGGCAAGCCCATCCGCCCCGAGATCATGATCCCGCTGGTGGCGACGCAGGCCGAACTGGCCACCACCCGCCGCGCTGCGGAAGACGAGATCGCCCGCGTGCTGAAGGAAGAGGGCACCAACCTCAACTACTACATCGGCACCATGATCGAACTGCCGCGTGCCGCCATCCAGGCGGACAAGATTGCGGAATATGCCGATTTCTTCTCGTTTGGCACCAACGACCTGACCCAGACCACCTTTGGCCTGTCGCGTGATGATGCGGGTTCATTCCTGCCTTACTACGTTGATAACGGCCTGCTGCCGCGCGACCCGTTCGTATCCATCGACCGTGATGGCGTGGGCGCGCTCGTGCGCCTTGGCGTGGAGCGTGGGCGCCAGACCAGCCCGGACCTCAAGCTGGGCATCTGCGGCGAGCATGGCGGCGACCCGGATTCCATCGCGTTCTTTGATGAAGTCGGGCTGGACTACGTATCGTGCTCGCCCTTCCGCGTGCCGGTGGCCCGCCTTGCCGCCGCACAGGCGGCCCTTGCCACCCGCAACAAGGTCGGCAACCCCGCCTGACGTGCATATGGTGGCATAGATACTGAAAAAAATGGCGCGTCGCCTGCCCTGGGGCAGCGGCGCGCCTGTCAGGCAGGACAATGAGCGAACAGCCGATTATCCTGCATCTTGTATCCGAGGCGACGGGACAGGCGCTCGAGGCGGTGATGCGCGCCTGCGGGGCCCAGTTTCAGGATGCCGAGTTTTCCCTCCGTAACTGGAATCTCGTGCGCACGCGCGTGCAGGTCGGCCGCGTGCTGGCCGGGATCAGTCACGAGCCGGGGCCGGTCCTGTCCTCGCTCACATCGCCCGAATTGCAGACCATGCTGCGGGTGGGGTGCGCGCGCCTTGGGGTGCAGGTCAAGAACATCCTTGATGGCACGATCCATTTCCTTGAACAGCAGACCGGCATCCCCGCCGAGCGCCACCCCGGTGGCCAGTACGTGATGGATGAAAGCTACCGTCGCCGCATCGATGCGATGCAGTACGTCATCGCCCATGATGACGGGCAGAAAACAACCGACCTGACCCGCGCGGAGGTGGTGCTTGTAGGGGTCTCGCGCACATCCAAGACACCCACCTGTTTTTATCTGGCCAACCGGGGCATTCGCGCGGCCAATATTCCACTTGTGCCGCATGCGCCGCTGCCTGCGGGGCTGGAACATTTTCCCGGCCTTGTGGTGGGCCTGACCATTGATGCGCATACCCTGCTCGAAATCCGCCGCTCGCGCGTGGGCATGATGCTGCCTGGCCGCTCAATGGCAGCGCCCGGCATGTCGGAAACCTCGGTCAAGCCCTATATCGACCCGGTCAACGTGCAGGAGGAACTGCAGTGGGCACGGCGGCTGTGCACACGGCATAAATGGCCGGTCATCAACGTCACCCATCGCTCGGTGGAGGAAACGGCGGCGGCCATCATCGACATGCTCGAGCATGATGGCACCACCAGGATCCTGCCTGCCATGTAAGGCGCCAGATAGAAGTTTTTGAAATCCCTCCACGGGGCAGGCCGTATCCAGCCGGGGCGACGTGACAGATACGCCGCCATATCCTATTGCTGCGGTAGCGCGTGCGCCTGCCTTTTTTCTGTCCTGATGGATCATGGATGATTGATACACTCACACCCGGCCGGATTGTTGTCGTGGGTGATCTTCTGCTGGACCGCTACATTACCGGCTCGGTCAACCGGATCTCGCCCGAGGCTCCGGTGCCCGTGCTGCTGCACGCGCGCGAGCACGCAACGCCCGGTGGCGCCGCCAATGTGGCGGCTAATGCGGCAGCCCTTGGCGCCCCGGTCAGCCTGATCGGGGTGGTGGGCGCTGATGGCGCGGCCCGTACCCTGCGTGAAAAACTGGCCAGCTGGTCCGGCATCGACACGGGCGCATGGGTGGTGGCCCCCGCATGGACCACCATCACCAAGACCCGCATTCTGGGCGGGCAGCAGCAGATCATCCGCATTGATGAGGAAATTCTCAGCCCCTTCAATGCTGAAATCAATGCACGCCTGCTGGCCGCTGTTGATGCGGCCCTGCCGGGTGCCCGGGTGCTGGTCTGCTCGGATTACGCCAAGGGCGTGCTGTCGGATAATGTGATACGCGGCATCATGGCGCGGGCGGCTGCCTGTGGCGTGCCTGTGATCGTGGACCCCAAGCGCGCGACATTCGGCATTTACGCAGGTGCCGCGCTGATTACGCCCAATCGCGCCGAGATCAGCCGCGCCACCGGCCTGCCCACCGACACGGATGCGCAGGTGGAGGCGGCGGCGCGCGCGGCAGGCAGCCAGTTTGGTGGCGACGTGCTGGTTACGCGCTCCGAGCAGGGCATGTCGCTGTGGCGGCAGGCGGGCACCGTGCGGCATGTCTCGGCCCAGCGTTCGGAAGTGTTTGATGTGTGCGGCGCGGGCGATACGGTGGTGGCCACCATCGCCACCATGCTCTCCGCCGGGCTGCCGCTCGAGACGGCCGTGGTCATCGCGACCACGGCGGCGGCGATCTCGGTCAGCAAGCATGGCACGGCCACTGTCTCGCGCCACGAACTGCAACATGCCCTGAATGGGGAAACCACGGGCCACGGCAACCTTGTCAGCCTGGGTGAGGCCGCGCGCATCGTGGCGGACTGGCGGCACCATGGCGCGCGCATCGTGTTCACCAATGGCTGTTTCGACCTGCTGCATCCCGGCCATATCGCCCTGTTGCGAGGCGCCGCCCGGCAGGGCGACCGGCTGGTGGTCGCACTCAATACCGACCGCTCGGTTGCGGCCCTCAAGGGGCCTTCGCGCCCGGTGCAGGATGAGCAGGCGCGGGCAACCGTGCTCGGCGCCCTGCGTGATGTGGACCTTGTGGTGCTGTTTGATGAGGAGACGCCCATCGAGGTCATCAGGGCCCTGCGCCCCGATGTGCTGGTCAAGGGCGCGGACTATACGGAAGAGCAGGTGGTGGGTGCGCCCTTCGTGCGTGGTTATGGTGGCCGCGTGGCCCTGATTGACCTGATTGATGGCCGTTCGACCACATCGCTGGTCCGGCGCGCGGGGGCAGGGCAGGCCAATGGGTGAGCGGCCCGTGGAGGCGCAACCTTTTGGCGGGCTGCGGCACTGGCTGGCGCAGGCCGCCCTGCCGTTATGGATCGATGCGGGCTTCGACCCCGTGCGGCGGCTGTTTCATGAGCGGCTGGGCTTTGACGGCGTGCCGTGCAATCCGCCCGCCCTGCGGCTTATGGTGCAGGCCCGTCAGATCGCGACCTATGTGCGCGCCGCCGATGATGGCCATACGACCGCCGGGGCCACGGCGCTGGCCTGCATGGCGCAGGTGCGCCAGCATTACTGGCGGGCGGATGGCGCGCCGGGCTGGGTCTTTTCACTCGCCCCCGATGGTGCCCCGGCGGATACGCGGCGCGATCTTTATGCCCATGCCTTCATTCTTTATGCCTGCGCGTGGTCATACCGGCTATCGGGCGAGCGGACGTGGCTGGAGACAGCGCGGCAGACAGTGGATGAAATAACCACCCTGTTCGGCACCACCCAGATCGGTGGCTATCTTGATACCGTGCCGGGGCAGGATGATTTTCGCCGCCAGAACCCGCACATGCACCTGCTTGAAGCCTTCCTGGCGCTGGCCGAGGTTGGCGGCGGGGAAATGTATCTCGATCATGCCCGTGCCCTTGCGATGTTGGGCATGCGGCATTTCATGCTGCCCGGCGGCGCGGTGGGCGAACTGTTCACGCCCCTGTGGCAGCCGAGCGCGCCGCCGGGGCAGAACCGGACCGAGCCGGGACATGTGTTTGAATGGGCGTGGCTTCTGGCGGAATATGCACGCCTTGCGGGGGAGGGGGCGGACTCATCCTTCATGTGCGCATCCGCGCAGTTGCATGCGTTTGGCATGCGCCATGGCGTCTGCCCCGACACGCTGGCCGTGTGTGATGCGGTGACCGATCAGGGCGCGCCACTCGAAGCCACGACGCGCATCTGGCAGCAGACCGAATTCATCCGCCAGCTTGCCCGCCGCGCCGCAGGGGGCGATGGCGGGGCACAGGACCTGCTGGCCCCGGCCTGCGCCCGTTTTGCGCGGGCCTATCTGCCGCCCGGGTTGCGCGGCGGCTGGTTTGACCGGCTGGGGGCGGATGGCGCGCCGCTTGATGGCTACATGCCCGCGAGTTCGCTGTACCACATCTATGGTGCCGTGCGCGAAATCGGCTGAGGTGGCAGCCTGGCAGCATCAGGATATTTTTGGTGAGGCCTTTTTCAAAAAGCTTTGGAAAAACGCAGCCTTTGCGGGAAAAGACCGCGCCTGAGAACTATCAATGAATTGTTCTTCAACGAGGCGCCAGCCATGACAGATAATCCCCATGAGGCCCTGCAGCCCGATGCTGGGTGAGGTTACGAGGCCCGTGCCGTCAGGACGGGCCTTTTTCTTTGCATGCGAAGATCACAGGCATGCAGCAGGCTTAAACCTGATATGTGGCTATTTTTAAGTTACGGCCTAATGGGTTGTAGTAAGAAAAATAAATGAAATAATAAACAAGTAATAAAAAATCTGTTAAATAAATAATCATGCAAATTTTTGATATATGAAATATGAATGATCTATATGACCGCGCATGAATATAATCGTGTTTATTGCGTGTAGTGGACATGAGGGACAAAAGCCGTACGATATTCCTGACAGTTATTTATTCAGCATATTTCCTTCACATCCCGGTCCATGGAGTTGAAGCATGTCCAAGGCAGATCTCAAGCTGCTGATCATCCAGCCATCGCATTACCGTTCCAAGACCGACCGGACCATTTTCAAGACAAAGCGGCGGCAGATGGTGCCGCTCGCACTGCCCTACCTTGCTGCCCTTACCCCACGCGAATGGACCGTCACCCTGCTTGACGAGCAGTTGGAGGACATCAACTTCGAGGTGCCGGTCGATGTGGTCGCACTCAGCGCCTGGACACTGCATTCCCCCCGCGCCTATGACATCGCCGCCGAGTTCCGCAGGCGTGGGGTCAGGGTCATCATGGGTGGCCCGCATGTGTTCTTCTATGCCGAGGAGGCGGCCGAGCATTGTGATGCGGTGGGCGTGGGCGAGGCCGAACCCATCTGGCGCACCATGCTTGAAGATGCGGCCGCAAACCGGCTGCAAAAGATCTACCGCGCCACGCCGCTCAGGGAACTCAATGACCTGCCAGCCCCGCGCTACGACCTGCTGGACCTGAAGAAGTTTGGCCCCTTCCGCACCTTTGCCGTGCAGTCCTCGCGCGGGTGCCCGTTCGTGTGTGATTTCTGCTCGGAGCGGTTCTATCTTGGCGGGCGCTTCCGCTGGCGGCCGGTGGACCAGATGGTGGCCGAACTTGAGCGCGTGAAGAACAAGGGCAGCCATTTCTTTTTTGGCGAGAGCAATTTCGGCGGCAAGAAAAGCCGCGCCATGGAACTGATGGAAGGGCTGGTGCCGCTCAGGATCCGCTGGTCCACGCTGTGGTCATCCAACCTGTGCCTTGATACCGACTTCCTCGACCTTGCCCAGCGCAGCGGGGTGATGCACGTCAATATCGGCATTGAGAGCATTGATGAGGAGATGCTCCAGGGCATGAAGAAGGGCTGGAACAAGGCCAGCCGCTATGGCGAGATGTTCGACAACCTGCGCAGGCGCGACATCAGCTACTCGCTCAACTTCATTTTTGGCTACGACAACGAACACCCCGATGTGTACGAGGCGACCCTCTCCTTTCTCGAGGCGCACAAGGTGCCTGCCGCCTACTTCAATATTCTCACCCCCACCAAGGGCACGGCCCTGTTCGAGCGGATGAAGAAGGCGGGCCGCATCATCGACCCTGAGGATATCGATCGCTGGCCCGGCCAGGTTTGTCATATCTGGCCCAAGAACTGCACGCCGGGGCAGATGGAGCAGCGCATCCAGGGCATGTACCGCAAATTCTACAGCATGCGCTCGATGGTGCACCGCCTGCCATTTCCGCGCACGCGCTCGGACATGTCATCATGGATTCTGAACATGACGGAACGCCGTATGGCCTTTTCATCCACCGGAAACAATGATTTTGATGTCTATTGACCTTGCTCCCGCCAATTCCGGCGGGGGTGGCAACAGATAGGGGAAAGACGGCATGCGCGGATCAATCGGTAGTATGCTGCTGGACCGGCTCCGGCATCTTGGTGTTTCGCGCATTTATGGCGTCCCCGGTGATTACAATCTTGAATTCCTCGAACTCATCGAGCGCACGCCGGGCATTGAGTTCATCGGCACGTGCAATGAACTCAATGCCGCTTACGCCGCCGATGGCGATGCGCGGCTGGCGGGCATCGGGGCAGTGCTGGTCACCTACGGGGTAGGCGACCTGTCATGCCTTTCCGCCGTGGCGGGGGCGAGCGCCGAGGGCGTGCCGCTGGTCGTGATTTCGGGCATGCCGCCGTGGCATGCCATCCAGTCCCGCGCGCTGGTGCACCACACCCTGGCCGATGGCAATTATGACAACGTGCTGAACTGCTACCGGCAGTTCACGGTAGCCTGCGCGCGGCTCAACCCCGCAACCGCCGTGGCCGAGACCGACCGCGTGCTGCAGGCGGTGCAGGCGCTGCGCCGCCCGGTCTATATCCAGTTCCCCTCCGATATCTGTTATGTCGCGGTTGACGTGCCGCCCCCGCCCACGGTTGCCGCCGTGTCCGATCCCGTCCTGCTGGCCCGGGCGGCGGAGCAGGTGGTCCGGCGCATCAGCCAGGCCCGCAAGCCCGTTGTGCTGGTTGATGCCATGGTGCGCCAGTATGGGCTGCGCGAACGCGTGCAGGCGCTGTGCACCACCTTCGGCATTCCCTATGCCGCGCTGTCTACCGCGCGCACGCTGCTGCCTGAATCCGGGCCTGAATGGCTGGGGCCGTATGGGGGGGCTGCATCCGCCCCGGCTGTTGCGGATTACGTGCAGGCCGCCGATTGCGTGATTGCGCTGGGGGTCCGGTTTGTTGATTCCACATCGGGCTATTTCTCGCAGCAGATCGCGCCGGGGGCGATGGTGGACGTGCAGCCCTTCAGCCTGACCTGCAATGGCGAGAACATTCAGGGCATCACCGCAGCCGACCTGCTGGACAGCGTGCACCAGCGCCTGGCCAGCGTGCGCACGGCGCGGCCCGGACGGATTGCCGCCCCCGTAGCCTCCGTAACGCCCGCGCCCCAGGATGAAGGCTGGGCGCAGGCCCCGTTCTGGCGCCGGGTCGAAGCCTTCTTGCAACCTGATGACGTGGTGGTGGCCGATAACGGCTCCTCCATGACGGCCATGCTGCACGCGCAACTGCCCGCAGGGTGCAGCCTGCTGGTGCAGCCGGTCTGGGCCGCGATCGGTTATTCGCTGCCAGCCAGCCTTGGCGCATGCCTTGCCCGGCCCGAACGGCGGCATGTGCTGTTTATTGGCGATGGCTCCTTTCAGATGACCGTGCAGGAGCTCTCCACCCTGCTGCGCCATGAAGCCAATATCACCATCTTCCTCATTAATAATGGGGGCTACACCATCGAGCGCATGATCCTTGGCCCGCAATCGGCTTATAACGACATCGCCAACTGGCGTTATGCCGACCTGCCGCAGGCCTTTGGCCCGGACAGGGCGCCGCGTGCGTGGAAGGTAACCGGCATGGACGAACTCGAAACCGCGCTGGACCAGGCTGCAGCCCAGAAGGGCGTGAACTTTATCGAGGTGCTGTTCACCCCCATGGATGCCCCGGCAGGCATGGCTAAAATGGGTGCGGCGGTGCGGCGCTATGATTATGGAATCGATCTGCCCGACCAGACCTGATCGGGGCTACTGCCCGCAGGCAGGTCACTTTTTTGCCTTCGGGGTAAAATGACCTGTTTTTATGCTGGACGGGTGCTTCAGTGCAGGCTATTGAAAATAAGACAGTTTTTTCGGGCCTGCGCCTGAAGTGACCAGAAACAGGCTGGCATGGCCCGAAAATGGGCCCGTAAGCCAGCCAAGCAGTTCACGAAATCGTGATAATATATGATTAAATATTGTGCATTTGCGCAAAATTTAATCTGGCCTTGCATCCCTCTGGCGGGGTGCGGGGCCATTGTGCTGCTTTTCTCGGCACAGTGTTCCTGACCATCGGAGAAAAGATCAGGGCGATCTTGGTAGTATGCGCATTTATTGAACAATAATAATATGCCGATACTGTAATGGTCTGCTGGTTGTTGCCATCTGTTCCAGATTTTTTATTGCCAGTATTTTGGTTCTGGTGTTCCTTCCGTCTCACCAACACGACACCAAAGGAACCAAGAACATGTTTATTGAAAACATCAGCACCATGATTGCCCACTCCGTTGACGCCATGTCCTCCCTGACCATGGTTGCTTTCCTGCCCATGATCGCTGCCCTGATGATCGCTACCATCGTGTCCGATCGCGCTGCCTGAGCTCTGGGGTTTCTGTCCTGACACCCCTGCCGCCGGAATTCCCACATTAATGTGGGAATGGCCGGCAGCCAGCAGGCAAAAAGACTGACCATGACAGGCGCTTCGGCGTCTTTTTTTGTGCCCGGTGTTTTGCCTGTCCCGCCGTGAAGGGCCTGCCTGCGCCGTACCGGCATGCGGGCGGTTGTGGCGAAAACTGTTTCAAAAAGCTTCGTAAAAACATCGTATCAGGCGTTTACCGCCCTTTTGCCCGCATGGTTCTGGCGCGGGCTGAAATACATCGCCCAACGGGGCTTGTCGGCATGTCAGCATGGGTGTAACGGCGCGCAACCGGTTGCGTGCACCACGCGCGCTTTATTCCATTCATCCAGAGCATATGCATGACACAGACAATGATCCATGACCGTGGAGGGGCTCCTGCGCCCGCGCGCCACGTTGGCAGCCCCGGCCTGATCTTCTTTATTCTCGCACTTGGTGGCTTTGCCATCGGCACGGCTGAATTCGCGGCCATGAGCCTCGTGCCCATGATCTCGGCAGGCATGCATGTAACCGTGCCGCAGGCGGGTCACGCAATCGAGGCCTATGCCGCGGGCGTGTGCGTGGGCGCGCCGCTCATTGCCATGCTGGGCGCCAAATACAGCCGTAAATACCTGCTGATTGGCATGATGGTGCTTTATGTCATTGGTAATGGCCTGACCGCACTCGCCCCCAATTATTTGTGCCTGCTTTTGTGCCGGTTCATCAGCGGGCTGCCGCATGGGGCCTATTTTGGCACGGCTGGCATTGTCGCCTCCGGCCTCGTGCCCGAAAACCGCCGCACGCAGGCGGTGGCCCGCGTGGTGCTGGGCCTGACCATAGCCACCATTGGCGGCGTGCCCATGGCCAACGGGCTGGGCATGCTGGTGGGGTGGCGCTGGGCGTTCGTGCTGATTGCGGGGCTGGCGCTGTGCACCATGCTGCTGATCATGCGCTTCGTGCCCACTGATCCGCCACGCCCCAACGCCAGCGCCATGACCGAGATCCGCGCCCTGAAGAACCGGCAGGTGTGGCTGACGCTGGGCATTGGCGTGGTGGGTTTTGGCGGCATCTTCTGTGTCTATACCTATCTTGCTTCCATCCTGCAGGAGGTCACGCACGCGCCTGCCTACATGACGCCCGTGCTGCTGGCGGTGTTTGGCGTGGGCATGACGGTCGGCACCATGACCTGCGCATGGGCGGCTGACCACAAGATGATGCCCACCATCGGCGGCACGCTTCTGGTCAATGCGGCGGCGCTGGCGGGCTTTCCCGGTTCGGTGCATTCCGTATGGAGCATGATGCCCATCGTGTTCCTGATTGGCTGTGGCGGGGGCCTGGGCACGGTCATCCAGTCGCGCCTGCTCAGTGTTGCGGTTGATGCGCAGGCGCTGGCGGCAGCGATGAACCAGAGCGCTTTCAACATGGCCAACGCCATTGGCCCATGGCTGGGCGGCATGGCGATCAGCGCCGGGCTGGGCTGGGAATCCGTGGGCTGGGTCGGAAGCTGCCTGGCCATGGGGGGCTTCGTGATCTGGCTGCTGACGCTGAGCGATATCCGCGCTGCTGCGCGCAGGCAGGCCGGGGGCTGAGCGGCTATAAGAGTTTTTGGTGAAGGTTTTTCAAAAAGCTTCAAGGAACGCCGCCTTTTTGAAAAAAGGCGGCCCCGAAAAACTTCTGTTATTTTAAAAGACTTCGTAAATCAGGGGTATGGTTGATGCCGCGCCCCATCCTTCCTATCGTGCCGCATGAGTATTCGATCGGCACAGGCCTCATGCCTGCCTCCACTGTTAGGTGACCTGTTTCCCGCCCGCCCCGTGCAGGGTGAAGCGGGTGCGGTGCTGCTTCGGGTCCAGACGGTGATCGACACCGTTATCGCGCCCACCGCAGCGCAGCGTGACTGCGCGGGTGGTTATCCCCATCAGGCCATGGCGGCGCTGAAGGCCACCGGCGTGCTGGCCCTTGCGGTGCCACGCGCCTGGGGCGGGCTGGGGGTTACGCAGGAACTCTCGCTCGAACTCATGTTGCGCCTTGCGGTGGCGGACCCGGCCATCGCCCAGCTCTACAAGGTGCATGACGACCTCGTGCGCGAGATATTCGTCTATGCGCCTGCCGCGCTCAGGCCCGTGCTCGCCCGGCGCATCGTGCATGACCACGCCATTCTCGGCATGGCCGTGGCCGAGAACGGGCGCAGGGCGGACAGTTTCATGCAGACATTGGCGCAGCCGGGTCCTGCTGGCGCGCATGTCATATCGGGCCGCAAGATCTATGCCACGGGTGCATCCGGGGCGGATCTGGTCGCGGTGTCTTCCTTTGATCCCGTGCGGGCGCAGCAGGCGGGGGGGAACGTGCGCGCGGGCGTGCGCATGGATCTCGTGCCGCGCGGGGCGGCAGGGCTGCGCTTTCACCATGACTGGAACCGCATGGGCCAGCGCGCGACCGATTCCGGCACTGTCACGCTGGAGAATGTGGTGGTCGATGATTTCTGGAACGCCCTGGCCCCTGATACCGCCCTGCCGCAGCACGTTGCCCTGCGCTTTCAGGCCGGTTTCAGCGCCATCCTGACCGGCATCGGCCTTGGCGCGTTGCGCGCGGTCTGCGCCTTTGTGCCACAACATGCACGCCCGTGGGGGGCGGCAGGCGTGGAAAGCGCGGATCAGGACCCCTATGTGCGCCGCCTGCTTGGCGAGATCGGGGCTGATCTGTCTGGCGCCTGGTGCAGCGTGATGCAGGCAGGCCGCCTGCTCGATCAGCATGAGCAGGGCGAGGTGCCCCGCGCCACGGTGGCCATGGCGGCGAGTGCCGCGCGTTCGGTTGCCACGCGCGCGGCCCTGCGCGCGGCCAGTGAGGCACCGGCAGCAGCAGGCGCGCGGGGCACGGATGCTGCCTTGGGGCTGGACCGTTACTGGCGTGATGCCCGGACCCTGTCGCTGCATGACCCCGTGGACTGGAAAAATGCTGAAATCGGCCGCAACCTGCTGACAGGCTGGGTGCCGGAACCAGGGCCGTATCAGTAAAACTTTTATCAATGGGTTCATGGTCATGGCATGACAGGCTGTGGCCGCAGCTTCCGACCAAAGCAGGTTTGACAGGCAGCGTGCCTGCGTGATTGATCGCGCCTGAATGTGCCTGAACCAGAAGGTAGAGCGGAATGCAGCGACCCGTCATAGCCATTATATCAACCGGCGGCACCATTGCCCGCCAGGCGATGGACCCGCGCGATACGGTCGATTATGCCGAGATTGGCACGAGCCTTGGCGGGGCTGACCTGCTTGCGGCCCTGCCCGAGGCCGTGCGGGCGCGCTTTGCGGTGCGGGGCATTCCCTTTTCCAGTTGCGACAGCGTGGAGATGACCCTGCCCCGGTGGTTTGAACTGGCCAGCGTCATCAGCCACACGGTTGCCAGCCAGCCCGATCTGAGCGGCGTGGTCGTCACCCACGGCACCTCATCGCTGGAGGAAGGGGCCTGCTTCCTCGATCTCGTGCTTGATCTGCCCTGTCCGGTCGTGGTGGTGGGCGCGCAGCGTCCGGCCAGCGCCATCAGCGCCGATGGCCCGGCCAACCTGTATGCCGCCCTGCTAGTGGCATCAGCCCCGCAATCAGCCGGTCGCGGCGTGCTGGTGGTGGCCAATAACGAGATTCACGCAGCCCAGGAAGTGACCAAGGCCTCAACCTATCAGCTCGAAACCTTCCGCTCGCCCGATTTTGGCCCGCTGGGCATGATCGAGGCCAACCGGGTGTTCTTCGGGCGCGCCGCTGCTTATCGCCGCCATGTGGGCTGGCCGCCCGCTTATGGCGCGGGCGGCGAGATTCCGCGCGTTGACATAACCTACAGCCATGCAGGGGCCGATGGCGTGGGCATACGCGCCTTTGTGCAGGCCGGCGCGCGCGGCCTCATTGCTGCAGGCATGTTGCCCGGCATGTGCACGCCTGCCGAAAATGCTGCATTGGATGAGGCCGTGGCGGCGGGTGTTGTGGTGGTGCAGGCCAGCAGCGGGTATTGCGGCGGCGTGGTGCGGCGCCACGAACTGCGCCAGCGCGGCCTTCTTGCCGCAGGCCACATGCGCCCCCGTCAGGCGCGCATCCTGCTGGCCCTGGCCCTTATGACCGGCGCGGATGCCGATGCCATCCAGGCTTTGTTCGACCGACCCTGACCCAGAACCATTTATGGAGAAAAGCGTCAAGGCACGCTGCCTGTTTGACAGGGCAGCGCCCGTTGGCCATCAGAACACGCTGTTGAACGCAAATTGCGGCGAGATGACCTGCCCGGTGTTATGGCCCGCAAAGATGGCCGTAACACCGGCAATGATGCCAAAGCGCGGCGACCAGTTATATTCCACCGCAGGGGCTATCACCCAGTCGCCCGAGGCCTGCCCCAGCACGTTCTGGTATTTGCCCTGCGCGTTATAGCCGCGCACGCGCGAGCCATTGGCCCAGTCACGTGCCAGATCCATGGCGATGACCCATTTCTGGTTTACGCCATATTCCAGCGAGAAGCCGCTCTCGCCATACATGCCCGGATGCGCCAGCCCGCGAAACCCTGCCGAGGTGCCATAGCTGCTGATATCGGCAATATGCGCCTGCGTCAGCGCGCGGCGAAAGGTGCCCCATGTGCGCAGCCGCAGTTCATGGTGGCCGGGCAGGGTGTAGGTTGACTGCTCCGTCAAGGCGACGCGGAAGGTATAGGTGCCGGTGCCTACGCCATCTTCCGCGCGGCCCAGTTTTGTATAGTCGCCTGCGGGAAAGGCCACGCCCACGAACAGGCTCAGCGCGGGGATGTAGCGCCTGGGGTCGGCATCAAGGTAGCGCCACATCACATCCACCGGCAGGTCGCCCATCTTGGCGCCACTTGTCGTGCCACCATAGTTACCATGCCGCCAGCCGTAACTGATGGTGGGCGTCATCTGCAGGCTGATCGAATTGGTGATGGAATATTTGTACAGCGTAAAGCTCGAGACCATATGCGCCCGGTCTTTTATCGGTGCCGCCCGGCCCACGCTATCAAGGTTGCCCACCGGCTGGCTGTAGGCAAAATACGGCTCCCACGCAAACACGCCCTTCTTGGTCAGCGCGCCGGATGGCGAGACGAGCGAGCCGGTGTACCACTGGGTATAATCCTCGTTCACGCCCTGCGAGCCCGCCGCCGTGCCATTGCCCGTGCCCGCCGCATGCGCGCAGCCAAGGCCCGCGAGGGCAATAAGAAATGGAATCGCAACGAATAATATTGATTCCGGTATCGGAATGTATGATGCTCTTGCACAGGGGCGACCTGCGTCTTTTTCCCGTGCTGTCATGGCGCGGGTAGCGGATGCGGTGCCCAGCCTTGCGGCGTGGGTGCGTGTCAGGGAAATCATGGTTGCGGCCATTTCCTGCTCAGGGCGTCCCTGCATGCATGGCAGTGCATGCAGGGTCTTATTGGTTCTGGGGTAAGTGTGCGGGTGCCTGCTATACGAACTGCAGTCGCAGGGAAGGGATCAGGACATCACGGCGGTGCTCCTTAAGCTGACAGACCAGTGAAACGGCGGAAGAATGGCAGTTCTTCCGCCGTTTTCCTTTACGGTGTGGTCATGCGCGGCGGCTCCTGCCCATCCTGCGCGGCAGCGCGTGTGGGGTTGAGGTACTTCCACCCGATCACCAGCAGCACGGCCACGATCGACATGCTGGCAATGGTGTAGGTGCCATTGGGGTAATCAAACAGCATCAGCACGAGCACGCCGGCCAGATAGGCCAGTGTCAGCCACGAGGTGAAGGGTGCGCCCGGCATTTCAAAACCCGATGAGGCCATGCGCCCGCTGCGTACTGCCTGGCGCAGCTTGATCTGGCTGAGCAGGATGAAGCCCCATGTGCTGATGATGCCGATCGCCGCCATGTTCAGCACGATCTCGAACACCTGCGAGGGCACGATGTAATTGAGCACCACCCCCACCAGGTACACCGCAACCGTAAGCAGGATGCCGTTGGCTGGTACGGCGCTGGCGTTCATGCGGGCCAGGGGCTCGGGTGCAGCGCCGCCCAGCGCCATGGCGCGCAGCACGCGCCCGGTGGAATACAGCCCCGAATTGAGGCTCGACAGGGCGGCCGTCAGCACCACGATGTTCATGATCGTATCAACGCCCGGCACGCCAAGGGCTTCAAAAAAGGTCACGAACGGGCTGGTGCCACCGTGATAGGCGGTCCAGGGCAGCAGGTTGACCAGCAGCACCACCGACAGCACATAGAACAGGCCGATACGCCAGATCACGCTGTTGATGCTGCGCGGCAGGACGGTGCGCACATCCGCGCACTCGCCCGCTGCCGTTCCGATCAGTTCTATGCCCGAATAGGCGAACACCACGCCCTGCACCAGCAGCAGGCTGGCAATCAGCCCGTGGGGGAAGATGCCGCCATTATCGGCAATCAGGTGCAGGCCGGTCTGGTGGCCACCCACGGGCATGCGCACGCCCAGTATGATGCTGCCCGCCACAAGGAACAGGCACAGGGCCACGATCTTGATGAGCGAGAACCAGAACTCGATCTCGCCAAACCACTTGACGCCCACCAGGTTCAGCGCCGTGACCACGCATAGCGCCATGAGGGCGAAGACCCATTGCGGCACGAAGGCGAACGTGCCCCAGAAATGCATGTACAGCGCCACCGCCGTAATATCGACAATGCCGGTCATGGCCCAGTTCATGAATGACAGCCAGCCAGCCACGAAGGCCGCCTTCTCGCCCAGGAACTCGCGCGTGTAGGACACGAAGCTGCCGCAGGTGGGGCGGTACATCACCAGTTCACCCAGCGCGCGCATGATCAGGAACGAGAACATGCCGCACACAAGATAGACCAGCGCCAGCGATGGCCCCGCCGCCTGCAGCCTTGAGCCCGCGCCAAGGAACAGGCCCGTGCCGATGGCGCCCCCCACGGCGATCATCTGGATCTGGCGGCTGCCTAAACCCTTATGATAGCCCTCGTCATCTTCCGCCGGCAAAATGGGGGTGCTGTCTTCCTGCGCGTGGTCCGGTATGCTCATGCTGTTGTCTCCGCCGTGGTCATCGCAGATGGGAGGGTGAAGGGAGGCGCCAGCCGGGTGTCCGGCCTGGCATTGTTCGGGGCTGGCCTAAACCATGTACAAAAAATATGCAGTTTCGCTGTATGGTCGAAACGGATCAGTCCGGTCCGTACTGATCCGGCCTGCGGGGGGCAGATCCTGTGCGGTGGGGAAGAAAAAGAAAGAAATATCATGCAGCATCAAATAGTTGTTCTGTCGCGAACATTGTCAGACACATTAACGGCTGACAAGCAAAGATGCCTTGATAAAAGCGTTATGATTAAAAAATGAACATAATTTTTGAAGCTTTGGCAGAAAATGCATTATATTTCATCATGAAAGGGAGCCGTTCCATCATGTCTGAACAGGAATCAGGCCCCGCGAGAGTCCGCTTTGCCGCCCTGATTGCTGGCCTGCTTGGCGCCGTCACCATCCCGGTCGCGGCCCATGCCGATAATCAGCGTTTTGATGGTGGCGAACTCGCACAGGATGCGCCGCAGTATTTCGTGCTGCGCCCCGATGATGTGGCCACCACCACGCAGATGGGCGAACTGCGCCTGTCCGAAAGCAGCATTGATTTCAGCAATGGCGAGCGGCTTGACGTCAGGCCCGATCCGGGCGGGCGGGCGGGGCATCTGCTTTACCGGGTGGATTACGGGCAGAATCCGGTCATGCCAACGGGCAACCTGCTGTGCGCGGCCCCTCTTAACCCGCTTTATCTCGATTTCGCGGCCCGGGGCGATGACGAAGCGCATTATGACATGACGCTGTACTGCAGTTCGCGCGTGGTGCCGTTCCGCGCGATTGGCGCGGGGCGCAGCGCTGCCGTGTTTCATTACACCCGCGCCACCGATACGGTCTGGGCGCACAGCCCGGCCGAGAGCGGCTACCTGCATGGGGCGGTGGCGCAGTACTGCACCCGCCATCACGCGCATGACACGCAGGCAGCCTGCACCGCGCGCGAGGAATCAGCCTATGCCGCCATCATGGCGCGCCAGATCGCGCCGCCCGTGCTCAAGCAGTGCGCGGCCTATGTTACGGGCAGGCGCGAGCATGCGGGTTATGTCAGCTTTAGCGGCCTGCTCAACTGCGCGCGCCTGCGCGACAGCAGGGCCGTGTTTGATTATTGCGCCGCCCGCATTACCGGGCAGAAGCGGGCTGATGATACGGTTTTTTTCGATGCCTCGCCCGCCCAGGCAGATGGCGCGGCGCTATGCTTTAACGCGCTCGCGGCCCGTCAGGCGCGTGATTAGGGTCAGGATTTATGGCCCTGTGCGTCATGCCCCGGCCGGTCGCAGGTATTGCGGGCCGTAACATCAGCAAATGCACGGGTTGAGCAGGCTGCATTCATGTCCGGGGGCACGCTTTAGGCGATAAACCTGATCACTGCCACCGCCTGCCCGTGCCAACCACGACTGGCCTAACACGCAGGGCCTGTTCCTGCCCGTCAGGCGCAAAAGCACATGACATTTTTCAGGGAACAGGATGTTCAGGCCACGTCGGGCACTTCAATACCCGATACGAATTTGTAGACATCTTCATGATGCAGCAGGAAGATGCGGTGTTTCTTGCCCAGCAGCAGCGCTTCCTGCGTGTAGGGCGCGTTGGAGACGATGGCGCCGATATCGGCACGGCTTTCGGTCTTTTCCTTTATGCCCTGCCAGATCACGTCATCATGCACGGGCTTGCGGTCGATCCAGCAATGCACCAGCATCTTCAGCCCGTTGCGGCTGCAATGGATGACCGAGCCCAGGCCTGTGGCTACCGGGGGGCGGATTTCCCAGCCCGCCTTTTCAATCCATTGCGAGCAGAAGGCCGCGTATTCCGCCTGGTTCATGTCCTGGTGGTAAATGCCAGGCGTAAGGACAGTGGCAGAGGACGTGCGGGCGGTATTGGCCGCAAGCGTGGTGAGATGCGCACACACCGTCTTGTGAATGGCAGGCCATAATGCGCTCTGCCCGTCACGCGCGAGCGCGGGCAGGAGGGTGGTGCGCGTGAAACGCTCCACATGCGTGCTCCACGGCGTAGGGCTGTGGGGCAGGGCGGTGGCGCCATCCTCGGCCTGCTGGTACCAGCGCGCCAGCATGGGGCGATGGCGCTCGGCCAGTCGCAGGCAGGTGCCAATGGCCTTGCGCCGCCGCGCCATGAGCCAGATCGTGCGCAACACCCGCATCATGATCCACCCGGCACCGGCGATAAGCATCAGCGTGAGGGTGAGCGAGCCGAGTTTCTGGAAGCCGCGCGTCATGAAAAACAGGTCGGTTGGCAGCGGTCTTTCCTGGTTCTGCACGATCACGGGTGGCGCGATCGGGGGCAGGTCGTCCTCGACCGGCTGCTGCGGGCCTTCAGGGGTGGGGGTATCGGCCACGACGGGTGCGGGGGGCGGCGCGACATGAACCGGCGCAGATGCAGGCGCGCCGATGGCCGTGATGTCACCGGTCATGAAATACAGCGGCGCCAGCCCCGGCACCGGCGGCACGCGGCGCATGAGTGGCAGCCCGTTGCGGTTTGCAATCTTTTCCCACTTTATATCGGGGGTAACGGCATGGCAGTCGCCCTGCCGGAGCAGCGTCTTGCGCCAGGCGGGGGGGTGCTGGGCTACCATGGCGGGATCGGACACGGCACGCAGGGCGGCATCATCCCCACAGGCAACGGTGGGATGGGTCGCGCTGAACAGGCCCGCGGCGCTGGCGCTGGCAGGCAGCCACAGGAGCAGGCAGGCACTCGCCCATATCCGCATGATGCTCTTTATCCTTCCGGTCTGGTGAGGTGGCTGGCGCAGACCCTGGGTATCAGCAAATCAAGATGTGTTAACGTGCAGATGCCGATATGCAGAATACAGTTGTTCTTGTAAACAGGCTTTATTTAGTCCTGTATGTTTGAATCTCGATCCCGCTGAACAGGGCGGTACGAAAAGTGGCATGTCCTTATCGGGTATCTGCCCCCTTGCCGCTCTTATGGCGATGTTCACGAACTTCGCGGATGCTCAGCGCGACATGTTGGAAAGCAGGAGCGGATGACTGACCGTTTTGCAGTAGTGCTGGCGCGCCATCCCGCCGTAACCGGCGCGGAAGGCGTGTGTTACGGCCAACACGACGTTGCCCTGGCCGAGGGCTGGGAGCGCATGGCCGATGGCCTGCGCACCGTCATGCAGGGTGTGGGGTGCCGGATTCTGTTCTCTTCTCCCGCGCGGCGGTGCCGCATGGTGGCGGAGCGTGTGGCGCAATTCATGAATCTGGAGTTGAGGGTGGATTCACGTCTGCGTGAGATCAGCTTCGGGGAGTGGGAGGGGCGCCCCTGGAGCCGAATCTCGCGCACGGCACTCGATGCATGGGCGGCGGATGTGAGCGGGTTTGCGCCACCCGGCGGCGAGAGCGGCAGCGCGTTGCGGGCCCGCGTGCGCCATTTCTGGACCGAGATGCAGCAGCGCGGGCAATCCTGCGCCATCATCACCCATGGTGGCCCGCTGCGCCTCATGCACGGCATGGTTCATGGCACGGCGGGCAACCTGCTTGCACCTTCGCCGCCCATGGGGTCGGTGCGGGTGATCGAGCAGGGCAGTACCCCGTTCAGTACAGGGCCGTCAGAACTGCGCATTCCGTCACGACTGCCGTTGCACCAAGAACGTCACCGGTCTGTCCGCCAAGTTGCCACCGTGCAAGGCAGCACATAAGCACGCTGGCCAGCATGGCCACGGCGCAGGCGGTCATGGCCCCTGGAGCGGGCAACAGTATGGCCGCCAGTGCCACGGCAAGGCCCAGGCAGGCCAAAAGTGCTGTGCGGGGCAGGCTGGCCATGGTGCTGGCCAGTCCATCACGCCGGGCGGGTGGCAGCCGCCAAAGCACGCCTGCCATGGCGGCACGGGCCAGCGCGCCCGCCACCGGCAGCGCCACCAGCGCTCCCGGCCCCGACATGGCTGCAAGGGCCGTAATGCGCACCAGCAGGGCCACGACCAGCGCCATCACGCCATAACTGCCCACGCGGCTGTCACGCATGATCTCGAGCTTGCGCGCCCGGTCGCGGCCGCCGCCACAGCCATCGGCCATGTCGGCCAGGCCATCCTCATGCAGCCCGCCGCATAGCAGCAGCAGCCCGCCCACGCACCAGCCCGCAGCGGGCAGGGGGGCAAGGCCAAGCCGCAGGCTGGCCCCATAGGCAAGGGCTGCAAGCGCGTTGATGCCCGCGCCAATCAGGGGCCAGCACCATATCGAGCGTGTCATGCTGTAGGGCAACCCGTCGCGTGCCAGCCAGCCCGTGGGCAGGCGGGTCAGCAGCCCCAGCCCGCACACAAGATCGGCGCGCAGTCGGGCCGTCATGCTCATTCCCGCCCGCTCACCTGCGCCTGCGCGAAGGTGGCCATGCCGCACAGGCACGCCACCGCCGCGCGCACCAGCCCCACGGCCAGCCCCGCGCCCGAGCCTTCGCCCAGCCGCAGCCCCAGTTCCAGCAGCGGCGCCAGACCCAGTTCTGCTGCAAGGTGGGCATGCCCGCCTTCAGCCGAGCAGTGGGCCAGCCGCGTATGGGCCAGCCCCCCGGTGGTCAGCACGCCCAGCGGGGCGACCGCTGCCGTGCAGATGAAGCCATCAACCAGCACGGGAATATCCATGTAACGCGCGGCCAGAACCGCCCCGAATATGGCCGCAAGCTCGTGCCCGCCCACATGGCGCAGGATTTCGAGCGGGTCGGCCAGTCCGGCGTGATGGGCCAGCGCGCGGTCGATTACCGCCGCCTTGTGGCGCACGCCAGCCGCGTCCAGCCCGGTGCCGCGCCCGGCCCATCGCGCCCCACCCCCGCCAAACAGGGCGGCGCAGATGGCGGCGGCGGGAGTGGTGTTGCCAATGCCCATCTCGCCCACGCACAGCAGGTCCGTGCCCGGCTGGACCGCGCGGATGCCGGTGGCGATGGCGCGCAGGAAGGCGGCTTCATCCATGGCGGGAGCCTGCGTAAAGTCCGCCGTGGGGCGCAGGTCTTCAACCTCGACCACATGCAGCCGGGCGGCTGCCACGCGGGCGATCTGGTTGATGGCGGCTCCGCCCGTGCGAAAATTCTCGACCATCTGGCGCGTGACATCGCTGGGCCAGGGCGTGACACCCTGCGCGGTGATGCCGTGATTGCCCGCGAAGATGAGGATATCCACCCGCTCGGCCCGGGGGCGCCCGGTGCGCTGCCACTGGCCTGCCCACAGTGCCAGTTCCTCCAGCCGGCCAAGGCTGCCCGGGGGCTTGGTCAACCGGCTGTCATGAGCGGCAATGGCGGCACCGGCGGCGCTGTCGGCGGTGGGGAGGTCGCGGCACAGCACGCGCAGCGCGGCCATGTCCTGCGGTATGGAAAGACGGGATGGCATGGGCAGCGTTGTGTGGTCTTATGCGCGCCGATGCAAGATGCCCATGCAAGACGATGGAGAATAAAATGACGGCGCACCCCGCGCAGACCATGACTGCAGGCCTGCAGGGCTGCATTTTCGTGCTCGGTGGCGCGCGTTCGGGCAAGAGCGCCTTTGCCGAGGCGCTGTTCACGCCCTGGCCCGCGCCCTGGACCTACCTTGCCACCTGTAAGCCCCATGATGGCGAGATGGATGCCCGCATCAGCCGCCATCGCGCCCGCCGGGGTGAAAACTGGCGCACCGCCGAGGAACCGCTCGACCTGCATCGCGTGCTCGACGGGGCGGGCGCAAGCCCCGTGCTGGTTGATTGCCTGACCCTGTGGCTGACCAACCTCATGCTGGGCGAGCACGACATAACGGCGGCAACCCGCGCCCTGCTGGCCGCCCTTGCGCGCCGCGCGGGGCCGACGGTGCTGGTTTCGAACGAGGTGGGGCAGGGCATCGTGCCCGACAATGCGCTGGCGCGGCGCTTCCGGGATGAGGCAGGGCTGCTGCATCAGGCTATTGCGCGTGAGGCGGCTCGTGTTGTCTTTGTGGTGGCAGGCCTGCCAATGGAGATGAAATGACCCTGACCCCCGAAGAAATCCGCCACCGTGAAAAAATGGCCAAGCGCAAGGCCGTGCAGGACCGGGAGGTGGAGAGCAAATCCATCGAGAAAGGGCTGCTGGCCGTGCATACGGGGGCGGGCAAGGGCAAGTCCACCGCCGCCTTCGGCATGGCGCTGCGCACGCTGGCCCATGGTGGGCGGATCGTGGTGATCCAGTTCATCAAGGGCGCATGGAATACCGGCGAGCGCAAGACGCTCGAACGTTTTGGCGACCAGGTGGAATGGCATGCGCTGGGCGAGGGCTTTACCTGGAACACGCAGGACCGCGCGAAAGACATCGCCAACTGCCGCATGGCGTGGGACCAGGCCAGGGCCGCGCTGAAGCGCAGTGACGTGAACATGGTGATCCTTGACGAACTCAACATCGCCCTGCGCTACGACTACCTGCCCATTGACGACGTGCTGGCCGATATCGCCGCCCGCCCCCCCATGCAGCACGTGGTGGTGACAGGCCGCAACGCCCGTCCGGCCATGATCGAGGCCGCTGACCTCGTGACCGAGATGACGCAGGTGGCCCATCACTTTAAAAAGGGCGTCAAGGCGCAGGCCGGGATCGAGTTCTGAGCATGGCGCGCGCACTCATGTTTCAGGGCACCGGCTCGAGTGTTGGCAAGTCCGTGCTGGTGGCCGGGCTGTGCCGCGCCCTGACCCGCCGGGGGCTGCGCGTGCGCCCGTTCAAGCCGCAGAACATGTCCAACAACGCCGCCGTGACCGCTGATGGCGGCGAGATCGGGCGCGCGCAGGCATTGCAGGCGCGGGCGTGCGGCGTGCCGCTTTCGGTGCATATGAACCCGGTGCTGCTCAAGCCGCAGGGCATGACCGGCTCGCAGCTTGTGGTGCGCGGGCAGATGCGCGGGCAGGTGCGCGCGCGTGACTTCCAGTCCTTCAAGCGCGGGCTGATGCCCGAGGTGCTGGGCAGCTTCCGCACCCTTGCTGAGCAGGCCGACATCGTGCTGGTGGAAGGGGCGGGTTCCGCTTCGGAGGTCAATCTACGGGCTGATGACATCGCCAATATGGGCTTTGCCCAGGCGGCGGATATTGATGTGGTGCTGATTGGCGATATCGACCGGGGCGGCGTGATCGCGAGCCTCGTGGGCACGAAGGTGGTGGTGGCGCCGGATGACGCGCGGCGCATCCGGGGTTTTATCGTCAACCGCATGCGTGGCGACCCCACGCTGTTTGCCGCAGGCATGGACGGGATTGCCCGCATGACCGGCTGGCAGCCCATGGGCCTCGTGCCGTTTCTCGACCGGGTGCGCGCCCTGCCTGCGGAGGACGCAGCCGACCTTGCCGCTGGTGGCAAGCTGCGTGGGAAGGGCGTGCGCATTGTCGTGCCGTGCCTGCCCATGATCGCCAATTTTGATGACCTCGACCCGCTGGCGGCGGAAGAAGGCGTGTCGCTAACCATGGTGCCACGCGGGCAGGTGCTGCCCGCATGTGACCTGATCGTCCTGCCCGGCGCCAAGGCCACTATTGCCGATCTGGCCACACTCCGTGCGGAGGGGTGGGATATCGACATCCACGCCCATGTGCGCCGTGGTGGGCATGTGCTGGGCATATGTGGTGGCTACCAGATGCTGGGCCACAGCATTGCCGATCCCGATGGCATCGAGGGACCGCCCGCCACGGTGGACGGGCTGGGACTGCTCGATGTGACAACCGTGCTGGCGGGCCACAAGCGGCTGGAGGACGTAACCGGCAAACTGCTGCCCGAAGGCGTGCCCCTGCATGGTTATGAAATGCATATCGGCCGCACCGAAGGGCCAGATCACGCCAGCCGCCCGCTGATCGACCTTGGCGGGCGGCCTGATGGCGCGGTCAGTCCATCGGGGCGGATATGGGGAACTTACGTGCATGGGCTGCTGGCCGATGGCCGCGCGCGGGCAGCGCTGCTGGCGCGGCTTGGCGCAGGCTCGCATGCGCAGGATCATGATGCGACGGTGGATGCGGCGCTCGATGCGCTGGCCGACCATCTGGAAGCGCATCTCGATATTGACGGGCTGCTGGCCATGGCGCGGCCGGTGCAGCGTGGGTAAGGAAATAATAAAAGTTTTTGGTGAAGGTTTTTTTTAAACTTCAGAATAATGCTATGTTTTTTGGGAAAAGTACTGCCCGGAAACCTTGATTGCTTTCGGTCAGCGTCGCCGTAATGTCCGGCCAAGCAGAGCCATGGCTGTTACGCCCGCCAGTGTCTGGATCAGGCATGCGCGACGGTACAATGCCAGTGCGCGGTACAGGTCAGCCGGGCGCAGGTCGGGCGTGCCATCGCCCACCCATGGCTCGGCCACGCGCACGCCGTTATAGGCGCGTGGGCCAGACAGGCGGATGCCCAGCGCCCCCGCCATGGCCGCTTCCGGCCAGCCCGCATTGGGTGAGCGGTGGGTGCGGGCATCACGCCGCAGCACGCGCAGGGAACCACGCGCATCCATGCCGGGCAGGCTCAGGGCGGCAAGGATGATCCACAGGGCGGACAGGCGCGAGGCGGGCAGGTTGACCAGATCATCAAGCCGTGCCGCCGCATAGCCAAAGGCTTCATGGCGGGGCGTGCGGTGGCCGATCATGCTGTCAGCCGTATTGACTGCCTTGTAGAACACCGCCCCCGGCAACCCGCCCAGCGCCATCCAGAACAGCGGGGCCACGATCCCGTCGGAGAAGTTTTCGGCCAGCGTCTCGGTGGCCGCGCGTAGCACGGCGGCCTCATCAAGCTGTTCGGGGTCACGGCCCACGATGTGCGAGACTGCGCGCCGGGCGGCAGGCAGGCTGACCTGCGCCTGTTGGGCCACGGCCAGCACATGGTCATGCAGCGAGCGCTGGGCCACCAGCGAACTGGCCAGCACGCCGGTCAACGGCAGGGCCAGGCTGCGCGGCAGGATGCGGCGGATGCTGCGTTCAAGGGCTATGGCGGCCAGGGTTGGCACGGCCACGATCACGGCACTCGCCACAAAGCCGTTGGCCCGGCGGCGGGCGGGGGTGCGTTCGGGCGTGTTAAGGCGACGGTCCAGCCCACTGATCAGGCGGCCAATCCAGATCACGGGGTGCCCGATCCGGCTGACAAGCGCCTGCGGGTAACCAGCCATGGCATCGGTGACCGAGGCCACGCATGCGGTGCTGACAGGGCGAAGCAGAAAACGGGAAAGGCGCATGCCCGATGGATATTGCGCCCCCTGCACACGGTCAAGGGAGGCGATAACGGACGATGCGCGGGTTTTCCGCCATGGCGCGTGAACGTGCTTTTGGCGGGCAATGCAGGTCCTGCGCATGGCAGATATAGGACTTATGGGGTTCTATTGCTGCATGTGAGGTAATTATAGTGGTGACAACTGTGGGACTGAAATCTTTTTAAGGTATATGTAAAAAACTACAATAAAAATAACCTGTATTTTATTGGCAGAATAATACGGAAAAGGGAAGCCGTGGCCAGACTTCAAAAAAACGGCAGGCCTGCCGCGCGCGTGTGGACCGTTGATGCCACAACCATCCGGCCATGGGGTCGAATATCAGGATGAATGTCGCTGTGATCTACGGGAAAGAAATGCGTCATAACAATAAAATTAAAAAACTGTTTTTTCCAATGCTGATTTTACCACTTCTTGGTGGCTGCATTCATCCGCACCCACCTGCAATGCCATTCAACAGCAGTGAGGTGGCATGGGCGCAAAAGCCGGGTCATGCGGCCATCAGGGGGTGTGTCAGTGGGGCAATATTTACAAAACAGACGTCTACGCCCATGACTTTTGGAAATGAAACGGTCTATACGTTTCATGATGTACCGAGTTCCATCATGCAGATACCGCGAGGCCATTTTACAGTAGAGCTGCTTCCGGAAAGTGAATATATGCATGCGCTGTCAAAAAAGATGGAGTTTTACAGTACCCGGCTTATCGGCCCCACGGCCGTAAATGATCCCCGTTGGGTTGATCCGTCGGTGCTGTCTTTCATCCGGCGTATTTCCTGCCCGGTTGCCGGTCCGGATATCTGTACGTCTGTTGGTCATTTTCTCTGGACCAATCTTCCCGCGGGTCAGTGGTATATCGTTACGTCATATGACGCAGCAAACGTAGATGACAGTAGTGTCGTTGATGTACAGAAAATAACCACGGTTGACGGCAAGACGGTTCCGTTTCTTTCATGGACCGGCACGAGAAGGGTCCTATGCAGTTCGTGAAGCCTGCCACGGGCGGATGACACCACGACCCCGGCATATTCCCTGTGCCGCGCCTTAAATCCCGGATCATTTTTTCTTGCATTAAGGGAAATCATGCAAAAGGCTGCTAGGCAGCCTGTCCTGCCTCACGGATAAAGTGAGGGCAGGAGGCCGGTAGAGGCATGGCGTCAGGGGGAAGGCAGTTTTTGGGTATCAACGGTTCAGGGTTCATTTCATCGCGGCGGCGCTTCATGCAGGGGCTGGCTGGTGTTGCTACCTGCGGCACGGTATCTGCTTCCGGCACGGGGGCGGCCGCTCCGCCAAAGGCATACACGCCGGTTTTCTTTAACGTGGCGGAATGGAATTTTCTCCTGGCCGCCTGTGATCGCCTGATCCCGGCTGATGCCAGCGGCCCCGGCGCGTTGGCACTCAACGTGCCCCGCTTCATCGACCAGCAGATGACCACGCCCTACGCGCAGGGCGCACAATGGTACATGGCCGGCCCCTTCGTGCAGGGACCGGATAATCTGGGCTACCAGTTGCCTTACCCCCCGCGCGACCTGTACCGCCACGGCATCGCAGGCATGGATGCGCATGCCACCACCCGCCACGCCAGACCCTTTGCGGCCCTCGCGCCCGATGTGCAGGATGACCTGCTGCGGGCTGCCGAAGGCGGCAAGCTGGTGTTTGGCGATGTGCCATCGGCTGCGTTTTTCGATCAGCTTCTGGCCAATGTGATGGAAGGCGCGTTCAGCGACCCCATTCATGGTGGCAATACTGGTCTTGGCGGCTGGGCCATGCTGGGCTTTCCCGGCGCGCGGGCGGATTTCATGGATTGGGTGGACCGCTACGGGGCGCATTACCCGCTGGGCAGTGTCTCCATAACGGGGGAAACGGCATGAGCGATGATGCACGCAAACTCGGGCAGGTTGACGTAGTGGTGGTGGGCGGCGGTTGGGCGGGGTCCATCATGGCCAAGGAAATGACCGAGGCCGGGCGCTCGGTTGTCATGCTCGAACGCGGACCCGACCGGAGCACGGCGGGGGAGGGGGCCTATCCGGCCTCAATCGACGAGCTTGAGGCCAATTTCCGCTACAAACTGTTCCAGGACCTTTCCAAAAATACCGTCACCATCCGCAACAACGGCAACCAGACGGCGCTGCCCTATCGGCGCATGGCCGCCTTTTTGCCGGGCGAGGGCGTGGGTGGGGCGGGGCTGCACTGGTCGGGCGTGCATTTCCGCATCCCGCCCGATGACCTGCGCCTGCGCTCGCGCGTGATCGAGAGATACGGCGCCAAATTCATCCCCGAAGGCATGAACCTTCAGGATTACGGCGTGACCTATGAGGAACTCGAACCCTTTTTTGACAAGGCCGAGAAAGTGTTCGGCACCTCGGGCGAGGCCTATAAGGTCAATGGCCAGGTCGTGGGGCAGGGCAATGTGTTCGCACCCTCGCGCTCGGATCATTTCCCCCTGCCGCCGCTCAAGGATGTCTATACTGCCCACCTGTTCCGCAAGGCGGCGGCGGAAGTGGGTTTTCATCCCTATTCGCTGCCCGCGGCCAATGCCTCGCAGCAATATACCAACCCGTATGGGGTGCAGATGGGGCCGTGCAATTTCTGTGGTTATTGCAGCGGCTATGCCTGTTACATGTATTCCAAGGCCTCGCCCAACGTGAACATCCTGCCGGTGCTGCGCAGACATCCGTTGTTCGAGCTTCGGCCCAACTGCCATGTGCTCAGGGTGGAACGCGACAGCACGGGCAAACGCGCCACGGGTGTTACCTATACCGATGCCGATGGCAAGGTCGTGACCCAGCCTGCGGAAATGGTGATCCTGACCGCCTTCCAGTTCCATAACGTGCGGCTGATGCTGCTTTCGGGCATTGGCAAGCCGTATGACCCGCTCAAGAACGAAGGCGTTGTGGGGCGCAATTTTGTCTACCAGAACGTAACCACCAGCACGGTGTGGCTCGACCCGAAGGTGGAGACCAACCAGTATATCGGCGCAGGCGGCGGCGGCGTTGCGTTTGATGACTTCAACAGCGAGAACTTTGACCACGGGCCGCTCGGCTTCGTGGGTGGTTCGCCGGTGTGGGTCAACCAGGCAGGGGTCAGGGCCATTGCGGCGGCACATTCCGGCGGCCCGCCGGGCACGCCACGCTGGGGCAGTGCGTGGAAGGCGGGCATGATCGACACCTATCGCCACTCCCTGCGCATCGACGCGCATGGGGCGAACATGGCTTACCGCGATGTCTATCTCGATCTCGACCCGACATGGAAGGACGCCTACGGCCAGCCGCTGCTGCGCATGACGTTTGACTGGAAGGACAACGACATCCGCATGAACCGCTACGTGGTGGATAAAATTGGTGACGTGGCGAAAGCCATGGGCGCGCGTGACGTGCATCTGACCAGGCGTGAATTCGGCAGGCCATTCGATACGCGCCAGTACCAGACCACCCATCTGGGTGGTGGCGCCGTGATGGGCACGGACCCGCAGACAAGCGCGCTTAACCGCTACATGCAGTCATGGGATGTGCATAATGTGTTCGTGATCGGGGCCAACGCCTTCCCGCAGGGCACGGGCTACAACCCCACCGGCATGGTCGCGGCCCTGGCCTACTGGGCGGCGCACCACATCCGCACCACCTACCTTGCCCATCCCGGCCCGCTGGCCGGATGAGGGGGGTATGGAAATCCGGGCTGCGCCTCATGGCCGCAGTCCTGCTGGTCCTGTCGGCTCGGGGTGCCCCGCCTGCGCGGGCGCAGGAGGCGCAGGCTCCGGCAGATCTGGTCACGCGTGGGGAATATGTGGCCGAGGCGGCGGATTGCGGCGCCTGCCACACCGTGCCCGGTGGCCCGCACTTTGCAGGCGGGATGGCCTTTCACCTGCCCACCGGCACGCTGTATGCGCCCAACATCACGCCGGATGCAAAGGCGGGGATCGGCCAGTATTCCGAAGCCGAATTCATCCGCGCCATACGCAATGGCATCCGCCGCGACGGGGCCACGCTGTACCCGGCCATGCCCTATCCCTCCTACGCCCGCATGACCGATGACGACCTGCATGCGCTTTATGCCTATTTCATGCAGGGGGTTAAGCCTGTCGCTACGCCGGTGGTGCAGGATGGCATGCACTGGCCGTTGTCCATGCGCTGGCCGCTCACGGTATGGCGCAGGCTGTTTGCCCCTGATCCGGCGGCAACGCTAAAGGGGGCTACGGCGCGTAATTTCCCCGACCCGGTGGTGGCGCGCGGGGCCTATCTGGTCGAAGGGCCAGGCCATTGCGGGGCCTGCCACACGCCGCGCGCCGTGACCATGCAGGAAAAAGCCCTGACGGCGGAGGATGGTGCGCTCTACCTGTCTGGCGGGGCCCCGGTTGATGGCTGGCGGCCTGTCAGCCTGCGTGGCGAGAACCGTACCGGGCTGGGGCGGTGGAGCGAGCAGGATATCGTGCGCTTTCTGGCCACCGGGCGCATGCCACTTGGTGCTGCCTTTGGGGGCATGACCGATGCCATCAACCACGGCACCCAGCACATGACGGCGGATGACCAACTCGCCATTGCCCGCTACCTCAAGACCCTCTCGCCCACAACACCTGCAAAGGCGCCGGGCTGGGCATATGACCCTGCCGCCACCAATGCCCTGCGCGCGGGTGATATGGGCGCGCGCGGCGCGCGGCATTACGTGGATAGCTGTGCCGCCTGCCACCGCACCGACGGGCACGGCTACCCCACAACCTTCCCGCCGCTGGCGGGCAACCCGGTGGTGATGGACCCGACACCGGATTCGCTCATTCGCATCGTGCTGGAGGGCAATACGCTGCGGGCGACGAAGCAGGCCCCTTCCGCCTTTGTCATGCCCGGTTTTGCCGCCCGCATGGATGATGCGGCGGTGGCCGATACCGTAAGCTTCATCCGCGCCGCATGGGGTAATGATGCGCCTGCTGTGAATGTGGCCGATGTTGCGCGCATCCGGCGCAGCCTGTCGCCTGAACACCCGCCCGCCTCGCTGCCCATGAACTGATTGTGAACGCCATGCGGCGCGTGGCGCGATTGCCCTTGCGGTCCTGACTTGCATGAATGGGCGCGGGCCGCACAAACCGGGGGAGAATATCCATGACCATGCACAGGCGTGATCTGCTGTTCGGTGCGGCTCTCGTGGCGGTAGCGGGTTCTGCTTCCCTGGCGCAGGCGGCTGAACCCGCGCAGATGCCCATCAATCACGACCATGGCGCCGCCCCCGAAGGCCCGTTCGAGATCGTGGCCCGTTTCGATGGTCCCGGCCCGTCGGGCATTGCGGTCACGGGCGGGCGGGTGTTCGTGGGGTTTCCGCGCCATGCGGTCAACCACAGGGGCGCGACGCTGGCCGAACTGAAAAATGGCCGTCTTCTGCCCTATCCCGATGCCGCTACCGCCATGCCCTCAGGCCGGCCGCCTGCCACCCGGCTCATGTCCATCCACGGCATGACCACCGATGCGAAGGGGCGGCTCTGGGCCATTGATGATGGCAAGCTGGCAGGCGAGCCACTGGCGGCGGGGGCGGCCAAGGTGATCGGCATCGACCCGGCCACCAACCACATCTTCGCCAGTATCGTGCTGACTGCGCCCACCCTCCTGCCCGACAGCCACATGAACGACCTGCGCGTGGACCTGACGCATGGACCGCAGGGCACGGTGTTCATTACCGATTCCTCGTTTGGCCAGTCGCCCGCCCTCGTGGTGGTGGATGTAGCGAGTGGCCGCCAGCGCCGGGTGCTGGCAAGTCACCCCTCCATTCAGGCCGAACACCCCTTCATGGCGGTGGTGGAGGGGCGGCCGCTGGTGTTTGACCCGCCTGCGCACAAGCCTGCCTTTGTCTCGGGCGGGGTGGATGGCATCACGCTCTCGCCCGACAGCGCCACGCTGTATTACAGCCCGCTGACCAGCAGGCGGCTGTACAGTATTCCCACCGCCCTGCTGGCCGATTTTGACAAAACCGATGCGCAGCTTGCCGCAGCCATAAGCGATCTGGGCGAAAAGGGTGTGGCTGACGGGCTGGCCACTGATGCGCAGGGCCGCATCTACACCACCAATTTCGAGCATGACGCCATCTTCCGCCGCAATACCGATGGCTCGTTCGACACCATGGTGCGCGACCCGCGCGTGCTCTCGCCCGATGGCATTTTTGTTGATGGCACCATGGTTTACTGCACGCTGGGCCAGTGGAACCGCCTTGGTGGCCTCAACGGGGGCCATGATCTGCGCGTGCCGCCCTATTACCTGATCCGCTTCCCCACCGATGCGCCAGCACCGGTTGATGCCACAAAGCCCTTGCCGGGTTAGTTGCCCCTTTCCCCCGGCGCTGAATTGCGGCAACAATCGTGGCCATGAATATTATGTCGCGCATGATCCTGCCCCTGATGCGGCGCCTGGAGCCCGAGGCCGCCCATCATATTGCTCTTGATGCCCTGCAACTTGGCCTTGGCGGCGTCTCCTGCCCCGGTAATGACGACCCGGCGCTGTCCGTCCGCGCCATGGGGCTGCGCTTTCCCAACCCCATCGGCATGGCGGCGGGGTTTGACAAGAACGCCGTGGTGGTGCGCCCGCTCACGCGCGCGGGCTTCGGCTTTGTCGAGGCCGGCACCGTCACTCCGCGCCCGCAGCCCGGCAACCCGCAGCCGCGCCTGTTCCGCCTGACCGAAGACCGCGCCATCATCAACCGCATGGGCTTCAACAACCAGGGCATCGACCGCTTTGCCGTGCGCATGGCGCGGCTGCATCGCGTGTCCTCGCCGCGCCGCAAGCCCGGCGCGCAGGTGCCGGTGGGGGCCAACCTTGGCATCAACAAGGTGGGTGCAGACCCCGAGCGCGATTACCCCATGCTGGTGGGGCGCGTTAAGCACTATGCCGATTATATCGTCATCAACCTGTCATCGCCCAACACGCCGGGGCTGCGCGACCTGCTTGAGGCATCACGGCTCAAGGGCATTCTTGACGCCATCAATGCAGCCCACCCCGAGCGCCCGCCGCTGCTGGTCAAGATCTCGCCCGATATCGCGCATGATGATGTCGAAGCCGTGGTCGAGGCCGCCATTGCCGGCGGCGCGCAGGGGCTGATCGTGTCCAACACCACCATCTCGCGCCCGGCGGGGCTGCTCAGCCCCTACGCTACCGAGACCGGAGGGCTGTCGGGCCGCCCGCTGCGCCCGCTGGCGCAGGACATGCTGACCCGCGTGGCGAAGGTGGCGGCAGGCCGCGTGGCGCTGGTGGCCAGCGGTGGCATCGAGACCGGCGTGGACATTCTCGACCGGGTCAAGGCCGGGGCCGACCTTGTGCAGATCTATACGGCTTATGTGTACGAAGGGCCGGGCATTCTCAAGCGCCTCAAGGCCGAGACGCTCCGCGCCCTGCGGGCCGAAGGTTTCGAGACGCTGGCCGATGCCAAAGGGGCCGCCCTTAAATGAAATGGCATGATGGCCTGGCCGCGCTAAGCCTTGATTATGATGGCTATATCCTCGACCTGTGGGGCGTGGTGCATAATGGCGTAGTACCTTATCCCGGCGTGCTGGAATGCCTGCAACGCCTGCGCGAGGCGGGCAAGCGGGTGGTCCTGCTCTCCAACGCGCCGCGGCGCACCGCCACGGTGGAGCCGGGCCTGCGCCGCATGGGCGTGAGTGCGGACCTGTATGATGGCATCATGACCAGCGGCGAGTGCACGCATCGCATGCTTGCCGCCCGCACCGACCCGTGGTTTGCGGGGCTGGGCCGCCGCATGGTCCATCTCGGCCCCGACAAGGACGTGGATGTCTATGCCGGGCTTGACCTTGATGTGGTGACCGACCCCGCTCAGGCAGATTTCGTGCTCAATACCGGGCCGGACGCCGAACTGGGCGAGGAGGAAATTACCCCCTACCTGCCCCTGCTGGAGCAGTGCGCGGCCCGCAGCCTGCCCATGATCTGCGCCAACCCCGACCAGCAGGTGATTCGCGGCAGCCAGCGCCTGATCTGCGCGGGTGCGATGGCAAGCTGGTATGAAAGCCGCAACCGTGCCGTGCGCTGGATTGGCAAGCCCTACCCGGAAGTCTACGCGCTGGCGTTATCGCTACTTGATGTGCCGGGCGAGCGCGTGCTGGCGCTAGGCGATGCGCTGGCCACCGACATGCGTGGTGCCGCCACGGCAGGCATTGACGGCTGCTGGGTGCTGGGCGGCATCCATCAGGAAATGCTGGGCGGCAGCTGGGAGCACAACCGCAACCCCGATTACGATCTGGCGGTGGCGGAAGCGACCGCAGCCGGGCTAACCCCGGTCGCCTGCGTGCCGTCGCTGCGCTGGTAGGCCATATGCGTCTGGCCCGGCGCATGTGACATCCGCAATGCCCTGAAATGATAAAAGTTTTTGGCGACGTTTTTCAAAAAGCTTCGAAAGACGTCGCCTTTAAAAAAGGCGATACCCAAAAACTTTTCTTCTGTAAAACAAGTCCGGATGGATCGCGTGTTTCACTGTCCCATCGATCAGGATACGCGCGCCAGGGTCTGGCGTGATTGCATGCAGTTTGAAAGATTCTGCCAAGGCGGCCTGCACGTGTGGCAGCCGGTCCTGACTGACGTCAGGCGTGGCCCGCCGCCCCGGTAAACCACGCCGGGTCAATGCGCACGCTGGCCAGCGCCTGCCGCCACTTGGCGTTATGGTCGGGGCCGAACACGATGGCCTCGGTGGCGGGGGCGGCAACCCAGGCATTGTGGTGCAGCATCTCGTCTTCCAGCTGGCCTGCCTCCCAGCTGGCATGGCCCATGGCCAGCATGGCGTGGGCCGGGCCGTTGCCATCGGCAATGTCACGCAGCACGTCAAGGCTGGCGGTCAGCGTCGTGCTGTCATCGACCGGCAGGCTGCCATCGCCGCTCCAGTCCGATGTATGCAGCACGAAGCCGCGCCCGTTATCCATCGGGCCGCCCGCGCACAGATTGATGCGGCGGCGGGGCGGCACGGGCGCAATGCCAAGCTGTTCAAGCACATCATCAAGTACGGGTTGCGACAGCCTGCGGTTGACGACCAGCCCCATTGCGCCATCCTCGGGCGTATGGGCGCATAGATAGATGACACTCCGCGCGAAGGCGGGGTCGGTCAGGGCAGGGGTGGCCACCAGCAGGTGACCGGTCAGGCTACGGCCTGGAGATGTCGCGAAGGAAGCCATACACCACCATAGAACCGGATTTGCCCTCTTTTGCAACCATTTCAGCTTCGGGTTGTATGGTTGTTAGCCCCCATGACGGGAGGCGACGGATATGCAAGGCTGACCACCGACACAGCAGGAGAAAAGACCATGAAGCAGATTGCACTGGTAACGGGGGCCACGGCCGGATTCGGCAAGGCAATCGCCACGCGGCTCGTGCGTGATGGGTATCGTGTCATTGCCACCGGCCGCAGGCGCGAACGCCTTGATGCGCTGGCGGCCGAACTCGGGCCGGACCTGCTGGCCTTCGAGCTGGACATGACCGATGCCGCAGCCATTGCCGCCCTGCCGGGCAGCCTGCCCGAGGGCTGGCGCGATGTGGATGTGCTGGTCAATAACGCGGGTCTCGCCCTGGGCATGGAAAAGGCGCAGGAGGCGGACGTGGCCAACTGGCAGACCATGATCGCCACCAACGTGACCGGCATGGCCGAACTGACGCGCGTGCTGCTGCCTGGCATGGTGGCGCGCGACCGCGGGCATGTCGTGACGCTGGGCAGCACGGCGGGCATCTATCCCTATACCGGCGGCAATGTGTATGGCGCGACCAAGGCGTTCGTGCGCCAGTTCACCCGCAACCTGCGCTGCGACCTGCTGGGCCATAATGTGCGCGTGACCAATATCGAGCCGGGCCTGTGTGGCGGCAGCGAGTTCAGCACCGTGCGCCTGCGCGACCCGGCCAGGGCGGCGGCGGTGTATGAAGGGACCAAGCCCCTGCTGCCCGAGGATATTGCCGAGACCCTGTCCTGGATCATTGCGCTGCCGCGTCATGTGAATATCAACGAGGTGGAGATGATGCCGACCTGTCAGGCGGCTGGTGGCCTCGCGGTGGCGCGGGGCATGAAGGATTGAGTATGGCCCGCAAGAAAACGACCACAAACACGCTCGCGCGGCGTTTCAGCGTGCATAATGGCAAGGGGTTCTCCCTTGCCGACTGCCCGACCCGGGCAGCGGAGGCCTGCGGGCTGGACAAGAAAACCGGCAAGCAGCTGCTCAGGGAGCGCATCCGTCACCTCTCGCAACTGCAGGCCCTGCTATACGCCAACAACACATGGTCGGTGCTGGTCGTGCTGCAGGCCCTTGATGCGGGCGGCAAGGATGGCGTGATCAAGCATGTCATGTCGGGCATCAACCCGCAGGGGGTCAGTGTCTCGTCATTCAAGCAGCCCGGCCCGGTCGAGCTGGCGCATGGTTATCTGTGGCGCGAGCACATGGTGGCGCCTGCTGCTGGCCGCATCGGCATCTTCAACCGCAGCCATTATGAGGAAGTGCTCGTCACCCGCGTGCACCCCGAACTGCTCGAGCACGAATGCCTGCCGCTGAGCCTGCGCCGCAGGCCCACCTTCTGGAAGGACCGTTACGAGGATATCAGCAGTTTCGAGCGCTACATGGCCCGGCAGGGCACGATCGTGCTGAAGTTCTTCCTGCATCTTTCCAAGGAGGAGCAGCGCCTGCGCTTTTTGAAGCGCATCAGGCACCGCGCCAAGAACTGGAAGTTCTCACCTGCCGATATTCATGAGCGTCAGTACTGGGATGACTACCAGAACGCCTATGAGGAAGCGATCCGTCACACGGCCCACCCCGATGCACCGTGGTTTGTCGTGCCCGCCGACCAGAAATGGTTCGAGCGCCTGGTCGTGATCGAGGCGATCATCGACGCGCTGGAGAAGCTGCACCTGAAAATGCCCGCCATGGACCCCGCCATGGAGGCGGATATGGAAAAGGCCCGCAGGCAGCTTGAGGCGGAAGCCCCCCGGCCCGCGCATAACCCCGTTCATTGACGCCGCCGCCCGCGCACCGCAAAAGATTGTAATCTTTTGAAGAGGGAGAACATTCAGATGGCGGCAATGCGCTGGCAGCGATGCGTGATGACGGGGCTCGGGGCGGTCGTGGCACTGCAGATGGGGAGTATTGCGCCCGCCCATGCGCGGCACCACCACCACCGGCACGAAAGTGAATACACGCGTGATGAGACGCAGGACACGCAGGGCGCGCAAAGCGGCCGCGAGGGCGGCAGCTCACGCCCGCAGCCCATTGCCAGCCCCGTGCCCACGGCCTGCGATGACGGCAAATTCCTAGCCGATCTTCAGGCTGCGGAAGCCAGCAGCAGCGAAGCCCACCCCGACCGGGTCGAGCATGTGTGCGGGAAGGTCATCGCCGTTTCGGCGTCCAAGCGCACGCGCAGCGGCCTGCACGGGTATTTTTATGTTGACGTGGGGCATGGCGTGTCCATCCGCATCGTGTCGGATCTGGACCGGATGACAGCACCCACATGGCCTTGGGTGGCCAAGGACGACCAGGCCGATGTGCTGGGCCGCTATTATTATGATAATGCCCGCCGCCAGGGCATTGACTGGACCCATCATGGCACCGGGCGGAGCTGGCCGGTTGAGGGCTATGTCAGCGTCAACGGCACCCGTTACCAGTAATCACGTTGATAAGAGTTTTTGGGGGCCGCCTTTTTTCAAAAAGGCGGCGTTCTTCTGAAGCGTTTTGAAAAATGCTTCTCCAGAAACTCTTGTCAGGGATGGGCGCGTGGAGCGAACAGGATCAGCCCTGCACCCGCAAGGCAGATCGCGGCGCCCAGTATATCCCACCGATCAGGCGGCAGGCCTTCGACCAGCCAGGACCAGATCAGGCTGGCCACGATGTACACGCCACCATAAATGGCATAGGCCCGCCCCGCGTTATCAGCAGGGCTGAAGGTCAGCAGCCACGCAAAAACCACCAGCGACAGGCAGCCCGGCACCAGCACGAACGGCGAGCGGCCAAGGCGCATCCAGGCCCAGAAACAGAAGCAGCCGCCAATCTCGGCAAAGGCTGCGGGAATGTAGATGGCGGCGGTGAGCATGGTCTTCCTGTAGAAAAAAGATCAGAAGTTTTTAGTGAAGCTTTTTTCAAAAAAGCAGCGCTAAAAAAAACAGGAGCCATTTCTGGCTCCTGTTCTTGTTTTCAGGTTAAGCGGATTACGCTCAGTCAGCAGCTTCGGCTTCGCGGGTGCTGTCGCCTTCATCGCCTTCGGGGGAATCGTTTTCCGCCTGCGAGATATATTCAAAGTCGAGCTTGCCATCCTTGAGCGTGATCTTGGCAACCCCGCCCTTGGTCAGCTTGCCAAACAGCAGTTCCTCGGCCAGCGGCTTCTTGATGTTTTCCTGAATGACACGGCCCAGGGGGCGCGCGCCATACAGGCGGTCGTAGCCACGTTCGGCCAGCCATTCCCGCGCGGCGGACGAGATCTCGATCATCACGTTGCGATCAGCCAACTGGGCTTCAAGCTGGAAGATGAACTTCTCCACCACCCGGTCCACCACATGCGGCGACAGGTTGGCGAACGGAATGATCGCATCAAGCCGGTTGCGGAACTCCGGCGTGAACAGGCGCTTGATCGCATCCTCGTCCTCGCCTTCGCGACTGGTGCGGCCAAAACCGATGGCCTCCTTGCTCAGGTCGGCGGCGCCCGCGTTCGTGGTCATGATCAGCACCACGTTGCGGAAATCGACCGTCTTGCCGTTATGGTCGGTCAGCCGCCCATGGTCCATCACCTGCAGCAGCACGTTATACAGATCCTGATGCGCCTTCTCGATTTCATCAAGCAGCAGGACCGCATGCGGGTGCTGGTCAATGGCATCGGTCAGCAGGCCACCCTGGTCAAAGCCCACATAGCCCGGCGGTGCGCCGATCAGCCGCGAGATCGAATGCCGCTCCATGTATTCCGACATGTCGAAGCGGATCAGCTCAATGCCCAGCGTTGCCGCAAGCTGCTTGGCCACTTCCGTCTTGCCCACGCCCGTGGGGCCGGAGAACAGGTAGTTGCCAATCGGCTTTTCCGGGTCGCGCAGGCCCGCGCGTGACAGCTTGATCGCGGCCGTCAGGGCCTCGATCGCCTTGTCCTGCCCGTACACCATGCCCTTGAGGTCACGCTCGAGCGAACGCAGGGTTTCCTTGTCGTCCGACGAGACGCTCTTGGGCGGGATGCGGGCGATCTTCGCCACGATGTCTTCCACATCCTTCAGCGTAACGGTCTTGCGGCGGCGGTTCTCGGGCACCAGCATGCGCGAGGCGCCAACCTCGTCAATCACGTCGATGGCCTTGTCGGGCAGCTTGCGGTCGTGGATGTACTTGGCGGCAAGTTCCACCGCCCCACGGATCGCATCATCGGTGTAGCGCACCTTGTGGTGCTTCTCGTAATTGACCTTGAGGCCACGCAGGATCTTGATCGCATCCTCGACCGAAGGCTCCGCCACGTCGATCTTCTGGAACCGGCGTACGAGTGCACGGTCTTTCTCGAAGTGCTGGCGGTATTCCTTGTAGGTGGTCGAGCCCATGCAGCGCAGCGTGCCGGCGGCAAGGGCGGGCTTGAGCAGGTTGGAGGCATCCATCGCCCCGCCCGAGGTGGCGCCCGCGCCAATCACGGTATGGATCTCGTCAATGAACAGGATCGAGCCGGGATTGTTGTCGAGTTCGGTCACGACCGCCTTCAGCCGTTCCTCGAAGTCGCCACGGTAGCGCGTGCCCGCAAGCAGCGCGCCCATGTCGAGCGAGTAGATGGTGGCGTTGAGCAGCACTTCAGGCACGTCGCCTTCAACGATGCGCTTGGCCAGCCCTTCGGCAATGGCGGTCTTGCCCACGCCGGGGTCGCCTACGTAAAGCGGGTTGTTCTTGGTGCGGCGGCACAGGATCTGGATCGTGCGCTCGATTTCAGAGTCGCGGCCGATCAGCGGGTCGACCTTGCCTTCCTGCGCCTTGTCATTGAGGTTGGTGCAGTAGGTGGACAGCGCATCCTGGTTCTTCTGCCCGGTCTTGCCGCGCTCCTCGGTCTCGCCGCCTTCGGGCGGGCTGCCCGCAACCGGGCGGCGCGTGGAGCGGTCGGGTGCCTTGGCAATGCCGTGGGAGATGAAGTTGACCGCATCAAGCCGCGTCATGTCCTGCAACTGCAGGAAGTAAACGGCATGGCTCTCGCGCTCGGCAAACAGGGCTACAAGCACGTTGGCCCCGGTCACCTCGTCGCGCCCGGTGGACTGCACGTGAATGGCCGCGCGCTGAATTACGCGCTGGAAAGCGGCCGTGGGCTTGGGGTCAACGGTGCGGTCGGCCGCGAGGCCTGCGAGATCCTTGTCAAGAAAATCGGTCAGGTCGGTGCGCAGCTTGTTCAGATCGACCCCGCAGGCGCGGAATACCGTTACGGCATCAGGGTCATCGATCAGCGCGAGGAGGAGGTGTTCAAGCGTTGCGTATTCGTGCCGGCGGTCGCCAGCCAGTGTCAGCGCACGGTGAAGCGTCTGTTCAAGATTACGTGACAACATGCCGAGACGCTCCTTTTCCAAGTGGGGCCACCAGAGCCCCGGAGATCATAACCGGTAAGCCAGGACAATCCTTGCCCTGTTGCGATGGAAATGCCAGCACAAAATGCCATGGAACGCGATCGGATCGCGACGGGGGCGTTAAGATGCGCTTGCTCGTGGGCTCAGTCCTTTTCGATCGTGCATTGCAGCGGGTGCTGGTTCTGGCGCGCGAGGTCCATCACCTGCGTTACCTTGGTTTCGGCAACCTCGTACGTAAAGACCCCGCACACGCCCACGCCACGTTTGTGAACGTGGAGCATGATGTCAGTCGCTTCCTCGCGGTTTTTCTGGAAAAAGCGCTCGAGCACATGCACCACGAATTCCATGGGCGTGTAATCATCATTGAGCATCAGCACCTTGTACATCGCCGGCTTGCGGGTCTGTGGCCGGGTGCGGATGACCACGTCGATCATGCCGTCATCATTGCCCGGCGGCGAGTCCTGCCCGCCGTTACGGCGCGGGGGCGTATTGCCCCCATGCCCATATGGGCGCGGGCTGTCCGCGCAGGGTCGGGGCGCGGGGTGGGGCAGGGAAACTTGAGCAATAGAAGACATGACAGGTACCATATTGGAACTTTGCCGCCGGTTGAAAGGGGCGAGCGCCGGGGGGCAGGGATTTTTTTGCATGTGCCCTGATCCGCTGCCGCCCGCGTTTATGGAATGGCAAGGATATAAATACGCTCTGGACGAATAGAAAACCTTTCTTTTAGAATGGTTGCAGCCAAGCAACCCGTGAATGGATGGAGGGGTGCCGGGTAACCCCGTGCGCCCGAAGCCGTATGATGATGATTGCACGCGCAGGTTTCGCCATCCCATGAGCCGTTTATCCGCTACCCGTTTTTCCCGCCTCAAGGTCACTGTAACCGTGGGGCTGTGTGTCGGCCTTGGGGGCATGCAGGCGGCAAGGGCGCAATATGTGGGGCAGGTCAGCTCCATCGTGGTCGATGCCCGCACCGGGGCCGTGCTGTCGCAGCAGGATTCGGACCTGCGTCGCTACCCCGCCAGCCTGACCAAGCTGATGACGCTTTACCTCGCTTTCAAGGCCGTGCGCACGGGGCAGGTTGCATTTAATCAGGAAATGCCGGTTTCGGTTCACGCCGCCTCGATGGAGCCCTCCAAGCTTGGCCTGCGTCCGGGTTCGCAGCTTACGGTGGAGCAGGCGGTGCTCGCACTGGTCACCAAGTCCGCCAATGACGCGGCCTGCGCGCTTGGCGAGTTCCTTGGCGGTGGTGACGAGACCCGCTTCGCCGCGATGATGACGCGCGAGGCCGGCAGGCTTGGCATGTATGACACCGTGTTCCGCAACGCGTCCGGCCTGCCCAACCCCGAGCAGATGACATCGGCGCGTGACCTCGCCATCCTGGCGCGCCACCTGATCGTGGATTATGGCGAGTACTATCATTATTTCGCGGTGCCGGGCTTCTATTTCCACGGGCGCGAAGTGCCCAACCATGATCCGATGCTCGGCGCCTATCCCGGCGCCGATGGCCTCAAGACCGGTTATACGGATGAGGCGGGGCATAACCTCGTCACCTCCGCCGTGCGCGACAACGTGCGCCTGATCGGCGTGGTGATGGGGGCGAAGTCCAATACGCGGCGCAACACCACCATGGCCGCCCTGCTTGACACGAGCTTTGCGGCCGAGGGCGTGGCCCCCGTGGCACGTCCTGCCACAAGGCCGCTGCTATTGGCGCGTGCGGGCGGCAGGTCTGCCCTCGGCCGCCATGGCATGACGCTGGCCTCCGCGCGGCTGCGGGCCGAGACAGCGGATGAAGTGGCCGAGGCCCCGGCCATTCCCGCCTCTTACACCCGCATCCGGCGCGGGCATGGCACGGTGGTGCACGTGCACCCAGCCCCCGTGCGGGCGCATGTGCATCTGGTCAGCATGGGGCATGTGGCGCACGCCACGCACGCACGCGCCAAGTCACGAAGCTGACAGCACGCGTCGGGCAGGGTATAGAAGGCACGATTATCCATCCGGCGCGGCTGGCAGGCGGGTCAGGCGTGTTCCTGTTGTCCCTCTCATGACTGCGGGCGGGTGGTCATGCACAGATGACAGGAAAGGTTAGCGGCATGGAAGGCGATATGCACGGCGGCGCGGTAAAGATTCACACGCCAGAAGACTTCGTGGGCATGCGGGCAGCGGGCCAGCTTGCCGCCCGCACGCTCGACATGATCACCCCGCACGTGCGCGAGGGGGTCACCACGGGCGAACTCGACCGCCTCATTCATGATTACATGCTGGCCAATGATGCGGTGCCCGCCACGCTGGGCTATCGCGGCTACCCGGCCTCGAGCTGCATTTCGATCAATCATGTCGTCTGCCACGGCATTCCGGGCGAAAAGACGCTGAAGGATGGCGACATCCTCAACATCGACGTGACCGTCATCCTTGATGGCTGGTACGGTGATACGAGCCGGATGTACACCGTGGGCAAGGTCAAGCTGCGCGCGCAGAAGCTGATCGAGGCGACCTACGAATCCCTCATGCTGGCCATTGATGCCGTGCGCCCCGGCGCGACGCTGGGCGATATCGGGCACATCATCCAGACCTATGCCGAGGCGCGGCGCTTTTCAGTGGTGCGTGATTTCTGCGGGCATGGAATCGGGCGCACCTTCCACGCGCCGCCCAACGTGCTGCATTACGGCAACCCCGGCGAGGACCTGGTGCTGCGTCCGGGCATGTTCTTCACCATCGAGCCCATGCTCAATATCGGCCGCCCGGACGTGAAGATCCTTGAGGACAAATGGACCGCCGTGACGCGCGACCGTTCGCTGTCCGCCCAGTTCGAGCACATGATGGGTGTGACGGAGGACGGGTGCGAGGTCTTCACCCTCTCGCCCGCAGGCTATACCTGCCCGCCCTATCCGCAGGCGTAATACGCTGCCCCCCGCCGCCGCGCGCGGGGGATAAGGATACCGACGACACCCGAGAGGAAACGCCCATGCCTTCTGCCCGTGGCCCGCACTACCGCGCGCTCCTTCTTTCATGCTTTGTCGCCGCCCTGCCGGTGGCGGGGCAGGCCGCGGTGGTGGACCCGCTGGCATTTGAGAACACGCCGGGCGGGCAGGCCATCGGCATGGCCCCCACGCCGGGGCGCAATGGCATGGTGGTCGTAGCCCAGGATCTCGCGGCGCATGTAGGGGCCGATATTCTTGCGCGTGGCGGCAACGCGGTCGATGCCGCCGTTGCGGTGGGCTACGCCATGGCGGTGGTCTACCCCGCCGCGGGCAATATCGGCGGCGGCGGGTTCATGACCCTGCGCCTGCCCGACGGGCAGGCCACCTTTGTTGATTTCCGCGAACGCGCGCCGGGGGCGGCCACCGCCACCATGTATCAGGATGCGGCGGGCCACGTCCTTGCCGGGGCCTCCACCAGGGGGTGGAAGGCTGTTGCCATTCCCGGCACCGTGGCAGGGCTGGAGCAGGTGCATGACCGGTGGGGCAAGCTGCCGCGCGCGGATGTCATGGCGCCTGCCATAACGCTGGCGCGTGACGGGTTCATCCTCAAGCCCAGCGATGCGGACCTGCTGCATACCTCCACGGCGGCCTTTGCCAAAGATCCTTATGCCAGCAGGATATTCCTGCACCCCGATGGCACGCCGCTCATGGCGGGCGAGCGGCTGGTGCAGCCTGATCTTGCCCGCACGCTCGAGCGGATCGCGCGCAAGGGGGCCAGCGGCTTTTATGAAGGGCCGGTGGCGAAAGAGATCGTCAGAAGCAGCGAAAAGGGCGGTGGCATCCTGTCGCGCAAGGATTTTGCCAGTTACCACACCCGCATGATGGCGCCGCTGACCTGCGACTATCGCGGCTATCATATTGATACGGCCCCGCCGCCGAGTGGTGGCGGTGTTGCGCTGTGCGAGATGCTCAACATCCTGTCGGGCTATGACATGCATGCGCTCGGGCTGCACACGGCCGCGGGCGTGCAGCGCGAGGTCGAGGCCATGCGCCACGCCTATGCCGACCGGCAGGACCTTGGCGACCCCGCCTTCGTCAATAACCCGATCGCGCACCTGACAGACCCGGCTTACGCAGCGCAGGTGCGCCAGCACCTGCCGGCGGGCCATGCCGTTTCCTCCGCCAGCCTGCGCCCCGGCGCGCCGGAAGGCGAGAAGGAGGAAACCACCCATTATTCCATCGCCGACCAGTCGGGCATGACGGTGGCCGTGACCTATACGCTCAATGGCTGGTTTGGCGCGGGCGTGGTGGCGGGCAGCACCGGCGTGGTCATGAATGACGAGATGGATGACTTCGCCACCCGGCCGGGCGAGCCGAACATGTTCGGTATCGTGGGCAGCCAGGCCAATGCCATAGCCCCCGGCAAGACGCCGCTTTCCTCCATGGCGCCGACCATTGTTTCGCATGATGGCCAGCCCGCCATGGTGCTCGGCAGCCCCGGCGGCTCGCGCATTCCCACCATTATCCTGTCGGTGCTGACCGGCATGGTCGATTACGGGCTCGACGTGCAGCAGGCGGTCGACCTGCCGCGCATTCATGAGCAGTGGCAGCCCGATGTGGTGCAGGTGGAACGCGGCGCGCTGTCGCCCGCTGTCATCCGCACGCTCACCCATGAAGGCTACACGGTGGAGGAACATGCGCCCTGGGGTGTTGCCGAGAGCATTCTCGTTGGTGGCCCGCGCATCGGCAAGGTAGGACAGGCGCGTTATTATGGCGGAGCCGACCTGCGCCACCAGTCCGGCGCGGCCGTGGGGGAATAAGCGTGATTTTTTTGCCCGCCCCCTTGTGCATGGGGCGGGTGTATGTGTTAGAACCCGCTCGGGAGATCGGTTGTAGACGGATACCTTGCTAACCTGGTCAGATCCGGAAGGAAGCAGCCATAGTGAGTTTCGTCCGGGTTATGGCCGGTCTCTCACCTGAAACACGTTTCTGTGCCGCCATCGCGCCGCGTACGTCATGGCCACTTCTCCAGCCCGGATGCATCAATGACCGTTTCGTCGGATCAGGATCGTTCCGAGGAGGCCGGGCTGCCTGCACCGCCCGCAGATGGCCCCGGCCTGTTTGGTGACACCCCCCCGCCATCGGCGCCCCCCGCCGTAGCTGATGCCGCACCCGCCGCGCCTTACCGCGTGCTGGCCCGCAAATATCGCCCCACCACATTCGATGACCTGATCGGTCAGGAAACCACAGTCCGCATCCTGCGCAACGCCTTTGCGCTCGGGCGTGTGGCGCATGCCTTCATGCTGACCGGCGTGCGTGGCGTGGGCAAGACCACCACGGCGCGCATCATTGCCCGTGCGCTCAACTGCACCGGGCCTGATGGCAATGGTGGCCCCACGGCGGACCCGTGCGGCGTGTGCCCCAACTGCGTGGCTATCCTCGCCGACCGCCACCCCGATGTGCTGGAGATGGATGCCGCCTCGCGCACCGGCGTGGACGACGTGCGCGAGATCATCGAGGCGACCCGTTTCCGTCCCATGCAGGGGCGCATGAAGGTCTTCATCATCGATGAGGTCCACATGCTCTCGCGCAACGCGTTCAACGCGCTGCTCAAGACGCTGGAAGAACCGCCCGCGCAGGTTACCTTCATCTTCGCCACGACCGAACTGCGCAAGGTGCCGGTCACCGTGCTGTCACGGTGCCAGACATTTGCGCTGCGCCGCGTGCCGCAGGTGGAACTCGCCGCCCATTTCGACCGCGTGGCCCGCGCCGAAAACGTCACCTTCACTCCCGATGCGCTGGCCCTGATCGCGCGCGCGGCTGATGGCTCGGTGCGTGATGGGCTGTCGCTGCTCGATCAGGCCATAGCCCAGGGCACGCTTGATGGCGAGGGCGGCACGGATGCAGCCCCCATCGGGCTGGACCTTGTGGCGGGCATGCTCGGCCTGGCCGATCGCGGGCTGGTGTTCGACCTGCTCGATGCCGTGCTGGAAGGCCGCCCCGAGCGCGCGCTGGCCATTACCGGCGATGTTTATGAGCGCGGCGGCGATCTGGGCGTGATGCTCGGCGATGTGCTGGAACTTGTGCATACCGTTTCGCGCCTCAAGGCCATTCCCGCCCTGCGCGACAACCCCGAGATGCCCGAGGCCGAGCGCCAGCGCGGTTCTGCGCTGGCCGAGCGCGTGCCGGTGCCGGTGCTGGGCCGCACCTGGCAGATGCTGCTCAAGGGCGTGGCTGAGGTCGAGCAGGCGCCTGACCGCAGGCAGGCTGCCGAGATGGTGCTGATCCGCCTGTGCTACGTGGCTGACCTGCCGCCGCCGGGCGACCTCGTGCGCCGCGTGCTGGGGCAGGATGCCGCCGCCGCACCCGTGCAGGTTTCCGCATCACCTGCCGGGCCCACGGGTGGCGGCGTGCAGGCAGGCGCATCGTCCAGTGTCACAACGGGGCCAGAGGGGGGTGGTGGCGGCGCGATCCGCATGGTGGCCAATGGTGGCGTGCGGGTGGATGCCATGCCGCAGCACGCGCCCGATATGGGCCGGGTGGAGGATGAGGCGCTTGCGCCTTCGCCACGCACATGGCGCGAGACGCTGGCGCTTGTGTCCGGGCGGGACGCCATGCTGCACGGCCATCTTTATCATGCGGTGCATCTTGTTGCGTTTGCGCCGCCGCTGATCACGATCCGGGTGGAGCGCAACAGCCTGCCCGGCCTGGCCCGGCGGCTCGAAACCTTCCTGCGCGACATGACGGGCGATGCCACATGGCAGGTCCGTCAGTCCGAGGAGGAAGGCGAGGCCACGATTGCCGAGCAGGGCGCCGAGATCATCGAGTTGTACCGTGCGCAGGCCGAGGCCCATCCGCTGGTGCAGGCGGTGCTCGCGGTCTTCCCCACCGCCCGGCTTGGCGCCGTGACCGATCATGCGCTTGATGATTACGGCCTGCCACCCGAAGAACTGGCGCTAGAAAGTCTGGCGCCAGACCTCGAATTCGCCCCTCTTGATGCCGATCTGGTAGAAGAGGATGATCTGGATGCAGATGATTTTGCCTGAGGAGAGACACGGAACATGAAAAATCTTGCCGGCCTGATGAAACAGGCCACCCAGATGCAGGCCCGCATGGAAGAAATGCAGGCCAAGCTTGAAGACATGGTCATTGAAGGCAGCGCGGGCGCTGGCATGGTCACGCTGACCATGAACGGCAAGGGCGACATGAAGTCGATCACCATCGACCCCAAGCTGGCCGATCCCGGTGAGATGGAAATGCTGCAGGATCTGATCCTTGCCGCCAGCGCCGATGCCCGCAAGAAGCTCGACGCCACTGCCAGCGAGGAAATGAAGAAGGTCACTGGTGGCCTGAACCTGCCGGGCGGGATGAAATTCCCGTTCTGAGCCATGGCGCGGGAGGGGATGCATGAGCGGGCGGGGTGAGATTGACCGGCTGGTGACCCTGCTGGGCCGCCTGCCGGGGCTCGGGCCCCGCTCGGCCCGCCGGGCGGCGCTGGCCCTGCTGCGCCAGCCCCATGCCCGCATGCTGCCGCTTGCACAGGCCATGGAGCAGGCGGCGCGCGCCGTGCGCACCTGCTCGACCTGCGGCAATCTGGACACGACCGATCCCTGCGCCATCTGCGCCGACCCCACCCGCGATGCGGGGCTGGTGTGCGTGGTGGAGAATGTAGGTGATTTGTGGGCGCTCGAGCGCGCGGGCGTGCATCGCGGCGTGTATCAGGTGCTTGGCGGCACACTGTCGGCCCTATCCGGCATCGGGCCGGATGACCTGAACGTGCAGCCGTTGCTTGACCGCATTGCCCAAGGCGGCGTGCGCGAAGTGATCCTGGCCTTGGGTGCCACGGTGGAAGGGGCCACCACCATGCACTGGCTGCATGAACGGCTGGCTCGGTTCGACATCAAGATCAGCCGTGTGGGGCAGGGCGTGCCGGTAGGGGGCGCGCTTGATGTGCTTGATGATGGCACGCTGGCCGCCGCCATCATGGCGCGCAGGCCCGCATGAGCATGGTCTGGCCCGTGCCTGCCGGTATGCCGCGCGTAGCCCTTGTTACCGGCGGGGCGGCCCGTCTTGGCCGCGCCATTGCGCTGGAACTGGCGCGCGCGGGCTTTGATGTTGCGCTGCATTACAACACCTCCGCACAGGCGGCGGAACAGACCGCCGCCGGGATCCACGCGCTGGGCCGCAGGGCCGTGCTGCTGCCCGCCGATCTGGCGCAGGAGACAATGGTCACGCCGCTCATGGCCGAGGCGACCCGCAAGCTTGGCCCGGTGGGCGTGCTGGTCAACAACGCCAGCGTGTTCATGCGCGATGAATGGGACAGCGCGACAAGGGCAGGGTGGGATGCCCACATGGAGCCCAACACCCGCGCGCCGTTCGTGCTGATGCAGGAATTCGCCCGCCTGCTGCCCGAGAGCGCGCAGGGCATGGTGCTGAACATGCTTGATGAGCGCGTATGGTCGCTCACGCCTCATTTTGTCAGCTATACCGTGTCCAAGGCGGCGTTGTGGACCCTGACGCAGACCATGGCGCTCGCACTTGCTCCACGCCAGATTCGCGTCAACGCCATCGGTCCCGGCCCCGTGCTGCCCACGCCAAGGCAGACGGCGGAACAGTTTGCCCGCCAGTGCGCTTCCGTGCCGCTAGGCCAGGGTGCAACACCCGATGAGATCGCGCGCGCGGCCCTGTCGCTTGTGTGCCTGCCATCGGTTACCGGGCAGATGCTCGCCCTTGATGGCGGACAGCACATGCAGTGGTCGCCCGCCCCCCCCGTGCGCTGACCCTCTCCCGACTGACAGGAAGAACCATGTCCGTATTCCCGCCGTGGAATGAACCCGACCACCTGCGCTGCCTGTTCGTGCGCAATATGGTGCTTGATGCCCGTATCGGCGTGTTTGAACACGAGCAGGGCGTGACCCAGCGCATTCGCGTCAATGTGATGTTTGGCGTGCCCGACAGCGCCTCGCTGGAGGTGGGGGCGGATGATCTGGCCCGCACTGTATCATATGAACGTGTGGTGCTGCTGGTGCGCGAACTGGTGGGGCAAGGGCACATAGCCCTGGTAGAAACGCTGGCCGAGCGAATCGCGGCTGGCGTGCTGGCGGAAAAGCGCGTGCGCATCACGCGCGTCAGCATCGAAAAACTCGACATTTTCGATGATGCCGAATCGGTTGGCGTCGAGATCGAGCGCCGCAACCCCGCCTGATGCAAAAACGGCCCGGAGCGTGCTCCGGGCCGGTCAGGCTCAGTTGTCGTGGTCGTCCTTGTCGGTTTTTACGTCGATGTCAGCGCTGCTGATGTCGTCGTCATCATCGTCGTCAAGGCCTGCGTCATCCGGCAGAACGGCGTCGGAATCCTCATCCGCATCGGCGTCGAGATCGACATCCACGTCGTTATCGACCGCGTTCTCGCCGGTCTTGGGCTTGGATTCGGGGGCAGCTTCCACCGGGCGGCGCAGGCGGGGCAGTTCCACGGGCTGTTCAGCGCCGCATTTGGGGCAGACGGCCGGATTCTTGTTCAGATCGTAGAAACGGGCGCTGCAGGAGACACAGACACGTTTGGTGCCGAGGTTGGACTGAGCCATCTTGAACCTGTCGATCCTGTTTTTAATGATGAATGGAGCCACCGTATCCGGAAGTGGCAAAAGGCGCAGCCCCATGCCAGTTTGCGCGGCTGATGTCAAACATTGCCCCCGCATCCCGGCATCCCGATCATGCCGATCTGTGATTGACTTTGTCACCCGGAATACGGAATGGGATGCGTTATGAAAACCGATCATGCCCCTTCTTCCGTTCGCGCGCTGACGGTTCATGCCCCGCGCGCGCCCCTGTCCGGTTCGGTCCATGTGCCGGGTGACAAGTCGATCAGCCACCGCTCGCTGATGTTTGCCGCCCTCGCGCGCGGCACGACCCACATCACCGGCCTGCTGGAAGGCGAGGACGTGCTGCGTACCGCCGATGCCATGCGTGCCCTTGGCGCCGACATCACCCGCGAGGGTGCGGGGCAGTGGCGCGTGCAGGGCTGCGGGCTCGACGGGCTGCGTGAACCGGCCGATGTGCTGGACATGGGCAATTCCGGCACGGCGGCACGCCTGCTGTCGGGCATTCTGGCCAGCCACGGCTTCACCTCGGTCATGACGGGCGATGCCAGCCTGCGCGGCCGCCCGATGAAGCGCGTGACCGACCCGCTGGCCGCCACGGGGGCAACCTTCCTCTCGCGCCACGGCGGGCGGCTGCCGCTGGCCATTGCGGGCAACGCCAACCCGCCGCCGCTGGCCTACCGGCTGCCGGTAGCCTCGGCACAGGTCAAGTCCGCCGTGCTGCTGGCCGGGCTGAACGCGGTGGGCGAGACACGGGTGGAAGAGCCAGTTGCCACCCGCGACCATACGGAAAACATGCTGCGCCACTTTGGCGCGCAGGTGCAGGTCGAACCCATGGGTGCGGGCGGGCGTGTCATCACCCTTCAGGGCCGCCCCGACCTTGTGGCGCGTGACATCGTGGTGCCGGGCGATCCGTCCTCGGCTGCCTTCGTGCTCGTCGCGGCCCTGCTGGTGCCCGGCTCGAGCGTGCGCGTGCAGGGCGTGGGGCTGAACCCGCTGCGCACCGGGCTGTTCACCTCGCTGCGCGAGATGGGGGCCGACCTTGCCATCAGCAACGAGCGCATTGAAGGCGGCGAACCCGTGGGCGACCTGACCGCGACCGCAGGCGCGCTGCATGGCGTGGACGTGCCCGCCATCCGCGCGCCGTCAATGATCGATGAATATCCGGTTCTGGCCGTGGCCGCCGCCCATGCTGCGGGGCAGTCGCGCTTTCGCGGGCTGGAGGAGCTGCGCGTGAAGGAAAGCGACCGCCTTGCCGCCACAGTGGCGCTGCTTGAGGCCAACGGCATCAAGGTGGACGTGGTGGGCGATGACATGATCGTGCACGGCACCGGCGGCGCCATTCCCGGTGGCGGGCTGGTCGAGACCCGCATGGACCACCGCCTGGCCATGAGCGCCATCGTGATGGGCCTTGCAGCACAAAAGCCGGTCAGCGTGGATGACACCGCCTTCATCGACACGAGCTTCCCCGGATTCGTGGGGCTGATGAACAGCATCGGTGCGGGGCTTGCGGCATGACGCAGCGCCTGGTCATAGCGGTTGACGGCCCGGCCGCTGCGGGCAAGGGCACGCTGGCCCGCAGCCTGGCCGAGGCGCTGGGCCTGCCCTATCTCGATACCGGCCTGCTCTACCGCGCCACCGGGCGGCGCATGATCGATGCGGGCCACGACCCCGCCACCGCCCCGGCGGAGGAATTTGCGGCGGGTGTCGGCATGGAAGACCTGCGCCGCACCGACCTGCGCGTGCCCGAGGTGGACCGCGCCGCAAGCCTCGTCGCGGCCCAGCCCGCCGTGCGCCGGATGCTCGTTGATGTGCAGCGCCGCTTTGCCGGCGCCCATGGCGCGGTGCTCGACGGGCGCGATATCGGCACGGTCATTTTTCCCGATGCGCAGGTCAAGCTCTACATCACCGCTTCGGCCCGCACGCGCGCCGAGCGGCGATGGGAGCAGATGGCCACCGACCTCAACGCCCCTGACCGCGCGGCGCAGATAGCGCAGGTGGAGCGCGAGATCGCCGCGCGTGACGCCGCCGATTCCGCCCGCGCCACCGCGCCCTTGCGCCCGGCGGAGGATGCCGTGCATATCGAGACCGACCACCTCGATGCCGCCGCCGTGCTGGCCGAGGCCCTGCGGATCGTGGCGCTAAGGACGCGATAGCGCGCTTTTGTGCGCGAACCCTTGGCCCCCGGCACGGTTTTTATTGACATCCGCCGCCCATAGGGTGTCTGTGCTGAGCGGTATATGCCCCGCGCGCCTGCGTTGGGGCATGGCATTTCAACATCTGGCCCGCAGGCGTGCCGCGACCGTGTCGTGGCGGGGAGCCCGGGCAAGCCGTTCCCATGTTACCGCGCAGGCGGGCAGGCGGGGGCGCAGGATTGTCCACATCCACCGCCGCGCGGTCGTGATGTGGTTACAGGATTTACGAGTAACTCATGGCTTCAGCCACAACACAGCCCGTCGAGAACTTTGCCGATCTCCTCGAGGAAACCCTCGGTCGCGATTCCGCGTTTGACGGTTCCGTCGTCACCGGTCGCGTCGTTCGCCTGACGGATGAATACGCCATCGTCGATGTCGGCCTGAAAAGCGAAGGGCGCGTTTCCCTCAAGGAATTCGGCCCGCCGGGCGTTACCCCCGATGTCAAGCCGGGTGATGTCATCGAACTGTTCGTCGAGCGGTACGAAGATCGTGACGGGTCCATCGTCCTGTCGCGCGAGAAGGCCCGCCGCGAGGAAGCCTGGTCGAACCTTGAAAAGGCGTTCGAAGGCAACCAGCGCGTCAACGGCACCATCTATGGCCGCGTCAAGGGTGGCTTCACCGTCGACCTCGGCGGCGCGATGGCGTTCCTGCCCGGCTCGCAGGTCGATATCCGCCCCGTGCGCGATGTGACCCCGCTGATGGGCGTGCCCCAGCCGTTCCAGATCCTGAAGATGGACCGCGCACGCGGCAACATCGTCGTGTCGCGTCGCGCCGTGCTCGAAGAGACCCGTGCGGAGCAGCGCAGCGAGCTGATCCAGGGCCTGAAGGAAGGTATGATCCTCGATGGCGTGGTCAAGAACATCACCGATTACGGTGCGTTCGTTGATCTTGGCGGCGTCGATGGCCTGCTGCATGTGACCGATATCGCATGGAAGCGCATCAACCACCCGTCCGAGGCGCTGCAGATCGGCCAGCCGGTCCGCGTGCAGGTCATCCGCTTCAACCCCGACACGCAGCGTATCTCGCTGGGCATGAAGCAGCTTGAGGCTGACCCGTGGGAGAACGTGGCGATCAAGTACCCGCCGGGTGCCCGCTACACCGGTCGCGTCACGAACATCACCGACTACGGTGCGTTCGTCGAGCTCGAGCCGGGCGTCGAAGGCCTGGTGCACGTGTCCGAGATGTCCTGGACGAAGAAGAACGTCCATCCGGGCAAGATCGTCGCCACTTCTCAGGAAGTCGATGTGATGGTTCTGGATGTGGACAGCGCGAAGCGCCGCATCTCGCTGGGCCTGAAGCAGGTGCAGCGCAACCCGTGGGAGCAGTTCGCCGAGGAACACAAGGTTGGTTCCGTGGTGGAAGGCGAGATCCGCAACATCACCGAGTTCGGCCTGTTCATCGGCCTGTCCGCCGACATCGATGGCATGGTTCACATGTCCGACCTGTCGTGGGACGAGCCGGGCGAAGTCGCCATGAGCCACTACGAGAAGGGCCAGGTCGTAAAGGCCAAGGTTCTGGACGTGGACGTGGAGAAAGAGCGTATCTCGCTGGGCATCAAGCAGCTGCATGAAGACCCCGCCGCTGACACGCTGAGCAAGGTGCAGAAGGGTGCGGTCGTGACCTGCATCGTTACCGCGGTGCAGGCGAACGGCATCGAGGTGAAGGTTGACGACGTTCTGACCGGCTTCATCCGCCGTGCGGAACTGGCCCGTGACAAGGCCGACCAGCGCCCCGAGCGCTTCGCCGTTGGCGAACGCGTCGATGCGAAGGTCGTGTCGGTTGACCGCGCAGCCCGCAAGCTGGCCCTGACCATCCGCGGCCGTGAGGTCGAGGAAGACAAGCAGGCGATCTCCGACTACGGTTCTTCCGATAGCGGTGCTTCGCTGGGTGACATTCTGGGTGCCGCGATCCGTCGCCGTAACGCCGAGAGCTGATCCGAGCCACAGGTTCTGGCCCGCGCATGCGTGGGCTGGAGCCGGGCATGAAAAAGGGCGGTGCAGAAATGCACCGCCCTTTTTTTATGTCGAGAGAGAAGAAAAAAAGTTTTTTTACCGTGTTGCAGGCGGTCCCTTAATGATCTCGGCCAGATCGTCAGGACGGATCCATTTGCGGAAGGCATCGCGGATCGCCTCGGCACTCAGGGTGTAATAGGCCTGGGCTGCAATATCGTTCTGGTTGAGCGGCAGGCCAAGATCGCTGAAATGCAGGTAACCTGCCGCGATGGTGTCGAGGCTGGCTGATTGCAGCGCCAGGCCGCGCAGCATGCCCGCGCGCGCCATGGCCAGTTCATCCGCGCTGACAGGCTGGGCCTGCATGGCGGTGATGTCCTGTATCGCAGCACGCCGTGCGGCATCCACCTTCTGCGGGTCAGCGCCGAACGAAATGCTGTAGGCCGCGCGCTGGCGCTTCCATGTCAGGTGGCTGCGCACGGTATAGACATAGCCGGTGCGCACCCGCAGGTCGCGATACAGACGGGATGAAAAGCCCGAGCCCAGAATCTCGTTGCCCAGGTTGAGCGCGAAATGCTCCGGGTTGCTTGCCGTCAGCCCAAGGCTTTCGGGCAGGGAAACCGTGGCCTGCGTGCTTGATGGGTCGGGCACGCGGGTCACGCTGGCCCTGCTGTCGGGGCGCGGCGGCAGGTCAACTGCGGGCGTGGGGCCGGTGGCCCGCCATGCGCCAAAGGTGCGGGCAATGGCCTTGTAGGCGGCATCGGGCGTGATGTCGCCGGTAATGACGATGGTGGTCAGGTCAGGCCGATAGGCGGCGGCGTAAAAGGCACGGCAGTCCGCTACATTCAGCTTCATGATGCCTGCAGGCTCGGCCTGCCGCAGCGACGGATCGCCCTTGGGCGAGACAGCGGCCTGCATTGCACGGCCAAACAGATAGTCAGGCGAATGCAGCAGCCCGGACAGCGAGGCCGCCGCATTGGCCTGCACCACCTTGAAAGCCGCTTCGGGCAGGGCGGGGTGCAGTTCATTTTCCGCCAGCAGGTCAAGTCCGCGCCCGAAATCGGGGGTGAGCACGCTCAGGCTGAAATCGGAGCCCGCGCTTTCCGTTGCGGCAATATCATCAAGCGCCTTTTGCAAGCCGATCCGGTCATGCGTGGTGCTGCCGTAGCGGAACATCTCATCGGTGATGTCGGCAATGCCTTCCTTGCCCTTTGGTTCCTGCATGTCCTCATTCTGGCGGATGGTGCCGTACAGGCTGACCGTATGGCTGACATTGGCCGGGCGCACGATCAGGCGCAGCCCGTTGGGCAATGTAAAGGCGGCAGGCTGGGCGGAGGGCGTGGGGGCGGTCACGCCCATCAGGCTGTCATTGGCCCATTGCGGCAGGCTGACGGGGTGATCGGGTGTCGCGGCAAAGGATTCCGAGCCGCCAAAACCCTTGCCCTCAACCGGATGGCCACCATCACGCGGGGTAAGGATGGCGGTAATGGATTGCTGCGGGTCAAGCACCTGCCGGGCCAGGCGGTTGACATCCTCCGGGGTTACGGCGGCAAAGGCGGTGGCTTCATCATCGGGCGATTGCAGGCCCATGATGGCCTGTGCCTCCGACCAGCTTTCCGCAAGACCCGCAATGCTGTTGGCGGCAAAACCGAGCTGGGCCAGTTCCTTGCGTTTCGCGGCGTCTACCAGATCGGCGGGCACGCCGTTTTCACGCAGGGTTTTCAGTATTTCCTGCATGCGGGCCTGCAGGGGGGCTGCCTCGCCGCCCTTGGGGAAGGCAGCAATGGCAATGCCGATGCCTGCATCCGCCTTGGTGACGAAATCGAAGCTCGACAGCAGCGCGCGGCCCTGCGGCACGAGTTCGTACAATGCTCCGCGCTGGCTGCACAGTACATCGGCCAGAATGCGGGCGGCGGCATAATCATGGCTGTTCTGGCCGGGCATGCGGCTGGCAATGGCCACCAGCCCCACCGGGTAATCGGTGGGGAAGTGCAGTGTCTGGGCATGGACCGGGCCGGGGTGGACCTGCGGGCGGGCAGGCAGCGCGCGGGCGGGAATGGCGCTAAAGGCCGCGCGCACCTGCGCCATGGCGCGGGCGGGGTCAACATCACCGGCAATGACCAGAATGGCGTTGTTGGGCGCGTACCAGTCGCGGTAGAACCGGCGCAGCAGGGCGGTATCAGTCTTGTCAAAGGATGGCCTGCTGCCCAGCGCATCATGCTCATAGGGCGTGCCCGCGAACAGGATGGATTGCAGCCGGGCCAGATACACATAGCCGGGGCTCGACAGATCGCGTGAGACTTCCTGCTCGATCGCGCCGCGCTCATGCGCCCAGTCATCAGCCGCCAGTGTCAGGCCCTTCATGCGCAGGGCTTCGATATGCAGCAGCACGTCAAGGTTTTCCGCCGGGGCGGTATAAAAGAACTGCGTTACGTTTTCCGTCGTGTCGGCATTGTAGTTGCCGCCCAGCCGCGCCCCGATGGCGGCAAGCTGGTCGCGGTCCAGCCCCTCGCTGCCACGGAACATCATGTGCTCGAGCGCATGCGCCGTGCCGGGAAAGCCCGCCGGTGCGGCGGCCGAACCGGCCAGATAGTTGATCTCGGTGCTCACAACCGGGGCCAGCCGGTCGGGCACGATCACGACCCGCAGCCCGTTGGGCAGGGTGGCCTGCACCGGCATGTCGGGCTGGGGCGCGGCACTTGCGGCCCGCGCGGGGGGCAGCGTGGCAAGGGCGCTCCCACATAACAGGAGGGAGAGACATAATGTCTTGGAAAACAGGCGTGCTATCATGCCACAAGGTTACGCCGCTTTGCGGGCGGGGGCCAGTTCGCGTGTTGCGCTGCCAGCCATGAAGGAGCACGGTCATGTCCATAACCCAGCCGGAAACGACCCGCATGGCCGCGCGGGTGCACGATGTCATGGAAAGTGCGGTGGCCGCGGGCCGTCTGGTCGGCGCAGTGGTGCTGATCTCCGTTGATGGCGATGTGGTGGTGCGCGAAGCCGTGGGCCTTGCTGACCGTGAGGGCCGCCGCCCGATGCGGGTCGAGACTCCTTTTCGCCTCGCCTCGCTGACCAAGCCGGTCATCACCGCCGTGGCGCTGGCCCTGGCGGAGGCGGGACGGCTTGATCTTCATGCCCCGATTACGCGCTATCTGCCTGATTTCCGTCCTGCCCTGCCTGATGGTGCGCCCTGTCAGATCACGTCTCATCAGTTGCTTACCCATACCAGCGGGCTGGCATACAGCTTCTCCTTCCCGCAAAATGATAATCCCTATACCCGCGCAGGCGTGTCGGACGGCATTGCCGAGCCGGGGCTGTCGCTGGCGGATAATCTGGCGCGGCTGGCTTTGACGCGCCTCATCTTCGCGCCGGGGCAGGGATGGGCCTATTCGCTGGGGCTGGACGTGATGGGTGGCGTGATCGAATCCGTGGCCAGGTGCACGTTGCCTGAGGCGCTGCACCATTATGTGGGTGGCCCGCTGGGCTGGAAGCAGACAGGCTTTACCCCGCCAGAACCCGGCATGCTGGCTACCTGCTACGCCGATGGCAGACCCGCCCCCATCCGTATGGGCGCGGAATACGTGCTGCCCCGCCTGCTGCCCGGTGGCGGGGTGGGGGCCATCCGTTTTGCGCCCGACCGGATCTATAACCCGGCCTCCTATCCTTCAGGTGGGGCAGGCATGGTGGGCAATGCTCCGGAATTCCTTGCATTTCTCGAGGCAGTGCGGCTCGGCGGTGAGGGGCTGCTCTCGCCCGCATCAGCCATGCTGTTCGGGCGCAATGCCACAGGTGCGATCGAGATGGGGCCGCTCATGCGTGGGCGCGGCTTCGGTTATGGCGGGGCGGTGATAACCGACTCCACCGCCGCGCGCACGCCGCTCAGCGCGGGGAGTTTTACATGGGGGGGTGTGTACGGGCATCAATGGGCGGTGGACCGGGCGCGCGGCATGAGCATTGTCATGCTCAGCAACACCGCGCTGGCTGGAATGGCGGGCAGCTACCCCGATGCGGTCGTGGCCGCCGCCTGCGCGTGATGAGAAAGAAGGCTGGAAACTGTCATGTCATTTGGTGAACGCGTCAATAAGTTAGACGCCTGGCTGCTGGAGCGGGTTTTTCAGCCTGTTGCCGATGCACTACCCGAGCGCCTGACGGCGATGGACGTGGGCATGAGCTTTCTGATCGGCGCGGTCCTGCTTTCCGCTGCCGCCATTTCTGCCCTGCTGCTGCTTGATGGCATGACGATAAACAACCTCATCACCAATGTGCTGGGCTGGTTTTTCGAGGTTATTTTCTACATGGGCATTCACCGCATGCGGGCCATGGTGCGGCCGGGTTACCTGAACCCTTTTCGCGTCATGCTGGTAGGCATGCGGCCCATTTCCATTCCGTTTGCGGCCTATGCGCTGTATCAGGCCGTGACGGCGGATGCGGTGTATGAACTCGCGCTGTGGTTCAATTCGCTCTCGCAGCTTGTGTTCGTGGCCGGGCTTTACCTGATCTCGTGCAATGTGCCGCCGCCGGGGCATCGCGCGCGGCAGACATCCTTCGGGCGTGGCCCGCTGCCCAACGAACTCTGAGCAGAAACCCAATAAGAATGCCGCCTTTTTGAAAAAAGGCGGCACCCGGAAACGTCTGTCATTTAAAATTTCCGAAGCGTCGGGATCAGAAATCCACACAGCGGCCCTTCACCGTCCAGTCGCCGTACCGGGTGGGTTCCGGCCCCTTGGGGCCACCCACTTCATCGGCCTCGGCGGGCTGTTTCAGCAATGCGGCTTCCTTGGCCGCTTCATCCTGCGCGCTATCAGCCACAGGGGCGGGTGTGGGGGATGTGTCCTTGCTCATACCCACCATTTTCCGCCCGGCACGGGCGGGCTGGCAAGCGCAAAAGACCGCATCAGGCCACAGTAGCGCGTTATTGATGTTCAGACTGGGCAATGCGCTGCTGCACCGTCATGCGCCACGGGGCATTCGCAGGGGCGGCGTCAAGCGCGCGGCGGTACAGATCGGCGGTTTCGGGTGAGATATGGCCATCATCGGCCATCATCTGCGCTTCTGCGGCCCGGGCTGCTACCTCGGGGTCGAAACGCTGCTCGATGGCGCTGCGCCAGGCCTGGGCGGCGGCGGCGTAATGGTCGCGCCCGGCCTCGGCCTGACCAAGCAGCACGTAACCCTGGAACAGGCTCGGATCACCCGGCGGGATCTGCCTGAGCTGGTCGCGCAGGCGGTCGATCAGCGCGTCGTTGCGGTGGTCTTCCTTCTGCAGCGCCACAAGGCGCGGGGCCAGCGGCTGGGCAGGCAGGCCGGGGTGGCCCACGGTCATGTACAGCGCAATGGCCGCAACCGGCAGGCCAATGAGGGCTGCCGCAATGGCTCCGGTCGAAGCACCCTTGCGCGCAATGAAGGCAGGCAGCATGTCAGCCCCGAGCACGCGGCGCTGGATTTCCAGCCGGGCGCTGTCGTGCTCGGTGGGCGCGATCATGCCTTCGGCCAGGTCGCGCTCGAGTTCGGCCAACTGGGCCTGATGCAGCACCAGCGCGCTCTCGCGCTCGTCACGCAGGAGCGTGGCGCGGCGGAACGACAGGAGTGCTGGCACAAGCGCGATCACGCCAAGCAGGCAGATACCAATCCAGATCATATCAATCTCAGCGTGTTTCGGTCAGGTCGGACAGGCGGCGGCGTTCTTCATCCGAAAGCGGCGGCGGCGTGGGCGCGCGCGGGCGGCGGAAGGTCCACCACGCAATGCCGATGCCAATGCAAAGCGCCAGCAGCGGCATGACCCATAGCAGCAGCGTGCCAATGGTGAAGGGGGGCTTGAGCCGGATGAAATTGCCGTAGCGGTTGACCATCCAGTCCATGATCTGCTGGTTGCTCTCGCCCTTGGCCACATGCTCGCGCACCACGTGGCGCAGGTCGCGCGCCAGGTCGGCGCTGCTGTCCTCGATCGATTCGTTCTGGCACACAAGGCAGCGCAGTTGTGCGCCAATGGCCTCGGCGCGCTGCTCCTGCGCCGGGTCGGGCAGCATTTCCGATGGGTCATCCACCGCCAGCGCGACGAGCGGCGCAAAGATCAGGCAGGCCAGCAGGGCGATCAGGCCACCACGGCGTAGGGGATGTGTCTTCATGATTTGAGGCTGTCCGCCAGCGGCATGATGGTGTTGGTGATCATGGCCTCGGTGATGGGGGAGGCGGTGTGCCAGCGAATGATCCCGCCCGGCCCGACCAGGAAGGTTTCCGGCACGCCGGACACGCCCCAGTCAATCGCGGCCAGCCCGTCATGGTCGGCGGCGATGCGGGCATAGGGGTTGCCCGCGCGCTGCACGAAACCCAGCGCATGCTCGGGCTTGTCCTTATATGCAATGCCCCAGATCGGCAGCCTGTCCTTCAGCACGTTGAGCACCGGCATCTCGGCCACGCAGGGAATGCACCATGAGGCGAAATAGTTCACCAGCACCGGCGCCTTCAGCCCCCGCAGGTCGGCGGCTGAAAAGCCTGTGCCCGGCGCCTGGTCGGGCAGCGTGAAATCGGGCACGGGGCGGTTGAGTGCCGGGGCATGGATGTCATGCGGATCGAACGAGCCCCTGGTCATGCCCGAGAGCATGCGCCAGAAGCCCACGCCAACCCCGCCCGCCACAACCAGCGGGGCCGCCATGAGCAGGCGGCGGCGCGTGGGGGAAGAAGGCTGTTCGCTCATTGCGCCACCACCACATCAACGGTTTTGGCCCGGCGTGGCGCGCCCACGCGCACGCGCCGGTCGGACAGGGAAAGCGCGCCGCCAAAGGCCATGATAAGGCCCCCCAGCCACATCCACGGCGCCAGCGGGTTGTAGTGCAGGCGCAGCACGTAGGTCGGGTTGGCGTCATCGCCATGCTTGTCGCCCAGCACGCCATAGATGTCGGCCATGAGGTTGGTGTGGATCGCAACCTCGGTCGTGGTCTGGTGCTGGCTGGCAAAGGTGCGCTTGGAGGGGTGCAGCGTGGTGACCAGTTTGCCGTTGTGGCGCACTTCAATGGTTGCCACCAGCGCGGTGTAGTTCGGGCCCTCGGCCGGTTTCACGTCGGTCAGGGTCCAGCTATCGCCCGCCAGCATCTCGCTTTGGCCCACATGCACCTCGACAATGCGGTGTGCCGCCTGCGACATGCCGGCAATGCCCAGCACCACAATGCCCACGCCCGCATGGGCCAGGGCCGCGCCAAATACCGCACGCGGCAGGCTGCGCGCGCGCTGCCAGCTCTGGCCCAGAGGCTGGCGGAACAGGCGCAGGCGCTCGGCAATATCAGCAACACTCGAGCAGATCACCCACACGGCGGTGGCCGTGGCCAGCACCGGCAGGATCTCGCGCATCTGGAAAGTGGCCACCACGAGCGCCACAGCGGTCACGCAGGCGGCCCACCACAGGCGGCGCAGCACCGGCCACATCTGCGCGCGCTTCCACGGCATCATGGGGCCGAAGCCCATGAACACCATGAGCGGAATGGCCAGCGGAATGGTGGTTGCATCAAAGAACGGCTTGCCGACCGAAATGGTCTTGCCGAACAGCAGCGACATGAAGGGCGGATACATCGTGCCCGTCAACACCACCGCACAGATCGAGCACAGCAGGATGTTGTTGAGCACAAGCAGCCCCTCGCGCGAGACGGGGGCAAACAGGCCGCCTGTGGTCAGTTGCGGGGCGCGGATGGCGAACAGCAGCAGCGAGCCGCCAATGACAAGGGCCAGCAGGCCAAGGATGAACACGCCACGCGCGGGGTCATTGGCAAAGGCATGCACCGAGTTGAGAATGCCCGAGCGCACGAGGAACGTGCCCGAAAGCGAGAACGAGAACGTGCCGATGGCCAGCAGCACGGTCCAGATCTTCAGCGCCTCGCGCTTTTCCACCACGATGGCCGAATGCACCAGCGCCGTGCCCGTCAACCACGGAATGAGGGAGGCGTTCTCCACCGGGTCCCAGAACCAGTAGCCGCCCCAGCCCAGCACGTAATACGACCACCATGACCCCATGGCGATGCCACAGGTCAGGAAGCACCATGCCGCTACCGCCCACGGGCGCACCCAGCGGCCCCAGGCGGCATCCACCCGCCCCTCGATCAGGGCGGCGATGGCAAAGGCGAAAGGCACGGCAAAGCCGACATAGCCGGTGTAGAGAATGGGCGGATGAAAGGCGAGGCCGGGGTCCTGCAGCAGGGGGTTCATGCCCTGTCCGTCCATGGGGGCGGGCCACACGCGGGCAAACGGGTTGGATGTGGTGAGGCAGAACAGCTCAAAGCCTGCTGCAACCCCGCCGAGCACCGCAATCACGCGCGCCTGGAGTGCTGAGGGCAGGTTGCGGCCAAACAGGGCCACTGCGCCACCACATATGGACAGGATCATCGCCCACAGCAGCACCGAGCCCTCATGGTTGCCCCACACGCCGGTGATCTTGTACAGCAGCGGCTTGCTGACCGCACTGTTGGCCGCCACGTTCTGCACCGAAAAGTCATTGGTGATGGCAGCATGGATCAGGCAGGCAAACGAGGTGATGAGCGCGATCATCTGCCCCACCGCCAGCGCCGGTGCCAGCGCCATCAGGCGCGCATCGCGGCGGCTTGCGCCAATCAAGGGCAGGATGGCCTGTCCGGCGGCCATGCAGCATGCCAGCGCCAGCGCAAAATTTCCAAGTTCCGGGTTCATTGTCGGATGTCAGTTTCCGTTAAGGCGTCTGGGTGGCCGGTTTTTTCGCATTGTCGGCGGCGGTCATGGTGTTCCAGCTCGCGGCGTCAGGAGCCTTGCCGAAGCGCGGATCCCACTTGCCGCTGCGGCGCAGCTCCTCGGCCACTTCCTTGGGCATGTAGGTCTCGTCATGCTTGGCCAGCACTTCGCTGGCGCGGAACGTGCCATCGGGGTTGACCGTGCCCACCGCCACCACGCTTTGCCCCTCGCGGAACAGGTCGGGCAGGATGCCCTCGTAGCGCACGGTCACGGCGGCCTGCCCGTCGGTTACGTCAAAAATGGCGACCGGGGCGTCCTTCACCTTCTCCTGGTGCACGCTGCCTGCCACCACCATGCCGCCCAGGCGGATGGTGCGGTCGGCTGGCGGCGGCTTGCTGTGCACCTGCGAGGGCGCCATGAAGAACACGATATTGGAGGAAAAGGCATTGAGCGTAAGGGCGGCTGCCGAGCCCAGCCCGATCATGCACGCCACCACCAGCCACAGGCGTCTGCTCTTGCGGGTCATGAGGGCTGGCGTGTCCGGGGCTGTTCAATGGCGGCAAGGCGCCTGCGGGCCTGGCGCAGGCGCACGGTGGCATTGACCGACAGGATGGCGGCAACGCCAAGGGTCAGGCCATAGGCGGCCACGATATAGGGCAGGTGGGTCATGGGGTGGCGCGATCGGGCTGGGGGGCGGCAGCGGCGGACTGGCGGCCCCGGTTGGCGGCAAGGATGGTACGCACGCGGCTTTCCATGACCGAGGCGCGCAGCCGGGCGAGCACGATGGCGGCGAAGCCGAGCGTAAAGCCCAGTGTAGTCAGACCGAGCGGCCACAGCATGGAGGTGGACATGGTGGGCGCGCCGGTAACCGTAATGCTGTCGGGCTGGTGGAGCGTGTTCCACCACTGCACGCTGAACTTGATGATGGGCAGGTCAACCGCGCCTGCAAGGCCAAGGATGGCGGCGGCGCGGTAGCCGCGCTGCGGTTCGTCAAACGCGCGGATGAGCGCGATATGGCCCAGATACAGGAAGAACAGCACCAGCACCGAGGTCAGCCGCGCATCCCACACCCACCATGTGCCCCACATCGGCTTGCCCCAGAGCGAGCCGGTGGCCAGGCACACGGCGGTGATGGAAGCACCCACCGGCCCGATTTCCACCGCCGCAAGGTCGGCCAGCGGATGGCGCCACACCAGCGAGAGCAGCGAGCACACCGCCAGACCCATATAACCTGATGATGCCAGCCATGCAGTGGGCACATGCACGTACATGATGCGCACACTGTCGCCCTGCTGCCAGTCAGCGGGGGAGAAGAACAGCCCCCACACGATTCCGGCAACCGACAGCGCAAGGGCGGGCCATGTCAGCCACGGCTGCAGCTTGGCCCCCATGCGCAGGAAACGGCCAGGGTTGGCATAACGGTGAAAAAGGTTACCGGTTCGCGCGGTAAGGCTCTGCGTTGCGTTCAAGGTTGATCCATCCGTGCCGGGGGCACCTGTCCCTGCAATGAAAACGGTCAAGAAATTCCGGCCTTCCCCCATGGGTGGGTAGGGGCTGACGTTTTGTTGCTCTACACTATCGCGTTAAAAAAGACACGGCCAGTCCTGTCCCAATCATGAGGCAGCAGGCCCACAGGAGGATAAAACATGCTGTTTGCCATCATCTGCACCGACAAGCCCGGCAGCCTCGAAACCCGCAAGGCAACCCGCGAGCGCCACCTTGCCTACCTTGAGCAGCACCGGTCGCATCTCGTGCACGGCGGACCGCTGCTGGACGCGGAAAACCGCCCCTGCGGCAGCCTGCTGGTAGCGGATCTGGCCGACCGCGCGGCCGCCGAGGGATTCGCGGCGGAAGACCCGTATGCCAAGGTGGGCCTGTTCGAGAGCGTGGTGATCCGTCCGTTCCGTTCAGTTTTTCGTGATGGGCTGCGGGTGGAGTAGAAAACGGTCATGGCCTACTGGCTGATCAAGTCCGAGCCGGACGCGTTTTCATGGGCCGAGCAGGTGGAAAACGGTGTTGAACCCTGGACCGGCGTGCGCAACCACCAGGCGAAGAAAAACCTCGCCGCCATGCAGGTGGGCGACAGGGCGTTTTTCTATCACTCCAACGTGGGCCGCGAGATCGTGGGCGTGGTTGAAGTCGTGCGCGAAGCCTATCCCGACCCCACGGCGGCGGATGGCAAGTGGGTGTGCGTGGACGTGCGCGCCGCAGGCCCGATGCCACGCCCCGTAACGCTGGCCGAAATCAAGGCCGATCCGGCGCTGGCCGACCTGGCGCTGGTGCGGCAGTCGCGGCTTTCCGTCGTGCCGGTATCGGAGGCGCACTGGGCGCATCTGTGCCGCATGGGGGGCTGGAACAGCTAGGCTACGCCCGCGTTTCATGGCGGCGGGCATGGTCATGCCCGTTGCAAGAACGCCATCATGGTGCTGAAACGGTGGCAATTGCCACATGGGCGTCGCGGCTGGCCATGTGGGGCCGCGCCGCCACGGCGCGGCCCGCAGGCTGGCGCGCGGTACGATAGATCAGGCGAAGGGCATTGTAATGAGTGCAGGTTCCGCAAACGAACTGGCACCGCTGACGCTGGACAGCGCGTGTATCACTGAACTCCAGCAGGCGCTGGAACGTGTCGAGACCGGGCGGGGCGTGCTGGTGCGCCTTGCCGACCTCATGGGGGGTGCCGTGGGGCAGGCGGCCATGCTGGGCATGCGCACGCTGGGGCTTGCGCCCACGCTGCAGGCCAAGTTGCAGGCCACGGCGGAGGCGGCCATCCGCCGCGCGTTCGACCTTGCGGTGGTGGGCATGGACCGCCCGCATGATGTCTCGGCCGAGGCCAGCGCCGGGAGCACGTGGCGCGACCCCGCGCTGAAGGCGGCGGTGACCGTGTCGGGCGCCGTGGGCGGCTTTACCGGCCTGCCGGGGCTGGTGGCTGACGTGAGCTTCACCACCATGGCCATCATGCGTGATATCGCCCGCATCGCGCGCGAGAATGGCGAGGATCTCTCCACCGAAGCCTCGCGCGCGGCCTGTCTTGAGGTCTTTGCGCTGCGGGCCTTCCCATTTGGCGCAAGGAAAGGCCCGGCGGAAGAAAGCGAGCTTGGCTACTTCTCCGCCCGCGCCATGCTGCGTGGCCGCCCGGTGGTGATGCTGGTCAGCGAGGTGGCCACCCATTACGGGCTGGGCCTGTCGCGCAAATTCGCGGTGCAGATGATGCCGGTGGCGGGCGCTCTGTGCGGGGCCTCGCTCAATGCGGCGTTCCTGTCGCATTATCGCGCGGTGGCGCAGGCGCATTTCACCATTCGCAGGCTCGAGCGTGAATACGGACCCGAAGTGCGCCGCACCGCAGCCGACCTCAAGGCCCATGCCGCCACCCAGGCGCGTGAGGCCTGAGATAGAAGTTTTTGGGGTGCCGCCTTTTTTCAAAAAGGCGGCGTTCTTCTGAAGTTTTTAAAAAAAGCTTCACCAAAAACTTTTGTTTTTAAAGAGTTAAGGCTGTTTCAGGCCCTCTTTTGCCACGGCGGGGCGGAAGGCATTGCGCAGTTCAATGCACGTCGCCACCAGCATGAAGCCCAGATAGAACTTCAGCAGCGTGCCCAGAATGCCCCCATAGCGGGGGGCCAGCAGGTCCAGCCCGATGGTGATCAGCGTGAAGATAACGAAAATACCGGCAATGCCCATGTCTGTTTCTCCGTAAAGGGGGCGGGTCAGCCCTTGACCGGGGTCAGGGCGGCGCGTCCGTTCAGCACGGCCTCCACGTTATCGAGTGCCAGCATGCCCATGTCGCTGCGTGTCTCGGTGGTGGCGCTGCCCACATGCGGGGTCAGGAACACGTTGGGCAGTTCGAGAAAGCGCGGATCGGGGTTGGGTTCGTTGCGGTACACATCCAGCCCGGCGGCGGCAAGCTGGCCGCTTTTCAGCGCCGCGATCAGCGCATCCTCATCCACCAGCGCGCCACGGGCGGCATTGATGAAAATGGCCCCCCTAGGCAGGCGGCCGAGCAGGTCGGCATTGATCATGCCGTCGGTCTCGGGTGCCGCAGGCAGGTGCAGGCTCAGGATATCGCAATGCGGCAGCATGTCGGTCACGGTGCTGAAATAGGTTGCCCCTTCCTCCTGCCCGGCAGGCAGGCGGCGGCGGTTGGAATACATCACCTGCATGTCAAACCCGCGCGCGCGTTTCGCCACGGCGCGGCCAATGCGCCCCATGCCCACAATGCCCAGCCGCTTGCCGCTGATGCGCGTGCCCAGCATCTCGTCCATGGCCAGGCCGCGCCCCCAGCCCTGGCGCATCAGCGTGGTGTATTCGCCCGCCCGGCGCGCTGCGGCAAGCATAAGCAGCATAGCCATGTCGGCATTGCAGTCGGTCAGCACGTCGGGCGTGTTGGTCACGATGATGCCGCGCGCGTGCAGGGCGGATATGTCGAGATGGTCAGTGCCGACGCTGACGGTGGCCACGATTTTCACGCAGTCGGGCAATTGGGCCACATCGTCGTGGCGCAGCGGCAGGCTGGTGGAAATCAGGATGGCCTGCGGCTGGAACGCCCGGGCAGCATCAAGCAGTTCGCGCGTTGTGAGTTTATGCTCCGATACGCCAGATATGTTAAAACTCTGTTCAATACGCTGCATTACGGGAAGGGTCTGGCGCTGGGTCAGCAGAAGGCGGGGACGGGTGTCGGACATGGGGTATGGTTTCTCCTGCCAGATGGGTGCATGCGGGGGGCGGTCATGCCCATGATTGCGTGCGAAAGGGTTATCCTAAGAACATGACGGGTCAAGAGACGGTTTCCATCACGCCGGACCTTATGCTGCGTGCCTACAGGGCGGGGCTGTTTCCCATGGCGCCCGATGCCCGTTCCGATGATCTGGAATGGTTCTATCCCGAGATGCGGGGCATCCTGCCGCTTGATGATGGCTTCCATGCATCGCGCAGGCTCATGCGCACGGTGCTGTCGCCGCGTTTCGAGGTCACGACCGACCACGATTTCCCCGCCGTGATGGATGGCTGCGCGGAACCTGCGCCAGGGCGCGAGAATACATGGATCAACCCGCGCATCCGCGCCCTGTTCTGCCAGCTTCATGGCATGGGCCATGCCCATAGCGTGGAAGTGCGCCATGAGGGCCGTCTGGTGGGCGGGCTGTATGGCGTGGTGATCGGGCAGGCCTTTTTTGGCGAGAGCATGTTCAGCCGCATGCGTGATGCCTCGAAGGTGGCGCTGGTGCATCTGGTCGCCCGGCTGCGTCTGGGCGGATTCACGCTGCTCGATACGCAGTTCGGCACCACCCACCTTGCCGGGTTTGGCGGGGTCGAGATCCCGGCCGATGACTACATGCGCCTGCTGGGCCGCGCGGTTGCGGGGCAGGCGGCATGGGTGGGCAATGATGAGGGCACGCGGCTGCATGCCGCCCTGCTGGCCCTGCGGGGCGGGGTGGAGGGGGCAGGCGGTTGACAGGGCCACGCATGCGGGCTTCCGTCTGCGCAGATGAAAGGGAATATGTGATGAAGCATGCAACGGCCCGCCCGGCGCGGCGCGCGATGATGAGGCGCATGCGGCTGCCGGGCCGGGTGGCGCTCGTGGCGGCGGCGCTGTCCGCCACGGGGCTGTGCGCCGCGCGCGCGCAGGATGGCGCGAGTGTGCATCCGCCGCTTACCCCCACCCGCGACGTGCAGGTGGACTATAACGTGCAGCCCGATGGCGTGCCCGAGCCCAAGCCCATCCGCACATGGTTCGCCTATAATGGCGGGCTGATGCGAATCGACAGCCCGCAGGGCATGGGCGAGACGATTCTCAACCGCATGAGCCGCCAGGTCACCATCATCATCAACCCGCAGAAGGTGTACAGCCAGCTCGATGCCCGCTATGGCATCCGCAACCCCTTCCTGCTTGACCTGTCCATGACGTTTGCGCGCAAGGGCACGTCGAGCGTTGCAGGTGTGGCCTGCACGCAGTGGGATGTCACGACCGACCAGGGCAACGCCACCGCCTGCGTGACCGATGATGGCGTGGTGCTGCAGGAGATCGGGGTGGATGGCGACGGGCTGAAAGGCCGGCTTGAGGCGACGAAAGTGGTCTACGGCCCCATACCCGACAGCATGTTCCAGCCGCCCGAGGGCTACCGCAAGGTCGAGCCGCCACCGCCGCCCGGCACGCCTGCGGCCAAGGACAACAAGGGCGGCTGACCGCCAGCCCGTTTTTTTCAAGGATTGCATGACGTGACACGGATTACCCCAGCCCTGGGCCGGGCCTGCCTGCTGGCCTGCCTGCTGGCGGCTGGCGCAGGCAGCGCGCGGGCCGCCGATGAGGCTTCATCCCCCTATGTCACCCCGCAGGCCGATGTGGACGTGACCTACACCATCTACCCCCCGCACGACACGAGCCAGACCATGAGCCAGCGCATGCGGTGGTCGGCCAGCCGCATGATGCAGCGCGTCGATCCCGCCAATGCCACCACCTACATGATTACCGATTACCGCGCGGGCACGCTGACGGTGGTGAACGCCGACCAGAAGATCAAGACCATCATTCCCGCCCCCGGGGCTGCCAATGTGCAGATGGGCCAGCGCGCGCAGGGCAGCTGGCTGCGCACCGGCGTCTCAAAAGTGGCGGGCCTGCCCTGCGCCCTGTGGCAGACGCAGGACACCGACCAGCGCTCCAGCGAGATCTGCTACACCGATGATGGCGTGATGCTTGAGGTTATCCGCGATGGCAAGGTCATGGTCGAGGCGACATCGGTCAACCATGCCACGCAGGATGCGAGCGTGTTCGAGACCCCGCCGGGGCTGAAGGAACTGCGCGCGGCCCATCCGTAACGCTCCGGTCCGCTTTATGGCATGAAAAGGGCACCCCCTGCCCGTAAATCGCCATGTCCATCTGGTCTAGACGGTTCTGGCGGGGCTGTGTGCCCCACCGGAACAGGACAATCAGGAAACAGGTCATGAAGAACATGGGGCGTATTGCAGCGGGGCTGACCCTTCTTGCCGCAATGGCAGTGGCGGCGCCGCAGGCCCAGGCCCATGGGCGTGGCGCGGGCGATGCGTTTGCAGGCGGGCTGGTGGGTGGCCTGGTGGGCGGTATCGTTGGCGGTGCCATGGTTGATGCCTTTGGCCCGCCGCCGCCCCCTCCGCCGCCGGTCTATTACCGCCCGCCGCCGCCGCCCCCACCGGTGGCCTATTATGCGCCGCCGCCTCCGCCCCCGCCGGGCGCGTTCTATGGCCCGTATGGCCCGCCGCGCCCGTATTACTGACCTTTGGCGCCAGCCTGTAGTGTGAGGGCTGTAATGGCCTTGCGCACGGCAGCCACATGGTTCGTGACCTTGACCTTGCGCCATGCATGCACGAGGTGGCCGGTTGCATCGACAAGGAAGGTCGCGCGTTCGATGCCCATGTATTTGCGGCCATACATCGATTTTTCCACCCACACGCCATAGGCCTCGGTCACGCTTCCATCCGTGTCGGAGGCAAGCGGAAAGGTGAGGGCATGGTCGGCTGCGAATTTCTCGATGGCGGCCATGCCATCGCGCGAGACGCCGATCACGCTCACGCCATCTTTCTGCAGGTCGGCCAGGGCGGCCTCGAATTCACAGGCCTCCTTCGTGCAGCCCGAGGTATTGGCCTTGGGGTAGAAATACAGCACGAAGGGATGGCCCTTCTCGTCCTTCAGGCTGACCGTGCGGCCGCCGCTTGCGGGCATGTCAAAATCGGGGACGGCGCTACCGGGTTCGGGAAAGGGGATGGAAGCCTTGCTCATGACCTGCCTTGCTGCTCTGGGTGCGGGAGCCACGTCACGCGCTGGCCCCCGGCGGGGTTGAAACGGGGGCGATCATGCAACGCTTCAGGCGGCGGGGAAACCACCGTCATGCCCATCATGCGCGCCATCGGGCGCATCCGTGAGCGGAATCAGCCGATCGAACACGCCTGTGACATCATTGGCCATGCGGTCCATGCGGCGCAGCAGCCCCGCCGCATCGGCGGCCCCGACCTCGCCCGTCAGGATCTCAAGGCTTGCGGGCGCAATGGTGTCGGGCACGTCATGGCCACAGATGATGCGGATCAGCCCCTGCAACGCCCGCCAGAACAGATCGGCCCGGCGCAGCAGGCGAGCATCGGCCATGCTGATCTCGCCCAGCCGCGCCAGCCGCAGCAGCGCCGTGCGGGTGGACTGGCTGCGGCATGCGGGCGAGCGCGCCACGAGCTGCAGCCCTTGGGCCACGAATTCCACATCCATCAGCCCGCCCCGGCGGCGCTTTATGTCCCACGGGCTGGAGGCGGGGCGTTCGCGCGCCAGGCGTTCGCGCATGTGGCGCACGTCATGGAGCACCCGTGCGCGGGCCTGCGCCGTGTCGGGCGCGTGGTCAAGCGCGGTGGCAATGGCGGCATTCAGCGGGCCTGCAAGCCCGGGCGGCCCGGCCACCACCCGCGCGCGGGTCAGCGCCATGCGCTCCCATGTCCAGGCGGATTCGGCATGGTAGCGGCGGAAGGCGGAGAGCGAGACCGCCACGGGCCCCTTCGAACCCGAGGGGCGCAGCCGCATGTCCACCTCATAGAGCGGGCCTTCGCGCCCCGGCGCGGTCAGCGCCGCGACAAAGGCATGCGCCAGCCGCACGTAATAGGTTCCGGCGGAAAGGGGGCGGGCACGCGGGCCATCGCTGGCGCTGACCACGCTCTCGCCCGCCTCCTCGGGGTGGTCGAACACCACCATCAGGTCCAGGTCCGAGCCGGGCATCATCTCGCGCGAGCCGACCTTGCCCAACGCCACCACCGCCACCGCGCCGCCGGGCACGATGCCGTGGCGCTGGCGGTGCTCGGCGCTGACCAGGCGCAGCAGGCCGCGCATGACCGTCTCGGCCATGGCGGTGCGGGCGCGGGCGGCGCGGTCTTCGCTCATGCGGTGCTCAAGGCGGGCGACCGACAGGCGGAACTCCTCGCCACAGACCAGCCCGCGCAGCACCGGCAGCACCTGCTCGGCCGACTGCGCCGCCGCCACCTGCCGCCGCGCCAGGGCTGTCACCGTGCTGACCGCGCCGGGGCCGCCATCCATGTCAAGCAGGCCATCGAGCGCGGAGGGGGTCTCGGCCAGGTGGTCCGCCAGGAAGGGCGCGCAGTCCAGCACGGTCACGATGCGGTGGATCAGGGCGGGATTGCGCTCGAGCAGCGACAGGAACTGCACCCCCGCCCACTGCCGCTCGAGCAGCGCATCGAAGCGGCGCAGCACGGCCAGCGGCTGCTGGCGGCGGCCCATCTCGGCCAGCAGGCCGGGCAGCAGGCGGCGCAGCAGCTTGCGGGCGCGGTCCGAGCGCAGGGCGCGCAGGCGGTTGCCTTCCCACCGGTTGAGAATGGCCAGCGCGTCGTTGATGTCAGCCGCGGGAAAGCCGTGCGCGCGCAGGCGGTCGGCGGCATCGGCATCCTCGGGGGCGATGGTGATGTCCTCGCGGCCGCTTTCGGCAAACTGCTGGTCAAAGATGCGCCGCGAACGCTGCATGACCGCAAGCAGGCTGCTGGGCAGTTCATCGGGCGGGCCCATGTTCATGAAGGTGGCGAAGCGCGCGAATCCGTCCTCCGTGTCGGGCAGGCTGTGGGTCTGGTGGTCGAGGCGCATCTGCAGCCGGTGCTCGGCCTGCCGCAATATGCGGTAATTGCGGGCCAGTATTGCGGATTGTTCACGCGCCAGCAGGCCTGCCCGGCGCAGCCTGCGCAGCGCGCCCAGCGTGGTGGGGTCGCGCAGTTCCGGCCTTCTGCCACCCCATACAAGCTGCAGGGCCTGAGCTACGAATTCCACCTCGCGGATGCCGCCCTGCCCGAGCTTGACATTCTGGCCCAGCAGCCAGCGCAAGGCAGTGTCGGGGTTGCTGATATCTTCCGCGCGCAGGCTGTCCAGATTGGCGTGCCCTGCGTTACGGTGGCGGTCGATGCGGGCTTTCATGTCATGCAGATCATCAATTACCGCGAAATCCAGATGGCGGCGCCAGATGAACGGATGAATGGTTTTGAGGAAACGGCGCCCCGCCGTGATGTCGCCCGCCACGGGCCGCGCCTTGGTCATGGCCGCGCGTTCCCATGTGCGGCCCATGCTCTCGTAATACTGTATGGCGGCGGGAAACGACACGGCGGCGGGGGTCGCGCTCGGATCGGGTCGCAGCCGCAGGTCCATGCGGAAAACGTAACCATTTGCATCACGCGCTTCCATAAGCGTGACAAGATCGCTAGTCATGCGCACAAAGGTATGTCGCAGTTCCCCATTGCCGGGGTGGCGGTCCGGGTCATACAGAATGATCAGGTCTATGTCCGAGGAGTAGTTCAGTTCCCGCGCGCCCAGCTTCCCCATCGCCAGAACCACGAAGCCGCTGCCCCGGCACGGGGTTTCGGGGTAACGCAGGCGCAGGCGTCCGGTCTCGTGCGCGTGGAGCAGCAGATGCCTGAGTGCCGTGTTCAGCGCGTTCTCGGCCAGTTCGCTCAGCGCCAGGGTCACCTGCTCCAGCGACCATGCGCCCCCGATATCGGCCAGCGCTATGGCCAGCGCCGCCTGACGCTTGGCCTCGCGCAGTTCGGCCATGATCTCGGCGCGGGGCGTTGCGGGCGGCACGGTATCGAGTGCGGTAAGGATGCGCCGCACGCAGGTTTCCGCGCCTTCATGCACAAGGGTGGCGAAGGCTTCCGTATCACGCAGTGCCAGGTCGGACAGGTAGGGGCTGTTGCCCCCCAGCGCATCAAGCATGGGCATGATGCCCGGCGTGGCCGCCAGGTCGGGCAGGCCTGCGCGCGCGCACGCATCGGACAGGTTCTCGCGCAGGATGCGGGCGGCACGTGGGTCGGCGGGTCGGGGCCATGTGCATCCCTGCCACGAGGCATGTGGCGCGGGCAGGGGCGGGGTTGGCTGATCCATGGAGAAATGTCCGGCAAGAGACTGGGAATGAACGCTTATTGGCGCGGGAGCGTAGCGTGGACGGCATGACGCAGGCAGGTCAAGCCTCGCCGCCGCCCGGTGGCACGCCGCAACGCCCGAGCCGCGTGCGCCGCGCGGTACTGGCCGCGGGCCGCGTGGTGGTGTGGCTGGTGCTGCTGTGCATTACGCTGCCTGCGGTGCTGCTGCTGGTGCTGACCCTACGCCTTTCGGCAGGGCCGCTTGAGGTCACGCCGGTGGTGCGCCTGTTCATGCCGCTGCCCGTGGCCCATGGGCGCAGGCATGCGGATATTATTGGCAGCCTGTCGGCGGCGCATGTGCGGCTGGGCTGGAATGCGATGCATGAGGGGCTGCGCGCGCCGTTCGTGATCTGGGTGGAGGATGTGCGCATCGCGCGGCGCGATGGCGCCGTGGCCGATACGCTGCGCCGGGGGCGCATTACGCTCGATAGCCCGGCGCTGGCGCATGGCGTTGTCCGTATTCTTGAACTGTCGGTCTCGCACGGGCGGTTGCAGCTTGCGCGTAGCCGCGAGGGCAAGATCGGCCTCGACCTGGGGCCGGATACTCCCTACCCGCCGCATGAGAAGGAAGAACCCTCGCCGCTGGACATGAGCGCGCTGCGCAGGGCCATGGTGTCGGACACGCATGTGCAGTTCACCGATCGCATGACCGGGCGCAACTGGCGGCTGGGCGAGGCGGATGCCCGGCTGAAGGTGGTGAACGATACCGGGCAGAAAGGGGTGGAAGGCGATATCCGCCTCGGGCTGGAAGGCAATGGCGAGCGGCTGGTGCTGCACGGCCAAGGCATCCATGCCGGCCCCCGCCATGTTGACTGGACCCTAGTGCTCGACCCCATCAGCCCGGCGGCCTTTGCGCCGGGGCAGAAGCAGGTCGCCCCGCTTGACCTGCCGGTGGGCGGGCGGTTGCAGGTTGCTTTCCGTGATGGGGGGCAGGATCAGGGCTTCCTCATGCCGCGTGATTTCACGCTGCACCTCGATGCGGGCAACGGGCAGGTCACCACGCGCAAGGCCGGGCAGTTTTTGGTGGGCGAGGGGGTGGCCGACCTTGTCGGTTCACTGGGGCCGGGACCGGCCAACGCGCCGTTTGATGGCCCGCTGAAGGTGGCGCTGCGCAACCTTGAACTGCATCTGCGCGCACCGGGCCATGCCGATGATGATGGCAGCGGCCCCACGCTGAACGCCACGGCCGCACTCAGCGCCGCATCACTGATGAAGCCTGCCAACGTCCAGCTTGACGTAGGCGCGCATGCGCGGGCGCTGGAGTTTGAAACGCTGGGTGCGTTCTGGCCGCCCGCCGCCATGAAGGGCGCGCGCCGGTGGGTGACCGAAAACATACCGCATGGCCATGTGCGGCAGTTGCAGGTCAATATGGGCCTGACCAGCCACAAGGGCTGGGGGGGGCTGGATCTCGCCTCGCTTGGCGGCACGATCGATGCCGACGCGATGGAACTGCACTGGCTCAGCCCCATTCCGCCGCTGCACGACATGGATGCCCACCTGACCTTTGATGGTCCCGACGAGATCATGATCCATTTCGGCCATGCGTACCAGCTTGTTGACCTTGCGGGGCGGCATGTCGATGCCACCGGCACCGGGCGGATCGAGGTCGGCCCCGGCTCCATGCGCATTACCGGCCTGAACGAGAAGGTGCAGGTAGGCGACATCAACGTGACCCTGCTGGGCAATGCGCGCGACGTGCTGGCGCTGCTGGCCGAGCCCCGGCTCAATGTACTCTCGCGCCACCCCATGTCGTTCACGCACCCGTCGGGGCGGGCCAATGTGTCGCTGCACATAGCCCTGCCGCTCGATGCGCATGTGCGCCTCGACCAGATCGACCTGCGCAGCCATACCGATCTTGCGCAGGTGCATCTGGGCAATGTGGTGGTGGGGCGCCCGCTTGATAATGGCATCCTGGGCATCGACGCCACCACCAACGGCCTGCTGCTGCAGGGCACGGGCGTGCTGGCGGGCATTCCCTCGAGCGTGATCTACACCATGGACTTCCGCAGCGGGCCGATGGTCCATGCGGTGGAAAGCGCCAGCCTGCAGGGCCATGTCACGCCGGAGGGGGTGAAGCGGGCCGGATTTGAGATGGGCGAGCATTTCTCGGGCAGCGCCCTGCTTGATGTGGATTACGACCGCTACGTGGGCGGCAAGGCGCAGGTGAATATCGACCTCGATCTTGATCGCGCGGCGCTGGCCATACCCATCTGGTCCAAGAAGGTGGGGCAGGAGGCCAATGCCTCGGTCGAGCTTGACCTCGACCATGGGCAGATTGCAGGCATCGAGAACATGCGCGCCGTAGGCCCCGACCTGCTGATTGATGGCCATGCCGAGACCGCAGGCGGGGTGACGCGCCGGCTGGTGCTGCGTGGCTTCCGTATCGGGCGCTCGATGGGCAATGCCTCGGTGCTGCTGCCGCAGCGCGAGAACGACCCCATTGGCGTGAACGTGGCGGCCAGGGTGCTTGACCTCTCGCCGCTGGTCTCGTTCCAGACCGCGCCCGACAGCACGGCGGCGACCAAGGTGGCCGCCCACCAGGGCGATAGCGGTGGCTACCACATGCCTGAAATGGCGACCGGACGGGTCAACGGCCCGCCGGGCCGCCGGTGGGATCTGAACGTGGATGCCCGCACCCTGTATTACGGCCCCACCGATACGCTGACCAACGTGCATAGCCACCTTGAAACCAATGGCGTGCGCCTGACCCGTGGCGTGCTGACGGTGGAAGGCCCGGTGCCCGCGCAGGCGCACCTGACCCAGCAGGGCAATGTCCGCCTGCTTGACGTGCATGTGGCAAGCCTGGGCGACCTGCTGCACAACATGAAGGTGACTGACGAGATGCAGGGTGGCGTGACCGACATCACCGGCCAGTTCGATGACAGTTCGGCCACCGCCCCCTTCTCGGGCACGGTGCATATGGGGCCGTTCAAGCTGCGCAACGTGCCTGCCGTGGTCAGGCTGGCCAATAATGCCTCGATCTATGGCTGGCTGCGCGCGCCGCATGCGCCGGGCATGCAGATCGAGCAGCTGAACGCGCCGGTGAAGATGGATGAAGGCGACATCCATATCTCCGACGGGCTGGTCAGCAATGCCTCCCTCGGGGCCACGGTGTCAGGCGAGGTGAACCTGGAGAAGAAGACCCTTAACCTTGATGGCACCATCATCCCCGCCTTTGCGGTCAATGCGGCACCCGGCCACCTGCCGGGCCTGCTGGGCTGGCTGTTCAGCCCGGAGAAGAACGGGGGCGTGCTCTCGGCCACCTATCAGGTGACCGGGCCGATGGGCAACCCGGCAGTGCATGTGAACCCCTATGCCATGCTGCTGCCCGGCTTCCTGCGCAACCTGATGCATGTGCATTGAGAACATAAGGAAAAGTTTTTGGTGAAGCTTTTTTCAAAAAGCTTCAGAAGAAAGCCACCTTTTTGAAAAAAGGCGGCGCCCAAAAACTTTTATCTTTGATTTCAGGCTTCCGGCGTGATTCGGTCATGGCCGGGCAGCACGAACAGCACGGTCAGCAGCGAGCAGGCGATGCAGCCGGTCACGTACCAGTAAAACAGACCCTCATGCCCGATCTGCTTGAACCATAGCGCCACATATTCCGCCGTGCCGCCAAACACCGATACGGTTAGCGCATAGGGCAGCGCCACACCCAGCGCGCGCACGCGGGTGGGAAAGAGTTCGGCCTTCACCACCGCGTTGATCGATGTGTAGCCTGAAATGCCGATCAGTGCCGCCGTGACCAGGCCAAAGGCCGCCAGCGGTGAGTGCACGGTGGAAATGGCCTGCATGAGCGGCACGGTGCCCAGGCAGCCGATCACGCCAAAGGACAGCAGCAGCCGCCTGCGGCCCACCCGGTCGGACAGCGCGCCAAAGGCGGGCTGGATCAGCGCGAACACGAACAGCGATGCGGTCGAGACCAGCGTGGACTGCTCCTTGGCCAGCCCCGCCGTGTTGACCAGATATTTCTGCATGTAGATGGTGAAGGTGTAGAACGCCACCGTGCCGCCCAGCGTCAGGCCGCATACGCCCAGTACCTCGCGCGGGTGCTGCAGCAGCACGCGCAGGCCGCCATGTGTGTTCCTGTCTTTCGTGGCGGCGCTGAACTGCTCGCTTTCGGCCATGCCGCGGCGGAACCACAGGATGGATAGCGCCAGCAATGCGCCAATGCCAAACGGCACCCGCCAGCCCCATGCGCCAAGCTGTGCCGGGCTGAGCAGTACGAACTGCAGTGCGAGCAGCACCACGAGTGCGAGCAACTGCCCCATCACCAGCGTGACATACTGGAAGCTGGCATAGAACCCGCGCTGGGCCGGTGGCGCGATTTCGGAAAGGTAGGTCGCACTCGCCCCGTATTCCCCGCCAAGGCTCAACCCCTGCAACAGCCGGGCGAGCAGCAGGACGGAGGGCGCCGCCAGCCCGATCTGCTCATAGGTCGGGCACAGGGCAATGGCCAGCGAGCCCGCGCACATGGCGATGATCGACACGCTCAGCGCCGCCCGCCTGCCATGGCGGTCAGCCATCAGCCCCATCAGCCACCCGCCCACCGGGCGCATCAGGAAGCCGATGGCAAACACCGCAGCACTGCGCAGCAGTTCGCTTGTCGGGTTGCCGGGCGGAAAGAACGAATGGGCAAAATACATGGAAAATGCCGCATAGACGTACCAGTCGTAATATTCGATCAGATTTCCCGATGAACCCGCAACAATGCTTCGTATTCTTTGCGCGGTGGTCAGTGCGCCAGTCTGGGGCTTGAAAACAGGCATGTTATGAAACCTATGGACGCAAATGAAGAGACGAGAGGGAAAACAGGGCGTTAGTGAATGGTAGGCCGAGGGTGGTCATCGGCGGGCATGACGGGCGTATCGGCCTGCGCGTTGCTGATCCGCCCCGACAGGGCGGCGGCAAGGCGCTGTGTATCGAGCGCGCCTTCCCACCGGGCCAGAACGATGGTCGCCACCGCGTTGCCGATGATGTTGGTCAGCGACCGGCATTCGGACATGAAGCGGTCAATGCCAAGGATCAGCCCCATCCCCGCCACCGGCACGTCAGGCACTACCGCCAGCGTTGCGGCAAGGGTAACGAAACCGGCTCCGGTCACGCCTGCCGCGCCCTTTGAGCTGATCATGGCCACGAGCAGCAGGCTGATCTGCTGGCCCAGCCCCAGATGCACGTCGGTCGCCTGGGCGATGAACAGGGCCGAGAGCGACATGTAGATGTTGGTGCCATCAAGATTGAAGGAATAGCCCATCGGCACCACAAGCCCGACCACGGAGGGGGCGCAGCCTGCGTTTTCCAGCCGGGTGATGAGGGTGGGCAGGGCGGATTCAGATGAACTCGTGCCCAGCACGATCAGCAGTTCCTCGCGCAGGTAGCGCAGCAGCGGCAGGATGCGAAACCCGTTCCACCGCGCCACGGCCCCCAGAATGACCAGCACGAACAGGGCGGAGGTGGCATAGAACGTGGCTACCAGAAAGGCGAGGTGCAGTACCGCGCCAATGCCAAAGCGCCCGATGGTGAACGCCATGGCACCCAGCGCCCCGATGGGGGCTGCGTACATGACCAGCCGCACCACGCCAAACACCAGCTGCGTCAGCTGCTTGAGCAGGGTCAGGATGGCCTGCCCTTTGCTGCCCATGCGCGACAGGCTGATGCTGAACAGGATGGCGACCAGCAGCACCTGCAATATGTCGCCTGACACAAAGGCGCTGACCACCGTATCGGGGATGATGTTGAGCACGAAATCGCTGAATGAATGCGCCTGCGCCTTTGCCGTATAGGCAGCCACCGCATGCGCATCGAGCGTTGCGGGGTTGGCGTGGATATGCGCGCCCGGCTGCACCACGTTGGCCACGATCATGCCCACCACCAGCGCAAGCGTGGAGAAGGCGATGAAATAGACCATCGCCTTGCCCGCAAGCCTGCCCGCCTGCCCAAGGTCGGACAGGCCGGCAACGCCTGTGACCACGGTGAGGAAGATGACCGGCGGGATCACCATCTTGACCAGGCGGATGAACCCGTCGCCCAGCGGCTTGAGGGCCACGGCCGCATGCGGGCAGAAATGCCCCAGCGCAATGCCCGCCACCACCGCGATGATCACCTGCGCGTACAGGCTGGTGAACAGGGATCTGCCGCGCGCGGGCTGGCCCTGCGGGCAGGTCGGCGTTGGCTTGGGCATGGTAAGGCTGGTCCTTGGGGTCGTGTCGGTTCTATGGGCCGTAAACAGGCGGGGTGACGGCATGCCGGGGGCACGCTAGTGGGTTTTGGCGCGGCGCGAACCTGAAAATCAGGTGAGATGCAGATTGTTTCGGTTGGTGCATATCATCGGTTGCCAGATATTCCAAAAAAACATGATGACTTTACATCAGCCGCATGACAGGGCACGGACATGGTTTGTTCTTTTTTGTGGGAAATGGTTCATCATGGCTGATCTGTCCGCATCGCCCGTTATCTGGATTGGTCTGTTGTGCGCTGTCCTGTCGTGCCTGGTGTCGTTTATCGTGCTGCGCAGGCTGTCTTTCATGGGGGGCGGGCAGGATGCGGAATTGCTCGGGCGGCTATGCGTGATGATGGAGCGCGAGACCGCCGCCCGCATGGCCGGGAGCGAGGCCCAGCGCGCCCGCATGGCCGAGATCGAGCGCGCACTTTCCAACCGTTTCGACCAGCGCCATCAGGAACTGACCGAGACCTTCAACCGCATTGCCCGCATGATGGGCCGCGACCTGTCCGAGATGCGTGTGACCCAGTCCGAATCCCTGCGCGAGATGGCGGAGGAGGGCAGGCGCAACAGCGATGAACTCCGCGCCGCCGTAAACGAGCGCCTGCATGAGGCGGTGGAAAAGCAGATGCAGACCTCCTTCCAGCGCGTGCTCGAGCAGATCGGCGCGATGCAGAAGGCAATGGGCGAGGTCTCGGCCATGACCGCGCAGGTGGGTGACCTCAAGCGGCTGTTCTCCAACGTCAAGACCCGTGGCGGCTGGGGCGAGGCGCAGTTGCGCACCATCCTTGATGACGTGCTGCCCGCAGGCAGCTACGACACCAACCGCCGCCTGCGCGATGATAGCCGCGAGGTGGTGGAATTTGCCGTGCGCATGCCGGTGCGCGCCACCGTGCCGCCGGTGCTGGCCATTGATTCCAAATTCCCCACCGAAGCCTATGAGCGCCTGCTACAGGCCGTGGAGGACTGCAACCCCGATGCCGAGCGCGCCGCCCGCCGCGCGCTTGAAACCACGCTGCGCATCGAGGCCCGCAAGATCGCCACCAAATACATCGTGCCGCCCGTTACGGTGGAATTTGCGGTGCTGTACCTGCCCACCGATGGGCTTTATGCCGAGGTGGCGCGTATTCCCGGCCTGCTTGATGAAATCGGGCGCACCTACCGCGTTATCGTGATGGGGCCGGGGCTGATGCCCGCTATGCTGCGCACCATTCATCTTGGCTACGTGACCCTTGCGCTCGAACGCCGCACCGATGACATCGCCCGCCTGCTCGGCGCCACACGGCAGGAAATGCTGCGCATGGATGGCGTGCTGGAGAAACTGGCCCGCAATGCGTCCGCCATGTCCTCCTCGATTGATGAGGCCCGCCGCCGCACCGGGCTTGTCAGCCGCAGGCTGCGCGAGCTTGATGTCGATACGCAGGAGGCGGGAGCACCCGATTCCGCCGCCACGCCCCCCGCTCCTGACGCGCAGGGCGACATGACCGCGCGGTGGGGGCATGAGGGTGCTCCGCCTCGCTGAAATTGATTTTAATTGGCCGCGTTTGGCCACGCGCGGCATAAGGAGCAGGTGATGAGTGTTCCGTCTGAAAACCTGCCGCCCGACCCCATGCCCACCGTGCCCCGGCCCGAGGCCACGCCGCGCGTGCTGCTGGTGGAGGATGATGGCAAGATCGCGCAGGAAGTGATCGAGGAACTGGAAAGCCGGCACTTCGTGGTGCAGCACGAGTTTTCGGGGGCGGCGGGGCTGTCCATTGGGCTGAACGCGCATTTTGATGTGATGATCGTTGACCGCATGCTGCCCGAACTCGATGGCCTGACGCTGATCGAGACCCTGCGCGAGCGGCAGGTGCACGTGCCGGTGCTGGTGCTTTCCGCCCTTTCGGCGGTGGATGACCGGGTGAGCGGGCTCAAGGCGGGGGGCGACGACTACCTGACCAAGCCGTTTGCCATGGAGGAACTCGCCGCCCGCCTCGAGGCCCTGCTGCGCCGCCCCGACACCTCGCGCCACACCATGCTGCGCGCGGGCCCGCTGGAGATGGACCTCATCACCCGCACCGTGCGGCGCGATGGCGAGCTGATCGAGTTGCTGCCGCGTGAGTTCAGGCTGCTCGAATACCTCATGCGCCGCCCCAACCAGGTGCTCACGCGCAACATGCTGCTTGAGGATGTGTGGAACTACCGCTTCATTCCCCAGACCAACCTCGTGGACGTGCATATCGGCAAGCTGCGCCGCAAGATTGATGAAACGGGTCGCCCGCCCCTGATCCAGAGCATTCGCGGCGCGGGGTTCATGCTGCGTGTTTCGTAACGAGCTGTTCCGCACCGCCACCTTCCGCCTCACGCTGGCGGTCGTGGCGGCGATGATCGGCTCGGCGGCGTTGCAGTTCTTTTTTGGCTACAGCCAGGCGAATGTGTTCGAGGCCAAGCGTTCGGACACCCTGCTGCTGCGTGAGGCCAGCATCCTGCAGCACGAAACCCCGGAAGCGCTGGAGCAGCAGGTGCGCGACCGCGCCACCGATGACCTGCGCATCATCATGAACGCCACCACCCTGTTCGATGCCGGGCAGCATTACATCGTGGGCGACCTGCATAGCTGGCCCACCGGGCTGGTGGCCGACGGGCGCGTGCATGTCATAGCCCCCGAGGCCACGGGGGGCAGTTCGGTCACCGTGCTGCGCATGGTGGCGGTGAGCGTGCCCGGCGGGCGCTATCTGGTGCTCGGGCGCAGCCGGCAGATGCGCACCGAACTGCGGCTGATGATGCGGCATTCCATGCTGGTCTCGATCGTGCCGACCGTGCTGTTCGCGCTCATTACCGGCATCATTCTCAGCCACCGCGCGCTCTCGCGCGTCAAGGTCATGCATGAGGCGATTGACCGCATCATGGAAGGCGACCTGCATGAGCGCCTGCCCGCGGGGCGGCAGAATGACGACCTCCAGCGCCTTGCGGGCAGCGTCAACCGCATGCTCGACCGCCTCGAGCAGCTGCTTGATGAAATACGCGACGTGGGCAACGACATCGCCCACGACCTGCGCACGCCGCTCGCCCGCGTGCGCGCCCGGCTTGACCGCGCGCTCAACGCCGATCACTCGGCGGAGGCGCTGCGCAATGTCATCGCCCGCACCATTGATGATCTTGACCAGTCCTTTGCCATCATCACCGCGCTGCTGCGCATAGGCGAGATCGAGAACGGGCGCAGGCGGGCCGGGTTCGGCACGGTGGACCTCGGTGCGCTGGTGGCCGATATCGTCGATCTGTATGAACCCATAGCCGAAACCAAGGGTATCATCCTGGCCTGCGCCGCCCGCGAGGCGCCCATCAGGGTGCAGGGCGACCGCGACCTCCTGATCGAGGTGCTGGCCAACCTGGTGGACAACGCCATCAAATTCACCCCCGGCGGCGGCCGGGTTGAAATTCATACCGCAATGAACGGGGAGTGCGCCCTGCTGCAGGTGATCGATACGGGCATCGGCATCCCGGCAGCCGAGCGCAAGGCGGTGACGGGGCGCTTCTACCGCTCGGACAAAAGCCGCCACATTCCCGGATCAGGCCTGGGGCTGAGCCTGGTCTCCGCCATCGTGGCGCTGCATCATGCGCAGCTCGACATCACGCCCACGCGTGTGCACGAGCGGCGACCGGGCGTTACCATGACCATAATTTTTCCGCCTTTCTGTGTGGTGCAGGCCGGAAACTAAATTGAAATTTCATTTGCCACCTGACGCACCCCCATTAACACCGAATGGACAGACGGGGAGACGAGAGATGCAAGAACACCACCTGTCCCGGCCCGGGCCGCGCTGCGCGGGCTTCATGGGGCCGGGCCTGCCGACAGGGCAGGGGGCAACAGGCCGCGCATGAACGGTATTGTCGTTACCGCGCTCAAGCGGCCCTATACTTTTGTTGTCCTGTCCATTCTCATCGTCGTGTTCGGTGTCCGTGGCCTGCTCCGCACGCCAACCGATGTCTTCCCCAGCATCAACATTCCCGTGGTGGCGATCTGCTGGACCTATACCGGCCTCATGCCCGAAGACATGTCCGGCCGCGTGGTCTATTATTACGAGCGCGCGCTGACCGCCACGGTCAACAACATCGAACATATCGAGAGCCAGTCCTATTACGGGCGTGGTATCGTCAAGGTGTTCTTCCAGCCCGGCACCAACACCGCCGTGGCGCAGACGCAGATCACCGCCGTCTCCCAGACCGTCATCAAACAGATGCCCGCCGGCATGACGCCGCCGCTGGTGCTGACCTACAATGCCTCGTCTGTGCCGGTGCTGACGTTACAGGTCTCATCGGATTCCATGACGGCGTCGCAGATCTACGACATGTCCTCCAACCTGATCCGGCCCGCGCTGGTTTCGGTCGCGGGGGCGGCCATCCCCAACCCCTATGGTGGCCAGCCGGGCAACATCATGGTCGATCTCGACCAGAGCAAGTTGCTGGCGCACGGGCTTTCGGCCACCGATATCGGCAATGCGCTGAGCAAGCAGAACATCGTGCTGCCAGCAGGCGACCAGCAGATCGGCGCGTTTGACTGGATGGTGCAAACCAACGCCTCGCCTGACGAGATCGACAGTTTCAACAACATGCCCATCAAGCAGGAGGGGAATTCCGTCGTCTACCTGCGCGATGTGGCGTGGGTGCACGCAGGCGGGCCGCCACAGACCAACATGGTGCTGGTCAAGGGGCACCAGGCGGTGCTGATCGTCATCATGAAAAGCGGCGATGCCTCGACGCTTTCGGTGGTGAGCGGGATCAAGGCGCTGCTGCCCTCCATCGTGCGCACGCTGCCGCCCGGCGTTGACATTACCGTGCTGGGCGATGCCTCGACCTTCGTGAAGGAGGCGGTGCGCGACGTGGTGCAGGAAATGGGCACCGCCGCCCTGCTGACCAGCCTTGTCGTGCTGCTGTTCCTTGGCTCGTGGCGATCGACCGTCATCATCGCCACCTCCATCCCGCTGGCCATGCTGTGCTCGGTCGTTGGGCTGGGGGCTGCGGGCCAGACCATCAATGTCATGACGCTTGGCGGCCTCGCGCTGGCCGTGGGCATCCTGGTCGATGATGCGACGGTGATGATCGAGAACATCGATGCGCATCTGGAAATGGACAAGGATCTGGAAACGGCCATCATCGACGCCGCCAACCAGATCGTCATTCCCACCTTCGTCTCGACATTGTGCATCTGTATCGTGTGGATGCCGCTGTTCCAGCTGACGGGCGTTGCGGGCTGGCTGTTCATGCCCATGGCCGAAGCCATCATCTTCGCCATGATCGCCTCGTTCATCCTGTCGCGCACGCTGGTGCCGACCATGGCCAAATACATGCTCGCAGCCCAGGTCGCGGCACACGCCAGGGCCAAGGCGGAGGGCGGCCATCATGAGCCGACCAATATCTTCGGCCGCTTCCAGCAGGGTTTTGAGCGCCGCTTCGTCACCTTCCGCAACCGCTACAAGGCGCTGCTCGAGCACCTGCTGCTCATCCGCGGGCGTTTCGTGCCGATCTTTGGCGTCGCGGCCTTCGCCTCGCTGGGCCTGCTGCTGTTTGCCGGGCAGGACTTCTTCCCCGAGATCAATTCCAACGCGCTGGCCATTCACATGCGCGCGCCCATGGGCACCAAGATCGCGGAAGCAGGCAAGATCGCCATGCTGGTCAATGGCGAGATCGAGCGCCTGCTGCCCGGTCAGGTCGAGGGCATTGTCAATAACTGTGGCCTGCCGTTCAGCCCGCTCAACCAGGCCTTCATCCCCACGCCCACCGTCGGCGCGCAGGACTGCGACCTGACCGTGACGCTGAAGGACGAGGAAGCGCCGGTGGCGAAGTTCCGCGGCATCCTGCGCAAGGGGCTGGCCGAAAAATTCCCCGGCACCGACATCACCTTCATGCCAGCCGACCTGACCGCCAAGATCCTGAATTTCGGGCTGCCCGCGCCGCTCGACGTGCAGGTATCGGGGCGCAACCTGTATGACAATTTCGATTTTGCCGAGAAGCTGGCCGAGAAGCTGCGCCACGTCACCGGCATTGCCGACGTGTCGGTGCAGGAGCCGCTCAACACGCCCACGCTGCGCGTCAACGCCCGCCGTACCTACGCGCTGGGCACGGGGCTGACGGAATCGGACGTGGCCAATAACGCGCTCGCCGTGCTGTCGGGCAGCGGGCAGGTGGCGCCGACCTACTGGCTCGATCCCAAGACCGGGGTCTCGCATCTGGTCGATATCCAGACGCCGCTGCAGTTCCTGCAGACCATGAACGACCTCGAGACCATTCCCATCGACAAGGGCGATGGCAACCCGTCCGACAAGGCGCCCCAGATCCTTGGCGGCCTGAGCGAGATCGTGCAGACCGGCACGCCGGGCGAGGTGTCGCACTACAACATCATGCCCGTGTTCAACATCTATGCCTCGAACGAGGGGCTGGACCTTGGCGCGGTCTCGCGTGAGGTCGAGCGCGTGGTTGATGAAACCCGCAAGGAACTGCCGCAGGGCTCGAGCCTGACGATCTACGGCCAGGCCTCGACCATGAACGGAGCCTATACCCAGCTTATCGGCGGGCTCGCGATGTCGATTTTGCTGGTGTACCTGATCATTGTCGTCAACTTCCAGTCGTGGCTTGACCCGTTCATCATCATCACCGCGCTGCCCGGCGCCCTTGGCGGCATCGCGTGGGCACTGTTCCTCACGCACACGGCGCTGTCGGTTCCGGCGCTGACGGGCGCGATCATGTGCATGGGCACGGCCACGGCCAACTCCATCCTTGTCGTGTCATTCGCGCGTGAGCGGATGGACCTGCATGGCGATGCGGTGAAGGCCGCGATCGAGGCGGGCTACGAGCGTATCCGCCCGGTGCTGATGACGGCATCTGCCATGATCATCGGCATGCTGCCCATGTCGCTGAGCAATTCGCAGAATGCGCCGCTCGGGCGCGCGGTGATGGGGGGGCTGCTGGTCGCCACCTGCGCCACGCTGTTGTTCGTGCCGTGCGTTTTTGCGCTGATCCATTCCAGAAAGTCCAAGAAAGCCGCCGCTGCTGGCGAAGGAGAGCACGCATGACCGCCTCAGGGGAAAACCAGACGCCGCGCATGTCCAGGCGTGGGCGGCTGTACGTGACCCTTGGCGGGGTTGTGGTGGCTGCCATTGTTGCCGGGGGTATTCTCGAGCGGCGCATCCATGTCTCGAACCTGAAGGAGGCGGCGCAGGATGCCGCCATCCCGCGCGTGCAGGTCATCACGGCTGAAAAAGGCCCCACCACCCGCACGCTCGACCTGCCGGGCAACATCTCGGCATGGTACCAGGCGCCGATCTACGCGCAGGTCTCGGGCTATGTGCAGATGTGGTACAAGGATATCGGCGCCAAGGTGAAGGCGGGCGAGATCCTGGCCACCATCGACACGCCGGGCCTTGATGCGCAGTATGCGGCCTCAAAGGCCAATTTTGACGTGGCGATGGCGCGGTACCGCCTTGCGCAGATCACGGCCAAGCGCTGGCGCGCGCTGCAGGGCACGCAGGCTGTCTCGCAGCAGGAGGTGGACGTGCAGGCCGCCGATGCCGAGGCCCGTCAGGCCGAGGTCGAGGCCGCCCGCCACGAGGTCTCGCGCTATGCGGCCCTGATCGGGTTCAAGCAGCTTGTCGCCCCGTTTGATGGCGTTGTCACCAACCGTCTTGCTGACGTGGGCGATTACGTGAATGCGGGTGGCGGCGATGTTTCCTCACGCGGCACGGCCACCGAGCTGTTCAGCGTGGCCGATGTGCATCGCATGCGCGTGTTCGTGTCCGTGCCGCAGGATTATGCCGATATCATCAGCCCCAAGCTGGAGGGTGATGTGTCGGTGCCGCAATATCCGGGCCGGGTGTTCAAGGCCAAGTTCCTTGCCACCGCCAAGGCGTTCAACGCGGGCACCCGCACCGTGACCACCGAACTGGTGGTCGATAACGACAAGCGCGAACTGTGGCCTGATTCTTACGCCAATGTACACTTTGTCGCACCCGGCGACCCCGATATCCTGATAGTGCCTGAAGGCGCGCTTGTATTTCGCGCGCAGGGCATGCAGGTGGCGATCGTGGACAAGGACGACCGCATCCGCCTGCATAACGTGACGGTGGGGACGAACCTGGGTACCAAAGTGCAGATCCTGGCGGGCATCGGCCCGCAGGACCGGATTGTGAACAACCCGTCGGCAGGGCTGCTCGAAGGCCAGAAGGTCTATCTGGTCGGGTCGACGCCCGGCTATAACGATGCCGGCGCCACGGCCACGGCCGCCGTGGGCAAGGGAGATGATGTGCGCGCCATGCCAGCAGGAGACAGCAGTGCGAGTGACGCGGGAGTGCGTCAATGAGTGCAGCGCCGCGCAGCCGGTCACGTCATATCCTGTCCCGTCGCATGCTTTCCCGTCGTATGCTCTCTCTGGCCGGATGCGCCGCCCTTGCGGGCAGCCTGGCCGGGTGCGTGGATCTGGCGCCCAAATATCGCCACCAGCATTATCTCCTGCCCGATAACTGGAAGGGCGACAGCCTGATGCAGTACGGCACGCCGCAGGATGGCGCGTCGCGCGGGGACTGGTGGACCGTTTTCAACGACTCCACCCTCGATGACCTCGAGGATCGCGCCAGCCGCATGAACCCCAACCTGCAGGCCGATGCGGAAACCTTCACCCAGGCGCGTGACATCGCCGCCGAGGCGCAGTCCAACCTGTATCCGCAGATATCGGGCAACACCGGGGCCTCGAATAACCAGGCCTCCTCGCACAGGCTGTGGCGTGGCGCGGGCTCGACGGGGCCGATCTACATGTCATCGGAGCAGTACAGCGCCACTGCGCGGTGGGAGCCGGATTTCTGGTCGGCCATCCGTAACCGCAGGCGGGTGCAGCAGCGCATGGCGCAGGCGGCGGCGGCCGATTTTGCAGTGGCCCGGCTGAGCATCCAGTCCGAGCTGGCCAATGATTACATGCAGCTACGTGGCATGGACGCGCAGCACGCCGTCTATCTCGACTCGATCCACTATTACCAGACCGCCGTGCAGATCACGAAAATGCGGCAGGCAGGCGCGATTGCGGCGGGTATTGACGTAGCCCGCGCCCAAACCCAGCTTGCCTCCACCCAGGCGGCTGATACCGACCTGCAGGCCCATCGCGCGGTGATGGAGCATGCCATTGCCATCCTGTGCAACGTGGCGCCTTCCAGCTTCCGTATCGCGCCGCGGGCGCAGATCAGCTTCCCCAAGGTGAAGACTCCGGTCGGCCTGCCCTCGACCCTGCTCGAGCGGCGGCCCGACATCGCCAGCGCCGAGCGGCACATGGCGGCGGCCAACCGGGCCATCGGCATTTCACGCGCGGCGTTCTACCCGCATGTGACCTTCAGCGCCATGGCCGGTTTCATGGATAACGGCTTCACGCTCGATAAGATCGCCAACGGCATGTACAATTATGCCGCCCAGGCCGTGCTGCCGCTGTTCCAGGGGGGCTTGCGCCGTGCGGAACTGCAACGCAACTGGTCGCAGTACCGCCAGGCCGAGGATCAGTACCGCGCCACCGTGCTTGATGCCTTCAAGGACGTGGAAGACGGGCTGAGCATGACGCATGACCTCAACATTGAGGCCGGCCAGCAGGCCGAGGCCGTGCAGGCCTCCATGCGCACGCAGAACATGACCATGCAGCTTTACACCGGCGGCCTGACCAACTACCTCGACGTGGTGGTGGCGCAGGTGGCGGCCCTTCAGGCCCGCATTGCCGAGGTGCAGGTGGAGACCCGCTACATGCAGGCGCAGGTGGAACTCATCCGCTCGCTCGGCGGCGGCTGGACCACGGCCGAACTGCCCAACAACAAGCAGATCCGCCCGTTTGACGTGATGCAGTACAACCACCTGCGCATGCCCAAGGCCGTAAACGGGGTCAGTGTCGATAATGGACCCGAGTCCCTTGACCTGTCCGGCAGCGGATTCCATGACAAAGACTTGACAGGCACCCCAAAACAGCGGTAGGTGCGCGCCTCTTATCGGAACGCGGGAGGTCGCCCGCCCTGCCCATGCGGGCAGGCAGGTGGCCACCAGAACCGCGGTCCGGGTGAAACAGTCAGGAGCCCCGGATATGGCCAAAAAAATCGTTGGCTACATCAAGCTGCAAATCCCCGCCGGCAAGGCGAATCCGTCACCGCCGGTTGGTCCGGCACTGGGTCAGCGCGGCCTGAACATCATGCAGTTCTGCAAGGAGTTCAACGCCAAGACGCAGGGCCTCGAGCCCGGTATGCCGATTCCCGTCGTCATCACCGCCTATGCCGACCGTACGTTCAGCTTCATCACCAAGACCCCGCCGAACACCTACTTCCTGATGAAGGCTGCCAAGGTCTCCAAGGGCAGCTCGACCGTAGGCAAGGCCGCGAGCGTTGGTAAGGTGACCATTGCGCAGCTGCGCGAGATTGCCGAGACGAAGCAGAAAGACATGAACGCCAACGACATCGACGGCGCCGTGCGCATGCTGGCAGGTTCTGCCCGCTCCATGGGCCTCGACGTGGTGGAGGGCTGATACCAATGGCAAAGAACAAGCGTCTGACCGCAGCCCGCGCCGCAGTCGATACCACCAAGCAGTATGGCCTCGATGAGGCGATCAACCTGGTCAAGAACAACGCCAAGGCGAAGTTCGACGAGACGGTCGAGATCTCCATGAACCTGGGTATTGACCCGCGTCATGCCGATCAGATGGTCCGTGGCCTGCTGTCCCTGCCCAACGGCACGGGCAAGACCCTGCGCGTTGGCGTGTTCGCCCGCGGCCCCAAGGCCGAGGAAGCGCAGGCCGCCGGTGCCGACGTGGTTGGCGCCGAAGACCTGGCCGAGAAGGTGAAGGCTGGCGAGATCGAGTTCGACCGCTGCATTGCCACGCCGGACATGATGGCGCTCGTGGGGCGTCTGGGCAAGATCCTCGGCCCGCGTGGCCTGATGCCCAACCCCAAGCTGGGCACCGTGACCATGGACGTGAAGGGCGCGGTTTCCGCTGCCAAGTCCGGCCAGGTCGAATACCGCGCTGAAAAGGCCGGTATCGTGCACGCAGGCGTTGGTAAGGCTTCGTTTGACGAATCCAAGCTCGCTGAAAACATCCGCGCCTTCGTGGATGCCGTGCAGAAGGCCCGCCCGACGGGCGCCAAGGGCACGTATGTGAAGAAGATCGCCCTGTCCTCCACCATGGGGCCGGGTGTTACGGTTGACGTCGCCGCTTTCACGGCGGGCTGATTAACCAAAGAATGACCCTTTCCCGCTAGGGGGAGGGGACAGGGGCTGGCGGTTTTGCCGCCAGTTTCCGAACCTGTCCATGACCGGATGTGGCGCAAGCCTTGATGGCCCCGAAAGGGCGGCAACCGGGAGACGGGGATTACCGGATCGGGGCGAAAGCCCACACTGGTTGTTCCGTTAAAAGGACAGGCGAACCGGGATGCACCGGCTTGTCGGCGCATCCCCAGGGTAAACCCTACCTGCTGGCCCTGGCTGGCAGGTGATGATGGAGACGGGATTTGGACCGTACGGAGAAGCGGGAGTTTGTTGCCTCCCTCGCAGCCGTGTTCGCTGAAACGTCCATGGTCATTGTCACCCGTAATGACGGGCTGAGCGTGGCTGATGTGACGGACCTTCGGCGTCGCGTGCGTGCGGCTGGAGCTACACACAAGGTCGCGAAGAACCGGCTGGCCTCTCTCGCCCTGGCAGGGACCCAGTTCGAAGGCATCAAGCCGCTGCTTAAGGGGCCGACCGCGTTGTCGTGGGCGGATGAACCGGTAGCCGTGGCGAAGGTGCTCGTCGAGTTCGCCAAAACCAATGACAAGCTTGTTCTGCTCGGCGGATCGCTTGGTGCTCAGACGCTCAACGTCGAAAGCATCAAGGCTCTGGCCGAACTGCCGTCGCTTGACGTTCTGCGCGCGCAGCTGGTGGGGCTCATCTCCACCCCCGCTACGCGGATCGCAGGCGTGCTGCAGGCGCCGGCCGGACAGCTTGCACGGGTTTTTGGTGCCTATGCCAAGACGGGCGAAGCCGCCTGAGACCCCATGGCCCGGCCCGCCGGGCTATCAACAAAACGGCATTTTCCCTAAAAAACGGGATTGTGTCGTGCCAACCAGTGTATAAATTAGGAAGACCAATACCATGGCCGATCTGAACAAGATTGTTGAAGACCTTTCCGCCCTGACCGTTCTGGAAGCGGCTGAGCTGTCCAAGCTGCTGGAAGAGAAGTGGGGCGTTTCCGCCGCAGCTCCGGCCGCTGTTGCTGTTGCCGCTCCGGGCGCTGGCGCTGCTCCGGCAGAAGAGAAGACCGAGTTTGACGTTGTCCTGACCAAGGCTGGCGACAAGAAGATCAACGTGATTAAGGAAATCCGTGCGATCACCGGTCTGGGCCTGAAGGAAGCCAAGGACCTGGTCGAGGGCGCGCCCAAGACCATCAAGGAAGGCGCCAGCAAGGATGAAGCCGAGAAGATCAAGAAGACCCTTGAAGACAACGGCGCTTCGGTCGAAATCAAATAAGTTGGCCAATCGGGATGCGTCGTTTATGACGCACTCAGGCTGATTGTTCAGGTGAGGGTGGAAACCGTCTGGTTTCCGCCCCCTTGGGCGTTACAGGCACCCTGGCCGCAAGGCTTCGGGTGCCTTTGGCGGTAGTGAAGGGTTGGCCAGACTCAGGTCCGGTCGATCTGCCAAGAATTTTCAAGGGCCGCGCAGTCCGCGTGACATGACCATGTCACGACCGTGCGGGCCTGTGTGGATGGGGGCTGGATAGGCGATGAACGCGATTACGAAATCGTTCACGGGACGCAAACGCATCCGCAAGAGCTTCGGGCACATACCCGAAGTGGCTCCGATGCCCAATCTGATCGACGTGCAGCGGGCAAGCTACGAAACGTTCCTTCAGATGAATGTGGCGCCCGACAGCCGGACGCCGACGGGCCTGCAGGAAGTGTTCCGTTCCGTCTTTCCGATTAATGATTTCGCGGGGCGCGGACGTCTCGAGTTCGTAAGCTACGAACTCGAGGAGCCGAAATACGACGTTGAGGAATGCATCCAGCGCGGGCTGACCTTTGCCGCCCCGCTGAAGGTGATCCTGCGCCTGATCGTATGGGACGTGGATGAGGATACCGGGTCGCGCTCGATCCGCGATATCAAGGAGCAGCCGGTCTATATGGGCGATATGCCGCTCATGACCGATAACGGCACGTTCATCATCAACGGCACCGAGCGCGTCATCGTCAGCCAGATGCACCGCAGCCCCGGCGTGTTCTTTGACCACGACAAGGGCAAGACCCACTCTTCGGGCAAGTTCCTGTTCGCGGCCCGCGTCATTCCCTATCGTGGCTCGTGGCTCGATTTCGAGTTCGACAGCAAGGACCTGATCTACGTCCGCATCGACCGCAAGCGCAAGCTGCCGGTCACGACGCTGCTGTACGCGCTCGAAGGTGCTGCCTCCGAGGCCGCCCGCGCCGCCAAGGCCGCCGAGGGCGGGGATGTGGAGTCGATGGAAATCCAGGGCATGGACCCTGATGAGATCCTGTCCTACTTCTACGGCAAGGTGGAATTCACCAAGACCGAGAAGGGCTGGGCGCGTCGTTTCGATGCCGATGCCTTCCGTGGCCAGAAGCTGCTCGAGCCGCTGATCGACGCCCAGACCGGCGAGGAAGTGGCTCCCGTCGATGCCAAGCTGACCGCGCGGATGGTCCGCAAGATCGCCGAGACCACCAAGGAAGTGCTCGTCGGCCCCGCAGGGCTGATCGGCCGCTTCATCGCAAGCGATATCGTCAACGAGCACACCGGCGAGATCTATGCCGAAGCCGGCGACGAACTGACCGAGCAGAAGCTTGAGGAACTCGAGGGCGAAGGCCTGACCACGCTGACCACGCTGGCGGTGGACGCGGCCAATGGCCCGTGGATCCGCAATACGCTGGCGGTGGACAAGAACGCCTCGCGCGAGGAAGCGCTGACCGACATCTACCGTGTCATGCGCCCCGGCGAGCCGCCCACGCCCGAGACGGCGGAAGCGATGTTCTCCGGCCTGTTCTTCGATCCCGACCGCTATGACCTGTCCGCCGTGGGTCGCGTGAAGATGAACATGCGCCTTGGCGTGGACGTGCCCGACACGGTGCGCGTGCTGCGCAAGGAAGACATCCTGCGCACCGTCAAGATCATGTGCGAGCTGAAAGACGGTCGCGGCGCGATCGACGATATCGACAACCTTGGCAACCGTCGCGTCCGCTCCGTGGGCGAACTGATGGAAAACCAGTATCGCGTTGGCCTGCTGCGCATGGAGCGCGCCATCCGCGAGCGCATGGGCTCGGTCGATATCGATACGGTCATGCCGCATGACCTGATCAACGCCAAGCCGGCCGCCGCCGCCGTGCGTGAGTTCTTCGGTTCCTCGCAGCTCAGCCAGTTCATGGACCAGACCAACCCGCTTTCGGAAGTGACGCACAAGCGCCGCCTCTCGGCGCTTGGCCCGGGCGGCCTGACCCGTGAGCGTGCGGGCTTTGAAGTCCGTGACGTGCACCCGACGCATTATGGCCGCATCTGCCCGATCGAGACGCCGGAAGGCCCGAACATCGGTCTGATCAACTCGCTGGCCACCTACGCCAAGGTGAACAAGTACGGCTTTATCGAGACCCCGTACCGCATGGTCGAGGACGGCGTGCTTCAGGATGGCTGGAAATATCTTTCCGCCATGGAAGAAGAGAAGCTGATCGTCGCCCAGGCCGATGCGAAGCAGGACGAGCAGGGTCATCTGACCGATGATCTGGTCTCCGTGCGCCGTGGTGGTGACTTCCGCCAGGTACCCCCGACCGAAGTGACCGCCTGCGACGTCTCCCCCAAGCAGCTTGTTTCGGTTGCCGCAGCGCTCATCCCGTTCCTTGAGAACGATGACGCCAACCGCGCCCTGATGGGCTCGAACATGCAGCGTCAGGCCGTGCCGCTGGTGCGCTCGGATGCGCCGCTGGTCGGCACGGGCATGGAAGCGGCCGTTGCGCATGACTCGGGCGCCGCCATCGTGGCCCGCCGCCATGGCGTGGTGGACCAGATCGACGGTGCGCGTATCGTGGTGCGCGCCACCGATGATGGCGGTGCGACACAGGGCGTGGATATCTACCGCCTGCGTAAATACATGCGCTCCAACCAGTCCACCTGCATCAACCAGCGCCCGCTGGTGCGCGTGGGTGACCAGGTGCGTGCGGGCGAGATCATCGCCGATGGTCCGTCCACCGAGCTGGGTGAACTGGCGCTGGGCCGGAACGTGCTGGTCGCGTTCATGCCCTGGAACGGTTACAACTTCGAAGATTCGATCCTGATTTCCGAGCGGATTGCGCGTGATGACGTGTTTACCTCGATCCATATCGAGGAATTCGAGGTCATGGCCCGCGACACCAAGCTGGGCCAGGAAGAAATCACGCGCGACATTCCCAATGTCGGCGAGGAAGCGCTGCGCAACCTCGACGAGGCGGGCATCGTTTATGTCGGCGCGGAAGTGAACCCCGGCGATATCCTGATCGGCAAGGTCACGCCCAAGGGCGAAAGCCCGATGACGCCGGAAGAAAAGCTGCTGCGCGCCATCTTTGGCGAGAAGGCGTCCGACGTTCGTGACACCTCGCTCAAGCTGCCGCCCGGCACGACCGGCACCATCGTGGACGTGCGCGTCTTCTCCCGCCGTGGCGTGGACAAGGACGAGCGCGCGATGGCCATCGAGCGCGCCGAAATCGAACGCCTCGCCAAGGACCGTGATGACGAGCGCGCCATTCAGGAGCGTTCCTTCTACAACCGTCTGCGCGAGCACCTGATCGGCCAGACCGCAGGTGCAGGCTTCAAGGGCATCCGTTCGGGCACCGAGATCACGGACGAGGTCCTGTCCGAGCACCCCCGTGGTGCGTGGCGCAACATCACCGTCGTGTCCGATGAGGTCATGGCGGAGCTTGAAACGCTGCGCCGTGAGTTTGATGCGGCAGTGGCCAAGATCCAGGCCCGCTTCGACAACAAGGTCGAGAAGCTGCAGCGCGGTGACGAACTGCCGCCGGGCGTGATGAAGATGGTCAAGGTCTTTGTCGCGGTGAAGCGCAAGCTGCAGCCGGGTGACAAGATGGCCGGTCGCCATGGCAACAAGGGTGTCGTCTCGCGCGTCGTACCGGTGGAAGACATGCCGTTCCTTGAGGATGGCACGTCGGTCGACATCGTGCTCAACCCGCTTGGCGTGCCGTCGCGCATGAACGTGGGGCAGATCCTTGAGACGCATCTGGGCTGGGCGTGCGCCAATATCGGCCGCCAGATCGGCCAGCTGGCCAATGACTACCAGCGCACGGGCGAGAAGCGGCAGGAACTGCTTGATGAACTGAAGTCGGTCTATGGCGACGCGGTTTATGACGAGCAGATCGGTGACATGACCGATGCCCAGTTGCTTGAGCTGTGTGGCAACCTGCGCAAGGGCGTGCCGATCGCGACCCCGGTGTTCGATGGCGCGTCCATCCCCGACATCGAGGCGATGCTGACCCGGGCGGGTGTGGACAAGTCCGGCCAGTCGCAGCTGATCGACGGGCGCACGGGCGAGCCGTTCGAGCGCAAGACCACGGTTGGCTACATCTACATGCTCAAGCTGCATCATCTTGTTGATGACAAGATCCATGCACGCTCCATCGGCCCGTATTCGCTGGTGACCCAGCAGCCGCTGGGCGGTAAGGCGCAGTTCGGTGGGCAGCGCTTTGGTGAGATGGAAGTGTGGGCGCTCGAGGCATACGGCGCCGCCTACACGCTGCAGGAAATGCTGACGGTCAAATCGGATGACGTGTCCGGTCGTACCAAGGTCTATGAGGCCATCGTGCGCGAGCAGGATGATTTCGAGGCCGGTATTCCGGAAAGCTTCAACGTGCTGATCAAGGAACTGAAGTCCCTTGGCCTGAATGTTGACCTGGAACAGAGCGGTAACTGATCCGGTCGGCATGTTGCACGTCGGTCCATCTATTTTTCTTTCAGGAGTGGAGGCAGGTGCGGCGCCTGCTTCCGCTTCATTCCCTCAGGGGGTTTGCGGCGCATGAATGAACTCATGAAGATCCTTGGTCAGGGCGGCCAGGCCATGACCTTTGACCAGATCAAGATCCAGCTGGCTTCGGCCGAGCAGATCCGTTCGTGGTCCTATGGCGAGATCAAGAAGCCCGAGACCATCAACTACCGGACCTTCAAGCCGGAGCGTGATGGCCTGTTCTGCGCGCGGATTTTTGGTCCGATCAAGGACTACGAATGCTTGTGCGGCAAGTACAAGCGGATGAAATTCCGCGGCATCATCTGCGAAAAGTGCGGCGTTGAAGTGACGCTGGCCAAGGTGCGCCGTGAGCGCATGGGCCATATCGAGCTGGCCAGCCCGGTTGCGCATATCTGGTTCCTGAAGTCCCTGCCCAGCCGTATCGGCCTGATGGTCGACATGACGCTGAAGGATCTGGAAAAGATCCTGTATTTCGAGAGCTATGTCGTGCTCGAGCCCGGCACCTCGCCGCTCAAGCAGTACAGCCTGCTGACGGAAGATCAGTACCTTGATGTCATGGACGAGCATGGCGACGAGGGCATCGAGGTCGGTATTGGCGCGGAAGCGATCAAGAAGATCCTCGAGCGCATCGACTGCAAGGTCGAGAAGGAAGAACTGCGCCTCGAGCTGAAGGAAACCACTTCCGAAGCCAAGCGCAAGAAGCTGGTCAAGCGCCTGAAGCTGGTCGAGGCCTTCGCCGACAGTGAATCGCGCCCGGAATGGATGATCCTGGACCTCGTGCCGGTCATTCCGCCTGAACTGCGCCCGCTGGTGCCGCTTGATGGTGGCCGTTTCGCCACGTCCGACCTGAACGACCTGTATCGTCGCGTCATCAACCGTAACAACCGCCTCAAGCGGCTGATCGAACTGCGTGCGCCGGATATCATCGTGCGTAACGAAAAGCGCATGCTGCAGGAATCGGTCGATGCGCTGTTTGATAACGGTCGCCGTGGCCGCGCCATCACCGGCGCCAACAAGCGCCCGCTCAAGTCGCTGTCCGACATGCTCAAGGGCAAGCAGGGCCGCTTCCGCCAGAACCTGCTCGGCAAGCGCGTCGACTATTCGGGCCGTTCGGTCATCGTGGTGGGCCCGGAGCTGAAGCTGCACCAGTGCGGCCTGCCCAAGAAGATGGCGCTCGAGCTGTTCAAGCCGTTCATCTACTCCAAGCTGGAAAAATACGGTCACGCCACCACCATCAAGGCTGCCAAGCGCATGGTGGAAAAGGAACGTCCCGAAGTGTGGGACATCCTTGAAGAGGTGATCCGCGAGCATCCGGTCATGCTCAACCGTGCGCCTACGCTGCACCGTCTGGGCATCCAGGCGTTCGAGCCGGTGCTGATCGAAGGCAAGGCTATCCAGCTGCACCCGCTGGTCTGCACCGCGTTCAACGCCGACTTCGATGGCGACCAGATGGCCGTGCACGTGCCGCTGAGCCTCGAGGCACAGCTTGAAGCCCGCGTGCTGATGATGTCGACCAACAACATCCTCAGCCCGGCCAACGGCAAGCCCATCATCGTGCCGTCGCAGGATATCGTGCTCGGGCTGTATTACCTCAGCCTCGAGACGCCCGAATTCCGCGCGACGCCCGATAAGAACAGCTACGACGACAAGGGGCAGGTGACCGTAACCGGCGCACCGTCCTTCTCGAGCGTTGGCGAAGTGGAATACGCGCTGAGCACGGGCGCGGTGAAGCTGCACGACAAGATCCGCGCGCGCATCGAAGGCTTTGATGCCGAAGGCAAGACCGTGCGTGAGACGGTGGTGACCACGCCGGGCCGCATGCTTGTTGCCCAGATCCTGCCGCGCAACCAGGCGCTGCCGTTCTCGCTGATCAACCGCCAGCTGACCAAGAAGATCGTGTCGGACGTGATCGATGCGGTTTACCGTCACTGCGGCCAGAAGGAATGCGTGATCTTCTGTGACCGCCTGATGGGCCTTGGCTTCCGTCACGCCGCGCGTTCGGGCATTTCCTTCGGCAAGGACGACATGATCGTTCCCGTCGAGAAGAAGGAACTCGTGGACCGCACCGCCACCGAGGTGAAGGAGTTCGAGCAGCAGTATCAGGACGGTCTGATCACCGCTGGCGAGCGCTACAACAAGGTGGTCGACGCCTGGTCGCGCTGCACCGATGAAGTGCAGGCCGCGATGATGAAGGAGATCTCCAAGCAGGAGATCGGCAAGCCCACCAACTCGGTGTGGATGATGAGCCACTCCGGTGCCCGTGGGTCGCCAGCGCAGATGAAGCAGCTTGCCGGGATGCGTGGCCTGATGGCCAAGCCGTCGGGTGAGATCATCGAACAGCCGATCATCGCCAACTTCAAGGAAGGCCTGTCGGTTCTCGATTACTTCACCTCCAGCCACGGTGCGCGTAAGGGCCTGGCCGATACCGCGCTCAAGACCGCGAACTCGGGTTACCTGACCCGCCGCCTCGTTGACGTGGCGCAGGACAGCATCATCGTCGAGGAAGATTGCGGCACCGAGCGTGGCCTGACCGTGCGTGCGGTCATGGATGGCGGCGAAGTCGTGGCCTCCCTGTCCGAGCGGATGCTTGGCCGCACGCTGGCCGCCGACGTGCTGGACCCGGCAACGGGCAAGGTGCTCTTCCCGCGCAATACGCTGATCGAGGAAGCCGAGGCCGAGCAGATCGAGAAGGCGGGGGTCGAAAGCCTGCTGATCCGCTCCGTGCTGACCTGTGACAGCCGCGTGGGCGTGTGTGGCCACTGCTATGGCCGTGACCTTGCACGCGGCACGCCGGTCAACATCGGTGAGGCCGTGGGCGTTATTGCAGCCCAGTCGATCGGTGAGCCGGGCACACAGCTGACCATGCGTACCTTCCATATCGGTGGTGCGGCGCAGCGTGGCGCCGAGCAGTCGATGGTCGAGGCCTCGCGTGATGGCAAGGTGACGATCCGCAACAAGAACGTGGTGCATAACAGTCAGAACGTGCCCATCGTCATGTCGCGTAACTGCGAGATCCTGCTGACGGACGACCGCGGCACCGAACGTGCCCGCTACCGCGTGCCCTATGGTGCGCGCCTGCTGGTCGAGGACGGCGCCGAGGTGGCCCGTGGCCAGAAGATGGCCGAGTGGGATCCGTACACCCTGCCGATCATCACCGAGCAGCCGGGTAAGGTGGAATATCTCGACCTGATCGACTCCATCACCCTGGTGGAGCGGATGGATGAGGTGACCGGCCTGACCTCGAAGGTGGTCGTGGATTACAAGCAGGCTTCCAAGGGGATCGACCTGCGTCCGCGCCTGCAGCTCAAGGATGCCAACGGCGACGTGGTGAAGCTGGCCAACGGCAACGACGCCCGCTACTTCCTGTCGCCTGACTCGCTGCTCTCGGTCGAGAACGGCGCCCAGGTCAACGCAGGTGACGTGCTGGCGCGTATCCCGCGTGAAGGCTCCAAGACGCGTGACATTACCGGTGGTCTGCCGCGCGTGGCGGAACTGTTCGAGGCCCGTCGGCCGAAGGATCACGCCATCATCTCGGAAACCGAGGGACGCGTGGAATTCGGCAAGGACTACAAGTCCAAGCGTCGCGTCATCGTCAAGAACGACGAGACAGGCGAGGAGACGGATTACCTTATCCCCAAGGGCAAGCACGTGTCCGTTCAGGAAGGCGACTTTGTCCAGGTGGGCGATCCGCTCGTCGATGGGCCGCGCGTGCCGCATGACATCCTGAAGGTGCTGGGTGTCGAGGCGCTGTCGGACTACCTCGTTAACGAGATACAGGACGTGTACCGACTGCAGGGCGTGAAGATCAATGACAAGCATATCGAAGTCATTGTTCGTCAGATGCTGCAGAAGGTGGAAATTCTTGAGCCGGGCGATACGACCTACCTGATCGGTGAGACGGTGGACCGTATCGAATACGAGGAAGAGAATGCCAAGCGCCTGAACCTTGGTGAACAGCCTGCCGTTGCCATGCCGGTGCTGCAGGGCATCACCAAGGCCTCGCTGCAGACGCAGTCCTTCATCTCGGCGGCCTCCTTCCAGGAGACCACCCGTGTCCTTACCGAGGCCGCTACAGCGGGCAAGAAGGATACGCTCAACGGCCTCAAGGAGAACGTCATCGTCGGCCGCCTGATCCCCGCAGGGACGGGCAGCGTGATGAACAAGCTCCGCGCGGTTGCCGCGGGCGAGGACAAGCAGCGCCTCGCCAAGGCCCGCGCTGCCGTGCCGCCCAAGGCGGCCGAGTAACCATACGAGAGAAATGCCGGATGGCGGGGGACCGCTATCCGGCATGATTCGGTGCTGCACTATTGTCACCATCCGATTCAGGCGGTATCAGCAGCCTGACGGAGCGGTGCTCCGAGTCTGGCGGAACAGAGTCGTTTCGTCGGACTGCTAGCGAATCCTGCGCAAGGCTTGACTTTTGGTCAGTTTGCCCGTAGGTAACGCGCCCTCGGCTAGCCCTGTCTGAAAGACGTCGTTGGCCGTCGAATGCAGCATGCAGACATGCGGTGCCGCAGTCCGGGAATCGGGCTGCCCAGGCCGGATGTAAATATGATGCCCGAACGAATGGTTGTCATTCGTTGGGGTTTTGTTGTGAACGACAGTCGGCAACCAGATATGGGGTTGGCCGGCCGAATTTTGTAAGGATCGGGAAAGGCGTATGCCGACCATCAACCAGTTGATCGCGAAAGGTCGCGAACCCGCAGCCAAACGCAATAAGGTTCCTGCCCTGCAGGGCTGTCCGCAGAAGCGTGGCGTTTGCACTCGTGTTTACACAACCACACCGAAGAAGCCGAACTCGGCTCTGCGTAAGGTGGCAAAAGTACGCCTGACCAACGGTTATGAGGTTGTGAGCTATATTCCGGGTGAGGGGCATAACCTCCAGGAACATAGCGTTGTCCTGATCCGTGGTGGTCGCGTTAAGGATCTTCCTGGCGTGCGTTATCACATCCTGCGCGGCGTTCTGGACACCCAGGGTATCGCCAAGCGTCGTCAGCGTCGCTCGCTCTATGGCGCGAAGCGTCCTAAGTAAAAGGAATAACGAGGCATGAGTCGCCGTCATCGCGCAGTCAAGCGCGAGATTCTTCCCGATCCGAAATTTGGTGATGTCGTCATTACGCGTTTCATGAACGCCCTGATGTACGACGGCAAGAAGTCCACCGCTGAAGGGATCGTCTATGGCGCCCTTGAGGTGCTGCGCCGCCGTGGTGGCGCTGCTGCGGACCCTGTGGTCATGTTCCACAGCGCGCTGGACAACGTCAAGCCGGCTGTCGAGGTGCGTTCCCGCCGTGTTGGTGGCGCCACCTACCAGGTTCCGGTCGAAGTCCGGGCCGAGCGTCGTCAGGCGCTGGCCATCCGCTGGCTGATCGACGCCTCGCGCAAGCGTGGCGAGAACACCATGCAGGATCGTCTGTCGAACGAACTTCTTGACGCCGTCAATAATCGTGGCGCCGCGGTCAAGAAGCGCGAAGACACGCACCGCATGGCCGAAGCCAACAAGGCATTCAGTCATTACCGCTGGTAAAGGCGGTCAGGCCGGTTTATTGACCGGCCCGGCTTCCGAAACGGAACTTTCCAACCCGACTCTCGGCACGAGGCCGAGTTAACGGAGAAAACGATGGCAAAGGCTAAATTTGAGCGGAATAAGCCGCACTGCAACATCGGCACGATTGGTCACGTCGATCACGGCAAGACCTCGCTGACCGCTGCTATCACCAAGACGCTGGCGAAGGCCGGTGGCGCGGAATTCAAGGCGTACGACATGATCGACGCCGCACCTGAAGAACGCGCCCGTGGCATCACCATCTCGACCGCCCACGTCGAGTACGAGACCGCCAAGCGTCACTACGCACACGTCGACTGCCCCGGCCACGCTGACTATGTGAAGAACATGATCACCGGTGCCGCGCAGATGGACGGCGCGATCCTGGTCGTGTCGGCCGCTGATGGCCCGATGCCCCAGACCCGCGAGCACATCCTGCTTGCCCGCCAGGTTGGCGTGCCGGCCCTGGTTGTCTTCCTGAACAAGGTTGACCAGGTTGATGATCCGGAGCTGCTTGAGCTGGTCGAGATGGAAGTGCGCGAGCTGCTTTCCGCTTACCAGTTCCCCGGCGACGATATCCCCATCATCAAGGGTTCCGCCCTGGTGACGCTGGAAGACGGCGATCCGGAAGTCGGTGAAAACCGCGTCATGGACCTGATGAACGCTGTGGACGAATACATCCCGCAGCCGGAGCGTCCGATTGACCGTCCGTTCCTGATGCCGATCGAAGACGTGTTCTCCATCTCGGGCCGTGGCACCGTGGTGACGGGTCGTGTCGAGCGTGGCGCCGTGAACGTTGGCGACGAAATCGAGATCGTTGGCCTGCGCCCGACGCAGAAGACGACCGTGACCGGCGTTGAAATGTTCCGCAAGCTGCTTGATCGTGGTGAAGCAGGTGACAACATCGGCGCGCTGCTGCGTGGCACGAAGCGTGAAGACGTTGAGCGTGGCCAGGTGCTGGCGAAGCCGGGTTCGATCACCCCGCACACCAAGTTCAAGGCGGAAGCCTACATCCTGACGAAGGAAGAGGGTGGCCGTCACACGCCGTTCTTCACCAACTATCGTCCGCAGTTCTATTTCCGCACGACCGACGTCACCGGCGTCGTTCACCTGCCGGAAGGCACGGAAATGGTCATGCCTGGCGATAACGTCGCCATGGATGTCGAGCTGATCGCTCCGATCGCCATGGATGAAGGCCTGCGCTTCGCTATCCGCGAAGGCGGCCGCACCGTTGGTGCAGGTGTTGTTGCTTCCATCACCGCGTGATTGGACAGTAACTGAACTGTGGCATCCCGGTCGGAGTAATCCGGCCGGGTTTCCATTGCGGATCGGGTTCCCCCGAATCAGGTAAAGTTGGACTGAAACAGAAAGATGGACAACCAGAACATCCGCATTCGCCTGAAGGCGTACGATCATCGGGTGCTAGACAACAGCACGAAGGAGATCGTCAATACGGCGAAGCGTACGGGTGCGCGGGTTCGGGGTCCTATCCCGCTGCCGACGCATATTGAACGGTTTACCGTAAACCGCTCCCCCCACGTGGATAAGAAAAGCCGCGAGCAGTTCGAAATTCGGACCCATCGCCGGCTGCTCGACATTGTCGAGCCGACCCCGCAGACCGTGGACGCTCTCATGAAACTCGACCTCGCCGCTGGCGTAGATGTCGAGATTAAACTCTAAGGTCCAGACGATGCGCACCGGATTGATCGCAAAAAAGCTGGGTATGACCCGGCTGTTCAAGGAAGACGGCACACATGTGCCGGTGACTGTCCTGCAGCTTGATGATCTGCAGGTGGTTGATGTCCGCACCACCGAGCGTGATGGCTACGCAGCCGTCCAGCTTGGCGCGGGCAAGGCCAAGGTCAAAAATGTGTCCAAGCCGAACCGTGGCCATTTTGCCAAGGCCAAGGTCGAGCCCAAGAAGAAGCTGGCAGAATTCCGTGTATCGGATGACGCCGTCCTGGAAGTCGGGGCTTCTCTGTCCGCCGCCCATTTCGTGGTGGGGCAGAAGGTGGACGTTACCGGCACCAGCAAGGGTAAGGGTTTTGCCGGCGCGATGAAGCGCTGGAACTTTGCCGGTCTCGAAGCCACCCACGGTGTCTCGATCAGTCACCGTTCGCACGGTTCCACGGGTAACCGTCAGGATCCGGGCAAGGTTTTCAAGAACAAGAAGATGGCCGGCCATCTCGGTTCCGAGCGTATCACTACGCTGAACCTTGAGGTTGCGGCTGTTGACGCCGAAAAGAACCTGATCATGATCCGCGGCTCCGTGCCGGGCGGAAAGAATGAAACGGTTCTCGTTCGTGATGCGATCAAGAAGGCCCGTCATGCCGAGGCGCCGTATCCGGCGGCCCTGGTTGAGGCTGCGGGCTGAGGATAGAGGGCAATGGATTACGAGATCAAAACCCTCGATAACGGAAGCGCAGGTACCGCCAGCCTTCCCGACGAGATTTTCGCCGCAACGCCGCGCACGGATATCCTGGCGCGTGTGGTGCACTGGCAGCTGGCCAAGCGCCGGGCTGGTACGCACAAGGTCAAGGGCATGGGGGAAGTCTCCGGCACGACCAAGAAGCCGTACCGCCAGAAGGGCACGGGTAGCGCCCGCCAGGGTTCGCTGCGCGCGCCGCAGTACCGCACCGGTGGCATCGTTCATGGCCCCGTGGTACGTGACCACGGCTATGACCTGCCCAAGAAGGTGCGTCGCCTTGGCCTGATTTCCGCCCTGTCGCAGAAGGCAGCGGAAGGCAAGCTGGTGGTGCTCGATGCCGCGACTGCCTCGGGCAAGTCGGCTGAGCTGGCCAAGAAGCTGAAGGTCCTGGGCTGGACATCCGCGCTGATCGTGGATGCCGCGGTTGAAGAGAACTTCGGCCGCGCGGCGCGCAACCTGCCGAAGATCGACATTCTTCCGACGGTGGGCGCCAATGTCTACGATATCCTGAACCACGATGTGCTCGCGATCACGCGCGCCGGGGTTGAGGGTCTGAAGGAGCGTCTGGCATGACCAACATCCTGGCAATCCGCAAGAAGGCGGAACGCATGTCTCGGGAAGCGATGTATGACATCATCCGCTCCCCCCTGATCACGGAAAAGGCGACCGCCCTTTCCGAGAAGAACCAGGTTGGCTTCAAGGTTGCGATCAGCGCCACGAAGCCGGAGATCAAGGTTGCGGTCGAGACGCTGTTTGGCGTGAAGGTTCTGGGTGTGAACACGCTCATCCAGAAGGGGAAAGCCAAGCGCTTCAAGGGACGTCCCGGCCAGCGTTCGGATGTTAAGAAAGCGTTTGTTCAGCTTGCAGAAGGTCAGTCCATCGACCTGACCGCGAAGCTGGTCTGACGCGGGGTGACAAGAAATGGCATTGAAGCACTTTAATCCAGTTACCCCCAGCCTGCGCGGAACGGTTCTGATCGACCGCAAGGAGCTGTGGAAAGGCAAGCCCGTCAAGGGCCTGACCGAGGGGAAGAACAAGAGCGGCGGCCGTAACAACCACGGCCGCACCACCTCGCGTTTCATCGGTGGCGGACACAAGCAGTCCTACCGTTATGTTGACTTCAAGCGTCGCAAGTTCGACGTGGTCGGCACGGTGGAGCGCCTGGAATACGATCCCAACCGTACGGCGTTCATCGCGCTCATCAAGTATGCTGATGGCGAGCTGGCCTACATCATCGCGCCGCAGCGCCTGAAGGTGGGTGACGAAGTCATCGCCGGTGCGCGCGCCGATATCAAGCCGGGCAACGCCATGCCCCTGTCTGCCGTTCCGGTGGGCACGATCATCCACAACATCGAGCTCAAGGCCGGTGCTGGTGGCAAGATCGCCCGCTCGGCTGGCACGTATGCACAGCTGGTCGGCAAGGACATGGGCTATGCCCAGATCAAGCTGCAGTCCGGTGAGCTGCGTGTTGTTCGTGCGGAATGCATGGCTACCATTGGTGCCGTGTCCAACCCGGACAACATGAACCAGCACCTGGGCAAGGCCGGCCGCAATCGCTGGCTGGGCCGCCGCCCGCACAACCGTGGTGTTGTCATGAACCCGGTTGACCATCCGCATGGTGGTGGTGAAGGACGCACTTCGGGTGGGCGTCATCCGGTTACGCCATGGGGCAAGCCGACTAAGGGTTACAAGACCAGGGTCAACAAGCGTACGGACAGTCTGATCATCCGTCGCCGGAAGACCGGCAAGTAAGGGGCATTTAAGATGGCACGTTCCGTCTGGAAGGGCCCGTTCGTGGACGGGTATCTGCTGAACAAAGCCGATGCATCGCGCGCGTCGGGCCGTAACGAAGTGATCAAGATCTGGTCGCGTCGATCCACCATCCTGCCGCAGTTCGTCGGACTGACGTTCGGCGTCTATAACGGGCACAAATTCCTGCCCGTGCAGGTTTCCGAGAATATGGTGGGGCACAAGTTCGGTGAGTTCTCACCGACCCGTACCTTCACGGGTCATTCTTCGGACAAGAAAGCGAAGCGGGGCTGAACATGAGCAAGCCTAAGCATCCGCGCACGCTCGCGGAAACCGAGGCGCAGGCGCTGACGCGGAACATCCGCATCAGCCCGCGCAAGCTGAACCTTGTTGCGGGTCTGATCCGCAACAAGCCGGCTGCGCAGGCAATCGCCACCCTCACATTCTCCAAGCGTCGCATTGCCCAGCAGGTCAAGAAGACGCTGGAAAGTGCGATCGCCAACGCCGAGAACAACCATCAGCTGGACGTTGACCAGCTGGTCGTTGCCCGCGCTGAGGTGGGCAAGTCGATCGTGATGCGTCGTTTCCACGCACGTGGTCGTGGCCGTTCGGCCCGCATCGAGAAGTTTTTCAGCCACCTGACCATCGTCGTGGCCGAAAAGAAGCCCGAAGCTGAAACCGAAAAAAAGGCGGCCTGATCCATGGGACATAAAGTTAATCCGATCGGGCTTCGGCTCGGTATTAACCGGACATGGGACAGCCGCTGGTACGCCGATGCGGACTATGCCCGCCTGCTGCATGATGACCTGAAGCTGCGCGCCTACCTGCGTCGCAAGCTGGCAGGTGCGGGTGTATCCCGCGTAGTGATCGAGCGCCCGGCGAAGAAGCCGCGCGTGACCATCTACGCGGCACGCCCGGGCGTGGTGATCGGCAAGAAGGGCCAGGACATTGATGTGCTGCGCAAGGATCTGGCTCGTATGGCCAAGACCGATGTTGCGCTGAACATCGTCGAGATCCGCAAGCCGGAAATCGACGCGACCCTGGTGGCCGAGAATATCGCCCAGCAGCTCGAGCGCCGCGTTGCCTTCCGTCGCGCCATGAAGCGCGCCGTGCAGTCCGCCATGCGCCTTGGTGCGCAGGGGATCCGGATCAACTGCTCGGGCCGTCTGGGCGGCGCGGAAATCGCGCGCGTCGAGTGGTATCGTGAAGGTCGGGTGCCGCTGCATACGCTGCGCGCGGACATCGACTATGGTGTGGCGACCGCCAAGACGACCTATGGCACCTGTGGTGTGAAGGTCTGGATCTTCAAGGGCGAGATTCTTGCCCATGATCCGCTGGCGCAGGACCGTCGCGCCGCCGAACAGGCCCCGCAGCGCTGATCTGCGGGGTCCAATGGACCTAGATGCGCCAGGCGGCGCGTGAGGATTTGAAAAATGCTTTCTCCCAAGCGGACAAAGTACCGCAAGGCCCACAAAGGGCGCATTCATGGGTTGGCCAAGGGCGGCACAACCCTGAATTTCGGGGCTTTTGGCCTGAAGGCTCTCCAGCCTGAACGGATCACGGCCCGCCAGATCGAAGCGGCTCGCCGGGCCATTACCCGTGCCATGAAGCGTGCGGGTCGTGTCTGGATTCGGATTTTCCCTGATCTTCCGGTCTCGACAAAGCCGGCAGAAGTGCGTATGGGGTCCGGCAAGGGGTCGCCCGAATATTGGGTGGCTCGTGTGAAGCCGGGTCGAATCCTGTTCGAGATCGAAGGCGTGCCGCCGGAAGTCGCGCGTGAAGCGCTGGCTCTCGGTGCGGCAAAGCTGCCGATCAAGACCAAATTCGTGACCCGTATCGGAGAGGCGTGAGATGGCAAAGGCAACAAAGCCGGCCGATCTGCGTGCCAAGACTGTTGAAGAACTGGATACGCTTCTCGTCGATCTGAAGCGCGAGCAGTTCAATCTTCGGTTTCAGCATGCGACCGGCCAGACCGAGGGGCAGTCCCGCATGCGCGTGGTTCGTCGTGAGATCGCGCGTGTGAAGACGATTGCGACCGAGGTTGTTAAGAAGAGTTCTGCTGGCCACGCGCCGGCAGCAAAGTCCTGAAGGGAGACGGGCGATGCCAAGGCGCGTCCTGACCGGGCGGGTAACGAGCGACAAGATGGACAAGACCGTTACGGTTCTTGTCGATCGTCGCATTATCCACCCGCTGTATAAGAAGTTCATTCGCCGCTCGAAGAAGTATGCGGCGCATGACGGCTTGAACGAATGCAAGGTGGGCGACACGGTGCGCATTGAAGAATGCAAGCCGATTTCCCGCCGCAAGACCTGGACGGTCGTTGTCCGGAATGGCCAGCCGCTTGCGGCAGCCGCCGGTGCTGCGTCTGGCGCCCAGGCGTAAAGAAGGCATAGACCATGATCCATCCCGAGACCAACCTTGACGTCGCCGACAATTCCGGCGCCCGTCAGGTGCAGTGCATCAAGGTACTGGGCGGTTCCAAGCGGAAGTCTGCCTCGGTCGGCGACGTGATTGTCGTGTCCGTCAAGGAAGCCATTCCCCGTGGCAAGGTCAAGAAGGGCGACGTTCACCAGGCGGTGATCGTGCGCACTTCCTACCCCGTGCGCCGGGCTGATGGCAGCGCCATCCGTTTTGACCGCAACGCGGCCGTGCTGATCAACAAGCAGCAGGAGCCGATCGGTACCCGTATCTTTGGCCCGGTCGTGCGTGAACTGCGTGCCCGCAAGTTCATGAAGATCATCTCGCTGGCACCGGAGGTGCTGTAATGGCTGCTCGTATCAAGAAGGGTGACCAGGTTCTGGTCACCACCGGTGGTTCCAAGGGAACCCGTGGCGAGGTCGTTACGGTCCTGCCCGCAGCCAACAAGGCCGTGGTGCGTGGCGTTGCCATTGCGAAGCGTCATACCCGTCCTTCGCGCATGGGTGAGCAGGGCGGCATTGTCCAGAAGGAAATGCCGGTGCACCTGTCCAACCTGAAGCTGATCGACCCCAAGAGCGGTGATCCGACGAAAGTCGGCTTCCGTGTTCTGGAAGATGGTCGCAAGGTTCGTGTCGCCAAGGCGACCGGCGAAGTAATCGAAGGCTGAGGGGGCGGGAATGTCTGAAGTGAAAGAAGCCCGCGCCCTGCCGCGCATGCAGCAGCGTTATAAAGACGAGCTGCGCGCGAAGCTGCGTGAGGAATTCGGGTACAAGAACGAGATGCAGGTTCCGCGTCTCGAGAAGATTGTCCTGAACATGGGTGTTGGCGAAGCCGCTGGCGACCAGAAGAAGCTCGACGCGGCGGTCAAGGAAATGACCCTTATCGCTGGTCAGAAGCCGGTCAAGACGGTTGCCAAGAAGGCGATCGCCGGTTTCAAGATCCGTGAAGGTCTGCCCATCGGGTGCAAGGTCACGCTGCGCCGTGCCCAGATGTTCGAATTCCTTGATCGTTTCGTGACGATCGCCCTGCCGCGCGTGCGTGATTTCCGCGGGCTGCCGGCGAACAAGGGTTTCGACGGCCGTGGCAACTTCGCGATGGGGCTGAAGGAACAGATTGTCTTCCCGGAAATCGAATACGACAAGGTAGACGAGATCCGCGGCATGGACATCATCTTCGTGACCACTGCGAAGACGGATGCGGAAGCGAAGGCTCTGCTGAAGGCGTTTGATCTGCCCTTCGCTGCATAAAATGTAGCGAAAGGGCTTCCGTCTGAAGTCCAGAAGACCTAATACACACGTTGTTTGGAAAACCGTTGGGACTGGCCCGACAGGTTCCGGAGGGTAAAACAAGGCATGGCCAAAATTTCCGCCGTAAACCGGAATGTCAAGCGCGAGCGCATGGCAGACCGGGACCGGGCTAAGCGGACAGCATTGAAGAACATCATCATGGACCGGTCTCTGCCGGTTGAAGATCGATTCGATGCTTCGCTCAAGCTTGCTGAACTTCCTCGCAATGGCTCGCGCGTGCGCGTGCGCCTGCGCTGCAAGCTCACCGGGCGTCCTCGCGCCAATTACAGAAAGTTTGAACTCTGCCGTATCGCCCTGCGCGACCTGGCCTCTAATGGTCAGATCCCGGGCATGGTCAAGTCAAGCTGGTAAGGGCAGGGAACGATGTCACTTTCTGATCCTTTGGGTGATCTGCTCACCCGGATCCGCAACGCGCAGCGTGCACGGCATGCTGCCTGCGTGGCGCCGGCTTCCAAGCTGCGCGCCAGTGTTCTCGAGGCGCTTCGCCGCGAGGGGTATATCCGTGGTTTCTCGCGTGAGGAACTGCGCAAGGGTGTGGCCCAGCTGCGCATCGAGCTGAAATATCTCGATGGCGAGCCGGTCATCAAAGAAATCCACCGTGTGTCCAAGCCGGGGCGCCGCGTCTATTCCAAGATCAAGGAACTGCCGCGTGTCTATGCCGGGCTGGGTGTGTCGATCCTGTCGACGCCGCGTGGTGTTCTGTCCGATGCGGAGGCCCGCGCTGCCAATGTTGGCGGTGAAGTCCTCTGCCGTGTGTTCTGAGGAGGGATAAATGTCGCGAGTGGGCAAATATCCCGTCGAAGTTCCGTCGGGCGTTCAGGTTTCCGTTGCTGATGGCGTGCTGACCACGAAGGGCAAGCTCGGCGAGCTCAAGCTGCCCCTGTCCGGTCACATCGCCGTTGATGTCGCGGATGGCAAGGTTGCGGTAAAGCCGGTTGGCACCGAGGCCCAGGCCCGCATGATGTGGGGGACCACGCGTTCCCTGATCGCGAGCATGGTCAAGGGTGTGTCGGAAGGGTTTTCCAAGACTCTGGAAATCTCCGGGACCGGTTACCGCGCTGCGGTGCAGGGCAAGAACCTGGTCATGAACCTCGGTTATTCGCATGACATCGTCTATGCGATCCCCGAAGGCATCAAGATCACCACCCCGCGGCCGACGGCCGTGACTGTCGAGGGAATCGACAAGCAGCGGGTTGGTCAGGTTGCGCTTGATATCCGTAGCTTCCGCAAGCCTGAGCCCTATAAGGGCAAGGGTGTCCGTTATGAAACGGAAACCATCCGTCGCAAGGAAGGCAAGAAGAAATAATGAGCACGCAGAAGGATCTGCGGGAGCGGCGGCGCCAGCGCCTCCGTTTCCAGCTTCGCCTCAAGAGTGGTGGCCGTCCGCGTCTGTCGGTGTTCCGTTCGGGCAAGAATATCTACGCGCAGGTGATCGACGATGCCGCTGGCCGCACGCTGGCCGCAGCTTCGACGCTCGACAAAGACCTGCGTTCCACCCTCAAGGGCGGAACGGACGTGAAGGCAGCCGGTGCAGTCGGCAAGCTTCTTGCCGAACGTGCGGTGGCTGCTGGTGTGTCGAAGGTCGTTTTCGACCGCGGCTCGTATCTGTATCATGGGCGTATTAAGGCCCTGGCGGAGGCTGCCCGTGAGGGCGGTCTCTCGTTCTGACGAAAGGGTCACGCATAATGGCACGTGAACCGAGAGAAGGCGGCCGGGGTGGTCGCGATCGTGACCGCGAAGGCGACGATCTGGTCGACAAGCTGGTCACGATCAATCGTGTTGCCAAGGTTGTAAAGGGCGGTCGCCGCTTTGCATTTGCGGCACTGGTTGTTGTTGGTGACCAGAAGGGTCGCGTAGGGTTCGGCGCGGGCAAGGCCCGTGAGGTTCCCGAGGCGATCCGCAAGGCAACCGACCGCGCCAAGCGGACGATGATCCGCGTTCCGATGAAGGAAGGCCGTACGCTGCATCACGATGTGGCCGGTCACTTCGGGGCGGGCAAGGTTGTCCTGCGTTCCGCTGATGCGGGCACGGGCATCATTGCCGGTGGTCCGATGCGCGCCGTGTTCGAGAGCTTGGGCATCAATGACGTGGTGGCCAAGTCGCTCGGCACCCGCAACCCGCACAACATGGTCAAGGCGACGTTCGCCGCGCTGGAGCGTTGCGCCAGCCCGCGTTCGGTTGCCAACCGCCGTGGCAAGAAGGTTTCGGACATTCTGGGGCGCCGCGAGGCTGCGGTAGCGACGGAGGCTGCGGCCGATGTCTGATACCAAGGCAACCATTCGCGTTACCCAGGTGCATTCTGGCAATGGCCAGAAGCCGGGCCAGCAGGCTACGCTGGTGGGCCTGGGCCTGAACAAGATCGGTCGTACCCGCGAACTGGAGGATACTCCTTCGGTTCGTGGCATGATCCGCAAGGTGTCCCACCTGATCAAGGTGGAGGATTGAGATGAACCTGAACGAACTTCGTGACAACGAGGGCGCACGCTATCGCAAGAAGCGCCTTGGTCGCGGCATCGGCTCTGGCAAGGGCAAGACGTCGGGCAAGGGTGTGAAGGGTCAGAAGGCACGCTCCGGTGTGTCGCTGAACGGTTTTGAAGGCGGTCAGCTGCCCATCTACCGTCGTCTGCCCAAGCGCGGCTTCAAGAACATCTTCCGCAAGGATTACGCGGTGGTGAACCTGGGCGTGCTCGACAAGGCGATTGCTGCTGGCAAGATCGATGCCAAGGCCGTGGTGACGGAAGAGATTCTGGCCACTGCCGGTCTGGCCGGGTCGGGCCGCTTCGATGGCATCCGCCTGCTTGCCGATGGCGCGCTGAACCATGCCGTGACCATTGAAGTGTCCGGTGCTTCGGCCGGTGCCATTGCCGCAGTTGAAAAGGCTGGCGGCAAGGTGCAGGTCAAGGTCCAGAAGCAGCAGGCTCCTGCCGCCGAATGACCGGCTGGGGGCACAGGCACGTTCTGTACCCGAAGCATGATAAAAGCGATGCTGCTTGCACTCGGCGGGCGCATCGCTTTATTACTTTCTGCGGTTTTTTTTATCATGACAGCGTCCCGTTTTCGGCGGTGGCGCTGTTCTTGTGAAAGGATGGGCGCATGGCCTCCGCGGCCGAACAGTTGGCTGCCAATCTGAATTTCAGTTCCTTCGCCAATGCAACGGAACTGAAGAAGCGTATCTGGTTTACCCTCGGTGCGCTGATTGTCTACCGGATTGGCACCTATATCCCCGTCCCTGGCGTCGATGCGACGGTGATGGGGCAGCTTCTGGCCCGGCATCAGGGCGGTATCCTGGGTATGTTCGATATGTTCACGGGTGGTGCGCTGGGGCGCATGACCGTGTTCGCACTCAACATCATGCCCTATATCAGTGCCTCGATCATCGTGCAGCTCATGTCAGCGGCCATTCCCTCCCTTGAAGCCCTGAAGAAGGAAGGCGAGGGCGGGCGGCGCAAGCTCAATGAATATACCCGTTACCTGACGGTGGTCATTGCGCTGTTCCAGGCCTACGGCATCGCCATCGGGCTGGAGAACATGCACACGGAGGCGGGCTCGGCCGTTGTCTCGCCGGGGCTGTTCTTCATCGTCTCGTGCGTGCTGACGCTGGTGGGTGGCACCATGTTCCTGATGTGGCTTGGTGAGCAGATAACGTCGCGGGGGGTTGGTAACGGCATCTCGCTGATCATCTTCGCGGGTATCGTGGCAAACCTGCCCAATGCGCTCGCAAGCCTGTTCCAGCTTGGCTATACCGGGGCGCTTTCGCCGTTCTTCGTGCTGGTCTTCCTGGTGCTGGCCGCGGTGACCATTGCGTTTATCGTGTTCATGGAACTGGCACAGCGGCGTGTGGTGATCCAGTACCCCAAGCGGCAGGTCGGCCAGCGCATGTTTGGCGGTGACTCGACGCATATGCCGCTGAAGGTGAACACCGCAGGCTCGATTCCGCCGATCTTCGCGTCATCGGTGCTGCTGATTCCCGTGACCATTGCGGGATTCGTCAATAACAGCTCGATGCCTGGCTGGCTGTCCTTTCTGGGGCAATCGCTGGGGCAGGGGCAGCCGCTCTACATGCTGTTCTATGCGGCGATGATCGTGTTCTTCTCGTATTTCTATGCGGCGGTGACATTCAACCCACAGGAAACGGCCGAGAACCTGCGCAAGCAGGGTGGGTTCGTGCCGGGGATCCGGCCTGGCGCCAATACGGCGGCGTTCTTTGACCGCATCCTGACGCGTATCACGACGATTGGCGCACTCTATCTTGTCGCTGTCTGCCTGTTGCCGCAGATCCTGATCAGCCATTACAACGTGCCGTTCTATTTTGGTGGTACGAGTCTGATCATTATCGTGACCGTGACGATCGATACGGTGACACAGGTGCAGTCGCATCTGGTGGCGCACCAGTATCAGGGCCTCATGCGTCGCGGACGGGGCCGAAAGGGCAAAATGCGGTGAATATTATTTTTCTCGGGCCGCCGGGTGCTGGAAAAGGCACCCAGTCAAAGCGGCTGGAAGAACGCTACGGAATCGCCCAGATTTCAACCGGCGATATGCTGCGGGCTGAAGTCGCGACCGGCAGCCCTCTGGGGCAGAAGGTCAAGGCGGTCATGGCGAACGGGCAGCTTGTGTCCGATGACCTGATCATTGCCATGATTGAAAACCGCATCCGCCAGCCGGACTGCGCCAGGGGGTTCATCCTTGATGGATTCCCGCGCACGCGGGCACAGGCGGAAGCGCTTGACGCCATGCTGGCCCGTAGCGGGCAGCACATCGATGCCGTGCTGCTGCTCGATGTGGACGAGGATGCCCTGGCCGACCGGATCGCGGGCCGTTACACCTGCGCCAAGTGCGGCGCGGGCTATAACGACGTGTCCAAGCGGCCGAAGGTGGAAGGCACATGCGATGTGTGTGGTGGCCACGAGTTCATTCGCCGCGAAGATGACCGGCGGGACACCGTGGCTGCGCGCCTGAAGACCTATCGGGAACTCACGGCGCCGATCCTGCCTTATTACGAGGCGGAAGGCCGTCTGTACCGTGTGGATGGCATGGCGGATATCGATGATGTGACAAAGCAGGTCTTTGGTGTTATCGATCGTATCACTAAAAAGTGATGCAAAATAATTGACTCAATGGGGGGCAGCAGTATATTGCGCGCCCTCAAGGTATGAGCGTCGTGTGAGTCGTCCATGAGGGGCGGCTCGTAGGGCCAGAATGTATGATGATGGGGTTGGCCGGTCCGTAAGCCGGTATGTTCACGATGCTCCCGCCAGACAGGGCGGGTGGTGTGACGCAGCCCTGCCTGATAGTTAGTGCCCTGAATCAGGGGCGGACGAGGAGTAAGTGGCGTGGCACGTATTGCCGGCGTGAACATCCCTAGCAACAAGCGGGTCACAATTGGCCTTCGTTATATCTATGGTATCGGGGCCACCAAGGCCCAGGCGATCTGCGACAAGCTGGAAATCCCGGCTGAGCGGCGCGTCAACGAACTGTCTGACGACGAGATCGGCAAGATCCGTGAACTGATCGACAGCGATTACCGCGTTGAAGGTGACCTTCGCCGTGAAGTGGCGATGAACATCAAGCGCCTGATGGACCTCGGCTGCTACCGTGGCCTGCGCCACCGTCGTGGCCTGCCTGTCCATGGTCAGCGGACTCATACCAACGCCCGTACCCGCAAGGGTAAGGCCGTGGCTATTGCGGGCAAGAAGAAGGCGACCCGCTAATCAGCGGATTGCCTGGTATGAGTGCATGGAGCCTGCGGGTTCCGTGCACCGTTTGAACTGACAGGATCGAGAAAATTATGGCGAAAGCTGCGGCTCCGCGTATTCGTAAGAAAGAGCGGAAAAACATCATCTCCGGTGTGGCGCATGTGCTGTCCACCTTCAACAACACCATGATCACCATCTCGGATGCGCAGGGCAATGCGATTGCCTGGTCTTCCGCTGGTGCCCAGGGTTTCAAGGGCTCGCGCAAGTCCACGCCGTATGCGGCGCAGGTTGCTGCTGAAGATGCAGGCCGCAAGGCCCGCGAGCACGGCATGGAAACGCTGGAGATCGAGGTTTCCGGTCCGGGTTCGGGGCGTGAGAGCGCCCTGCGCGCGCTGCAGGCTGTCGGCTTCTCGATCACGGCCATCCGTGACATGACGCCGGTGCCGCACAATGGCTGCCGTCCTCGCAAGCGCCGTCGCGTCTGATACGCCGTCTGCCTTAAGTCGTATTTCCCCCGCATGCGGGGGAAGATTGTCATTCCGGTATCCTGCCACAGGGTACCATCTGCCACTCTCGGGTGGCAGATCAGTCTTGAAAGGCCATTACCTTGGTCCTCCAGAAAAACTGGCAATCCCTGATCAAGCCGGAAAAGCTGGAAGTCGAACCGGGGGCGGAACCTTCACGCATTGCTACCGTCGTAGCCGAGCCGCTGGAACGCGGCTTTGGCATGACGCTGGGCAACGCGATCCGTCGGGTTCTGCTGTCGTCCCTGCAGGGGGCTGCGGTTACGGCAATCCAGATTGACGGCGTGCTGCATGAATTCTCGTCGGTGGCGGGTGTTCGTGAAGACGTGACCGACATCGTCCTGAACATCAAGCAGCTCGCGCTGCGGATGCATGGCGAAGGCCCCAAGCGCATGGTGCTGACGGCCACGGGCCCAGGCGAAGTGCGTGCCGGCCAGATCCAGACCGGGCATGACATTGAAGTCATGAACCCCGATCTCGTGATCTGCACCCTTGATGAAGGGGTGAAGTTCGGGATGGAGTTTACCGTGAACATGGGCAAGGGCTATGTTCCGGCAGCGGCCAACCGCCCGGAAGATGCGCCGATTGGCCTGATCCCGGTTGACGCCATCTACTCCCCGGTCCGTCGCGTGTCGTACAAGGTGGAGCAGACCCGCGTGGGTCAGGTCACCGATTATGACCGCCTGCTGCTGACGGTGGAAACCAACGGCGCGGTGACACCGGAAGATGCCGTGGCCCTGGCCGCGCGTATCCTTCAGGATCAGCTCCAGCTGTTCATCAACTTCGATGAGCCGCGCACGGTGCGTACGGAAGAGCCGCAGGATGACCTGCCGTTCAACCGCAACCTGCTGCGCAAGGTTGACGAGCTGGAACTGTCGGTCCGTAGCGCCAACTGCCTGAAGAACGACAACATCGTCTATATCGGTGATCTGGTTCAGAAGACCGAGCAGGAGATGCTGCGTACCCCGAACTTCGGCCGCAAGTCGCTCAACGAGATCAAGGAAGTCCTGACCGCCATGGGGCTTTCACTGGGTATGAATGTCCCGGCATGGCCGCCGGAAAATATCGAAGATCTGGCCAAGAGGCTCGACGAGCCGTTCTGATCCTCCGAACCGGATAAAACAGGAAATTACATCATGCGTCACGGTGTTGCCGGCCGTAAGCTCGGCGTTACCTCGTCCCATCGACAGGCCATGTTTCGCAACATGGCTGTCGCCCTGATCAAGCACGAACAGATCACCACCACGCTGCCCAAGGCGAAGGAACTTCGCCCGGTTGTGGAAAAGCTGATCACCCTTGGCAAGCGCGGCGATCTGCATGCCCGCCGCCAGGCTTTCGCCCAGCTGCGTGACGACAAGATCGTGTCCAAGCTGTTTGCTGCCGTGGCTGACCGCTACAAGGCGCGTTCGGGTGGCTACACCCGCGTGCTGCGTGCGGGCATGCGCCATGGCGATGCGGCCGACATGGCCGTAATCGAACTGGTTGACCGCGATGTGTCAGCCAAGGGCCAGGACAGCGGTCCGCGCCCCGAGGCCGCCACGGAAGAAAACCTGGCAGCCTGAGGAACCTCGTTCCTTCAAGAAAACCCGGCTTTATGCCGGGTTTTTTTGTGTCTTGGGCTTAATTAAGCGTTTTCATCGTTATATAGATATACAGGCAGGATTGCGTATATTATTGATTAATACACTTAGGGTCTGTTTAAAAAGCCTCGAAGTGCGTGGTCCGTTTTGAAAACAGGCGGCACGCGACATTTTTTACCAATCGGGTGTTTTAAAAAAAATCGCTTACCAGCAGGGTTTCGCCTGCGCGGCAGGATAGGGCGTAAAACATGGCAGCAAAGGTTTGGGGGCATTTGTTACGGTGCGGGCTTTACGCCATGGCCAGCGTGATGATGCTGTGCGGCACGGTGCAGGCGGCCTCCGTGCGGGTGGGCTATATTCCCGTAATCGGCTCGGCGCCGTTGTTTGTCATGCAGGGCACGAACTGGGGGCATGAGGTGGGGGTGGACCTGCAGCTTGTGCGCTTTCAGTCAGGGCCACAGGCCATACAGGCGCTGATATCGGGCAAGATCGATGCCTATGTGGCGGGCGTGCTGCCGCTGTTGCAGGCCCGCGCGCATGGGGCGGATGTCAAGGTCGTGGCCAGTGCGGCGACGGAGGAACTCGAAGTCGTTGCGCGCGGGGATCTGGCCACGGGCCTGCCCGAGCCGCCAGCAACGCTAACACCTGATGCGCTGCGCCAGCGCCTGGCTGATTTTACCGCCAAGGCTGGCCACAAGCCCAAGATTGCCGCCCAGCCCCTGGGCTCCGTGCCCGATACGCTGCTGCGCTACTGGCTGAAGGCGGGCAACGGGCTCGACCCGGCGCAGGTTGCCGATATTGTGGGCATTGATATCGATGCCGCCCAGCAGGCTTTTCTGGCTGGCGCGGTCGATGGCGCCATCCTGCGTGAACCGGCGCTGACCATCATCCGCCATCGCCTGCCTGCAACACGGGTGCTGGCCTCGGGTCATGACCTCATGCCCGGCCAGCCGGGATCGGTGCTGGCTATCGTCAATGAAAATGCGCCTGACCGGGCCGCGTGGAAGAATGCGTTTGTCAGCGCCTTCGTCAAGGCCACGCAGCTTCTGGCCACCGACCCCGAGCAGGCGGCACCTTACGTGCAGCAGGCGCTCGGCGGCGGCATGCTGCCCAAGGCGATTATCGTCGAGGCGCTGAAGGCCTCGGCAGGCGGCTATGTGTCCGATCCCGGTCGGATCATGGAGGCCGTGGGCAAATTGCAGGATTTCGAGGTTGAAAGCGGCCTGCTGCGCAAGGCGGAGCCGGTAGCTGACCTGTTCGATCTTGAAACCTATCGGCAGGTCCGGCCATGAGTCAGGCGCGCGCCCGCCTGCTGCGCCCCGCTCTCGGGCTGGCTGGGCTGGTCGTGCTGTTTGGCGTATGGGAAGGGGCGGTGCGCGGGGGGTGGATACAGTCCGGTTTCCTGCCTGCCCCCTCCAGCCTTGGCCCGGCATGGCTCGATGAGGTGCGCAGCGGGGCGTGGGTGCAGGCCATTCGCGACAGCCTGACCCATTACCTGACCGGCCTTGTGGCAGGCTCGGTCACGGGCGCGCTGGTGGGGCTGCTGTGTGGGGCGTTGCCGGTGCTTGATGGGCTGCTATCGGGCATCGTGCGCGTGCTGCGCCCCATTCCGGGTCTGGCGTGGGTGCCTTTTGCCATTCTGTGGTTCGGGCTGGACACGGCAGGGGCGACATTCATCATCGCCATCTCGGTATTCTGGATCAATTTCTACGCGGCCTACGGCGCGGTGCGCGCGATCGATCCGGACCTGTATGAAGTCGCCGCCGCATTCGGCCATGGCGGCTTCTGGGCGCGGCTGCGCACGGTGGTGCTGCCTGCCGCAAGCCCCGGCGTGCTTGATGGGCTGCGCACGGGCATCGGTCAGGCCTGGATGTCGGTCGTGGCGGCGGAACTGTTTGGCGTGCCGGGCATTGGCGCCCGGATGATGCAGGCTTCAAGCCTGCTCGCGACCGATCTGGTTGTGGTCTACATGCTCACCATGGCGCTGCTTTATGCCGTGACCGACATGCTGTTCATGCTGGTGCGGCGCAGGCTGCTGGGCTGGCAGGGATGAATACGATGGCAAGACGCGAGACAGACTCCGCCACTACTGCGGACGTCGTGGTGCGGCTGGAGAATATCGGCCTGTCGCACGACCACGGGCGTAGTTTCATCCTGCGCCATGTCGATCTTGAAATCAGGGCAGGCGAATTCGTGGCGCTGCTTGGCCCGTCGGGCGTGGGCAAGTCCACGCTGCTGCGTGTCATCATGGGGCTTGTGCCGCCCAGCGAGGGGCAGGTGACGCTGCAATCGCGCCCTGCGCAGGCGCATCGGCCCGCCGCCATGGTGTTTCAGGATGCCAAGCTCATGCCGTGGCGCAGCGTGCGGCGCAATGTTGAACTCGGGCTTGAGGGGCTGGGGCTGAACCGGGCCGAGCGGCAGGCCCGCGCCATGGCAGCCCTTGAACTGGTGGGGCTGGCCGACAGGGCGGCGCGGTGGCCACGCCAGCTTTCGGGCGGGCAGCGCCAGCGCGTGGGGGTTGCGCGCGCGCTGACGGTCGAACCCGACCTGCTGCTGATGGATGAACCCTTTGGCGCGCTCGATGCCATTACGCGGGCCAGCCTGCAGCGTGAACTGCTCGACATCCATGCCCGCAGGCAGGGCACGGTGCTGTTCGTGACCCATGACCTTGACGAGGCCCTGCTGCTGGCTGACCGGATCATCATCCTGCAGGGGCACCCGGCAGGCGTGAAGGGTGACTTCATGGTGGGGCCGCGCCCGCGCGCGCAGGAAAGTGCTGGCATGCGCGCCATGGCCGGGCGGATGAAGCGGCTCATCGCCGGTGAAGCCGACCCCGGCGCGGATGCCGCCTATTGGCAGGCATCGGAGATATGATAAGTCTCGGCACTCACCCTGCCTGGCGCAGGTAGGCATGAAGGCATGGGGGCAGGGCGGTCGGGTCTGCGCCCCTGGCAAGCATAGGGAAGACAGAACATGACAAATCCCCCCAATCTTGAAGCGCATCTCGAGGAAGGCATTGGCCGCCTTCAGGATGGGCTGGATGGTTTTGTCGGTGATTCCGGCATGCCGCTGTCAGCCCGCATGCAGGGTGCTGGAGGCGCAGCACAGCAGGGCATGGGCGAGATCTGCGACAGCCTGCGTGACGTGACCGCCGACCGCCCGCTCGTGGCGCTGCTCGGTGCATCCTTTCTGGGCTTTATCGTGACCGCGTTCCTGCGCCGCAGGCGTGGCTGAGGCAACATATGCGTTGCTGCTGCGTTGAACGGTGCATGACTGATTTGCAAGGAAATAAGCCATGCTGAAACTGGCACTGTTTTTTCTTATTGTCTCACTCGTGGCCGGTGTGTTCGGGTTCAGTGGCATTTCCGCGGCTTCGGCCGGCGTGGCGAAGATTATCTTCTTTGTCATGATCGTGCTGTTCGTGATCACGCTGCTGATCGCGCTGCTCACGGCCAGCGCCCTATTCAGGTAGCCACCGTCCCTTATTAACGAAAAACCCCCTGTCGCCATGGGCGCAGGGGGTTTTTTCATGCCTATTTGTTAGTGTCCTTCTGGATGAAGGAGGGCAGGAGCGGGTTGTCTTTCTGCAGCGAGTGCTTGCTGGGCAGGCGGGAGGTATCCCACCCGCCGCCAAGCGCCTGCACCAGGCTCACGCTATCGACCATGCGCTGCTGCTGGATGCCAAGCAGCGTCTCGGCATCGCTCAGGGCCGCATTCTCGTTGGTGATGACGGTGGTGTAGATCGCGGTTCCGGCCTGGTACTGGTTGAGCGAGACCTCGACCGTGCGGTTGGCCAGGTCGAGCGCCTTCTGCTGCTGGCTGCCCTGCTCGGCCAGGATGCGCAGGTTCGAGAGCTGATCTTCCGTGTTCTGCAGGGCCGTCAGCACGGTCTGGCGGTAGGTGGCCACCGCGCTGTCATACTGGGCGTTGGCCTCATGCACGGCGGCCGTGCGCGAGCCGCCTTCAAACAGCACTTCGGTGGCCGAGGCGCCAAGCGACCAGACCCGGTTCATGGCCTGCATCAGCGAGGTCACGGGGTCGCCGCCACTTTGTGAATAGCTGGCATTGATGGTGATGTCGGGGAAGAAGGCCGCCATGTCCGCGCCGATCATGGCGTTGTACTGCTCCATCGTGCGCTCGGCGGCGGCAATGTCGGGGCGGCGTTGCAGCAGGTCGGCCGGCACGCTGACCGGAATGGGCGGCACGGTGCGCGACAGTGCGGCCGGGGCGATCGTGACATCGGCGGGCGGCTTGCCCACCAGGACGGCAATGGCGTGCTCATACTGCGCGCGGTTGATGCCCGCCTGCACCAGCGAGGCCCGGTTCTGCTCCAGCGTGGTGCGGGCCTGCAGCACGGCGGTCGGGTCCGCCGTGCCCGCCTCGAACTGGTTCTGGGTGATCTGGAGCGCCTGTTCATTGAAGTGGACATAGCGTTGCAGAAGATCGGTTAGGCTGTCCTGATAGCGCAGGTTGAAATAGGCCGTGGCCAGCTGCGCCTGATAGGACAGCGTGGCGTTGGCAAGGTCGGCGGCACTCGCCTGCGCCGCCGTTACCTGCTCCTGCACCTGCCGGCGGATCTTGCCCCAGATGTCGAGATCCCAGCTGGCGCTGGGGCCGATGTTATAGGTGTTATAGGTCGAGCCCTCCTTGGCGTAATTGCTGCCGCTCGAGGAAAGCGACCCCGCCCCATGCCCCGCGCGGTTGAAGCCAAGGCTACCGCTGATGGTGGGAAAAAGCTGGGCCCGCACGCTGTCGATCATGGCGCGCGCGTTACGGTAATTGGCCTCGTACTGCTTCACGTTCTGGTTGGAGATCGCAACCTGCGCCTCCAGCGCGTTCAGCACGGGGTCGTTATAGATTGTCCACCAGTCATGCTTGGGCAGTTCCGCAAGCTTGGGGTTGGCGGTTTCCCAACCGGGTTCGGGCCGCAATTCCTTGAAGTGGGCCGAGACAATGGCGGCGGGGCGATGGTATTTCGGCCCGATCATGCACCCGCCCAGCGCCGCGAACGGCACGAGGGCCAGGGCAAGGCGCAGGCGGCGGCCCGGTACATGGCTGGCGCGGATGGGGGATGGCGAGGGACGTGTCATCCGGTTCAGGAATCCTGCTGGTGGGAAAGACGATGGCGTCGGGACAGCCGTCCATACAGCCGGTTGAAACGGTCGCGGCAGGCTACCCCCATATGATCGAGATAGAGATAGACAACCGGCGTGGTATAAAGCGTGAGCGCCTGGCTGACGAGCAGCCCCCCCACGATGGCGATGCCCAGCGGGCGGCGCAGCTCCGAGCCGTAACCATGACCGAAGATGAGCGGCAGCGCGCCAAGGGCTGCTGCGAACGTGGTCATCATGATCGGGCGGAAGCGCAGCAGGCAGGCGGTGCGGATGGCCTCGAGCGCGGTATGGCCTTCGTCACGCTCGGCGGTGATGGCGAAATCAACCAGCATGATGGCGTTCTTTTTCACGATGCCGATCAGCAGGATCACCCCGATCATCGCAATCAGCGAGAACGCCTCCCCAAAGAACTGCAGCGCCAGCAGCGCGCCCACCCCGGCTGAGGGCAGGGTGGAGAGAATGGTCAGCGGGTGCACGTAGCTTTCATACAGGATGCCCAGCACCATGTACACTGCCGCCAGGGCGGCGAGGATGAGCAGCGGCTCGTTATTGACCGATTTCTGGAACTGCGCGGCATTGCCCGCAAACGCGCCCTGTATGTTGTCGGGCATGTGCAGGCGCACCATCTCCTCATTGATGATCTGCACCGCCTGGCTGAGCGAGACGCCATTGCTCAGGTTGAACGAGACCGTGCTCGAGACCGTCTGCCCGTCATGATTAATGCTGAGCGCGGTCTTGGTGGGCTTGAGGGTGGAGACCAGCGTGAGCGGCACCATGGATTCCGAATTGGTGGAAACCGCCGAACCGGTCGAGGCGCTGTTGCCGCCCGCCAGCTTGTTGGCCACCTGATTGCGGAAGGACTGGGCACTGAGCTGCGCGGCGGTATTGCCGGTATCGGCCTTGACGCGGATGGTGTTGGACTGCGTGCCGCCGCCCGCCGTGCCGCCCGCAACACTGACCCAGACCTGCTTGAGCGTGGTCGGGTCCGCCCAGAAGCGGGGCTCGACCTCCATCACCACGCGGTACTGGTTCAGCGCATTATAGATGACCGAGGCCGAACGCTGGCCATAGGCATCATAGAGCGTGTTTGACACAAGCTGCGGCGTGATGTTGAGCCGGCTTGCGGTATCGCGGTCGATCTGCACGTCAAGCGCCGAGCCGCCCTGAAGCACGTCCGATGAAATATCGGACAGTTCATGATGCTTCTGCAGCGCCGAGACCAGAAGCGGCGTCCATTTGTACAGATCCTTCGAGGAATCGGAATGCAGCGAATACTGGTAGGCCGCATTGCTCTGCCGCCCGCCAATGCGCAACTGCCCCGGCGCCGAGGCATAGAACGTCGCCCCCACCATGTTGCGCAGCCGGTGCGAGATGCGGGCAATGGTCTGGGCGGGGGTGTCGTTGCGCTCCGACTTGTCCTTGAGGGTGACGAACATGTTGGCCTGGTTGGAACTGCCGCGCCCGCCCATGAAGCCCATGACATGCGCCACGTCCCGATCCGCGATGATGGCGGACTGCACGGTATGGACCTGCGCCTGCATGGCATGGAACGAAATCGACTGATCCCCCATCAGGTGGCCCATCAGCATCCCGGTATCCGATTCAGGGAACAGGCTCTTGGGCATCTTGATGAACAGCCCGACCATGATGGCAATGGTGACAGGCAGCGACAGGATGGTGATGCGCCGGTGCGTGATCGCCCATTCCAGCGAGTGGGCATAGCCCTGCTGGGCGGCGTTCAGCCCGGCTTCCAGCCACAGCCCGAGCCGCCCGAACATGCCCTTGCCCGTGGTGGGTTTTTCATACTGCCTGAGCAGGCGCGAGGTCATCATGGGGGTGAGCGAGAGCGACAGCACCATGGAAATGACGATGGTGAGCGACATCGTCATGGCGAATTCATGGAACAGCCGCCCCGCCACCCCGCTGAGCAGCAGGATGGGCAGGAACACCGCAATCAGCGACACCGTAATCGACAGCACCGTGAACGCCACCTCGCGCGTGCCGAGCAGGGTGGCCTGCAGCCGGTCCATGCCCGCCTCCATGTGGCGGCTGATGTTCTCCACCACCACGATGGCGTCATCCACCACGAAGCCGGTGGAAATGGTCAGCGCCATGAGCGAGAGATTGTCGATCGAATACCCCATCAGCTTCATCGCGCCAAAGGTGGTGATGATGGAGGTGGGCACGACAATGGCGGGAATGATGGTGATGCGCGGCGAGCGCAGGAACAGAAGCACCACCAGCACCACCAGCACGACCGACAGCACCAGCGTGAACTGCGTATCGGCCAGGGCCGCGCGGATGGTGGTGGAGCGGTCCATGAAGTTGCCAAGGTCCACATCCGCGGGCAGGGCGGCGCGCAGCATGGGCAACTGCGCGCGGATCTGGTCATTGGTGTTGATGATGTTGGCCCCGGCCTGCGCGAAGATGATGGCCAGCACGCCGGACTTGCCATCCACGTAGCCCGCGTTGCGCACATCCTCCACGCTGTCATGCACGTAGGCTACGTCTTCAAGCCGCACGGGCCGGTTGTCATGGTAGGCCACGATCAGGTCGCGATAGGCCTGGGCGTTATGCGCCTGGTCATTGGTGGACAGCACGAAGCGGTTGTCGCCCTGGTCGATGAAGCCCTTGGGCGTATGTGCGTTGGCCGAGGCGAGGGCCGCGCGGATATCTTCAAACCCGATGCCGAATTTGTACAGTGCCAGCGGGTTCATCTCTACCCGCACGGCAGGCAGCGAACTGCCGCCAATCTCGACCTGGCCCACGCCCTGAATCTGCGAAAGATGCTGCTGCAGCACGTTTGATGCCAGGTCGTAAAGCTGCGGCGGCGTGCGCGTGCGCGAGGTCAGCGCCAGGATCATGACCGGCGCGCCGTTGGGGTTGGCCTTGAAGTAGCTCGGGTTCTGCCGCAGCGAGGAAGGCAGGTCGGCATGGGCGGCCTGAAGGGCGGCCTCAACATCGCGGGCAGCGCCGTTGATGTCGCGGTCAAGAGAGAACTGCAGCGTGATCCGCGCCTGATTGGCCGATGACTGCGAGGTCATTTCCGTCAGGTCCGCAATGGCGCCCAGATGCCGCTCGAGCGGGGCGGCCACGGAACTTGCAATTTCCTCGGGCGAGCCGCCGGGCTGCTGCGCCTGCACCTGTATGACCGGAAAGTCCACATTGGGCATGTCGGCCACCGGCAGGGTGGTATAGCCGATCACGCCGCCCAGGATCAGCGCCACCGTCAGCAATACGGTGGCGACCGGCCTGCGCACGAAGATGGCAAGCGGATTCATGCAGAAGCCTGCGGGCCGGGCTGACCATCAGGGTCGGCCTCATCCGTTGTGCCAAAGCGGCGGGCCAGCTTCTGGCTGATCCCGTCCATGAGCAGGTAGATGACCGGGGTGGTGAACAGCGTGAGCAGCTGGCTCACTGCAAGCCCGCCCACGATGGCGATGCCCAGCGGGCGGCGCAGTTCCGAGCCGGTGCCGGTGCCCAGCATCATCGGCACCGCGCCCAGCATCGCGGCCAGCGTGGTCATGAGGATGGGGCGGAAGCGCAGCAGGGCGGCGTGGCGGATGGAGTGCAGCGGCGTCATGCCCTCCACCCGTTCGGCCTCAAGCGCGAAGTCGATCATCATGATGGCGTTTTTCTTGACAATGCCGATCAGCAGCACCAGCCCGATGATGCCCATCACATCCAGCCCCGATCCCGTCAGCCACAGCGCCAGTAACGCCCCGATGCCAGCCGAGGGCAGGGTGGACAGGATGGTGATGGGGTGAACAAAGCTCTCATACAGGATGCCCAGCACGATATAGACCGCCACCAGCGCTGCGAGCACCAGCCACGCCTCGTTTGACAGCGAACTGCGGAAGGCCGCCGCCGTGCCCTGGAACGAGGTCTGGAAGCTCGAGGGCAGGTGGATGTCCTTCGCCGCGCGCTCGATCGCATCCGTAGCATCCCCCAGCGCATAGCCGGGCCTGACGTTGAACGAGACGGTGGTGGCCGGGAACTGCCCCACATGCGTGATCAGCAGCGGCGCGGTATCCTGCGTTACCGTGGTGACGGATGCGAGCGGCACCAGCCCCGACGTGGGCGAGCGGGTGGGGCCTGATGTGCTCTCGCCCGCATTGCCGCTGATGCCCGGCAGGTAGATCTGGCTCAGCGAGCTCATGTCCTGCTGGAAGGAGGGCGTGGCCTCAAGGATCACGCGGTACTGGTTGGACTGGGTGAAGATGGTCGAGATCTGGCGCTGGCCAAAACTGTCATACAGCACGTTGTCGATGGTCTGCGGCGTGATCGAGTAGCGCGCGCCCGTGGTGCGGTCGAGATCGACATGCGCCACGAGCCCTGCCGCCTGCAGGTCCGATGTTACATCCGACAGCGCCTTTTCGTGCTGCAGGCGGGCGATGAATTTCGGCACCCAGGTGGTGAACTGGCTGTAGTCGGGGTTTTCAAGCAGGAACTGGTACTGCGTGGCGGCGACCGAGGTATCGAGCGAGAGATCCTGCACCGGCTGCACGTACAGTTCAGCCCCCGGTATGTCGGCGGTTTCCGCCCGCAGGCGGGTCGCGACCTGCTGCGCGGTAGCCGAGCGCTTGTCCACCGGCTTGAGGTTGATGAGGAAGCGCCCCTGGTTGAGGGTGACGTTCTGCCCATCCACCCCCACGAAGGAGGACAGGCTGGCCACGTCCTTATCGCTCAGGATCCGGTCGGCAAGTTCCTGCTGGTGGCGCTTCATGGCGCTGAACGAGGTGGACTGCGCCATGACCGATATGCCCTGGATCACGCCCGTGTCCTGCACGGGGAAGAACCCCTTGGGAATGATTACCGCCAGCACGCCGGTCAGCATCAGTGTCGCGCCAAACACGCCCAGCGTCAGCCTGCGGTGGCGCAGCACGACGTCGAGCGCGCGGCCATAGCCCTCGATCGTGGCGACCGTCCAGCGCTCGATGGCGGCCGACCACGCGGGTTCGGCATGTTTGGTGTCGTGTTCATGCAGCAGGCGGGCGCACATCATGGGCACCAGCGTGAGCGAGACCACGGCGGAGAGGATGATGGTGACCGCCAGCGTCATGGCGAATTCATGGAACAGGCGGCCCACCACATCACCCATGAACAGCAGCGGGATCAGCACCGCGATCAGCGATACGGTGAGAGAGATGATGGTGAACCCGATCTCGCCCGCGCCCTTCAGCGCGGCCTGCATGCGGGTGTCGCCCATTTCGATGTAGCGGGCGATGTTCTCGATCATGACGATGGCGTCATCCACCACGAAGCCCGTGGCGATGGTGAGCGACATGAGCGAGAGGTTGTCGAGCGAGAAGCCGAACAGGTACATCACCGCCAGCGTGCCCACCAGCGACAGCGGCACCGACAGGCTGGGGATCAGCGTTGCGGGCACGTTGCGCAGGAACACGAAGATCACGCCCACAACCAGCACCAGCGCCAGACCAAGCTCGAACTCCACATCCTCCACCGAGGCGCGGATGGTGGTGGTCCGGTCGGTCAGCGGGGTGATGGTGATGCCCGGCGGCAGGGATTCCTGCAGGCGGGGCAGGGCGTATTTGATGTTGTCCACCACCGCGATCACGTTCGCGCCCGGCTGGCGCTGCACGTTCATGACCAGGGCTGGCGTGCGGTTGGCCCAGGCGGCAAGCTCGGTGTTCTCGGGGCCGATCACCACGCTGGCCACGTCGCGGATGCGCACGGGGCCGTTGTTCTGGTAGGCGATGACCTGGTCAAGCAGTTGCTGCACCCCGGTGATCTGGCCATCAATGCGCAGCGTGGTCGCGCGCTTGGGGCCATCGAACGTGCCGGTGGGGGAGTTGATGTTCACGTTGCCAATGGTGGTGCGCAGCGTATCGAGATCAATGCCGAACGAGGTCAGCTTGGGGATGTTGACGCGCACCCGCAGCGCCTTGCGGTTGCCGCCCGAAAGCGTGACAAGCCCCACGCCCGAGATCTGGCTGATCTTTTCGGCCAGGCGGGTATCGACGTAATCCTCCACTTCCGTCAGCGGCATCGTCTTGGACGAGATGCCAAGGGTCACGACCGGCGTATCGGCGGGGTTGACCTTGGCATAGACCGGCGGGGCTGGCAGGTCGGTGGGCAGCAGGGAATTGGCCTGGTTGATCGCGGCCTGCACTTCCTGCTCGGCAATGTCCATGGTCATGGTCAGGCCAAAGCGCAGGGTAATGACCGACGAGCCACCCGATGAGCGTGATGTCATCTGCTGCAGCCCCGACATTTCGCCCAACTGCGTTTCAAGCGGGGCGGTGACGGAGGTGGCCATCACATCGGGGCTGGCGCCGGGGTAGAAGGTCTGCACCGTGATGGTGGGGTATTCCACCTCCGGCAGGGCCGATACGGGCAGGAAGTGATAGCCCAGCAGCCCCGCCAGCAGGATGGCCAGCATGAGCAGCGTGGTCGCGACCGGACGGTGTATAAAAAGGCGGGAGGGATTCACGCAGTAATCTCCGGCAACGCGCAGGGCAGGTCAGGCAGGGTGGCGGGCAGGCGGGCGCGCACCCTATTCCTTGCCCTTCTGCACGGCGGCGGGGCTGTCAGGCTGGGGAATGCTTACCTTTACCCCATCACGCAGGTGGTCCACGCCATCGGTCACCACGCGCTCGCCTTCCTTTACGCCGTCTGTCACCACGGTCATGGTGTTGTTGGCATGGCCGGTCTGGACGTTGCGCACCTCGACCGTGCTGTCCGCCTTGACAATATAGACGAACTGGCCGTTCGGGCCGTTCTGCAGGGCATTGGTGGGCACGAGCAGGGCATCATGGTCGGTGCTGACCAGCATGCGGGCGTTGACGAACTGGTTGGGGAACAGTTCTTCTTGCGAATTGGGGAAGATCGCGCGCATGCGCACCGTGCCGGTCGAGGTATCGATCTGGCTGTCGAGCACGCTGGCCTGGCCGGTTGCGATCTTGTTGAGGTTGGCGCTGTCCCAGGCATCGACCTCGAGCGGCGTGCCTTCGCGCAGGCGGGTGGCGACGGGGCCGATATCATTTTCGGGCAGGGTGAAGATGACCGAGATCGGCTGCATCTGCGTCAGGATCACGAGGCCATTGGTCTGGCCCGCGGTGATGTAGTTGCCCATATCGACCTGGCGGATGCCCACGCGCCCGTCAACGGGGGCCACGATATGGCAGTAGGTGATCTGGAGCTTCTCGTTATCGACAAGGGCCTGGTCGGCCTTGACCGTGCCTTCGAGCTGCTCGACCTTGTACTGCTGGTCCTTGGCCGTCATGGCGGCAACGCTGTTCTGCTGGATCAGGCGCTGGTAGCGGGCGTTATCCACCTGGGCGGCCCTGAGCTGGGCCACGTCCTGCGCCAGCTGGCCTTCGTACTGTGCCAGCAGCACCTCATAGGGGCGCGTGTCGATCAGGGCCAGCAGGTCGCCCTTGTGCACGTGCTGCCCCTCGGTAAAGAGCACCTGCATCAGGTAGCCATCAATGCGCGACTGCACGGTAACGTTGGTGATGGGCACCACCGTGCCGAGTTCCGTCAGCACCACGGGCATGTCGCCCCTGCTTACGGCGGTGACCGCTACCGGCTGGTCGCCGCCTGCGGCGTGCTTCTTTTGGGTGCCGCCATGGGGGCGCAGGAACGCGACCGCCAGGATGACCGCCAGCGCCCCGCCCGCCAGGTAGAGCACGCGCCGCCCACGGCGCGGTCGGTCGGTCGGGGGCGTGGGTGTGGCGGTGGTGCGGGGCGGGGGGGGCGTCGTATCCATGCGGTCGGGGTTCTGCCTGCTTGCTGTCGGATGGGGACCGGTGTGAATGACCGGGTCGTTATGAAAAAAGCGTAGGGTCAACCCTGGGATGGCCCAGTATTAACATGGCGCGTGAATGGAAGAAGTTATCGAATGTAACATTCTGTGCAGCGGGTGGAAGGGCCAAAACCGGACCATGTTTCATAACCGGTTCTTTTGTGCGGCGGTGTGGTCATGACCACTCACCGCCGCCCCCGCGCTGGGTGAAAGCCGCAGCAGAACGGGCAGCGCGATCGTGGCGACAATACCGCACAGGATAAAGGTCAGGCGGTAATCCCGCATCTGGAGCGATGGCGGCAGAACCAGCCGCGCGGAGGTCAGCGCGCCTGCCGCAAAGCATATGCCCAGCGTGAGCATGACCTGCTGGGCGGTTGAATAGAGGCTTGTCGCCGCCCCCATGCGCGCAGGCGGCATGTCGGCATAGGCGATGGTGTTGTAGCCGGTATAGACCGTGGTCTGCCCCATGCCATGCACGGCCAGCAGCGCCAGCAGCACGACCGTGCCCATGGCGGGGTTGTACAGCGCCAGCAGCAGGCACACGCAGGGCAGGGTGAGGCTGCTGGCGCACATGACGGCACGGTAGCCCCGGGCGCGGTACAGCGCGGGTGCGGCAAAACGCATGACCAGCGCGCCCATGGGGGCGATGAAAGTGATCAGCCCGCTCTGCGCGGCACTCGCGCCAAAGCGGGTCTGGAGCAGGGAGGGCAGGAGAAAGATGATGCCCCCGGTGGCGATGCGCGTGCACGCCCCCGCCATGACCGAGATGCGGAAGGTGCTGACCCGCAGCAGCGACAGGTCAAGCACCGGATGCGCGACCCGGCCCGCGTGGCGGATATACGCCACGCTGCACACCGGCGGCAGTACGAGCAGGGCGCAGGCCACGATGCGGGCCGTGCCGGAATGGGTCAGCAGTTCCAGCCCGAAGATCAGCCCCGCCAGCCCCAGCGCGCACCACGCGTTGCCCCTGAGGTCAAACGGTGGGGGATGGGGCTTGCGCACCTGCGGAATGAACCGCCCGATCAGCCCGATGGCCAGCAGCCCGAGCGGGATGTTGATGTAGAACACCCACCGCCATGACAGCAGCGAGGTCAGCACGCCGCCCAGCACCGGGCCGGCCATGGGCCCGATGGTGGCGGTGAGCATGACCCACGCCATGGCCGACATCAGCTCCGACTTGGGCACGTTCTGCAGGATCACGAGCCGGCCCACCGGCACCATCATCGCCCCGCCCAGCCCCTGCACCAGCCGCGCAAGCGCCAGCACGGGCAGGTTGGGCGCAAGCCCGCCAAGCAGCGAGCCGCCAAGGAACACGATGATGGCCCAGCGCAGCGTGACCCGGTTGCCAAACCGCTCGGCAATGCGGCCCGAGGCCGGGATCAGGGCCGCAAGCCCCAGCATGTAGACCGTAAGCGTGATGCTGGTCTGGGGAATATCGACATGGAAGTCCGTTGCCATGGCGGGCAGCGCCGTGGTCAGCGCCGTGCCATCGATCTGTTCCATCATCATCAGGCTCGACACGATCAGCGCCATAAGCCTTTTGCGCCGGGGCGAAAGAGGAGGCATGTCGGCGCCGGGCGCGGGCCGTTCGGTTTGGGCTGTCGTCAAGGGCGGCATCATCATGCATGATAGTAAGGGGTACGGAACCGTATGCGCCATCGTGGCGTTATGGGTCCACGCTACAGAACAGCGATATTACGGAGTGTGAATGATGTCGGAAGACAAGGCAAAAAACATCGAGACCAAGGGCGAAGGCATGATCGATGAAGGCATTGGCCGCCTGAAGGACGCCGCTGGCGGCCTTACGGGCAATGTGGGCATGCAGGCCGAAGGCAAGGTCGACCAGCTTTCGGGCATGGCGCGGCAGGAATTTGCCGATCTGTATGATGAAAGCGAGGGCAAGCTCGAGCGCGCCGTGACTTTCGTGCGCGAACGCCCGCTGTTTTCCCTCGGTATCGCGGCGGTGCTCGGCACCATCCTGGGGCTGATTTTCATCCCCCGTCGCAAGGGCTGATCGCGGGTCGAGTCGTTTTTTTTCATTTTAAGGGACTCGATGAGTCCACAGCATCTTGCACAACCGTGCATAAAAATGGTTTCCATCCTTCCAGAACATGAATCTGGTGCGAATCGGGCCTGAACCCCGATTCGCACCATGACGGGAAGGACTGGATGCCGGATTACACGCTTGAGCACGCCCATGGGGGACGGGTCGCCGGTGTCGATGAAGTCGGTCGCGGCCCGCTGGCGGGTCCGGTCGTGGCAGCGGCGGTCATGTTCCTCTCGGGCGTGCCAGGCAACCTGGCCGACACGCTTGATGATTCAAAAAAGCTCAGGCCAAAGGTCCGGCAGCAGCTTTACGATACGCTGCATGACACCCCTGATGTCCTGATCGGGGTGGGCGCGGCCTCCGTGGCCGAAATCGAACAGCACAACATCCTGCGCGCGTCATGGATCGCCATGCAGCGCGCTGTCGGTCGCCTGCCGCAATGGCCCGAACTGGTTCTGGTTGATGGTAACGCCGCGCCCGATTTCGGGTGCCCGGCGCAATGCGTCGTGGGCGGCGATGCGATCAGCCTGTCCATTGCCGCGGCCTCGGTCGTGGCCAAGGTCGTGCGCGACCGGGCCATGGAGCGCCTGGCCCGGCGCTGGCCCGCCTATGGCTGGGAGCGCAATGCCGGTTACGGCACGCCCATCCATCGCGCGGGCCTGATGGCCCACGGCGTCAGCCCCCACCACCGGGCGGCATTCGGCACGGTGCGCCGCATCATGCAGGCTTCCGGTCCTTCTTCCTTACATTCAAGCGCGGAGCAGCCATCATGCTGAACAATTCATGAGCGGTGCGGTAATGATGGAATTGCCCCTTGACCAGGTGCTGCGTGGCGACTGTGTCGAGATGATGCAGACCCTGCCCGCAGGGTCGATCGACTGCGTGTTCGCCGATCCGCCATACAACCTCCAGCTCAAGGGCGAGCTGCGTCGCCCGGATGACAGCGTGGTTGATGGCGTGGATGATGACTGGGACAAATTCGCCGACCTGCGGGCCTATGACGAATTCACCCGCGCCTGGCTGACCGAGGCGCGGCGCGTGCTGCGCAAGGATGGCACGATCTGGGTCATCGGCTCGTATCACAACATCTTCCGCATCGGGGCGATTTTGCAGGATCTGGGGTTCTGGATTCTTAATGACGTGATCTGGCGCAAGTCCAACCCCATGCCCAACTTCCGTGGGCGGCGCTTCACCAACGCGCATGAAACGCTGATCTGGGCGGCGCGTGGGCCAGACAGCCGCTACCGCTTCAACTACCAGGCCATGAAGGCGCTCAATGACGATGTGCAGATGCGCTCGGACTGGTACCTGCCGCTCTGCACCGGCGGCGAGCGGCTGCGCAACGAACATGGCCTGAAGCTGCACCCCACCCAGAAGCCCGAAAGCCTGCTGCACCGCGTGCTCGTGGCCTCGACCAATGTAGATGACGTGGTGCTCGACCCCTTTACCGGCACCGGCACCACCACGGCCATGGCGCGCAGGCTGCGCCGCCGCTTTATTGGCATCGAGCGCCACCCGGACTATGCCGAGGCCGCGATTGGCCGCGCCCGGCGCGAAAAACCCGTGCCGCTGGACAGCGTGCTGACCACGCCCGCCCGGCGCGAAAGCCCACGCGTGCCCTTTGGCGTGCTGGTCGAGCGCGGCATGGTGCCTGCGGGCACCGTGCTCATGGACCGGCAGAAGCGCGTGCGCGCCACCGTCTCGCCCGATGGCACGCTGGTCAGCGGGCGGCACCGGGGCTCCATTCACAAGATGGGGGCGACACTGACCAACGCGCCCTCGTGCAATGGCTGGACGTTCTGGTATTTCGAGCACGAAGGTGAACTGGTGCAACTCGATACGCTGCGCAGCGAGATCCGGGCGGAGCAGGCAGCCGTCGCGTCCTGATGGCGGGGGAAGGCAGGGTGGCATGAACCGGTGCCCCGATCCTGACGGGCCGCATGGCCTGCCCAGCATGGAATGGAGCCCGGCCCGCCATGCCGCGCTGCTGACCGAGGATTACCTGTTCAGCCAGCTCATTCCCTATATCGGCAACAAGCGAAAGCTGCTCGGCCTGATCGCGCAGGCCATCGCGGCCACGGGCGAGGCGCCACCCCGCACGGACTTCATCGACCTGTTTGCAGGCACCGGCGTGGTATCAAGGCTGGCCAAGCAGCTTGGCTTTCGCGTGCTGTGCAATGACTGGGAGCCCTATAGCGAGCAGATCAACCGCTGCCATGTGGCCCAGTCGCGCGCGCCGGTCTTTCATGGCGGGCGCAGTTATGAACAGGTCATGGCGGAACTCAACGCCCTGCCGCCCCTTGAGGGCTGGATCACCCGCCACCTGTGCCCTGATGATGACGTGCATTATGACACCGCGCGCGACCGGATGTTCTACATGCGCAAGAACGGCATGCGCATTGACGCCATCCGCACGCAGGTTGCGCAGTGGGAACACGATGGCCTGCTTGATGCCGGACAGAAGGCCTGCCTGCTGGCCCCGCTGCTGTACAGCGCCAGCTACAACAGCAATACCAGCGGGCTGTTCAAGGGGTTTCATCGCGGCTGGGGCGGGCGCACGGGCACGGCGCTGTACCGCATCGCCGCCGACCTCATGCTCCGCCCGGCGGGTTTTATTGATAACGGGCATGAGCACAGGGTGCTGCGCATGGATGCCCATGCCCTGGCCGCCAGCCTGGCGGGGGAGGTGGGGGAAGCGGCCATCGCCTATATCGATCCACCCTACAATCAGCACCCCTATGGCGCCAATTACCACGTGCTCAACACCATTGCCCTGTGGGACAGTCCGCCCGTCGCGCCAAAGATTACCGGGCGCGACAAGGCGGCCATACGCCAGGACTGGCGCACCGAGCGCCGCAGCCCCTACAACCACCGCAGGCAGGCGCTTGCGGCCTACCGGCACCTGCTCTCGGTGCTTGATACGCGCTGGATCGCCACGAGTTACAGCACCGATGGCTTCATTGCGCTCAAAGACATGCTGCGGGCCAATTGCGAGCGCGGCGCGGTGCAGGTCTTTACCCGCCCCTACAAGCGCTATCGCGTCAGCCGCCAGCGCTATTCCGCACGCCCCATGACGCTGGAATTCGTCGTGCTGACCAACACCCGCCGCCCGCCACAGCGCACGGCCGATGAGATCTGGCACGAAATCACCACTCTTGAGGCCAGCCTGAACAAGGTGCCCTGAATAAAGATGTTTCTGGTGAAGCTTTTTTCAAAAAGCTCTGGAAAGGCTGCCGTACTTTAAAAAGCAGCCCCTGATGTGCCCGTATTTCTGTCAGTGCCGAGGGGTTTAGCTGCCGCCAAAGCCCAGAAACCCGATCGACGGGTCGGCATGGCCGCCCGAGGCATCATAGCGCCGGTCGGGCGAGGCGGTGGTCGAGGCATGTTTGGGCATGGTCAGCGGCGGGGTGTCGTCCGCGCCGCTTTCAAGGTTGTTGGAGGCGAAATGCGGGTCCGCGTCCGAGAAGGTGCGCATCGACAGCAGCAGGAAGGTAATGTCGTTACGGTTCAGGTCGATGGCCATATCAAGCGGCGTCTGGCCAAGCTGGTTCTGGGCCGTCATGTCAGCACCGCGGTTCAGCGCTTCCTTCGCCGCGCCAAGGCTGCCACGGTTGATGGCATCGAACAGCGCATTGGTCGGGTTCATGTCGGAATTGGCGTGGCCGTGCTCTTCCTCGCGCGATTCAGCGCCAGGCAGCGCCGCTGGCGGGGCTGCGGCCTTGGCCGCGCGGCGGGCCTCGGCCTTCTTGGCGGCCTCGGCGGCGTCAGCCTCGGCTTCAGCATCTTCGGCATCCTGCGCATGTGCCACATGCAATGGCATGCACATGGCAGGAAGGCCCGCGAACAGGGCGGCAACAAGAAGATATATACCGGATCTGGAAATCATGTCCTGTCCCGAGAGTGAGCGTTCAGCCAGCCGCGCAACAGCCCTGCGCTGCCTGCCGGTTCTGCTGATTACCGCAAAATCGTGGTGGATGCGACGATTAATCCACTTTCCCGCCACCGCTGCCTGAAAAGCCAGTCCGCTCAACAGCCTGCCATCATGAAGGTGGTTGTGACGATGCTTTTTTCCAGGGCATTGCCATACTCAGGGGCGGCTCTCCCGCCACCATGCCATGAACACCATCAGCAGCACGAACAGCCCCATGACCCAGGCCGGGAGCACGGCATTGGCCTGTTGCCCCGATATGCTGTGCGCATTGCGGGCCGGGAAGGCAAAGCGGCTGGCTGATGAAGCGTGGCCGCCCTCTGTCATCACCATCTCCGGCATGGAAGGGGTCTGCGCGTCCGCGCCAAGCCAGTGCACGCCGCCGCCGGTTGCTGCTGCCATGGGGCCAAGCACGGAGGCCGTGGCCCGCAGGTCGGCAAATTCCAGCGGGTCTTCCACGCGCGGGGCGGCGAAGGCTTCATGCCCGGCATCATCGCGCACGGTCCATATGCCTTCCTGCGTTGCGGGCAGGCGGGCGCGGGCGAGGCCGGTATTGCCCGCAGGCTCGAGTGTGACCTGCTGGCTCTTGCCATCAGGCGCCGTGACATGCACCACCGGCGCGGGCCCGGTCGTGACCGAGCGGCGGGTGATGGTCATCTGCCCTGCCGTAATGCTGGCCTCAAGCTGGTTTTCCTCGAGTTCCGGCTCTTTCATCAGCCAGTGCGAGATGCGGCGCAGCAGTTCGGACTGCGGGCCGCCGCCACCCTCCCCATGCGACCACAGCCATGCCTGGTCAGACATCAGGAAGGCCACGCGCCCCTTGTCCGCATGGTCGAGCACCAGCAGGGGCTGGTGTTCGGGGCCGGTCATCAGCACCTCGCCCCGGGCGGAATCGCTGCGCAGGCTGCGATACCACGGCCCCCAGCCCGGCCTGGCCCCTGCATGCTCGGGCGCGCCCGGCAGGCCGGAGGTGACCGGGTGGCGCATGCCGGTTTCGGTCAGGTCTGGCCTGAAGCGCTGGATGGCCATGCCATCGCCCGTGGTTACGTGCGCGGGCAGGATATCGGAAAGTGGCGTATCCTGCAGCGAACCGGCGGTGAGGAATTCCGGCCCGCCAATCAGCAGCAGCCCACCGCCTTCACGGATGTGGTTGACGATGTTGCGCAGATAGGCCTCGGGCAGGATGCCACGGTTTTCAAACCCGTCGAGAATGATGAGATCGAATTGCCCCACCTTCTGCTGGAACAGTTCATTGACCGGGAAGGCGATCAGCGCCAGGTCCGAAAGCGGCGTGCCATCATCGCGGTCGGGCGGCCGCAAAATGGTGAAGTGCACGAGATCAACCGAAGGGTCGGCCTTGAGCAGCCGCCGCCACACGCGCTCGCCCTGGTTGGGCGTGCCGGATACCAGCAGCACGCGCAGCCGGTCGCGCACGCCGTTGATGCGGATGACATCATGGTTGTTGCGCGTCGAGACCTCGCCGGGCAGTTCGGGCGCTGACAGGCCGATCAGCATCTCGCCCGGATGGGTGACAGGCAGGGTAATGTCCTGCGGCTCGCCAATTTTTACCGGGCGGGTAAAGGTCGCGCCATCGCCCTGCGTGAGCGTAAGCTGCGTGGCCGCCCCCGGCTGAGGGGGCGCGCCCTGGTCATCAATCTGCACGCGGATGGTCACGTCCTTGCCCACGATGGCAAAGGGCGGGGCCTGAAGCACGCGCAGGTGGCGGTCGGTTTCCTCGCCCTTGCCGGTCAGCAGTACGTGCAGCGGCAGAAGGGTGCGGTGGCCATGGCCATCATCGGGGTTGAGCGTGTCGGGCACGGCGGCGGGCACGTCATGGTCCTCGCCATCGGTAATCAGCACGGCCCCCGCCAGGCGGGAGGGGGGAATGTCAGCCGCCGCCTGCTGCAATGCTGCAAACAGCCGCGTGCCGCCATGCTGCGCCTCGCGCACGGTCACGATGCGCGGCACGAGGCCGGGCACGCGGTTCATGGCGGCCTGCACGCGCGCTGCCGTGTTGCGCGCCATCTCGCCCCGGTTGCGCTCGTTCATCGAGGCCGACTGGTCCACCACCACAAGTGCTGTTTCAGGCAGGGGGTGCCATGTCTCGGTAATGCGCTGGGGGTTGTACAGCCACAGGGCCACCCCCAGCCCGGCCAGCAGCCGCCACATGCTGCCGCGCACGCGGCGGGCAAGGCCCCACAGGGCAAGGGCTGCGCAGGCGGCCACCAGCAGGTTGATGCACCACGGCGGCACAAGCGGGCTGAGCGCCATCATGTGGCGCGACAGATCAGGCATGCCGCTTACTCCCCAAGCCGTTTGAGCAGCGCAGGCACATGCACCTGGTCCGCCTTGTAGTTGCCGATCAGGGCATAGATCACGGCATTCACGCCAAAACGGTAGGCCGTGACGCGCTGTTCCGCCCCGTCGGGCACGGGGGCGTAGGGCGTGTTGCCTGCTTCATCCACCGCCCAGGCATGTGCCCAGTCATTGCTGCCGATAATGACCGGGCTCACCCCGTCATTCGTGCTGTCACCCTCCTGCGCCACCCAGACGGGCATGCCATCGTACCGGCCGGGAAAATCATGCAGAAGGTAGAAGGTGTGCGAGAGCACATGATGGCTGTCGAGCTGGGCGAGCGGCGGAATGTCCAGCCCCGCCGTCATGCGCTTCAGTGCTGCCGCCGTGCCGGGTGCCGAGCCGGTATAGCTGCTGGCGTTTTCGGGTGCCGTGGCCGGGTCCTGGCCCTGCGTGTCGATCAGCAGGATGCCGCCGTGGCGCATATAGGTGTTCAGCGCTGTCGTGCGGGCCGGGCTGGTGAGGGCATCAGGCGTAACCGGCCAGTAGATGAGCGGGTAATAGGACAGGTCATCACGTTCCGGCGTCACGCCATCGGGGTGGCCCAGCACGGCGGAGGTGCGGGCGTTGACGTAGTCCGACAGGCCCTGAAGCCCTTCTTTCGACACGTCATCAATCTCGGGGTGGCCGGTCACGATATAGGCCAGCCGGGTTTCGAGCGCGGCACGCGGCACGTCGGGCGGTATGTCGGCGCCCTGTGCCGCGGCGCTGGCCATGCCCATGCCGCAGCACAGAACAAGAGCCGCAAGCCCGCGCCCGCGCCATGGCTGCCCGCGCTGCAGGATGCTGACCAGCCCGTCGGCCAGCAGCAGCACGGCGGCGAGCACGAGCAGCACCGGCCCGATGGACAGGTCAGCCACCTGCCCGCGCAGGTCGGATACGGTGCCGATGGGGGCCTGGGCTGCAAGGGCTGCCGGGTCATCGCCCATATTGAGCGCGCGGCGGCTGCTGCGCGGGCCATACAGCCCCGGCGGGTGTTCGGGGCCGGGGGCGGTGTGGCCAAACGCATCGGCCCGCAGCGCCTGCGCGCCCGCGGGGGGTGCGACCAGCGTGCCATCGCCATCAAGCGCCATATAGGGGGCGAGCAGCGTGGCGCCAGCGGGTGTTTCGATGCCCGAGGCCTGATCGATCAGGTGCTGGAGCATGCCCACGAACAGCCCCGACAGCGGCAGGTTCGACCATTCCGCCGTGCTGGTCACATGGAACAGCACGACCTGCCCCGCGCCCAGTGCTGCGTGGGTGACCAGCGGCGTGCCATCATCGAGCCGCGCCCAGCTATGGCTGTCGAGATCGGTGGAAGGCTGGGCCAGCACCTGCCGCGATACCGTGACATCGGCCGGGATGTCCAGATCATGGAATGGCGATGTGGCGGGGAAGGGAGCGAGATGTTCAGGCCTGCTCCATGACATCGCGCCGCCAAGCACGCGGGCGCCATCCATCAGCGGCACGGGCACAAGCGGGTCGGCCTGCGGCTGTGGCGTGTCGCTCCCGCCATTCGTGGCATCCGCCCCCTGAATGAGCAGCGGGCCGGCAAAACGGATCAGCGTGCCGCCCGCGCGCACCCATGCCGCGACTTTCTTGCGGCTGTCAGGGCTGCCCAATGTGCCGTCGGGCGCGATGATGACCGAAAGCGGGCGCGCGAGCAGCGTATCGAGGTCGCCCTCACGCAGTTCGGCTGTGGGTTGCAGCGCGCGCCGCAGGTAGAACAGGCTGCCCATCAGCGGCGTGTCGGAACTGCCGGTTGCGATCAGCCCCACCGGGCGCTGGCGCTCGCGCTCGTCCAGCAGGCGGATGCCAGCAGGCCCCCCCATGCCATCAAGGGCGAGGTGATCGACCTTGTTGCGCAGTTCGGCGGGCAGGTCGGGGGCAAGATCGGCGTGGTCGGCGCCTGCGGGCAGGTTGACCGGCAGCAGGCCGAGCGTGCCGCCGGTCGCGGTTTCAAGGCGGAGCTGGCCGGTGCGCGGATGGTCGCGCGGCACGGTGCGCAGCCGTGTGGCCAGATTGCCCTGACCGCTGGCAGGCGGCGCCAGCAGCATGATATCGGATTGCGGCACCTGCATGTCATGCACGGGGCCAATGCTAGCCAGGGCGGCTGCAAAATCTGCGTCGCCCCCCGTCGCCAGTCCGTCGGCAATGTAAACCACCGGCCCGCGCCAGTTCTGGTCTGCAAGGGCCTTGAGCGCATGGGTGGCCGCGATACGGTCGGCGGCCCATGCGCGGGGCAGCATCGGGTCGATCTGACTGCGTAGCAGGTCGGCCTGCACGGCGGGCTGGACCGTGATGGGATCAAGCGCATCATTGCGGGCAGTGAGCAGCAGGCGGGCGGTGTGGCCCGTGCGGGCAAGGTGATCGAGCAGGCCATCAAGCGCGTGGATGCGCTGCGACCACGTGCCCGCCGCGGCCCAGCCATTATCAAGCACGATCAGGCAGTCGGCATCGGGCAGGCCGCCCTGGCCACGCGGAAAGACCGGCTGCGCCAGCCCCAGCACCAGCCCCAGCACGGCCAGACAGCGCAGCAGCACGCGCCACAGCGGGGCGGAGGTCGCATCAGGCGGCGGGGCCGTGAGGGCGCCCAGCAGCCGCATGGGCGGGAAGGACTGCGTGCGTGGCGCGGGTGGGCGGGCATGCAGCAGCCACCACACAAGAGGCAGGGCCAGCAGGCCAAGCAGCATCCAGGGTGCCAGCAGGATCATGGCCGTCCTCCCGCCGCAAGCACGGTGTGTAGCGCCATCAGCGCCGTAAGCGACGGCTGGTCGGTCATGTGTACTACGGGCGGGCTGCCTGCGGCCGTGCACAGCGCGCGCAACTGCGCCTGATGGCGCTGCCAGATCACGGCATAATCCTGTTGCAGCGTGGGGCTGCCATAAAGCAGGCGGGCCGTGTCATCCTCCACGCCGGTAAAGCGGGTGGGGCCGGAATAGGGCAGGGTGGTCTCCGCCGGGTCAAGGGTCTCCACCAGCGTGGCGGTGGCCTGACGCGTGGCAAGCTGGCGCAGGAAGGCCTCCAGTTGCGCGGGCGGGTACAGCCCGTCACCAAACAGCAGCACGCGACTGCGGGCGGGGATGGCGGCGGTCAGTGGCAGGTCTGGCGTATCGGGCGCGTGGCGCAGGGCCGCCAGCAGGGCATGGGCCATCTGTTCCAGCGCGCGATGGCCATGCAGGCGCAGCGGCGGGGTTGTGGGGTTGGTGGCCAGCAGGCGGATCTGCTCGCCCTGCCGTAGCAGCATGGCCGCACTGGCCAGCGCCAGCACGAAGGCCCGCTCGGCCTTGGGCGGCAGGCCCTGCTCTGAATGCCAGCGCATGGAGGCGCTATTATCGCACCAGATGCATATGGTGTGGGGAGTCTGGGCTTCGCGCTCGCGCACGAAGGCCCGGTCGCCCCGTGCCGACTGCCGCCAGTCAATGGCGCTGGCCGCCTCGCCCTGTGTGGCGGGGCGGTATTGCCAGAATTCGTCGCCCTGGCCCGCCCTGCGGCGTGCATGGCTGCCCTGGCCCACGGCATGGGCAATGCGCTCGGCGGCCACCAGCAGGGCGGGCAGCCTGCCTGCCAGGTCATCGGCCAGCGCGGTGGCGGTGATGGCATTGCGCGGCAGGAATCCAGTCCCCGCCGCCTGTGCGGGGCGTGACGCGCCGGGCGCGCGGGCGGCGTTCGGGATCAGCCGCGACAGGAAGGAGGGAAAGGCAGCCAATGTCAGCCGATCCGTCCGGCCAGCGTATCGATCAGCGTGGACAGGCGCAGGTTTTCCGCCCGCGCGGTAAAGGACAGCGCCATGCGGTGGGCCAGGATGGGGTGGGCCAGCGCCACAACGTCCTCGATGGTGGGGGAAAGCCTGCCATCAAGCAGGGCGCGTGCGCGGGTGGCCAGCATCAGCGCCTGTGCGGCGCGCGGGCCGGGACCCCAAGCCACTGCCTCGCGGATGGTGGGGTCATCGCTGGTTTCTGGCCGGGCCGCGCGCACAAGGCGCACGATTGCATCGACCACCTGCTCGCCCACCGGCAGGGCGCGCACGAGCGCCTGCGCCTCGATCACGTCGGCCGCCGTGAGCACGGGGCTGGCGGTGGCGGTGGTGGTGCCGGTGGTGGCCAGCAGCATGGCGCGCTCGGCCTCGGCCGTGGGGAAGTCGAGCGTCACCTGCATCAGGAAGCGGTCAAGCTGCGCTTCGGGCAGGGGATAGGTGCCTTCCTGCTCGATGGGGTTCTGGGTTGCCAGCACATGGAAGGGGCGGGGCAGCGGGTGGTTGGTGCCCGCAATGGCCACCTCGCGCTCCTGCATGGCCTGCAGGAGTGCCGACTGCGTGCGCGGGCTTGCGCGGTTGATCTCGTCCGCCATGAGCAGCTGGCAGAAGACCGGCCCCGCCACGAAGCGGAAGCTGCGGCGGCCGGCCTCGTCCTCATCAAGGATTTCGCTGCCCAGAATATCGGCGGGCATGAGGTCGGGCGTGAACTGCACGCGGCGTGCGTCCATGCCCATTACGTGACCCAGCGTTGTGACCAGCAGCGTCTTGCCCAGGCCCGGCGCGCCCACTAAAAGCGCGTGTCCGCCCGCCACGATGGTGGTCAGCACCAGGTCGATCACCCGGTCCTGCCCCAGTATGACGCGCCCGATTTCGGCCCGCGCGGCCCGCAGGCGCGCACCCATGCTCTCGGCCCGCGCCGCGATCTGCTCGCCGGTCAGGGAGGGGGGGGGTGTCATGCCCGCCTGCGGCGCCGCATGGAGGGGTGAGGTATCATCCATGGTCATCATTCCAACAGTCTGACAGGTCCGGGGGTTTCATCAAGCCGGTGTTGATCCCTATATCAAGTCCAGCAGCTTCCATAGTGTCGGGTTAACGCAATTGATGGACGATTTCGAGACAGGACAGAACCCGCCAGCCCGTGCGCCGGGGCAGGCGGGAACATGCGGCGCGCTGCCGTTTGTCATCAGCCGTGACGGAACGTGGCTGTACCGTGGCTCCCCCATCCGCCGCAAGCCGATGGTCTGCCTCTTCGCCTCGACCCTGCGGCGCGACGCGCAGGGCGGCTTCAGGCTCCAGACGCCGGTGGAGCAGGGCACGATCGAGGTGGAGGACGCCCCGTTCGTGGCCAACCACCTTGAATGGCACGGCTGCGGGCGGGGGCAGGTGCTCTCGTTCCGCACCAATGTCGATCAGGTGATCTGCGCAGGCCCGGACCACCCGATTCGATGTGACTGGAACGTGCCGTGCGAAGGCTGCGGCACCGGCCCGGTGCCCTACCTGCATGTGCGCGATGGCGATGGCGCGCTGCCGATCGAAGCCCGCATTGCCCGGCCGGTTTATTACGAACTCGCCGCCCTTGCGGTGGAGGGGTACCATCAGGGCGTGCCCTGCCTTGGCGTGTGGAGCCAGAATGTGTTCTTCCCGCTTTCCGCCATGGAGGCCGCTTCGTGAGCAGCCCGCTTGCCACGCTGGCCCACGCCATGCCCGGGGCGCTGGAACAGCTTGGCCGGATCTGGACCATCATCCCCGATGCAAGGCTGGTGGGCGGCGCCGTGCGTGACCTGCTGCGCGGGCAGGCGGTGGCCGATATCGACCTGGCCTGCGCCGAGCCGCCCGACAGGGTGATGGCGAAGCTGAAGGCTGCGGGCATGAAGGTGGTGCCCACCGGGCTTGCGCATGGCACGGTCACCGCCATCATCGACCGCCGCCCCTTCGAGATCACGACCCTGCGGCGCGATGAGGAAACCGATGGCCGCCACGCCACCGTGGCCTGGACGCAGGACTGGCGCGAGGATGCGGCAAGGCGTGATTTCACCATCAACGCCATGTCGTGCGACAGCGCGGGCGTGGTGCATGATTATTTTGGCGGTCAGGCCGACCTTGCGGCAGGCCGTGTGCGTTTTGTGGGCGATGCCCGCCTGCGCATTACCGAGGACGCGCTGCGGATCCTGCGCTTCTTCCGCTTTCAGGCCCGGTATGGCCGCGGCCAGCCTGACCCGCAGGCGATTGCCGCCATGACCGATCTCGCTGGCCTGATCGACCGCCTCTCGGTCGAGCGGATCTGGTCGGAGCTGCGGCGCATCCTGACCGGGCCGGAGGTGGTGCGCACGCTACGGCAGATGCACGATTGCGGCGTGCTGGCCCATGTCCTGCCCGAGGGCTGCGATATTCCCCGCCTTGAGCGCCTGCTGGCCTGCGGCGCGCCGGATGAGCCGGTGTTGCGACTGGCGGCGCTGGTTGCGGGCGACGCGCGTGCGGTGGCGCGGCGGCTGAAGCTGTCGCGCGCGGAAACGGGCGCGCTGGCCCATGCGCGCGGCGAGCCGGTGCCGTGCCCTGACCTTGATGGCGCGGCCATCCTGCGCCTGCTGGCTGACCATGCCCCGCGCGACCTGCTGTGGCGCGCATGGCTGCGGCAGGCGGACGTGCCGGGCCACCCCGATGCCGGGTGGGATGCCCTGCGCCACCAGCTTGCGCATACGCAGCCGCCGGTTTTTCCGCTCAGCGGGAGCGACGTGGTGAGCGCAGGCTGCCCACCCGGCGCCGTGGTGGGGCAGGTGCTGGGGAAGGTGCGGCAGTGGTGGCTGGAAAAGGGCTGTGCGCCGGACCATGCAGCCTGCATCGCGCGCCTGCGCGTCGTGCTGGGTGAAGGTGCCACGCGCGCGACATAATTTGTAACCGTATGTCGCAGCGCTTTGTTTTGCGCTGGCTTGCGGCTATAGGCCGATTGATGAACGCTATAAAACTGACTGCGCCGGATCGTGCGGCGGCGCCTGATGCAGCCGCGCCGTCACGTCGCCTCATGCGGCGACTGTGGCGCGATGAACTGGCCTGCCACAAGCTGCGTATCATGACCGTCATGGTGCTGACGGCGTTCATGGCCATATTCAGCGCGCTCTACCCGCTGGTGATCCAGCGCGCGCTCGACATGTTTGCCGATCATGACCCCCGCATCCTGTATCAGGTGCCCATTCTGGTGGTGGTGATTACGGTGGCCAAGGCCATCTCGCAATACGGGCAGGCAATTGCGGTGCAGTCACTGGTGCTGCTGGTGATCCGGGGCCTGCAGGGGCGCATGTTCCATCATCTGGTCAATGCCGATATCTCGCGCATCGAAACCGAGGCCCCCGCCCAGATCGCCGCGCGCTTCACCACCGATGCCGTCTCGATTCGCGAGGCCATGATCCGCGCCACGAATTCGCTGGGCGATGCGGTGACCGTGGTGGGGCTGATCGCCTCCATGCTGTACATGGACTGGGAACTCAGCCTGATCGCCGCCGTGCTCTACCCCATCGCGGCCCTGCCCGTGCGCAGGCTGGGCAAGCGGCTGCGGCGGGAATCCGGCGGCGTACATGAACAGATTGGCGAGACCAGCGCCATGCTGGCCGAAAGTTTTGGCCAGTCGCGCACCATCCGCGTCTATCGCCTTGAAGCCGAGGAGGAAAGCCGCGCCGCCCGCGTGCTCGACACCCTGCATGACCGCCTGCTGCGTATTGCCCGGGGGCGTGCGCGCGTGGACCCGATGCTTGAGGTGCTTGGCGGTATTGCCGTGGCCGCCGTGCTGGGCTTTGCGGGCTGGCGGGCCACGCAGGGGGGCGCCACGCTGGGCGATTTTTCGGGCTTTGTGGCAGCCCTGCTGCTCGCTGCCCGCCCGCTGCGCTCGCTCGGCACGCTCAACATTGCCCTGCAGGAAGGGCTGGGCGGGCTGCAGCGCGTATTTGATGTGATTGATGAGCCCGTAGCGGTGGCGCAGGCGCCCGATGCCATCAGCCTGCCCGCGGGCGGCGGCGACCTGCGCTTCGAACAGGTGGCCTTTCGCTATCCCGATGGGCGCATGGGGCTGGACGGGCTGGATTTCGTGGCCGCTCCCGGCCTGACCGTGGCCCTTGTCGGCCCATCGGGGGCAGGCAAGTCCACGGCACTTTCACTCATTCCGCGCCTGCATGATGTAACCGGCGGGCGCATCACGCTTGATGGCGTGGACCTGCGCCGCCTGATCCTGGCCGATCTGCGCGATGCCATCGCCTATGTCAGCCAGGACACGCTCCTGTTCGACCTGCCGGTGATCGACAACATCCGCATGGGCAACCCGCGGGCTACTGACGCGCAGGTGCATGAAGCCGCCCGGGCCGCTGCGGCCGATACGTTCATTCAGGCCCTGCCGCAGGGCTACGCCACCGTGGTTGGCCCCGGCGGGCAGCGCCTTTCGGGCGGGCAGCGGCAGCGCGTGGCGCTGGCCCGCGCCCTGCTGCGCAACCCGCGCGTGCTGCTGCTTGACGAGGCGACAAGCGCGCTTGATAGCGAGAGCGAGGCCATCGTGCAGCAGGCCCTGACCCATCTGCGCCACGGGCGCACGACCATTGTGGTGGCGCACAGGCTTTCCACCGTGCGCTCGGCGGATCTGGTGGTGGTGATTGCCCAGGGCCAGAAGGTCGAATGTGGCACGCATGATGCGCTGATGGAACATGATGGCCTGTATGCCCGCATGGTGCGCAATCAGGCCTTCACGCTCTGACAGCACGGGTGAATGTGCACGTGAACCGGGGTTGGCGGTTGAAGTGTGGCAAGCTTCGTGCAATGGATTGACCGACCCGTTCGGTCAATGCGTGAGATGACAGGATCAGGGGCTGCAATCAAGGATGATGAGGGAAGCAGATGGCCGCGGACGAAGGCAAGGCACCTGAAGACGGACAGGACAAGCAGAAAAAGGAAGTATCGCCGCGCCGCAAGCTGATCCTGATCGGTCTTGTTGTTGTGGTGGTGATACTGGGCGGGCTTTACTGGTTCCTGCACCGCAACGAGGTGGAAACCGATGACGCCTTCACCGCGGGCCGCGCCGTGGCGGTGGCCCCCCATGTGTCCGGCTACGTGACCGAACTGCTGGTGAACGACAACCAGTTCGTCCATCAGGGCGACATCATTGCCCGTATCGATGATCGCAACTGGCGCGCCCAGCGTGACCAGGCGGCGGCTGCCGTCGATATTGCGCGCGCGCAGGTGCAGAACTATGCCCTGCTTGCCGAAGTGGCCAAAAAGAACTTCCCCGGTCACCTCATGGTGGCGCAGGGCCAGTTGCAGCAGGCGCAGGCGCAGGAATTCAGGGCCGAGACCGATTATCGCCGCCAGCATGGCGTAACCCGCGAGGCGACATCGCAGCAGAACATTGATTACGCCACGGCGGCGCTGAACGCGGCCAAGGCGCAGGTGCTTGAAGCGCAGGGCAACCTTGAAACCGCGCTGCCCGTCATCCCCAACATTGCCAGCACCGAGGCCCGCGTGAGCGAGCAGCAGGCCACCCTGACACAGGCCGAGGCGAAGCTGCGCGAGGCGGAACTGAACGTGGAATGGACCACCATCCGCGCGCCCCATGATGGCTGGATCTCGCAGCGCAACATAGAGCGCGGCACGTATGTGACCGCAGGCCAGACGGTCGTGTCCGTGGTCGAGCCGGAAATATGGGTCGTGGCCAACTACAAGGAAACGCAGCTTACCCACATGCGTCCGGGCCAGAAGGTTGATATCGCGATTGATGCCTACCCGTTCCTGAAACTGAAGGGCCATGTTGACTCGCTGCAGCTTGGCACCGGGGCGACCTTCAGCGCCTTCCCGCCCGAGAACGCCACCGGCAACTACGTGAAGATCGTGCAGCGCGTGCCGGTCAAGATCCTGATCGACGAGGGGCTGCGTGCTGACCTGCCGCTCTCCCTCGGGCTGTCGGTTGAGCCTACGGTCCATACGGAATGAGCGCGCAGGCAGCGCCTGCGGCCCCGGCGGATGGCGCGGGCTGGAAACCGAAGCACAACCCATGGCTGATCGCCGTGGTCGTGACGGTGGCCGCCTTCATGGAAATTCTCGATACCACCATCGTCAACGTGGCGCTGCCGCATATCGCAGGCAGCCTGTCCTCCACCTATGATGATGCGACATGGACGCTCACCTCCTATCTGGTGGCCAACGGCATCGTGCTCACCATATCGGGCTGGCTGGGCAAGCTGTTCGGGCGCAAGCGCTATTTCCTGATCTGCATTGCCATGTTCTCGCTCTCGTCGTTCCTGTGCGGCATTGCGACGAGCCTGCCCGAGCTAATCCTGTTCCGCCTGATGCAGGGCTTCTTTGGCGGCGGGCTGCAGCCCAACCAGCAATCCATCATCCTGGACACCTTTCCGCCCGACAAGCGGGCCGCGGCCTTTGGCCTGACGGCGATCGCCACCGTGGTGGCCCCCGTGCTCGGCCCGTCGCTGGGCGGGTGGATTACGGATAACTATTCGTGGCGTTGGGTGTTCTTCATCAACGTGCCGGTGGGCATCCTTGCCACCATCGCGGTCTCGATCATGGTTGATGATCCGCCATGGGCGCGCAAGCAGCACGCGCCGCTCGACTTCGTGGGCATCGGGCTGATCACCATCGGCTTCGGTTGCCTTGAAGTGGCGGTTGACCGTGGCGAGGACGAGGACTGGTTCGGCTCGCGCATTATCGTCACCATGGCCATCCTTGCTGTTCTCGGCATAGGGGGCGCCATCATCTGGCTGCTGCGGGCCAAGAACCCGGCGGTGGACCTGCGGGTGTTCAAGGACCGCAACTTTGCCGTGGGCACCGGGCTGATGGGGGCGGTGGGCGCGCTGCTCTATTCCTCGGCCATTATCGTGCCGCAGTTCTCGCAGCAGATCATGGGCTATACCGCAACACTGTCGGGGCTGATCCTCTCGCCCGGCGGCATTGTGGTGATCGTGCTGATCCCGTTGGTGGGCATTGCGATGAAATACGTGCAGTTGCGCTATATCATCGCGCTGGGCTTCTTCCTGATGGGTGTATCCATGATCTGGTCGGCGCAACTGGTGCCTGACCTTGATTTTAGGCACCTGGTGCTGTTCCGCATGAGCCAGACGGGCACGATGGCCTTCCTGTTCGTGCCGATCTCGACCATTACCTACGCCACCTTACCACGCAGCCTGAACGCTGATGGCTCGGCGCTGTTCAGCATGGCGCGTAACGTGCTGGGCTCGCTCAGCATTTCGGGCGCGACGGCCATGGTGACGGAACTGCGTCAGGCGCACCAGAACCAGATGGTGCACTGGATGACACCCTACCATCAGCCCTTTAACGAATACCTCGCCCAGAGCCGGGGTGTTGCGGTCATGCGTGGCTATGCGCAGGGCGCGCTCAATAACGTGGCGATGGGGCGGCTGTATAAGGAGTTTCAGCGCCAGGTGGCCATCCTTGCCTATAACGAGGTCTTCATGATCCTCGGCATCGGGTGCATGCTGGTCGTGCCGTTCTGCTTTCTCATGTCGCCGCTCAAGGGCGGGGACAAGTAGCGTATAAAAGTTTTTGGTGAAGCTTTTTGCAAAAAGCTTCAAAGAACGCCGCCTTTTTGAAAGAAGGCGGCACCCAGAAACTTGTATTCGTTTCAGGCAGGAGAAAGGCCATGACAAAAGTAATCCGGGTCGTCTGCGCCGCGATTATTGAACAAGAGCGGTTGCTGGTCGTGCGCAAGCGCGGCACCACGGCCTTCATGCTGCCCGGCGGCAAGCCCGAGGCTGGTGAAAGCCCGCAGCAGGCATTGCGGCGTGAAATTGACGAGGAACTGGGTTGCGCCCTGACAGTGGGGGCGGAACTGGCGGGCGATTTCTCAGCGGCTGCCGCCAATGAGCCGGGTTATACCGTGCAGGCCCGGATATGGACCGGGCGGCTTGAAGGCACGCCCACGGTCGCGGCTGAAATTGCCGAACTGCGCTGGATTACGGCTGCCGATGCCGCAGGGCTATGCCTCGCCCCGCTGCTCAGTGGCAAAACGTGGAAGGCGCTGGCCCGCGCGGGCCTCATGCCTCAGCTCGTGGTGGCGTAAGGCGCGAAATAGGCGGCAAGCCGGGCATAAATATCTTTTTTTATGCCCACATTGAGGTGGGGCAACTGATCGAGCGCCACCCATTTCCATAAATCGAATTCGGCGGGCTGGTGGGTATCCAGCCGTATGTCCCCGTCCTGCCCGGTAAAGCGCAGGGCGAACCACTGCTGCGTCTGCCCCCGGTAGCGACCGCCGAGCGCCTTGCCAATCAGGTGGGCAGGCAGGTCGTAGCTCAGCCATTCGGGGTAGGCGGCCAGGATCTCGGCCCTGTCGGTGCCGATTTCCTCATGCAGTTCGCGCAGAACGGCAACCTGCGGGGTTTCGCCTGCATCAATGCCGCCCTGCGGGCACTGCCACACGCCTTCATCCGGTGGGCCGCCCGCGCCCGGCATGTCGGTGCGGCGGGCGACAAGCACCTGCCCGCGCAGGTTGAACACGAGCGCACCCACATTGGGGCGGTAGGGCAGGGTGGTCTGGCTGGTCATGAAGGCAGGCCTTCCGGCACGGTCAGGGGTGAGCGGGTGCTGCGGGAACCGCAGGCGTGGCCGGGGCCGCCGCAGGGGCCTGCTTTTCTGCCGGTGCGGGCGGCGGGGCAGGGGTTGCGGGCGGTGGTGCATCCGGCGTGGCCGCAGGGGCTGTGGGTGATGTGGCGGCAGGCGGCGCGGCCTTGGGGGCTGGTGTTGCCGCGGCGGTGGCAGGCGCCTTGCCGGGCTGGGTTGCGGGCGGCTCGGGCGGCACCGGCAGCCCGGCCATGGAGCGCACGACCCGCAGCCCTTCCTGTAGCTGGAAGTCGGTCGTGGGCTTGGTCGGATCAAATTCCGGCCAGTTTGCGGGCGGCTGGGTCGGGATGGTCTTGGCTATGGCGGGCAGATCGGTGCGCGTGGGCGGCTGGGCCGTATTGCCGCCCCGGTTCTTGATGATGTGCGCAAGATCGGCTTCGTGAATGCTGTAGCCGCTATCATCATGCGCCTCGCGCACGGGGATGTCGGGGATGATGCCCAGCCCCTGAATGGAACGGCCCGATGGCGTGTAGTAACGCGCTGTGGTCAGGCGGATGGCGCCTTCACCGGGAATGGGCAGGATGGTCTGCACCGAGCCCTTGCCAAAGGTCTTCTCGCCGAGCAGCACGGCGCGCTGGTGGTCCTGCAGCGCACCGGCCACGATTTCACTGGCCGAGGCCGAGCCGCCATTGATCAGCACCACGATGGGCAGGCCGCCGGTAATGTCGGAATTATGCGCATCCCAGCGCTGGCTGTCCTGCGCATGGCGGGCGTGGGTGGAAACGATCTCGCCACTGCGGACGAAGTCGGAACCCACGTCGATCGCCTGTGTCAGCAGGCCGCCGGGGTCGGAGCGCAGGTCGATGATCAGGCCCGCCATCTTGTTATGGGTCTGGGCCTGCAGCTTTTTATAGGCTGCCATCAGGCCGGACTGCGTTTCCTCGTTGAACTGCGCGATTCGGATGTAACCGATATTGTCATACAGCGCGGACTTGATGACCTGCAGCGGAATGATGGCGCGCGTAAGCGTGACGATGACGGGCTTGGGCGTCTTTTCACGGATCAGGGTCAGGGTGATGCGCGTATCGGGCTTGCCGCGCATGCGGGTCACGACCTGATCGAGCGGCTGGCCATCAATGTTCTTGCCATCGATCGCCACGATGAAGTCACCGGGCTTGATGCCCGCGCGGGCGGCGGGCGTGTCATCAATGGGGGAGACCACGCGCACGTGCCCGTCCTCGCCCTGAACTTCCAGCCCGAGGCCACCAAAGGAGCCCTTGGTCTGGACCTGCAGGTCCGAGAACTGCTTCTCGGTCATGTAGGAGGAGTGCGGGTCCAGCCCGCTCAGCATGCCGTTGAGCGCGTTGGTGATGAGGTCGCGCGTCGAGACCGGCTCGACGTAATTGGCCTTCACCTTCTCCAGCACGTAACCGAACAGGAACATGAGCTGTTCGATTTCCTGAGGGGAATTGTCATCCTTGGGAACAGCATCTGCCGCATGGGCCATGGGGGCGAAGCCGCCCCACCTGCTGGCTGAATAGTGGGCAATCTGCGGGGCCGCCACGATCCCTGCAAGAAAGGCGCAACCGATCAGCAGGCCATTACGGAATTTCATGCGTCGTTGTCTCCTGGATGCCCGCCGCCATGCTCCGGCAGGCCTGCACGTAATCTTCGCGTTGCGTTGTAACGTGGTCTTGCCCATCCGTCACGGGTCGGTAGCATATACCGAACCCGTGCTGGGATAAAACCGCCTTGCGCGCCATTACAGGTATGGCGCCGGGTTGACCGTGCTCCCCCCGTGGCGCAACTGCACGAACAGGGTCGGCCTTGAGCCGCCGCCGCTCCATTGCGGCATCTGGCCGACCGCCGCCCCGCGGCTGACCTGCTGGCCCGCCGCCACCGCGATTTCGCCCAGTCCCGCCAGTACGAAGCGGTAGTGCTTGCCACAGTCAAGGATCATCATCTGGCCATAGGTACGGAACGGCCCGGCAAAATCAATGCGTCCCGTGCATGGTGCGCGCACGCTTGCGCGTGAAGGCGGCGCGTAGGTGATGCCGGTGGCAGGTCCGCTTTCGGTCGGGTGGCCCCAGCCGGTCAGCACCGTGCCCGCCACGGGCGCGCCCGCGCTGGCGTTGGTGGTGCTGATGCCGGGGCCCGCGCCATCGGCCATTTCATGCGCCTGGCGGCGGGCGGCGGTGGCGGCCTGCATGTTATGCGCGCGCTCGGCGGCGCGGGCGGCCTGTTCGAGGTTTTTTTCGGCCTGTTCCTCGGTTTCCTCGATGCGGGTGATGGCGTCCTGCACGCTTGAGGCGCGACGGGCGGCGTCTTCTACCGCCTGGGTTGCGCTCTGGGCCGCGGCATTCGAGCGCTGCTGGGCCTCAAGGGCGGCGTGGGCCGCGCGGTTGACCGCATCGCGCTGGGTTTCACGCTGGGTTACGACCTGGCGCATCTGCTGCTGCTGGCGGCCGAGTTCATCATCAAGCGCGAGCAGGCGGGCGCGGCGGTCATGTATGGCGCGGGCCTGCCGGGCGATGTCGGCCATCATGCCATGCACCACAAGCAGGCCGGTCACGGCGCGGTCAGCGGGCAGGGGCACGGCCAGCAATGTGTCGGCGGGGTAAAGCGACAGGCGCTCGGCCAGCGGCAGCAGGGGGGCGAGGCGGGCAATCTGGGCGGCAAGCTGCTGGCGCAGGGCCGCCTGCTCGGCATGGAGGTCGCCAATCCGGTCATCGAGATCGGCAGCCTGCTGCTCGGTGTGTTGGAGCCGGGCGGTGGCGTCCACCGTGGCGGCGGACAGGCTGGCGGCTTTTTCAGCATCCGCGCGGGCCTGTTCGCGGGCCTGCTGCTCTTCCCTGCGGCGGGCCTCGAGGTCATGGGCTTGCTGCTGCTCGCGCGCCAGCAGGTTTTCATGCGCGGTGCGGGCAGCCTCGAGCTGCTGGCGGATGCGCTGCTCGCTGGCCGTGGGGGCATGGGCCGTGGTGTGCGTGGCATGGCCCGCATGGGCATGGGGCGTGCTGACCCCCGCATGGGCAGGCACTGCCCCGGCCGGTGCATGTGCTGCGCATGAAAGCAGGAACCCGCTGGCCAGGCGGACCGGCCAGCGGGCTTGGGAATGCAGGCGTGATGTCAGGATGGCGCAGGCCCATCCAGCAGCGACTTCCCGGTCATGGCGGCGGGCTGGGGCAGGTGCATGAGTTGCAGCAGCGTGGGCGCCAGATCGGCCAGGCGGCCATCATGCAGTTCCATGCCCTGCGGGCCACCTGCAAGCACCACGGGCACCACGTTGAGCGTGTGGGCGGTATGGGGGCCGTTGGTTTCGGAGTCGAACATGGTTTCCGCATTACCGTGATCGGCGGTGACCAGCAATGCGCCACCTGCGTGTTCGATGGCTTTGGCAATGCGGCCCAGCCCCGTATCCACCGCCTCGACCGCTTTGATGGCGGCGGCGAGCACGCCGGTATGGCCCACCATGTCGGCATTGGCGAAGTTGAGCACGATCAGGTCGTATTTGCCGCTGCCGATCGCCTCCACCGCGCGGTCAGTCAGTTCGGAGGCCGACATTTCGGGCTGGAGGTCATAGGTCGCGACCTTGGGGGAGGGGACCATGATCCGGTCCTCGCCCGCAAGCTGTGCCTCGCGCCCGCCATTGAGGAAGTAGGTGACGTGCGGGTATTTTTCCGTCTCGGCCATGCGCAGCTGTTTCAGTCCCGCGGCACTCACCACATCGCCAAGCAGGTCATGCAGGGATTGCGGCGGAAAGAGCACGGTAATCAGTTCGGCCAGCCGGTCGCTGTAGCGGGTCATGCCGGTGACGGCAGCGAAATTGACCACTTTCGCGCGCGTAAAGCCCTCGAAACCCGGCTCGAGCAGCGCATCGAGCAACTGGCGGATGCGGTCGGCGCGGAAGTTGAAGCTCAGCACCCCATCGCCATCACGCATGCCGCCATATTCGCCAATGACGGTGGGGATGATGAACTCATCGGTCGTGCCCGCCTCATAAGCCTTGTCGAGCACATCGAGCGCATCGCCCGCATGCGGGCCTTCACCGGCCACGATGGCGTTGTAAGTCTTCTCCACCCGCTCCCATCGCCGGTCGCGGTCCATAGCGTAATAGCGGCCTGACACGGTGCCGATGCGGGTGCCCTCGGGCAGGGCCGAGAGCAGTTTGCACACATAGCCGTGCCCCGATTGCGGGGCGGTGTCGCGGCCATCAGTAAAGATGTGCATGGTCACCGGCACGCCCGCCGCGCGCACAATGCGGGCAAGGGCCACCGCATGGTCCTGATGCGCATGCACGCCACCGGGCGAGACGAGGCCCATGAGGTGGCAGGTGCCGCCGGTTTTCTTGAGCGCTGCGATGAAGTCCTGCATCACGGCGCTGTTCGCCACCGTGCCATCGGCGAGGCCCGTGCTGATGCGCGGCAGTTCCTGCATGACCACGCGGCCTGCGCCGATATTGAGGTGGCCAACCTCGGAATTGCCCATCTGGCCATCCGGCAGGCCCACGTCCTCGCCGCAGGTCTTGAGGAAGGCGTGGGGACCGGTCGCCCATAATTTATCAAAAGCGGGGGTACGGGCGGCCCTGATCGCGTTATCAGCGTCATCCTCGCGCCAGCCGAATCCATCAAGCACTGCCAGCATGACGGGGCGGAGCGGCCGGTTCACTGTTTCATGGTCGTTCATGGGGTTATTTTCTCCCTGTTTTATTTTGTGTGGCATGATGCCCTAAAAGCGTTCAGCGTCAAATGCCTCTATGGCCAAGGAAGGAAGCAGCCATGTCTGATCCCGCAAACAAGGGAGGCGCATCATGCGGCTGCCTGAGCCCCGAGCAGTTGCGCATACTGCGCGAACACGGCACCGAGCGCCCCGGTTCCAGCCCGCTGAACAATGAAAAGCGTGCTGGGGAATATCGTTGCGCGGGCTGTGGCACGCCGCTGTTCTATTCTGGCACGAAATATGAAAGCGGCAGCGGCTGGCCCTCATTTTTCGAGGCCATACCCGGCGCGGTGGGCACCGCCACCGATACCACCCACGGCATGACCCGCACGGAGGTGCACTGTGCGCACTGCCAGGGGCATCTGGGCCATGTGTTTCCCGATGGGCCGCCGCCCACGGGCCTGCGCTATTGCATGAACGGGCTGGCCCTGACATTCGTGCCGCGTGACGGTGCTGCGTAAAGCAGGCCAAAAAAGTTTCTGGAGAAGCTTTTTTCCAAAAGCTTCGAACGACGCTGCCTTTGTGAAAAAAGGCGGTGCCCATTGAACTTTTATGAATTCTAGAAGGAAGCAAGATGACCGAGCCTGCCACCTCGCATGATGCGGGTGTTGTTGTTGTCGATCACCCGCTGGTGCAGCACAAGCTGACGCTGATGCGCGAACGCCAGACCTCGACCGGGGAATTCCGCCGACTTGCACGTGAACTCAGCCTGCTGCTCGGCTATGAGGCGATGCGCGACCTGCCGCTTGAGCCGGTGGAAATAAACACTCCCATGGAGCGCATGGAGGCCCGGCGGCTGGCGGGCAAGAAGTTGTGCCTTGTTTCCATCCTGCGCGCGGGCAATGGCATTCTCGACGGGCTGCTCGACCTTGTGCCCTCGGCGCGTATTGGCCATGTCGGGCTGTATCGCGACCCCGAAACGCTGGAGCCGGTCGAATATTACCTCAAACTGCCCGATGATGTTGGCAACCGCATCTGCCTTGTGGTCGACCCCATGCTGGCCACGGGCCACAGCGCCGTGGCCGCCATTGATCGGCTGAAGCAGGCTGGCTGCGGCAAGATGGTGTTCGTGTGCCTGCTCGCCTCGCCCGAAGGGGTGGCATGCCTGCGCAAGGTGCACCCCGATGTGCGGATCGTAACCTGCGCCATTGATCGCGGACTGGATGAGCATGGCTATATCCGCCCTGGCCTGGGCGATGCGGGCGACCGCCTGTTCGGTACGAAATAAGTGCTCGAACAGCGCCATGTTCAGGCACTGATCTGCGCTCCTTGTTTTTGAGGGCGTCTGCGCGGTGTTGATGCGTTCGCGATAACGATGCAATAAGGCCTCCGCAAACAGGCAGTTGTCTGCAGCGGTGCCGCCAACATGCCCGTCCTGACCGGAAAAAGGTTTTTGTATCGGTTCTTAGCGGGCATCCCGCAAATCATATCGCTGCATCAGTCCGTTCTCCCCAAAGCTGGTGAAACACGCTGCACACGCATCAAAAAAGCGTAACCTTCAAATACGCCACCGCTAACCGGGGACACGCCGCAGCGTGCGCTGGCGGAGTAGGCAGGGTTCCGTTATTGCCCTGCACCTTGTCTCATCCACACCCGAGATGAGCATATCGCGCTGGTCAATAGCGGGAATAGTAAGGTCTACATATATAAATTTGGATTACATAATTTTACAAATTAAAAATAATTTCTCCTGCTTGTGGGATCTAATTTCCTTATGATAAATAAAAGTACGTTTATAAAAAAATTATATTCATGAAAACAAAGGGGGGTGTGTATAATAATGAATCTTGTTATTTTAACTAAACATATAAAAAACTTAATAAGTGATAAAAGTAATATTTACATATTTTCTTTTTCCATCTTATTCTATTTCATTAACAAGCATGTGTCCCATCATGATGGATCGTATAAACCTATTCATTTTGAAGATAAATATATTTTATTAATTTGTTTTCTTGCGGCAATGGGGAAAGTTGTTTCGTCAATAACGGTCCCATTAATTGTTATTTTTAGCTTACTTTATTACTATACCTCTTTGAGATATGGTCTTGTTACAAAATCCATGATGCAGGCTATCGCTGGCACGAATATTCATCAGGCATTATCGATGATGACCTCGGTTAATATATTAATGCCATTTGTTATCGTGGTTTTTGTTGCATTGCTGGTTTTTATAACATGGAAATGTAACCGCTTTCGTCCGTTGCTTCTGCTCGTTTCCATGTTAAGTATGGTTCATCCCTTATATTATGCATGGGAAAACGGTACAAGCATAAATAAAGAACGGAATAGGCACAATATTGTCGAGAGAGCCTATTACCTCAAGCGGTTTATACCTGGCATCCTTGGGGAACTGATCTATTCGGTAGGCATGTGGTGTAGTCAGGAAAACCGTCCAGCCGTACCCCATACTAAAATAGATCCGGCAGTAATCGGTAAAAATGAGGGACGACGCAAAAACATTATTATGGTCATAGGGGAAAGCGCTTTTGCCAGTCGTCATACATATTATGGCTACAAAGCCGAGAATACGACCCCGAACATGCAGAAACTGATAAATGACAACAGGATATGTGTCCTGCCACACACTCATTCTGCCGCCAACATGACGCGCGAGGCCGTACCCATGCTCGTGTCATTTTTTGAGCCAGAGCATCAAGAGAAACTCTATTCAGAAAAGAATATCATCGAACTTGCCAAAGATAATGGTTACAAAACATTCTGGATTGCCTCTCAGCCAGGGCGGGGTGAATATTCGCGAACCTTTGGATATATTTCTGAATTCAGTGATTATGTAACGCGGCAAGACTATAATAACGCTGTCAGTCATGTGACGTGGCGAGATGAATCCCTGTTGCCTGTAGTAAAGGAAAAATTTGGCGAGCAGGTTGATAAAAAGTTTTTTGTCATACATCTCATGGGTAGTCATGAGAGCTACGCCGATGACCGCACGCAGGAAGATATAGACAGCCTGCCTCATGCCGATCCGTATGATCAGAGCATTCACCGGACAGACCGGATCCTGCAGCAGATCATTGATATGGCGGATAAAAAACTGGGTGAATACACACTCATCTATATATCCGACCATGGTGAAATTGTTAATCAGGGGCATGGCATACAGTTTGGTGGCTATGACCAATATATGATTCCGGCATTCATAATAGATAAAAATAATGAATATTGTAAAACAGCCAACGACATGCGTAATTATGAAAATTACTATACGTCTCTTTTCACAAAATATCTGGTTCTCGACATGCTGGGCTATAATGTAGATTCAAAATACATTGAACATATCAAAAGTAATGATGTTGTTTTGCATTCTGATGGGGAAGTATATAACTACAAGGATATACCTCAGCCACCGGCTCATTAATTATTCGATCATCGAAAATAATAGGCTATATTTTTTTTCTCACTGTAGGCGCTTGGTGCGCCTACAGTGGAAGCTATTCGTTATTTAGGTATGTAAGATTGTATATTATAGAGTGATTTTACAATCGTCATAATCCGCGATGACGGATTGAAGTGAATTGCACAGCATGTTTCCGGCCCGTGCGGCGCTCAGGCGCGCCGCACGATATAGGTCTTGGCCAGTTCAGCTTCGAGTGCCCGGGCATGCTCGGGGTCACGCGCCTCGATCATCACTTCAAGCTCGGCGGCCTGCACGCTGGGCGTGGTGAACAGGCGTTGATGCGAGACCTCGATGATGTTGCCGCCCTCATCGCCTATCTTGCGCGAGATGTCGGCCAGCACGCCGGGGCGGTCGGGAATCTCCATCTTCAGGCACAAAAGCCGTCCGTCGCGCAGCAGCGAGCGCAGCAGGGTGTTGGCCAGGATGCGGCTGTCGATGTTACCGCCCGTAATGGGCAGCGCCACGCGCTTGCCCCGGAACAGTTCAGGGTAGGTCAGCACGGCGGCAAGGGCTGTAGCCCCCGCGCCCTCGCTCACCTGCTTGGCCCCTTCAGCCAGCATGGTGATAGCGGTCTCGATCGCGCTTTCCGGCACGACCAGCACGCTGGAGACGAGTTCCCGAATGATCTCGAGCGGCTGGCGGCCGATCTGCAGCACCGCAATGCCCTCGGCGATGGTGGCACCGCCCGGCGGCATCACCTCATCACCGGGAAAGCCGGAGAGCGAGGAGAAGTTTTCCACCTGCACGCCAATGATGTCCATGCCCGGCTGGAGCGCGCGCCCGGCCACGGCACAGCCCGAAAGCAGGCCACCGCCGCCAATGGGGCAGACGAATGTGTCAAGCGGACCCGCATCCTCGAACAGTTCGAGCGCAAACGTGCCCTGTCCGGCCATGACCTCGGGGTCGTCATAGGGGTGCACGAACACGCGCCCCTCGCGCTGGCACAGCATGTTGGCATGTGCCGTGGCTTCGGCGAAGTTGTCGCCTTCAAGCACCACGGTGGCGCCCCAGGCGGCGGTGCGCGTAACCTTGGCGGCAGGCGTGAAGCGCGGCATGACAATCACCGCGTCAATGCCGAGCAGCGAGGCATGGCGGGCCACGCCCTGCGCGTGGTTGCCTGCTGATACGGTAATCACGCCGCGTTCACGCTCACGCGGGGTGAGCAGGGCGAGCTTGTTGGCCGCCCCGCGCTCCTTGAACGAGCCGACCGCCTGCAGGTTATCGAGCTTGAGCACGATATCCGCGCCGGTCGCGCGCGAGAGGGTCTGGCACGGTATGGTGGGCGTGTGCAGCACGCGCCCCTTTATCCGCTTTGCGGCGGCGGTGATATCTTCAAGCGTGATCACGGGTTTATGGCCTAGCCGTAGGTAACTTCCAGGATTTCGTAGGTCCGGTCGCCGCCGGGGGCGGGCACGGACACGCTGTCGCCCACGCTCTTGCCAATCAGCGACTTGGCCAGCGGCGAGGAGATGGACAGAAGCCCCTGCTTGATGTCGGCCTCGTACACGCCCACGATCTGGTAGGTGGCTTCCTTGTCGGTTTCCTCATCCACCAGCTTCACGCGCGCGCCGAATTTGACCTGATCGCCCGAGAGCGAGGCCGGGTCGATCACCTCCACGGAGGAGACGATTTCCTCAAGTTCCTGAATGCGGCCTTCGGTAAAGGGCTGGCGCTCACGCGCGGCATGGTATTCCGCGTTTTCCGAAAGGTCGCCATGGCTCCGCGCTTCGGCAATGGCGCGTATGATCGCGGGGCGTTCTTCACTCTTGAGCTTGCGCAGTTCGTCTTCAAGCCGTTCGAGCCCGGGGGCTGTCATCGGAAATTTCTGCAAGGTTTGTCCCCGAGGTGAAGGTCAGTTTCCGCAACTGACGGTTGGTTGCTGTGTCCGGGCATATCGCCAGTAATACAACGCGGGTAGCCTGCCAGCCCAGGGACCGGCAGACCACCCGCGTTGTGGCGATGCGCTCAGAATGATCCCTTAAAATAGGATTGAAGCGGCGCGACTTCAAGAACCCCCTCGCGCATGGCCGAAATGGCATGCGTCGCGGCCCGCGCTCCCGCAATGGTGGTGTAGTGCGGAATGCCGTGGGTGAGTGCGGAACGGCGGATGTCGAAGCTGTCGCTCACTGCCTGCGCGCCCTGGGCTGTGTTGATGACCATCTGGATCTCGCCCGAGCGGATGGCATCGACACAGTTGGGGCGGCCTTCGAGCACCTTGTTGATCACGTCCACCGCAACGCCTGCTTCACGCAGGTATTTGGCGGTGCCGCGGGTTGCCACGACCTTGAAGCCCATCTCGACAAGCAGGCGGCCAATCGACTTGACGGCGGCCTTGTCGCTGTCGCGCACCGACAGGAATACCGTGCCCGAAAGCGGCAGCTTCACGCCCGCTGCAAGCTGCGACTTGGCGAAGGCCCGCTCGAACGAGGCATCAAGCCCCATGACCTCGCCCGTCGAGCGCATCTCGGGGCCGAGGATCGTATCCACGTCGGGGAAGCGGTTGAAGGGGAACACCGCCTCCTTCACCGCCACATGCGGGGCCACGGCGCGGTCATCGAGCCGGAACTCGGCCAGTTTCGCGCCAGCCATGACGCGCGCGCCGATCTTGGCCACCGGCACGCCGGTCGCCTTGGCCACGAAAGGCACGGTGCGCGAGGCGCGGGGATTGACCTCGAGCACGAAGATCTCCTGCCCCTTGATCGCGTACTGCACGTTCATCAGGCCCACGATGCCCAGTTCACGCGCCATGGCCTCGGTCTGGGCCTTGAGTTCGGTCACGATGGCGGGCGAGAGCGTATAGGGCGGCAGCGAGCAGGCGCTGTCACCCGAATGGATGCCCGCCTCCTCGATGTGTTCCATCACGCCTGCAACATAGACTTCCTTGCCATCGGCAATGCAGTCCACGTCGGCTTCGATCGCGTCGTTCAGGTAGTGGTCGATCAGCACCGGGCCGTTGGCCACTTCCGCGCCTGCAAGCTGCAGCGCCACGCGCATGTAGCGCTGCAGGCTCGCGCGGTCATGCACGATCTCCATCGCACGGCCACCGAGCACGTAGGAGGGGCGGACCACGACCGGGTAGCCGATCTTCTCGGCCACGGCCTCGGCTTCCGCCGGGCTGCGGGCAATGCCGTTGGCGGGCTGGCGCAGGCCGAGCCTGTGCAGCATGGCCTGGAAGCGCTCGCGGTCCTCCGCGCGGTCGATCGCATCGGCAGGGGTGCCGAGCAGCGGAATGCCAGCAGCCTCTAGCGCGTGCGACAGCTTGAGCGGGGTCTGCCCGCCATATTGCACGATGCAGCCCAGAACCGTGCCATTCTCCTGCTCGCGGCGGATCAGGGCGATCACGTCCTCGGCGGTCAGCGGCTCGAAATACAGGCGGTCCGACGTGTCATAGTCGGTCGAGACGGTCTCGGGGTTGCAGTTGACCATGATCGTCTCGAAACCGGCCTCGCGCAGGGCGTAGGCGGCATGGACGCAGCAGTAGTCGAACTCGATGCCCTGGCCGATGCGGTTCGGCCCGCCACCAAGAATGACGATCTTCTTGCGGTCCGTAGGCCTGCTTTCGCATTCCGGCACGCCGTATCCGCCTTCATAGGTGGAATACATGTAGGGCGTGGGCGATGCGAACTCACCGGCGCAGGTGTCGATGCGCTTGTACACCGGGGTCACGCCCCGGCCTTCGCGCAGCTTCGCAACCTCATCGGCCTGCGTGCCCGACAGGCGGGCAAGCTGGATGTCGGAGAAGCCCAGGGCCTTGAGCGCGCGCAGGCTGTCGGCATCCTCGGGCAGGCCGTCACGCACTACCGCGTGCTCGGCAGCCACGATCTTGGCCAGTTCGCGCAGGAACCACGGCTCGAAGCGGCAGGCATCGTGAATGTCTTCAACGCTCAGCCCCGCGCGCAGGGCCTGGGCGGCCATGAGGATGCGCTCGGGCCGCGGCTGCGAAAGCGCTGCGCGGAAGGCATCCGGCCCGCCATCGCCCGGCGCCTCGACCGGGTCCAGACCCGCCAGCCCGATTTCCATCGAGCGCAGGCCCTTCTGCATCGCCTCGGGGAAGGAGCGGCCAATGGCCATCGCCTCGCCAACCGACTTCATGCTGGTCGAGAGCAGGGCAGGCGTACCGGGGAACTTCTCGAACGTAAAGCGCGGGATCTTGACCACCACGTAGTCGATCGTGGGCTCGAACGAGGCGGGCGTGCTGCCGGTAATGTCGTTGGTCAGTTCATCAAGCGTGTAGCCCACCGCCAGCTTGGCCGCGATCTTGGCAATGGGGAAGCCCGTGGCCTTCGATGCAAGCGCGGAGGAACGCGACACGCGCGGGTTCATCTCGATCACCACAACGCGGCCATCAACCGGGTTGATGCCGAACTGCACGTTCGAGCCGCCGGTTTCCACCCCGATCTTGCGCAGGCAGGCCAGCGACATGTCGCGCAGGCGCTGGTATTCCTTGTCGGTCAGGGTCAGGGCGGGGGCGACGGTGATGGAATCACCGGTATGCACGCCCATCGGGTCGATGTTCTCGATGGAGCAGATGATGATGCAGTTGTCAGCCGTGTCGCGCACGACCTCCATCTCATACTCCTTCCAGCCCAGCACGGATTCCTCGATCAGGACTTCCGTGGTGGGGGAGGCATCAAGCCCGGAGGTGACGATGCGGTCGAACTCTTCCTTGTTATAGGCAATGCCGCCGCCCGAGCCGCCCATGGTGAAGGAGGGGCGGATGACCGAGGGCAGGCCCACGGTGGCAAGGGCCGCGCGGGCCTCATCCAGCGTATGGGCGATCAGGCTGCGCGGGCTCTCGATGCCGATCTCGTCCATCGCCTCGCGGAATTTCTGGCGGTCCTCGGCACGGTCGATCACTTCGGCATTGGCGCCGATCAGCTCGACATTGTGCTTTTTGAGGAAGCCGGACTTGTCGAGCGCCATGGCGGTGTTCAGCGCCGTCTGCCCGCCCATGGTGGGCAGGACCGCATCGGGCTTTTCACGCAGGATGATGCGCTCGACGAATTCCGGGGTGATCGGCTCGATATAGGTCGCATCCGCCAGCCCCGGATCGGTCATGATCGTGGCGGGGTTGGAGTTGACCAGAATGACGCGGTAGCCTTCTTCCTTCAGGGCCTTGCAGGCCTGTGCGCCGGAATAGTCGAATTCGCACGCCTGGCCGATTACGATCGGGCCGGCGCCAATAATCAGGATGGAGCTGATGTCTGTCCGTTTGGGCATGTCGGGTCGGCTTTCACGCGGTCTTGGTTGTGGTGTCGATCAGATCGACAAAACGGCGGAACAGGTAGTGGCTGTCTGACGGGCCGGGGCTGGCCTCGGGGTGGTACTGCACCGAGAAGGCCGGGTAGCGGCTGGTGGCGATGCCCTCGTTCGAGCCGTCAAACAGGCTGGTATGGGTGGCGCGCACATCGGCGGGCAGCGATTTGTCATCCACCGCGAAACCGTGGTTCTGGCTGGTGATTTCCACCTTGCCGGTTTCAAGGTCCTTGACCGGCTGGTTCGCCCCACGGTGGCCACGTGCCAGCTTGTAGGTTTTCGCGCCAAGCGCCAGGGCCAGAAGCTGGTGGCCAAGGCAGATGCCGAATACCGGCTTGCCGGCCTCCAGCACGCCCTTGATGGCGGGCACGGCATAGGCGGCGGTTGCCGCCGGGTCGCCCGGCCCGTTGGACAGGAACACGCCCGCAGGGTCGAGTGCCAGGATTTCCTCGGCGGTCGCGGTGGCGGGCACCACGGTCACGTCGCAGCCAGCCGAGGCGAGGCAGCGCAGGATGTTGCGCTTGGCTCCGTAATCAACGGCCACCACCTTGCGGCGCTTGGCGGGCAGGGGGGCTGTGCCATGCGGCCACTGCCACACGCCTTCGCTCCAGCCATAGGGCTTGGCACAGGTCACTTCACGCGCAAGATCCATGCTCTCCAGCCCCGGCCAGGCGCGGGCCTGGGCCTGCAGGGCGGGGATGTCGAATTTGCCATCTGCCGGGTAGGCCACGATGGCCGTCTGCGGACCACCTTCGCGGATGCGGCGCGTAATGGCGCGGGTGTCGATGCCGCAGATGCCCGGCACGTTCTGCGCCCTGAGCCACGCGTCGAGCGATTCGGTCGCGCGCCAGTTGGCGGGCGCGGTCAGGTCTTCCTTCACCACCAGCGCGCGGGCGTTGATGGCGGTGGCTTCATCATCCTCCGGCGTGGTGCCGGTATTGCCGATATGGGGAAAGGTGAACGTGATGATCTGGCCTGCAAAGGACGGGTCGGTCAGCGTTTCCTGGTAGCCGGTCATGCCGGTGGAAAAGCAGATCTCGCCCAGCGCGCGCTCCGTGCTGTACGCGCCGAATCCGCGCCCCCACAGGATGGTGCCATCGGCCAGGATCAGGGCGGCTGTCGCAGCTTTGGGCCTTTCGGCCGGTGCGATCGGGTTTGACGTGCTCATCGGGGGCTCCGGTCGGTCGGATTCTGTATCGGGTTGCAGGTCGGACAGTGACAGGCCGGTGGCGCGCAGCACGGTGGTCCAGTGCTTGGGCGGAATGGCGCGGGCCTGCCGCCATTTGCGAATGGCCTCGGTGCTGACGCCAGCCAGCTTCGCGGCCTGTTCGGCCCCGCCAAGGCGTTCGATAATACTTTCTATCGTCATCGGCATTGGATGATGTCCCTTCCGGGAGTATTGCCTAACAGCGTCTCTGGTAATTGGGAAGAAAATTCCCACATATCCTTACACCGAGACATTGGGAAAATTATTCCCGGCATGCAAGGGGGCATCGTGCCCTCCCGCCGGGCAGAGGAGTTGACAGCATGTCCCTGCGCGCACGTTTCATGGATGACCTGAAAACCGCCATGAAGGCTGGCCAGAGCGAAAAGGTCGGCACCATCCGCATGATTACGGCAAAGCTGAAGGATGTCGATATCGCAGGTCGCGCCAAGGGCGAGGACCAGGTGAGCGATGAGGCCGTGATTTCCATGCTGCGCGGCATGATCAAGTCCCGCACGGAATCGGCGGCGATGTACATCAAGGGCGGCCGCCCCGAACTGGCCGACAAGGAAGAGGCCGAGATCGCCATCATCCGCGACTACCTGCCCCCCGATCTCGATGACGCCACCATCGAGGCCGCCGTGCGCGAAGCCATCGAGCGCACCGATGCCACCTCCATGAAGGACATGGGCAAGGTCATGGCGGCGCTGAAGGAGCAGTTTGGCGCGGCGCTGAACCCGGCCAGCGCCTCCGCCGTGGTGCGCGCGCGGCTCTCGGCCTGATCGCGCCGGAGCCCGGTTACGATGGCGCTTGACCCCGCATTCCTTGACGAACTGCGTGCCCGCACGCCCATCGCCCCCGTGATCGGGCGGCGCACCAAGCTGGTGCGCTCGGGGAAATACTGGAAGGCATGCTGCCCCTTCCACGGGGAAAAGACGCCATCGTTCTACATTTATGATGACCACTACCACTGCTTTGGCTGCCAGGCGCATGGCGATGTCATCAGCTTTGTCATGCAGAGCGAGGGCCGCTCCTTCCCCGAGGCGGTGGAGGAACTGGCCACGGCAGCGGGCATGGAAATGCCCAGGCCCGACCCGGTGCAGCGCGAACGCGCCGAGCAGGCCCGCACGCTGGGCGATGTGCTCGAGGCCGTGCAGCAGTCATGGCAGCGCAGGCTGTATGAGCCGGAGGGGCGCGAGGGGCTGGCCTACCTCCACGGCCGTGGCCTGACCGATGAGACCATCGCTGGCTTCGGCCTGGGCTGGTCGGGGGCCGGACGGGGCGAACTGGTGGCCGAAATGGCCAAGCTCGACATCACGCCCGCCATGTTGCGTGATGCAGGGGTCATGCGCGCTGATGAAAGTGGCGCCCCCCAGCGTGAACTGTTCTTCAACCGCGTGACCTTTCCCATCCGCGACCGGCGTGGGCGGCTGGTCTCGTTTGGCGGGCGCATTCTGGGCAATGGCCAGCCCAAATACCTCAACGGGCCGGAGACCGCGGTCTTCTCCAAGCGCCGGGTGCTGTTCGGCCTCGACCGCGCGCGCGAGGGCGTGCGTGGCAGCGGGGCAGGGGCGGAACTGCTGGTGGTTGAAGGCTACATGGATGTGATTGCGCTGCATCAGGCAGGTTTTCATGGCGCGGTCGCCCCGCTGGGCACGGCGCTCACCACCGAGCAGCTCGAGGCGCTGTGGCAGGTCGCACCCGCGCCGGTGCTGTGCTTCGATGGCGATGGCGCGGGCCAGCGCGCGGCGGTGAAGGCGGCGGAAACCGCCCTGCCGCTGCTCAATGTCGAGCGCACGCTGCGCTTTTGTACCCTGCCCGAAGGCGAAGACCCCGACAGCCTCGTGCGCCGCCATGGCAGTGCCGCCATGGCCGCCATGATCGAGGGCGCGCGCCCGATGGGGCAGGTGCTGTTCGGGCTGATGAGCGAGGGCGTGCGCGACCCCGGCCCCGAGCAGCGCGCGGCCCTGCGGCGCAAGCTCGTGGCGGTGGCGGCCCTCATACCCGACAAGACGCTGGCCGCCGAATACCGCTCGACCCTGCTTGACAGCTTTTTCCAGACCTTCCGCCGCGATGGGCGCGGCGGCACGAAAAGGGTGCCCGTGGCCACCGCGCCGGTCGCCCCCATGGCCGCCGACCTGCAGCGCCAGTGCATTCTCAGCGCCATCCTGCTCGAACAGCCCCGCGTGCTCGATGCGGTGCAGGATGCCTATTGCCGCCTTGAACTCCCCCCCGATCTCGCGGCCCTGCGCGAGGAACTGCTTGAGCTATATGACCGCAATGGCGAACTGCCCGATGCGGATGAACTCGCAGCCCGGCTGGCGGCCGCAGGCCTGGCCGATGTGCGCCAGCGCGTGGACGCCACCCGCGGGCGGCGCGGTGTTGCGGCGGATGCCGACCTGTTCGACACCGACCCCGTGCAGGAGTGGTGGCATTTCTACGCCCTGCTTGACGTGGAGCGGTTCGCCGCCGAACTGCGCGCCGATACCGAGCGCCTGTGCGCGGGCACGCCCGATGAGGCGGAATGGAACAGCCTGCGCACCCGCCTCATCGCCCTCGACGCCCTGCGTCGCGGTGGTGACGAGGAGGAGGAATGAGGCGGAAAATGGGCCGATTGAATGAAATGGAGGGCGCGTGCCCTTGACTTCGACCATGTTATCGACCACCTGCACCAGACAAATGCAGATGAAAACGGTATGATTGGCCGTATCCTGTCCCGCTGCGCGAAGGGGACGGGGAAAGGGCGCGGCCCCTGTGCGCGGGCTGGTTTGGGCGCACGCGTGTAAACGGATTTGCTGGGTAGGGATTGATCGGGCATGGCGACAAAGACAGCCACGGGTACGGACACGGCTTCAGGGGATCAGGACAACGATACAACCCTGCTGGACACCCGGTCCGGCGCCGTAAAGAAACTGATCGCGCGCGGTAAGGAACGCGGCTACATCACGTTCGACGAACTCAACGCCGTCCTGCCGCAGGACCAGATGTCCTCCGAGCAGATCGAGGATGTGATGGCCGCCCTGTCCGAGATGGGCATGCAGGTGGTCGAGAACGAGGATAACGACGACACCGAGGCCGCTCCCGCCGCTGAAACCAAAAGCGACGACACCGCCGAGGAAGAAACCGAGAGCGAGGAACCCGCCGCCGGTAACGTCGATACCGAAAGCCTTGGCCGCACCGATGACCCGGTGCGCATGTACCTGCGCGAGATGGGTTCGGTCGAACTGCTCTCGCGTGAGGGTGAGATTGCCATCGCCAAGCGCATCGAGGCGGGCCGCGACGAGATGATCGGCGGCCTGTGCGAAAGCCCGCTGACCTTCCGCGCCATCATTTCGTGGCATGAGCGGCTCAAGGCCGGTGAGATGCTGCTGCGCGACATCGTTGACCTCGAGGCCATGCAGGCGGGCGGCAACGACCCGGCCGAGGCCGCCGAGGGCGAGGGCGCCTTTGCCGAGAACGAAGGCAACGAGGCGGAAGAGACCGAGGAAAGCGAGAGCGAAGGCGAGGGTGAGGGCGAAGGCGCAGGCCTGTCGCTTTCCGCGCTGGAAGAAAAGCTCAAGCCCGAGATCCTCGAGCAGTTTCAGGAAGTCGAGGCGCTGTACGAGGCGCTGCACAAGGTGCAGGCCGAGCGGCTGGAAAAATTCACCGCAGGCAGCGAAATCTCCGCCGATGAGGAAGCCCGCTACGAGCAGCTGCGCCTGGAGCTGGTGGGCAAGGTGCAGCAGGTTCACCTGCACAATGCCCGCATCGAGGTGCTGGTCGAGCACCTCAAGGAAATCTTCCAGCGCCTCAACGGCCTCGAAGGCCGCATGCTGCGCCTTGCCGAGAGCACCCGCGTCTCGCGTGATGACTTCCTGCTCAAATACCGTGGCCGCGAACTCGATCCGGGCTGGATGGACATGGTCGCCACCCTGCCTGCCAAGTCGTGGAAGAACTTCCTGGCCAAGCATGCCGAGACGGTGATCCGCCTGCGCAACCAGGTGGCCGAGCTTACGCAGGAAACCGGGCTGCCGGTGGGCGAGTTTCGCCGTGTCTATGCCACCGTCTCACGCGGGGAGCGGGATTCGGCGCGCGCCAAGAAGGAAATGATCGAGGCCAACCTGCGCCTCGTGATCTCGATCGCCAAGAAATACACCAATCGCGGCCTGCAGTTCCTTGACCTGATTCAGGAAGGCAATATCGGCCTGATGAAGGCGGTGGACAAATTCGAATACCGCCGTGGCTACAAGTTCTCCACCTACGCCACGTGGTGGATCAGGCAGGCCATCACCCGCTCGATCGCGGATCAGGCGCGCACCATCCGTATTCCCGTGCACATGATCGAGACGATCAACAAGCTTGTGCGCACCTCGCGCCAGATGCTGCACGAGATCGGGCGCGAACCCGCGCCTGAGGAACTGGCCGAGAAGCTGGGCATGCCGCTTGAGAAGGTGCGCAAGGTGCTCAAGATCGCCAAGGAGCCGATCTCGCTCGAAACGCCGATCGGCGATGAGGAAGACAGCCACCTTGGTGATTTCATCGAGGACAAGGCCGCCGTCATTCCGCTTGATGCCGCGATCCAGACTAACCTGCGCGAGGCGACGACGCGGGTGCTGTCCTCGCTCACCCCGCGTGAGGAGCGCGTGCTGCGCATGCGCTTTGGTATCGGCATGAACACCGACCACACGCTTGAGGAAGTGGGCCAGCAGTTCAACGTCACCCGCGAGCGTATCCGCCAGATCGAGGCCAAGGCGCTGCGCAAGCTCAAGCACCCGAGCCGGAGCCGCAAGCTGCGCTCGTTCCTTGATGATAACTGGGGTTCCATGTGCCCCCAGCCGCGACGAGCCGGATGGGGGTGGAACACGGATCGGGGTGGATGTGACGTTCCTGTGCATGGACCGTCCGCCACCAGGAATCCCCCCCGCGCTGCCGCCGGGCTACAGCATCCGCCAGACCTTCCGCCCCGGGGTGGCGTGGTACCGCGCCCTGTATGATGCGGTGGGGCAGGATTACTGCTGGTGGCTGCGCCGCGTCATGCCCGATGCCGAGCTTGCCCGCCTGCTCTCGGGCCCCGGCATTGCCGTGCATGTGCTTTATGATGGCGATGAGCCTGCCGGTTTCTGCGAACTCGACAGCCGTTACGGGCCTGATGTCAATATCGCCTATTTCGGCCTGCTGCCTGCCTGGATCGGGCGCGGGGTGGGGCAGGCCTTCCTGCACAACATGGTGGTGCGGGCCTGGGGGCTGCGGCCTGCCGTGCTCAGGGTCAATACCTGCTCGGCCGATCATCCGCGCGCCCTGCCCAATTACCTGCGGGCGGGCTTTCGCAAGGTGCGCACCCTGCATGAGATCTGGACCATTCCGCATGCGCTCGGCCTTGTGCCGCCCGCGCGGCTGCGGCTGGCCTGAATGCAGGTATGCGCATCAAAACAGCATCTCAGATATTGTTATAACACGAAACCGTTACCATCTCCTTCTTGTTGCCATAATTGGAGAGAGGGAAATGGAGTTCGACGTATCCTACTATAAATTCCACGGTGTGGATCGGGCAGCCCTGCTCGATGCGCTCGGCCTGCGTGACACCGACACGCCCGATCCGGGTGGTGAGGCGCCTTATGCCATAGCCGACCTGCCCAACGGGTGGTTTGTCATCCGTGTTGATAACGACAGCGGGCTCCTGGCCGATTATGACCGCAGGACCCTGGTGCGCGAGGGCAGGCTGGTAACGTGCGATGTGGGGAGCGTCGACCCTGTCAGCCAGGCTCAGGGCTATGAGGCGGGTGAGGAATGCTGGAGCGTGGTGCATGACGGGCGCGGAGGGGAGATGCTCGCGCTCGACATACGCGGCGAGGCCCCGCCCGCCGTGCCTGCGCTGCACAAGGAAGCCTTTGCCGCCACCCGCGCCATGATGGCCCAGGGCGAGACCCGTGCCCCCGGCCCGATGCTTGACGTGCCGCTTGCGGTGGTCAAGTCGGTTACCGGGTTCCGCCATGATGAGCCGCAACTGGTCTCGCCCGAGCCGGTCTTCATGTGGCTGGCGCCGAAAGATCCGAAGTAAACCGTACTTTTTCCTTGTGCAGGGGCTGGGTTTGTGTTTCAACCCGCTCCTTCCCTGCCGGGTGCGTGGCATCGCCTCCGGCTATACCCGTGCCCTATGGGCAACATGGCGGACCGTGTCCGTCCATGCCGGGGTTGAAGTGATCCGAAGGGAGTTCCAATGCCGTTGTATGAAACCGTGCTGATTGCACGTAATGACGTGTCGCAGCAGCAGGTTGAAGCCATTGCTGATGGCATCGCCACCTATCTGGAAGCCGAATCCGGCTCCATCAAGAAGCGCGAATACTGGGGCCTGCGCACGCTGGCTTACCGTATCAAGAAGAACCGCAAGGGCCACTACATGCTCCTCGGCCTTGATGCGCCTGCTGCTGCGGTCAAGGAAATCGAGCGCCAGCTCGGCCTGAACGAAGATATCCTGCGCGTTCTGACCCTGCGTATCGACGAGATCGACGAGGCTCCCTCGGTCATCCTGTCGCGCAAGGGTGACGAGCGTGAGCGTGGCTTCCGTGGGCCCAAGCCCACCGGCCGTTTCGAGAGCGGCCGTGGCACGCGCCGCAATTTCGATGACCGCGAGGAGTTCCGCGCCCGTAACGAGCGTGAAGAACAGCAGCGCGCCAACGCCACTGCCAGCGCCGAAGCGGAGTAAGAGCTGATGTCTGAAACCACCGAGATCAACCCCGCCGCCCGCCGCGTTGCGGTTGGCGCGCGCCGTCCGTTCTACCGTCGCCGCAAGTCCTGCCCGTTCTCCGGCCCCAACGCGCCGAAGATCGACTACAAGGACGTGCGTCTGCTGAGCCGCTTCCTGTCCGAGCGTGGCAAGATCGTTCCCAGCCGCATCACGGCAGTCTCCGCCAAGAAGCAGCGTGAACTGGCCCAGGCCATCAAGCGTGCGCGTTTCCTGGCTTTGCTGCCCTACATTGTAAGCTGAGGGAGGCAGAATCATGTCCGCAGTAGAACTCATCCTGCTCCAGCGCGTCGAGAAGCTGGGCCAGATGGGCGAGATCGTCACGGTGAAGCCGGGCTACGCCCGTAACTTCCTGCTGCCCCAGGGCAAGGCGATCCGCGCCAACGCGCATAACCGCGAGCGCTTCGAGCGTGAGCGCGTGCAGCTTGAGGCCCAGAACCTCAAGAACCGCGAGGAGGCCGAGCGCCTGTCCGAGCGCATGCACGGCCTGTCGGTCATCCTGATCCGTCAGGCGGGCGACAGCGGCAGCCTGTATGGTTCGGTCACGACCCGCGACATCGCTGAAGCGGCGACCAAGGCTGGCCTGACCATCACCCGTAACCAGGTGATCCTGCCCGAGCCGATCAAGCAGCTTGGCCTGTATGACGTAAGCGTTGCCCTGCACCCGGAAGTGTCCATGCAGGTGACCGTGAACGTTGCCCGCTCTGAGGAAGAAGCAGAGCGTCAGGCCCGTGGCGAAGAAATCGGCGCTGATATCGACGACGAACCCACACTGGCTGATGAAGGCGTGGTAACCGAGGGCGAAGTTTCGGAAGAGACCGCCATCGAGGAAACCCCGGCTGTCTGACTGACCTGACCCATCACCCGCTTCGCGGGTGGCTGGAACGGTTGTGAAAGCCCGGAAGAGGAAACTCTTCCGGGCTTTTGCCGTTCGGGTTGCAGCGTAAGGCATGCGGGGAGAAGACCGATGGCGCCTGTACTGCTGGACCGGGCTTTCGCCCATTTCATCACATCAGGCCGGCTTGAGGTCTATTACCCTGATGGCGACCGGCGTAGCTACGTGGGCAGGCCCGGCCCACAGGCCGCCATGCGCCTTGCTGATGCTGCTACCGCGCGCGCCCTGCTGCTCGACCCCGCGCTGAAGGTGGGTGAGGCCTACATGGCGGGCACGCTGCACCCCGTGGGCTGCACGCTGTATGAACTGATGCATGTGCTCATGCGCAACGTGATGGAGCGCAGCCCGGCGGGTGAGCGCGTGTTTTCCACCCTGCGCTACATGGCGCGGTCCTGGCTGCAGGATAACACCCGAGGGCGCGCGCGGCGCAATGTCGCCCATCATTATGACCTCGACAGCACGCTGTACCGGCATTTCCTTGATGAGGACATGCAGTATTCCTGCGGCTATTTCCCCACCGGGCACGAAACGCTGGCCGAGGCGCAGGCCGCCAAAAAGCATCATCTCGCCGCCAAGCTGCACCTGCACCGTCCCGGCATGAGCGTGCTGGATGTGGGCTGTGGCTGGGGTGGCCTTGGGCTGACGCTGGCGCGGGAGTACGGCGCGTATGTCACCGGCATCACGCTGTCGCGCGAGCAGTTGCACATCGCGCAGGGCCGGGCGCGTGCTGCGGGGCTGGAGGGCAGGGTGCGCTTCGAACTGCTCGATTACCGTGCTGTGGCCCGGCAGTATGACCGGATCATTTCAGTGGGCATGTTCGAGCATGTGGGGGTGGCGCATTACCCTGCCTTTTTTGCCGCCATGCGCCGCGCGCTCCGGCCCGATGGCGTGATGGTGCTGCACGCCATAGGCCGCAGGGAAGGGCCGGGCGTGACCAATCCGTGGATCGACCGCTACATCTTTCCCGGTGGCTATTCCCCTGCCGTGAGCGAGGTGATGGGAGCAGTGGAGCGGGCCGGGCTGTGGCTGGCCGATTGCGAGATCTGGCGCCTGCATTACGCCCGTACCATCGCTCACTGGCGCAGCCGCTTCAATGCGCGGCGCGCCCAGATCGCCCGGCTGTATGATGAGCGTTTCTGCCGCATGTTCGAGTTCTATCTGGTGGTGTCCGAACTGGCGTTTCGCGTGCAGGGGCACATGAACTTCCAGCTTACGCTCTCACGTGAAATCGATGCCCTGCCACTGGCGCGCGATTACATGCTGGCGCGTGGGCAGCGGGTGGAAAGTGCTGCGTAAGCCGCAACAGGATAAAAGTTTTTGGGCGCTGCCTTTTTTCAAAAAGGCGGCATTCTCCTGAAGCTTTTTGAAAAAAGCTTCACCAAAAACTTTTATCTCTTCAGGTTACGGCGGCGCTGCGGCGGGCATGCAGGCGGGCAAGGCGGTCGAAATCCGCGATCTCGAGCGTTTCCGCCCGGCGGCTGCCCTCAATCCCTGCTTCGGCCAGAAGCGCTTCGCCACCGATGGATTTCAGCGACCCGCGCAGCATCTTGCGCCGCTGCCCGAAGGCGGCCGCCGTAACCTGCTCCATGGCGCGGAACAGGGCGGCATCCGGCTGTTCGGCATGCGGGATCAGCCCCACCACGGCGGAATGGACCTTGGGTGGCGGCGAGAACGCGCCGGGGGGAATATGCATCATCACCCCGCACCGGCATGTCCACTGCGCCAGCACGCCCAGGCGGCCATAATGGTCGGAGCCGGGGGCGGCGCAGATGCGCTCGGCCACTTCCTGCTGGAACATGAGCGTCAGCCGCGACCAGGCACTCGCCTGGCGCAGCCAGCCTACAAGCAGCGGCGTGCCTACGTTGTAGGGCAGGTTGGCAATGATCTGGCGCGGGGCGGGGCACAGCGTGGCCAGATCGCGGCGCATGGCATCTGCCTCGATGATCTGCAGGCGCCCCGGTGCGTGCGTGGCAAGCTCGGTAATGACCGCCACCGCGCGTGGATCAACCTCCACGGCGATGATGCTGGCGGCTTTTGTGTCAAGCAGCGCGCGGGTCAGGCCACCGGGGCCGGGGCCAACCTCGACCACATACTGCCCCGCAAGGTCGCCTGCAAGGGCTGCAATCCGTGCCGTAATGCCCGGATCAAGCAGGAAGTGCTGCCCAAGCGCCTTGCGCGCATCCAGTCCATGCCGCGCAATGGTGTCGCGCAGCGGCTCAAGCCCGTGGGGGCGCTGTGGCATGGTCATGACAGCACTCAGGTCTTGGAGCGCATGTCGATGATCGCGCGGCGCTGCAGGTCGCGGTTGAGCTGGCGCGAGGTCTGCTCCACGCGCTCGCTCATCAGGTGATCGGCAATCTGGCTGGGGGTCTGGATGGCAATGTTACGCTCTTCACGCGAGCAGACCATCAGCACCAGAATTCCATCCATCGAAACCAGCGGGTGGCTGGCCTTGCCGGGCGGGAGCGGCTCGAGCACTTCGCGCATCTGCGGGTTGAGGTGGTTGAGCATCAGCTCGCCGGGGTCGGAGGGGTGTTTTTCGCCGTTTTTCTTGTTCGCCGCTTCCACCTGGTCGCAATTCTTGGCGCTGGCGGAAAAGGTATTGGCGGCATCGAGCGTCTGCTTCTGCTGGTCCGTCGGGTTTTCGGGGTCAAGCGGCGCATCGAAGGGGAAGAAGGCCTGCCGGATGGACAGTATGGTCACCATCTGGTGGCCTACCGTGCGGCGCTCGGCAATGGTGGCGATCACGTAGCCACCCGCCACCCGGATGGGGTTGGAGATGGCGCCATCGGGCATCTGGCGCGCGACGGCCACCACCTGCGGGTCCAGCCCGTCTTCCTGCGTCCAGCCCATCATGCCGCCGTCAAGCGCGCTCTGCCCCTGCGAGAACTGGGCCGCGACAATGGGGAAGGGCGCGCCCTCGCGCAGTTCCTGAATGATGGTTTCGGTGAATTTCAGCTCGCCTTCGGGGTGGCGCTGATCCTCGACGGGAATGAAGATCTCGCTGATCATGTATTCCGGCTTGCCATCCTCGCGCTTGAGCGCCGCCATGCGCTGCTCGATCTCGGCTGCGGTGATGCGCCCGTGTTCCGCCGTTTCCTGCCGCAGCACCTGCGACCAGCCAAGCTGCACGCGGATCTGGTCGATCAGCGTGGTGAGCGACACGCCATCTTCCGCCAGCTTGTTGCGCAGCGCGTTCTCGGGCATGCCATTGCGCTGCTCGATGCCGGAAATGGCCCCCGCGATCTGCTGGACAGGCACGTTGATGTGCCGATCGAGCATTTCCTGCATGCGCAGCTTCTCATCGATCAGCTGGCGCACGATCTGCGGGCGCAGGCGCTGCATCACGTCATCGCTCACATCCAGCCCCGACGAGAGCGCAAACAGCCGTCCGCGCGTGTCGACATCGCGCTTGGTCAGCACCGCGCCGTTGACGGTGGCGATAATGGCATCCTGATCTTCCGCCGCCTGGGCCTGCTGGGCAATGGCATGGGCGCTGCGGGCGCTGGCCACGGGCTGGTGCCCCGCCAGCGCCAGGCAGGCCAGCAGGGCCGTAGCCAGCATGCGGCGCGGGCCACGGCTGCACGGTGCGGGGGGGAAGGCTGTGCCACGGGTGGCGGGGAAGAGGGACATCCGGCTCGGTCTTTCGCGCATCAGGTCAGCCATTTATACCAAACGTGCCGATGGTTTTGAACGTAAGGGAGAACATTACGGTCGAATTGCTCTGTTGGCCACCAATCGTGGTGTACTGCTTGAGATACATGACATCCAGCCCGAAGCAGTCATTCTGGTAGCCCGCATCGCCACCCACCGCCACGCTTTCCTTGCGCGACAGGCTGCGGCGCAGATAGGCGGCAATGTGCCAGTTATCCCAGTTGGAGGCAGCCCCCAGCGTGAGTTCGCTGACCGGCTTGTAGTAAATTTCCGGCGGCGCCGTGGCATAGGAGCGCTGGGCGTAATAGTAATACGGCGTTACCGGCTCGAACAGGTAGCCACCCGTTACGCGGAAATGGCGGAACCCCGCGCTGCCCAGCGCATCGGCGAAGTCCACCTTGCCAGCATAGGGGTCGAGCCGCATCTTGCCGTCAAAATCGAAATACTGGTTGGGCACCATGTGCGTGCCCATCACCACATCCGACAGGTGATGGTTCAGCCCCGAATAGGGGATGCGGTTATGGTCGATATGCTCCTGGAAGCTCTCGCCGATCAGCACGTCGATCTGGTGGCCGTTCCATGTCCAGTTATTATGCAGCCCCACATTGGCGCGCAGGCCGCCGTCAAGCCGGTCGGTGCCCGCGTAGCGGTTGATGGCGAACAGCGTGGAATCGGTGAACTCGTAGGTCAGGCTGTCCTCGTTGGGGATATTGCGCGAGGCGCTGTTGCCGGTGTTGGGCGCGGCGATGAACTGCACGATCGGCTCGAGGATCTGGGTGCCGGTGTTATGGTTGAAGCTGCGCAGGAAGGGCCAGTTCATTTTCAGCGCGACGGTCGGCTGCACCTGGCCCTGCACCTGTGCGCGCGCCGTGCGGCCAAAATTGGGCTGCCCATTGAGGTCGGTCGCGCGATGAACGGCGGATTCGACATGCAGCGTCAGGTTCCAGATCTGCCCCAGCGAGTTATGGAAGGGGCGGTCCCAGTTGAGCGAAAGCTGGCCGCGCTGGTCGGATGTGCCGTTCTGGCGATAGACATAGAAATCCGTCGTATCAAGCGCGAAGCGGCCGCCGAGCGCATCGGGCTGGCCAAAATAGCTGTAGGTGTAGCGCGGCAGGACCCAGGGCAGGTCCTTGTTGTTGATGATGCCCTGGTTCATGCCCTGATAGCCCTCGGCATCGATGCGCGAGTACGAGCCTGTGGCAAAGCCTTCAAGGTAGAGGTTTGAATTGAGCGTGTCCTGCCCGTAGCCGCTGACACGGTAGTCGCGCATGTAGTTGGGCGAACTGGCCCAGCGGATGTTGCCGCCCGCGCGCCAGGTCTTGTTGATGTTCACCTGCCCGCTGGCCGAGATGTAGCCCTGCACGCCGTGGTTGTTCGAGCTGTCCACCGTATCGCCAAACGTATTGACGTATGTGCTGTCATGGTGGGTGTCATAGGCGATGTTGCCGTCAACCTTGAGGCGCGCGTTGTTGAAATACCGGCGGAAATTCAACATGATTTCCGGCCCGGTGCGGGTCGCGAACAGCCCGGTGGCCGTAAGATCCGAGAAGCGGTCGATCACCCAGTAATACGGAATGGTGACATAGGTGCCCAGATAGCGGTCATGCGGGGTGAAGCCGGGGGTGAGGAACCCGCTCTGGCGGCGCACGGACGGGTCGGTCATGGAGAAGGCGGGCAGGTAGAAAACCGGCACGCCAAAGAAATCGAAGAACACATCGCGGAATTCCAGCCGCTTGTGCTGCAGGTCATGCGTGGCGTCAAACGAGCGGAACTGCCAGAACGGCGCGCGCTCGGGGTGGCGGGCGCAGATCTCGCACGCGGTATAGACCACGCGCGTGAGGTCATTGACCTTGCTGTTGGTGCGGCGCAGGCCGTTGGCGGCAAGGCGGGCGTTGTCATACATCTGGGCGTACATGCGCGTCATGATGCCATCGCGCATGCCGTTGCTCAGCTCGGCATATTCAGTAAACAGCACCGTGCCGTCAGGCTCGACAAGGGCCACGTTGCCCCGCGCCGCGGCAACGCCGGTATTGCGGTCATATACCACCCTGTCCGCGCGCATGATCTGGTCATTCTGCCACAGCTGCACGTTGCCGGTCCACGTGGCGATGCCGTTCTTGCTGTCATAGGCCACATGGTCGGCCTGGAAGGTCATCGGGTCGGTATTGGAGACCGTGCCGGTAAACGAGGCCGGTGCTTCGGGCTGGCTCTTGGGCGCGTGGATGGGCATGGCGCGCACCGGCCCGTCCGCCCGCGCCTGCGCCCCGAACATGATCCCGCCCAGCGCGGTGGCCGCAAGCAGCAGCCCGCGCGAAAACCACCGCATGGCGGCAGGTGGCCTGACCATTGACGGCGCGCGCGGGGAAGGGACGGGACGGGACATTAACCGTCCTCTAGATGAAGAAGTAGCGTGACTGCAAGACAAAGCCCGGCCACGGTGGGCGCCCATGCGGCCAGAAGCGGTGGCAGGGTTCCCGTTTCACCAAACTGCGCCGCGATCTTTGAGATGGCGAACAGCGCAAAACCGGCAGCCACGCCAAAGCTGATCATGCGCACCACGCCGCCGCGCCGCGCGGGCCGCATGGAAAAACCCGCCGCCACCAGCGCCATGGTGCCCGACAGCACCGGCAGCGTGAGCAGGGTCTGGAAATGCAGCCGGTGGCGGATGGTGGAAAAGCCCGAGCGCTTGAGCTGGCGGATAAAGCCCGGCAGCGCCCAGACGGACAGCGTATCGGGCGAGGCAAAGCTTTCCTCCACCCCGGCCAGGGTCAGGTCGGCGGGGAGCGTGACCTCGCCCATCGCCTCGGGCATCTCGTCGGGGCGCAGCAGGCGGGCCGTGGTCAGGATCCATCGCCCCTTGCCCAGATAGCCGCGCTCGGCCTCGATGCGGGTGATCAGGTCATCATCAGGCCCCATGCGGAAGACGGTAATCTCCCCCACATGCAGCACCCCGCCACTGAGCCTGACCTTGCGGGCATGGATGATGGCCATGCCATGGCTGACCAGCCCGTTATCGCTCTGGCGCAGCCACAGCGTGCCGCCGGTCATGTTGAGCGTCTTGCCGTTATTGTCACGCAGGTATTGCTGGTCGAGTACCTCCGCGCGGCGGTACATGACAGAGGAAAGCGGCGAGATGGCGGTTGTCGCCACCGTGCCGATCAGCATGGCGCAGATGACCGGGCCTGCCAGGAACTGCCATGCCGATATGCCTGCCGCCCGCGCCACCACCAGCTCCGACGTGCGGGCAAGCCGCCAGAAGCAGATGATGCCGCCAAGCAGTACGCCAAAGGGCAGGATCTCGAGGCAGGCGAAGGGAATGTGCAGGAACGCGATCTCGCTGACCAGCGAGGTCGGCACGTTGGGGCGCGTCGAGACCCGGCGCAGCAGGTCGATGAAATCGAACATCGTGATCAGCCCGGTCAGGAAGGCGATCACGGCCAGCGTGGCATAGGTGAACTGCCGCGCGATGTAGAGCGAGAGCGTAAAGGCCATGTTCATGGGCGTGGGTTGCCCGCCGGGGCAGGTTTTTCGCGGTCGGCGCGGAATTCGGGCCAGAACAGGAGTGCTGCGCAGATCAGGCCGGGGGTGAGCGTGCAGATCCACATCAGCGGCATGAGCTGCAGGTTGCGCGAGGCCAGGTTCTGCACCGCCAGCGTGAGGGCCTGCACGGCCACCACGCCAAGGATGGCCAGCACCGGGCGGATGATGCTGGCCTGGCGGGAATAATTGCCCCCCATCGCGCCAAGCAGCCCGATCATGGCGAACGAGAAGGCGCAGAACGGCGTGCTCAGCCTGCGCCACGCCTCGATGACCATCTTGCTTTCATCGCGGCGGGAATAGAGGTGCATGTCCGGGTGCAGCAGCTGGGCTATCGGCAGTTCATTGGCATCGGGCTGGCGGGTGTGGTTGCCGTGCGGGCTGGACAGGTCGATGGTGTTGCGCGCGAAGGTGAGCACGTTGAGCCGGCCCGTATGGGCGTCGATTTCCTGCCGCGAGCCGTTGAACAGTACCACGCGCGGCTGGTCGCCCACGATGACGAGGTTGCCTTCCTCGGCCAGGATGGTGGCCTCGGCGCCGGGGGTGCGGTCATCTTCCACCATGATGCCATGCAGCGTGCCGTCCTTGTCGCGCGCGCGGATATAGACCGTCATGCTGTCCGATACCTGCGTGAACACGCCATCCTGAATCAGGAAGGCGGCCATGCGGTTGCGGATCTGGAATTCGTATTGCCGGAAGGCGTGGTACGAGACCGGCACCACCCATACGTTGAGCAGCAGGCACGCCCCGGTGGCGATGGCGGCGCATATCAGTCCCGGTCGCGCCATCATGAAGGGCGAGAGGCCGGCAGCCTGCATCACGGTCAGTTCGCGGTCGGTGCCGAAACGCTGGTAGATGAACTGCACCACGACAAAGGTGGTGATGGGCAGGATCACCGCCACGAAGGAGGGGATGAGCAGGCTGGTCAGTTCCAGGAACACGCGCAGCGAAAGCCCGCGCCCCACCACCAGCGAGACGAAATGCAGCGACTGGGTCAGCCAGATCAGGGTTGCCAGCGCGCCCGTGCTCGCTGCCAGCGCCAGCAGGAGCTGGCGCAGCATGTAACGATCCAGAATCGACAGGCGTGGTGCAAGACGGTCGGGACCAGGGCGGAGGGCAGTCATGCCCCTGTCTACCCCTGTTCCCGCCGGGGCAAAAGGGGTGAACCCCGCCCGGATGGGGGGGTGGAACAGTCTGTTACGCGCGGCACGGCGGGGTGTGGGGTCATGCGCCCGGCTGGGCGGGGGGCAGGACCTTGCCGGGGTTCATGAGGTTTTTGGGGTCGAGGGCGGCCTTGATGTGGCGCATGGCCGCAAGCTCCGCGCCACCACGCCAGGCGGGCATCATGTAGGGCTTGAGCTGGCCCACCCCGTGCTCGGCCGAGAACGAGCCATCAAGCGCCTTCACGATATCGGCCACCGTATCCATGATGTCATGGCTGCGGGCCAGGAAGGCCGCGGGGTCCATGCCCTCGGGCTGGACAAGGTTGAAGTGGATGTTGCCATCGCCCATGTGGCCAAAGGGGGCGGGGCGGATGCCGGGTATCAGCGCCTCGCACGCTGCCGTTGCGCGGCGGATCAGTTCAGGCACGTGCGTGACCGGCACCGATACATCGTTTTTCACGCTCGCACCCGCGCGGCGCTGGGCCTCGGCATGTTCCTCGCGCAGCTTCCAAAGCCCCGCGCGCTGGCCTTCGCTCTCGGCAATCACGGCATCGGTGATGATGCCTTCCTCAAGGGCCTCGCCCAGCACTTCCTCGGTGTATTCACGCAGGTCGGCATCGGGGCGGGGGGTGGCGAGTTCAACCAGCACATAGGCGGGCGCGCGTTCGCCAAGCGGCAGGGCGGTGCCGGCGATCAGGCTGGTCACGAGGTCCATGCCCGTGCCGGACATGAACTCGAACGCCTGCACCAGCGCCGGGTCGCGCCCGCGCAGCAGGCCGAGCAGCTTCAGCGCCGCATCGGCATCGTCCACCGCGCACAGTGCGGCCTCGATGGCGCGGGGCTGGGGGTGGAGCTGGATGATGGCGGTGGTGATGATGCCCAGCGTGCCTTCCGAGCCGATGAGCAGTTGGCGCAGCGCGTAGCCGGTATTGTCCTTGCGCAGGCGGCGCAGGCCATGAAACACGCTGCCATCGGGCATGACCGCCTCGACGCCCAGCGTGAGTTCACGCGCATTGCCATAGCGCAGCGTGTTGTTGCCGCCCGCATTGGTGGCCAGCACGCCGCCCATCTGCGCCGAGCCTTCCGATGAGATGGAAAGCGGCAGCATGAACCCCGCCTCGCGCGCCGCGTCCTGCGCAGCCTTGAGTGTTACGCCAGCCTCGACCTCCATGGTCAGGTCGGCGGGGTCGATGGCGCGCACGCGGTTCATGCGCGAAAGGCAGATCACCACCTCGCGCCCGCTCCCGTCAGGCGTTGCGCCGCCGACCATGCTGGTGTTGCCGCCCTGGGGCACCATGGGCACGTCATGCTCGTTGCACAGGCGCACGATGGCGGCGAGTTCCGCCGTGTTGGCGGGCCGGAGCACGGCCAGTGCGCGGCCATGGTACAAATCGCGCCAGTCGGTGCAGAAACTGGCGGTGTCCGTCGCATCCACCAGCACGCCAACCGGGCCGAGCAGATCGGTAAAGCGCGCGATCAGGTCAGGGCGCGTGAGCGCGGGCGAGGGGGATACGGTCATGACAGCATGTGTCCTGTAAGGGAGGGGAAGGAAGAAGGCATGAGCCATGCCTGCCCATGATGGCGCACTGGCGGATAGGTGGCGCTGGCCTGTGCCGGGCTGGGCTGGGCCAGCAGGTGAAAGACCTCGGTCAGCGCAAAGCCGGTCAGCGCGCCCACGGCGGCGGCCACGATCAGGCCCGATGAACGGCGGCCCGCCGGGCGGCTGCTGTTATGCGCGGCCGAGAGGGCGGCCTGCGTCTCGGCGCGGGCCTGCTGGGTCTGGCGCAGCTCGGCGGTCAGGGCATCGTTGCGGGCAAGGGAGGCGCGCAGTTCAACCCGCGTGTCGCGTAGTGTCGCATCGAGCGTGCGTATGCTTTCCGCCATCTCGGCAATGCGGGCGTGCGACTCTTCGATCTCTTTCTTGGCGGCAGCACTCGCCTTGGTGGTGCGCGGCGCGCGGGGCTTGGGGGCAGCCTTGGGCGGCGGATTGGGGGCGATGGCGGTGAACAGGTTCTTGAGCGCGCCGCCCGTGACCTGGTTCTTGCCAGCGCGCGCGCGGATGGCCGCCAGCGCTGTTTCCGACTGGCCAGCGTTCTCATCCAGCACAAGGGCGAGAATATCCGAAAGGATTCTCAGTTCCCTGGGGTCGATTGTCTGTGTATCGCTCATGTCAGCTGCACCAGGGTCGGATCATGCGGTTGAAATCATTACGAACGCGGACAGGCCGCACGGGTCAGCCGGTCGCGGATGGCCCGCCCCAGCGCATGCCGGGGCACGGGCTGCACGGCAATCCCGACCAGCCCCCGGCGCTGCCCCTCCATATCAAGAAACCGCAGCCCCGCGAAGAGGCGGGCTGCCGCTTCGTGCAAATCACCGCTTTCGCTCAGGTTCCACACCAGCGGGCTGCCCGGCAGGGGGGCGCCAAAAGCCAGCAGGGCTTCATTCGCGCCCACGGCGGTGGCGTCAAGCCTTACGGGCAGGCCGGGCGCGTAATGCGATGAAAGCTGGCCGGGGGCGGAGGGGCGGGCATCATTGCTCGCGGCCTGCGGCAGGGCCACGGGCATGCCGCAGGCTTCCTCCAGCGCTTCGAGCGTGATGCCGCCGGGGCGCAGCAGCACGGGCACGGGGCCGCTGAGGTCGATGATCGTGCTCTCCACCCCCACGGGGCAGGGGCCGCAATCGAGCACCGCGTCAATCCGGCCTGCAAGCCCTGCCATGACATGCTGTGCGTCTGACGGGCTGACCTTGCCCGAGGGATTGGCCGAAGGCGCCACGACGGGAAAGCCGCACGCCTGCAGCAGCGCCAGCGTGGTGCGGCCTGCGGGCACCCGCACGGCGGCGGTGGGCAGGCCTGCCGTGGCGATGGGCGAGATGGCGCAGCCGGGCGCCTGGGGCAGCACCATGGTCAGCGGGCCGGGCCAGAACCGCGCGGCGAGCAGGTGGGCCAGCGTCGTTGCCGCGACCTGCGCGAAGGCGGCCTCGGCGCTGGCGAAGTGGCTGATGAGCGGGTTGCGCCCCGGCCTGCCCTTGGCGGCGTAGATGGCGGCCACCGCCCGGTCATTGCCTGCATCCGCGCCAAGGCCGTAAACCGTCTCGGTGCCGAAGGCCACAAGCCCGCCCGCGCGTAAAATCGCGCTTGCGGTCTCGATCCCGGCGGGGGTGTCAGGGAGCAGGCGGGTTTGCATGCGTTCTGGCCTAGCGTGCCCCACGGCACACGAAGTGCGGGTTGCGCCATTCCGGCTTGCCATAGGCCAGTGGCAAGCCATCGGGCGTGAGGATCGCGCCACCGGCGGCCTCGACCACGGCCTGCGGGGCGGCGGTGTCCCACTCCATGGTGGTGCCGAGGCGGGGATAGAGATCGGCCAGCCCTTCCGCCACGCGGATGAACTTGGCCGCCGAGCCGATATTGCCCAGATGGGCGACGGGATGGCCGCCCAGGAATTCCTTGAGCCGCGGATCATCGGCATAATGGCGCGAGGCCAGCACGGTCAGCCCCTCCGCCGGGGGGGTGCGGACATGGATGGCCTGCTCGCCCTGCGCATCAATGCGGAAGGCCCCGCGCCCCGCGCCCGCACCATAAAGCTGGTGGTAGGCGGGCAGGGCCACGGCGCCGAGCACCGGGCGATTGTGGCGGATCAGGCCGATATTGACGGTAAAATCATCGCGGCCCGCGGCAAATTCGCGCGTGCCATCAAGCGGGTCGACCAGCCAGAACTCGCTGCCGGGATCGACGCGGATGCCCGCGGCCATTTCCTCCTCCGCCACGACGGGGATAGCGGGCGCATGGGCGCGCAGGCCCTTGAGGATATGCGCTTCCGCCGCGTGGTCGGCCTCGGTTACGGGGGAGCTGTCGGTCTTGACCTTGGTGGCGAAGCCGCGCGCGCGGATGGCGCGGATCAGTTCGGCGGCTTCATCGGCAAGGCGCAGGGCCAGATCCAGAAGGAATCTGTCCTCATAAGCTGGCATGGATGGCGTATTCATGCTGTTCGCATTAGCTTACTCGTGCCGCGCCGTCATGCCTTTATCGGCCCTGATGGTGCCCGGCGGCGAAAAACCGGCCCTTTTGCGCATGTAGGGGCAGGATTTCACGCCGTTCATCCACCCTGTATCAAAGCGGAGCCCCGTGATCCATATGCTCGATATCGCCTTTTCCGATGCCACGACGCCCGCCGGCGGCACGATCGCCATCCTTGCGCCCTCCGGCACGGCGCCCGCAGGCATGTTTGCCCAGATCGATGCCGCGACCGGCGGGGCGCTGGCACGGGCCGCCAGGGCCGCCCACTTTGGCTTCGAGCTTGCCAAGACCTGCGTAGTGCTCGCGCCCGGCGCAGGCTACGACCGCGTGATCCTTGTCGGGCTGGGCGCGATGGATGCGTTGTGCGCAACCGGGGCGGAGCGCGCGGGCGTTGCCGCAGCGCGCGCCCTGGCGCAGGGCGGCGCGCAGGGCGCCATCGTGGCCGACAGCCTTTCCCCCGGCCTTGCCGCCCATGCCGCGCTTGGCGTCGTGCTGGGCAGCTATCGTTTCGATTCGTATCGCACGACCCCGCGCAAGGGCGAGGCAGAAAAGCTGGCCAGGGTGAGCGTGCTTGCGGCTGACCCGGCGGCCACGCAGGCGGCATGGCAGCCGCTTGCCGCGGTGGCGCGTGGCGTGTTCCTGTGCCGCGACCTGGTATCCGAGCCTGCCAACATGCTGCGCCCGCCGGAATTCGAGCAGCGCATCCTCGCCCTGCGCGATCTTGGCGTGGAAGTGGAGGTGCTCGACCGTGACGCCATGCACAAGCTGGGCTTTGGCGCGCTGCTGGGCGTGGCCCAGGGCAGCGATGCGCCGCCCCGCACCGTCATCATGCGCTGGAATGGCGGCGTGGCAGGCGAAGCCCCGGTGGCCTTCGTGGGCAAGGGCGTGACCTTTGATTCCGGCGGCATCTCGATCAAGCCTGCCGCTGGCATGGACGAGATGAAGACCGACATGGGTGGTGCCGCCGCCGTGGTCGGCACCATGGCGGCACTGGCCGGGCGCAAGGCGAAGGTCAACGCGGTTGGTGTGGTCGGCCTTGTTGAGAACATGCTGTCCGGCAACGCCCAGCGCCCCGGTGATGTGGTGCGCACGGCCGCGGGCCAGACGGTGGAGGTGCTCAACACCGATGCCGAAGGCCGCCTCGTGCTGGCCGATGTGCTGTGGTACACGCAGGACCGCTTCAAGCCGCGCTTCATGGTCAACCTTGCAACGCTTACCGGCGCGATCGTGGTCAGCCTTGGCGTGGAACGCGCGGGCCTGTTCTCGAACAATGATGAACTGGCGGGCTACCTGTCCGGCACGGGCGAGGCCACGGGCGAGAAGCTGTGGCGCATGCCGCTTGATGCCGCCTACCTCGAGCTGCTGCGCTCGGACATTGCCGACCTCAAGAACATCGGCGGCCGCCCCGGCGGGTCGATTACGGCAGCCAAGTTCCTTGAATGCTTTGTCAATGACGTGCCATGGGCGCATCTCGACATCGCGGGCACGGTGTTTTCATCCCGCGCCACGTCGCATGCGCCCAAAGGGGCCACCGGCTTTGGCGTGCGCCTGCTCGACCGCCTGGTCAGCACGCATTACGAGGGGTAATGCCTGCCCCGCGTGGCAGGACAGGGCAGGACAGGGAACTCCATGGCGCAGATCGGCTTCTATCACCTGACGCGTTCCAAGGCGGTGGAAGTGCTGCCCGCGCTGCTTGGCCGCACGCTTGCGGCGGGCAGGCGCGCGGTCATCCGCTGTGGCACGGCCGAGCGGGTGGCCGAACTCGATGACGGGCTGTGGCGTTCCGCCAACCCGCTATGGCTACCCCATGGCACAAAAGCCATGGGGCACGGGGAATGGCAGCCCATCTGGCTGACGGAGGGCGAGGACGTGCCCAATGGCGCGACCTTCGCCTTTGTGCTCGATGGCGTGGAACTGCCCGACCTTTCCCCCTTCGAGCGGGTGTTCGACCTGTTCGATGGGCATGACGAGGCCGCCGTGGCGGGTGCCCGCGCGCGCTGGGTGGCATGGCGCGAGGCCGGGCATGAGCTGAGCTACTGGCAACAGCAGCCCAAGGGCTGGGCGCGTCGCAAATAGGCACCATCGCGCGGGGCAATCCCGCGCGGCATGGACGAAAGGCAGGTTGCGTATGAAGACGGTCACTTTCCCCAACGGCACCACCGTCCCGGCCCTTGGCATGGGCACATGGAACATGGGGGACAGCGACAGCCGCCGCGCGGATGAAATAAAAAGCATCCATGCAGGGCTTGAGGCCGGTATCCGCGTTGTCGACACCGCCGAGATGTACGGCTCCGGCCGATCGGAAAAACTGGTGGGCGAGGCGATACGCGGGCGGCGTGATGATGTGTTCCTGGTCAGCAAGGTGCTGCCCTCAAACGCATCGCGCAAGGGCGTGCGCCGCGCGTGCGAGGCCTCGCTCAAGCGGCTGGGCACCGAATACCTCGACCTCTACCTGCTGCACTGGGAGGGCAGTGAGCCGCTGGAGGAAACCATAGCAGGCTTTGATGATCTGGTGGCAGCGGACCTGATCGGCAGTTGGGGCGTTTCCAATTTCGATACCGACGCCATGCGTGAGGTGGAAAGCATAAAGGCCACCACGCCGTGCGCCACCAATCAGGTGCTGTACAGCCTTGACTACCGTGGCGCGGAATTCGACCTGCTGGCGCGTGACCGTGAAGCGGGGATCGTGACCATGGCTTATTCGCCATTAGGGCAGGGCGGCGACCTGCTGCGCGCGCCGGTGCTTGGCCGGGTGGCTGCACGGCACAAGACCTCGCTCGGCCCGGCAAGCCCCGCCCAGATTGCGCTCGCCTGGGTGCTGCGGCAGGAGAACGTGCTGGCCATACCCAAGGCAGGTAGCCCGAAGCACCAGCATGAAAACTTTGCCGCAACCGAAATCACTTTGACGCGCGACGATCTTGCCGAGATCGACGCCGCCATTGCCCCGCCGCGCCGCAAGGAAGCGCTGGCCATGATCTGACAGGGTAGTAGGTCTGGATAAACAAAAAACGCCGTCTTTACTTTAGTTAAAGGCGGCGTTTGAAAATTTTATTTAGTGCTATATTTTATCATAAGTGAGCGTGATGACCGGTTTTATTGGTCCGGCGCAATCCATTGCTTCTTGTCATCCTGCCTAAAAAACTGAACACGCTCATCAGTGGCCTGATTGGGGAACTGCATGACAACACGGCATTTGAAAGTTTTCTTGTTCTCGTCAGCGAAGGCGCAATCCCTGACTTCGGTCACGGTGGGTTTGTCATAGCTGAATTTCTGATTGATATACTCCTGCGCGACCTGCTTTAGGTCCTGTGGCTCAGGGGCTTTGTCACCACAGGCGGAAAGGGCGATAACCGGGAGCGCAAACATAAGGCTGTACAGATCGTGCCTGCACAGCCTTATGCTTATGCCATTGCGGGTTGTATCAGTAGTTTCTGCTTTTCATCGCGGAGACGGTGATGATGATCGCGGTCAGGGTGCAGACATAGAAACCGAACCCCAATGATTCGGTATCGTGGCCGGGCGGGCCTATGCGGGCGTGGCATGTGCCTGCTTTAGAGACTGGTACCGATGGGGGCGATTTCCCGCCATGCGTGGGTCGCCCTGCCGTGGCGGGACGGAGCCGCATGACATGATGGCCGGTCAGCGTGCTGCCCGCATGAAACCGCCAGCGCAACCGCGATCATCTTGACGCGCGATGGTCTGGCGGAGATTGATGGAGCATCGCGCCGCCGCGCCGCAAGGGGACCGCCGGCCATGATCTGATCCACCCGGCCAGCCGGGAGCAAGCCGGAGGGCCATCATCATTCCTGTCATCCTTGTCGTTGCCCTGCTTGTGGTGGGGCTGGCAACTGCTTTGTGCGTCGGTCTGCCGGGGCAGGCGCGCTGGGCAAGGCCCGTGCGGGCGGCGGGCTGGCTGGTGGTGTGCGGCATGGCCATGGCCTGTTCGCACCGGTGTGCCCTGCCCGGTGGGGTGGTGGCATGGCCGGGCGTTTTTGCTGGCGGCCCCGATGTGATGCTGCTGGTGCCGCTCGGGCTTGTCGCAGCCCTGGCCCGCATCCCGCGTGACTGCTCGGCCAGCCTTGGCGCGGCCCTTGCGGTAATCGGGGGGGGCGTCGTGTCATCCATCGGGGCGGGGTGGGTCCTGCTGGCGCTGTGCCGCACGCCACAGGCAGGCAGGCGGCACGCGCCCGACATGATTGCCCTGCTGCTGGTGGCGGCGGGCAGTCGGTTTCCCGGTCAGGTCGGTTACCTGCTGCCCGGTCTGTGCTGGCTGGCCACGCAGGGGCTGCTGGGGCTTTCGCTCTCCCTGCGGGTGGCCCCGCGTGGCCTGCGACCGTTCCACATGGCCGATATCGCCGCGATGATCGCCGCCATGAGCCTGTGGGCGCGCCTGCCCGCGGGCACGGCGGTGGCCGACATGCGCTGGGGCGGCGTGCTGATCGTGGCGGGGTGCCTGTTTTACATGACTGCCTCGTGGCGGGCGCTGCGGGCCCCTGACGCGCGCCGGGTCATGACCGGGCTGGCGGGCGGCACGGGGGCCATCATCATCACGCTCGCGGGCCTCATGCTGCTGGCGCGGGCCGATGACCTGCCCGGCATGGCCAGTTGCGCCCAGCGCACCTATTTGCTGGTTGCGGGCCTGCTGCTTGCTGGCGTGCTGGCCGTCCGGGCGCTTGATGTGATGGAGCGCGAGGCGGGCGCGCTCTTGCTGTTCAGGCTGGGCGGGCTCGGGGTGCTCATGCCGCGCCTGTCCGCGCTGTTTGCCCTGGCGCTGCTGGCCGAAAGCGGGCTGCCGCCGCTGCTGGGGTTTTCCATTATCTGGATGCTGCTGCGCTTGCTGGCCTCCATGCCGCATGCGGGCGGGCTGGCGGGCGAGGTGCCGCTGCTGCTCGCGCTGGCCGTGCTGGGCGTGGGCTGGGCGGTGCGCATGCTCGCCCTTGTGCGCATTGTCGCGGTCATGCTGTGTGGCAGGCCGCGCACGCCACGCGGCGCGGGGGCGGCTGATCCACCCGTGCGTGAGCAATGGGCTGTGCTGGGGGCGGGGCTGCCGATCATGCTGGTTTCCATCTGGCCGGGCTGGTGGCTGGCATTGATGCAGGGCGCTGACGCGCAGGTGGCCAGCGCATGGCCGCACCTTGCCGCCGTTGCCCTGACCGCGCCCGATGGGGGCGCAGCGCTGCATCCCGCCCGCCTGTGCCTGTTTGCAGCGCTGGTGGGGGCCGTGGTGGCGGTGGTGCGTCGGCTGGCCCGCCGGCCGCCTGCGCGGCAGGTGGCAGGGTGGCAGCAGGGCGCGCCCGTGGTGCCGCCGTGGATGGTGTTTGGCGATCCGCTCACGCAGGTCGGGCCGGGCAACCCCGCGCGCATGCTGCTTGATATGGCTGTGGCCGCACCGGCGCGGCGGCGCTTCGTGCGTGATTACGCGCACGGCCTGCTGCTGGCGCGCAGGCTCATGCGATCGGGCACAGGCCGCGTGGCAGATGCTGGCTGCTGGCGGCGGGTGCCGGGGGCGGTGGTGCTGGTGGTGGCCTGCGTTCTCGCCCTCATGTTCATAGCGTGGCAGGGGTAGGGGTGATGCCGTTCCTTGTCGCGCACATGCAGACGCTGTTGCTGGCGGGCTGGCATATGGCGCTGGTTGCGCTGATGGCTCCGGTCTGGATTGCCCTGCTGCGCTGGATGGCGACCTGCATGGAAGGCGAGCGCCGCCCGCCAGACCCGCTGGCCCACTGGCGCGTGCTGCGCCATGCGTGGCGGCAGGCGGGCGTGCGCTCGGCGGCGGGCGCGCAGGTTACGGCGGTCGCCCCCTGGCTGGGTCTTGCGGCGGCGCTGGCCGCGGCAGGGCTGGTGCCATCATTTTGCATTGGCCTGCCCGGCAGTGACCTGTCGGACCTGCTGATCGTGGGTGGCCTGCTGGAGATGGCGTTTCTGGCCCTTGTGGTCACGGCCCTTGCGGCGGGGCTGGCCCGTCCCGGCCATGCCGGGCTGAAGGCGGCGTGCATGGGCATCATGATCCAGCCCGTGCTGCTGCTGGTGTGCGTGGTGCTGGGGCTGTGCCTGCCCGATGGCACGCTGGCGGGGCTGGTGCGGCAGGCGCATGTGGCGGATATGAACGTGGTGCGCGTGCCGCTGGCGCTGGTGGCGGCGGCACTGGTGCTGGCGGGAGTGGAGGAAAGCGATGGCGCGGCATTACGCCTGTTTGCCACCATGCTGGAGGATCTGGCAGGCCCCGACCGCGCGGTGGCGCTGTATGCGCGTGACCTGCTGGCGGTGGTGTGGATGATGCTGGCGCGTGATCTGGTCTGGCCTGAAGGGGTCGTGGAGCCCGATCTCATGGCCCGCTCCTGGCGGGGCATGTCGCTGCTGGGGGCGATGGGGCTATGGGCCGCGCACATGCTGCTGGCCTGCGGGTGCGTTGCGGGGCTGCGGGTGTTCGTGGTCTCGGCGGGCAGGCGGCATGCGGGCTGGCGGGCCGGGCTTGCCCTGTTATGCGCCCTGATGGCCGGGGTGCTGCTGTTTGCGGGCCGGGGGGCGGATTGAGCATGCTTGTGCTGTTGCTGGGCATGGTGGTGATCCTGTCGCTTTCCGGCTCCGGGGGGCGGGGCGGCGGCCTTGCCTGGCATGCGGGCTTGGCTGCGGCATGCGTGGGGCTGTGGCAATGGGCGCAGGGCAGCGTGGGGGTAACCTGCCTTTTGGCGGTGGTGCAGGCGGGGCTGGTCGGGCTGCTGGGTTTGCAGATGCTGTACGGCCAGACAGGCCCGCGTGAGCGCAGCGGCCTGCGCCTTGCGGGTGGGCTGGCCTGTGTTGCGGTGCTGGCGCAGGTGATCGTACCCGGCATGCCCGGTGGCATGACGGCGCGGCTCATGGGGCTGGCGGGATTATCCGCCATTGTGTGCGGGGTGTGGGGGGCGTGCATCGCCCGCGCGCCTGCCGCCCTGTGCGCGGGGCTGGCATGTGGGCTTGATGGCGTGATGCTGCTGGCGGGGCTGGCCGATAGCCCGCTGGTCATGACGGAAACGCTCGTGGCGGCAGCAGTCCTGAACCTCGTGCTGCTGCGCACGCGCCGCTCCGTTGGGGCAGCGCCATGATGTCTCCTGCGCTTTTCATCAGTCTGGTGGCGGGCTGGATGGTGCTTGCGGTCATGGCCCTGCTGGCAACCGGCAGCCCCAGGGCGTTGCGTGGCCTGCTGGCCATGCTGCTTTTAGGGTTATGCGCCGTTGGCTGCCAGCCCGCCCATACTCTGGCGCAGGCGCTGATGCTGGCCTGTCCGGCGCTGGCTCTGTGCGTGCGTATTTTCATGCCGGGAACTGCCGTGCGGGCGGCAGGCCGCATGGCGGGGCTTGAGCCCTTCATCCTGTCGGCCAATGCAACGCTGGCCCTGGCCTGCGGGCGGTGCGACCTGCTGGTCATGTTCATCGGGCTGGGGCTTGGCCTGCATCTGGCTTGTGGCAGGCACGGCGACTGGGGCGCGCTGCGTGTGGGGCTGGGCGGGCTGGTCATGGCGCAGGGCGGGCTGTTCGTGCTGCAGGCCGGGTGGGGCGCGCGGCAGGAGCAGGCCGGTGCCGTGCTGCTGGCGGGCGGGTTGCTGCTGGCCTGTGGCGTGCTGTCGGGCAGCGTGCGCGAGCAGGCGCTGGCGGACAGGCAGATGGCGCTGCTGGCCACAATGCCGGTGCTGGCGCAGGCGGCGATAGTGTGGCCAGCCCTTCGGGCCGCGCTGACCTTTCTGGGCTGCGTGTGCCTGCTGTGGTCGCTACGGCCCCGGCCTCGCGCCCTTTCAGGCGGCATGGGCTGGTCGGGCTGGGTCGTGCTGGCCGCAGGGTTGCCTCCCGCCACGGCATGCCTGCCGCTTGCAGCCTGTCTGCTGGCGCTGGCCTGTGGCGGTGGAGCCGGGCGCGGGGTCGTGGCTCTGCGCCTGTTATGGCCGCCCTTTCTGCCGGGGGTGGCGCTGGCCCTCGTGCTGCTGGCCGAGATGGCGGCCATGCCGGAGGTAGCCCTGCTGGCCGGAGCCTGCCTGTGGCCTGTGTTCACCAGCGCGCCTTCTGCCGTGGCAGAGTCGGCCCCGGTTGCATGGGCGCGGGCAGGTCTGGCGCTGGTATTGGGCTGCATGGTGCTGGCTCTGGCCCTGCGTGGCGGGATGGTGCTGGCATGAGCGCGGATGTCGCAGCCCTTATCCGCCAAGGCAGCCCCACGCCCTGCGCCGGGCGCTTTGTGCTTGAAGGTGAGGCGTGGCAGGCCATGATCGCGGGGTTGCCCGATGCGGACTTGCCCCTGCTGGGGCTATGGGCTGATGGCGTGCAGGTGCATGCCCTGTTTCGCCATGACCAGACACCGCTGGTTGCCAGTGTTGTGGTATCACCCGGGGGCTATCCGGCCCTGTCGCCCGTGTGTGGGGGGGCGGGGGCACCAGAGCGCATCATCCATGATTTGTGGGGCATTCCGGCTATTGGCGGCAGGCGCGATCCCTGGCTGGATCAGGGTCGATGGCCCGTGGCAACCCCTCTGGCGACCCATCCCGCCCCCACGCCCGGCCTGCCGGAGGGACAGGAATTCACCGACAGCGCGACGGTGATGCAGGCAGGCGGCACGGTGCTGGGTTATGGCCCGGCGGAAGGGGATTTCCGTGCTCCATTCCATCTACGGCTCGGCCTGCCGGGCGAGCGCATCGTGGAGGTGCAGTCCTGCATGGGCTATGCGCATCGCGGGCTGGCCGCGCGGCTGCGGGGGCTTGCGCCAGAGCAGGCCGGGCGGCTTGTGGCCCGGATTGATGCGACCGCAACCGTGGCGCACCAACTGGCTTTTGCCCGTGCCCTGTACAACGCGACTGGCAACCCCATGCCCGCGCGGACCGTGGCGGCAGGCGTGATGCTGGGCGCTGTGGAACGGATTGCCACCCATCTGGATGTGCTGGCGCAGGTCAGCGCGATGCTGGGCGATGGACGCAGCGCCACCCTGGCCGCCACCATGCTGGAGCAGGTGCGGCAGGCCTGCAAAAATATGTGCGGCCGACGCCTGCTGTTTGATGTCATTCCGCCCGCAGAAGCCCTGCCAGTACGTGTGGATGACGCGCAGCTTGCCTCGCTGGCGGCGCAGCATGCGGCCCTGCACCGGCTGTTCTGGCGGCCGCGTGGCCTTGCGGCGCAGGCACGTGGCAAGGGCGTGGTGTCCGCCGCAACGGCTGCCTGCTGGGGCATCATGGGCTGTAACGCGCGGGGGGCGGAAAGGGGGCAGGGTGATATGACCGCCCGGCTTGATACCCGCCTGAGCGAGATCGGGGAAAGCCTGTCCCTGCTTGCAGCCCTGCCTGAAGCCCACATGATGGAGGCTGAAAGAGGAAAGGGAGAAGGTCTGGGCTGGGCCGAAGGCCCGGCAGGTCCGGTCTGGCACTGGGTGCGGCTGGAGGCAGGGCATGTTGCCGCCTGGTGGTGTGGCGACCCGTCGCTGGCGCTGGCGCAGGCATTGCCCGCGATCCTGTCTGGCGCGGCTTATGAGGATGTTGAGCTGATTCTGGTCTCGCTGGGCCTGTCAGCCGCCGGGGCGGATCTGTAATGGCGCAGATGCACCTGTTCTGGCCCGAAGGCACGCCGTTGCCGCGGCTTGAGGCGCTGGACATCTTTCATATCGAAAGCGGTGGCTGCACCGGTTGCGCGCTTGAGCTGGCCAGCCTGTCGCGGGCGTTGCTGGCGGGCAATCACCCCATCCGCTTCGTGCCCACCCCACGGCAGGCGGGCATGCTGCTGCTGACCGGCAGTCTGACAGTAGGCATGGCGCCTGTGGTTGAACTGGCGTGGCAGGCCATGCCCGGCCCGCGCGTGCTGGCCGTGATCGGGGATTGTGCGGTGGATGGGGGGCTGTTTGGCGGCAATTATGCCGTATTTGGTGGCGTGGGCGTGCGGGCGCGCAGCAGCGTGTCGCTGCCCGGATGCCCCCCTGCGCCAGATGAAATCCTCGCCTCCCTCGTGCGCTGGCAGGCGAGTATTAAGGAAACATAAAAATAAAAGGTTTTGGATGCCGCCGTTTTTCAAAAACGGGGCACCCTGGAACCTTTCTAGCCCGGGCTGTGGGGCGCGGGTTCGTCACTTTCCTGCAAATCTTCCGCCGCGCGCCGCAGGCGGTGAAAGCTGCGCCTGCTGATGGGCAGGAGCAGGATATAGATCACGCCTGCCGCCGCAAGCGCGCCCCATGGCTCGGCAATCATGATGGCGGCATACGCCCCCGTGCCCAGCATGGTGGGCAGGATGAACGGCGAAGGCACCTTGAAGTTCTTGAACGACCAGACCGGCAGGGTCGACACCAGCAGGAAGGCCGTGCCGCTGAGCGTCAGCGCGGGCAGGAGCGGCTCGCGGGTGAAGTCATACAGCCAGGTCAGGTGCAGGCGCTGCGCCTCCAGCCCCAAAAAGAGCGGAAACAGCGCCAGCCCCGCACCGGCAGGTGCCGGCACGCCGGTAAAGAAATTGGCGGCGTATTTGGGCTGGTTGGCGTCATCATCAAGGCTGGCGTTGAAGCGTGCCAGCCGCAGCGCCATGCATACCGTGAACATGATGCACGGAATGTAGCCAAACCGCCCGCCTTCATGCAGCGCCCACAGGTACAGCACAAAGGCGGGGGCCACCCCAAAGCACAGGAAGTCGGACAGGCTGTCGAACTCCGCGCCAAAGCGGCTGGTGCCGCGCAGCAGCCGCGCGATGCGACCGTCAAGCCCGTCGATGCACGCGGCAATGAGGAGGGCCGTGGCCGCGCCGCCAAAGCGTCCCTCCAGCCCGAATCGCATGCCCGTCAGGCCCGCGCACAGGCCGAGCATGGTCATCAGGTTGGGGATCATCCGGTTGAACGACAGGCCCCGCACGCGGGGGCGCTGGCGTTTTTTCAGCCTGCGGATGCGGCGTGACCGGTCGGCGGGGGGAGGAACTGCCATAACCGCTTAGAGCCGTGCCATCACGGTTTCGCCGCCGATCATGGTCTGCCCGACCTCGACAAGCGGGGCCACGTCAGCGGGCAGGTATAGATCGGTGCGTGAACCGAAGCGGATCAGGCCGAAGCGCTCGCCGGCCTCATACTGCATGCCTTCTTCGGCATCGCACAGGATGCGGCGCGCGATCAGGCCTGCAATCTGCACCACGGCAAGCTGCCGCCCGTCCTTGAGCGTGAGCCGCAGGGCGTTGCGCTCATTGAGTTCGGAGGCCTTGTCGAGGCTGGCGTTGAGGAACTGCCCCGCATGGTACGACACGCGCGTGACCGTGCCCGCGATGGGCATGCGGTTCACATGCACGTCGAGCACCGACAGGAACGTGGCGATACGCCAGACCGGGGCATTGCCCATATCGAGTTCCGGCGGCGGAGCCACTTTCTCGATCGAGACGATATGCCCGTCCGCCGGGGCCACGGCCACGTTGGCTTCGGCCGGGGTGACGCGCTCGGGGTCACGGAAGAAATACAGGCAGAAGCCGAAGAACAGGCCACTGGCCGTACCAAGCAGCTTTGTCGCCCGCCACGGCAGCAGCCGCCCGATCCCGGCGCCCGCGCCAGAGGCGAGCAGGAAGGGGCGCGCAGCCGGGTGCGGCGGGGCAAGGACAAGCTTGAGGGATTGAATTAGCGACATGGGACAATGTTCATGGAGATTCCCGCAAAATTGGTCAAGTATCCTGCGCGTTTCCATCCCGCTGGCGATGGGTGAGGCTGCGCGAAAACAGCCGCGCGGGCCGCAGCCGCAGCCCTGCGGGCATGATCGTGGCCGGGCGGGTGGGCACGCCGGCGTAAATGTCTTTCACCGCCTCGATCATGCATACGCCGCCGAGCCGGGGGAAAAGGGTCCGCCCTGTCCATTCCGCCATGGTGGCGGGGCCTGCGGGGCAGGGACCGGCGGGGGGAATGTACAGGGCATCTTCATGGCGCTCGGCGCGGAAGCAGGCATTGGCCAGCCAGCGGTCGATCTGGCGGCGCGAAAAGGGCGTGCCCTGCCCGAAGGGTGAATTGTCAGCGTGCGCCCACAGCCCGGCCCGGTTGGGCACAATGAGCAGCAGCACGCCATCATCCTTGAGAATTTTCCAGACCTGGCGCAGCAGGGTGTTCTTGTCCTCGCTGGTTTCAAGCGCGTGGATCATGAGGATGCGGTCGAATTTCAGGTCATCGAAGGGCAGGCTGTCGCCACGCACCACGCAGTCGCGGCCCTGCCACGGGCCGCCCTCACGCGTGACGGGCGTGTCGAGCCTTGCCGAGAAGCAGGGCTGCCCGGCCCGGTCCCATAGCGGCAGGAAGGGCAGGGCGTAGCCAAGCCCGAGCATGTGGCCACGCGCCCCCTCCGGCCAGAATCCGGCCATGCGCTGCCCGAGCAGCCGGGCGGCCATCTGGCCCCGGCGGGAAGCATAAAAGCTTGCGGCGGTGTGCATGTTGGCGCCCATGGGTGTTACACTAACAGGCGATAAGCCCGCGCACCATGCCCATGGCGTTACGGGTGGCCGCATGGCGCGCCGATCGGGTCTGGACAGGGCGCGTTATGGTGGCATCAGCCAGTATTTCTGAAAGGGGGATTCATGACACGGAAGCTTTTGATCGAGGCGGTTCCCATCCTGTCGGACAATTACGCCTGGTTCGTGCATGATGGCCCGTCAGGCCCCGCCGCCATGATCGACCCCGCTGAGGAAGCGCCGCTTGTCAGCGCCATCGATGAAGCGGGCGGGCGGCTGGACATGATCTTCCTCACCCACCACCATGTCGACCATATTGCCGCAGCCGAGGCCCTGCGCCAGCGTTATGGCGCGCGGATCGTGGGGGCGGCGGCGGATGCGTACCGCCTGCCACCGCTCGATATCGCGGTGCGCGATGGCGATGTGGTGCCGTTTGGCACGCAGCAGGTGCAGGTGATTGCCACGCCGGGCCATACCTCAGGCGAGGTGTCGTATTATTTCCCCACGGGGCCTGCGCTGTTCTGTGGCGATACGCTGTTCAGCATGGGCTGCGGGCGCCTGTTCGAGGGCACGCCGGCCGACATGTTCGCCTCGCTCCGCCGCATCAATGCCCTGCCCGGTGAGACGCTGCTGTGCTGCGGGCATGAATATACGCAGTCAAACGCGCGTTTCGCCCTGCATGTTGATCCGGACAATCCCGCCGTGCAGGCGCGCGCGGCCGAGGTCGCCACCCTGCGGGCGCGTGGCCTGTCCACCCTGCCAGTCAGGCTTGATGTGGAGCGTGCGACCAATCCCTTCCTGCGCGCGCCCGACGTGGCGACGCTGGGCCGGTTGCGAAAAGAGAAGGACAGCTTCTGACACAATACGTCATGAATGCACCCGACAGGGCGCGTGTGGCCTTACGGGCGCAAAAAGCCTGCGCATGGTCCACCGGCGGGGCAGGATATGGCGTTCTGTCAGGGTGGAAAGTAAAGGTTTAATGATAGGGCTCATGGTCGGGGCGCGGGTTATGCCCTAAAGGAAAAAGGCACGCCTCACGCTCAGGGCGTCCGCGCGGGGCGCTGTGGCCCCTCGGCCCGGTTCCCGCGCCATGTGAAAGGAAGGCATGTGTCGGTCTCTTCTGCTCCCGTCGTTATCAAGAAATATGCCAACCGGCGGCTGTACGATACCGAAGTGTCGGCATACATCACGCTCGAGAACCTGATGGACATGGTCAAGCTCGACCGTGCCTTTGTCATTCTCGATGCCCGCACCGGCGATGACATTACCCGTGGCGTGCTCGCCCAGGTGATGCTTGAGGAGGAAACGCGCGGCCGCGCCATGCTGCCGGTCGCCTTCCTGCGCCAGCTTATCCGCTGTTATGGCGATAGCCGGCAGGGCGAGGTATCTGACTACCTTGAGCGCATGATGGGCGAATTCATGGACCGCCAGGCCCCGGATGCGGCGGGTGACGGGCTTGAGGCGCTCGGGCACGAGCAGGCCGCCGTGGTGCGGCAGGCCATGTCGCTGTTCACCTCGCTTTACGCCGTTGAGCGCGCGGGCAACCGCACGGTGGAGAACCTGCTGCAGGAAATCATGGACCTGCGCCAGCAGGTGAAAACGCTGCAGGACCAGCTTGAAGGTCATCCCCCCACGGCGGACTGACGGGCAGCGGTTCTTTCTCTGCCGCCCCGATATGCCGCCGCGCATTCCGCCGTGCGGGCGGGGCGGAGGACCGGCACGGGCAGCTATCTGCAATCCAGTTGGCGCGCAGTTACGCGTGCGTGCACCCTCCATCGCCATAACCGCACGTGATGTCGTGGCGCGGGCAGGGATGACGCGCGTGTGTCATGCGCCCGCAGGTTGCCTTGCGGCGGCGGGAGCCTGCGGCACGGGCAGGCCGTTGCCCGTGCATAATTCATGCCACGCGTCGCCAATGGCGGGCAGAAGCTGCGCGCGCTTCAGCCCCGCGGGCAGGGGCCTGCCCACCACGATGTGAATGGTGCCTGGCGTCTTGACCAGCGCCTTTGGCCCCCAGTGCAGCCCCGCATCGGTCGCGACCGGAATGACCGGCAGGCCGGTATGGGCTGAAAGGGCGGCAATGCCCGGTTGCAGCCTGATCGGCGCGCCGGGCGCGGTGCGCGTGCCTTCGGGGAAGATGATGATCTGCCGCCCTTCCTTGGCCGCCCTGTCGGCCTCGGCCAGCAGGGCGCGCAGCGCTTTGGCGCCCCCATCGCGGTCCACGCCAATCATGCCGGTCAGGCGCAGCATGGGGCCAACCAGCGGGATGCGCTCAAGCTCGCGTTTCATGACATAGGTGGGCAGGGGCACGATGTTCATCCATGCCAGCGTGTCGAACATCGACTGGTGCTGGCATGCCAGCAGGCACGGGCCGGGCGGCAGGTGCTCCAGCCCGCTTACCTGTATGTCGATGCGGCAGATGCGTTCCAGCCCGCGCAGGGTCAGCCCGGTCCACAGCTTGGCATAGGCCAGCGCGTATTTTTTGCCGAACAGCCGGATGGCGAAGGCCGCGATCCCCATCACAAGGGTCAGCACGATAAAATACAGGTTGAACACGAAGGCGCGCAGTACGGTCATGGGGCTAACAGGTCCATCGGGGTGGTTCAGCGCTATCCTAACACCAGAAAACGCCGTGGGCGACAAGCCGCCCGCTCACCCCATGGGCGCGGCAGGGCGCGTGTCGGCATGGTTGAGCAGGCCATGCAGCGGGCGGGTCAGGCGGGCGACATCAAGGCAGGCGAGCAGCCATTTGTCATATTCCACCACCATGAGCCGGATCGTGCCGGGGTGCAGCGGCTGGCGCAGGGCAGGCGAGCGGATGGGGTAGCCATACAGGCGCACGCCGGGCACGGTGCGCGCGATCTCGAGCATGGCGCGGCGGATATGGTAGCCAGCGGTCACCACGATCACGCTCTTCATGCCGTATTCATGCACCCAGGTGGCGGTTTCATCCGCATTGCCCAGCGTGGAGGCGGCGCGGTGGCCCAGTGTCGTATGGGTCCACAGCGTCAGGGGCACGGGCGGCGGCTGGTGGCGCAGGAAATCGCCCAGCGTTGCATGCCGGTCCACGCCCGAAATCAGCAACCGGTCGCCATAACCGTGCGCCAGTAACTGAAGCGACTGCTCGATCCGGCCCTGCCCGCCGGTCAGCGCCACGATGCCGTCGGCATGCGGGGGCACGGCAGGCGGGCGGCAGGCATCATTGATGAACCAGCCCAGCCCCGCACCCCACGTGACAAGGCCCAGCAGGCCCGGTAGCAGCAGGCGGCGCAGGCGCGTCATGGCAGGCGGCGCAGCCAGGCCCGCACGGTCAGCTGCGTGGTGGCCCAGCCGGTCAGCCCGGCTGCGGGCGGCACGATCACGAGCATCCACAGCAGGGCGGGGGGCAGCATGGCTGTCCATGCATGCAGGTCGTGCCAGTCAGGCATGGCGGCCGGGGCATCGCTCATGGCGGTAAAGGGGGCGGCAAGGCGCGACAGGGCCAGCAGCATGGGCAGCGCCAGCACGCTGCCGCACACCCCGCCCCACAGCGCCAGCAGCCCCACGCGCGTGGCGAAGCGACCCGAGATGTAGCTATCGGTCGCCCCGAGCGCATGGATCAGCCCGATGGCCTGCCGCCGCGTGAGCAGCCCCGCCCGCGTCGCGGCCATGACCACGCACACCGCCACCGTCATCACCACCAGCACCGCCAGCCCCGCGCAGGCCTGCAGGCTGCCCGCCAGCGCCGCCAGCCGGTCGCTCCATACGCTGTCATGCTCCATCAGCACGCCCGGCGCCTGCGCCTGCAGCCGGGGCAATACGCCTGCCGCCACGTCCTGCCCCGGGACTGTGTGCAGTTCGATCACGGCGGGCAGGGGCAGGCTGGGGTCGCCGGTCTGCTCGATCCACGGGGCGAGCAGCGCGCGCAGTTCGGCATCGCTCAGGCGATGGGTGTCGGTAATGCCGGGGGTGGCGGCGAGGGTGGCCAGCACCGCGTCGATGCGGGTTGCGGGCATCTGGCCCATGGCGGCTGTGGCCGTGGCGGGGTCGGTGGGGCTGGGCACCTGCACGGTGGTTACGGCGCCCGCCCCATGCGTCCAGCGTTGCGAGAGGCTGTGCGCCGCAATGCCGCCTGCCAGCGCGAGCGCGGCAAGAAACGCCATGCTGCCCACAAGGAACGGCAGGAACCGCCCCGGTAGCGCCTGCCGCAGGGCCAGCCCGTCATGATAGCGCTGGCGGGCCATCAGCCGTGATCCCGCACGAGATGGCCGTGGAGCAGTTCGATGGTGGGGGCGGGGTATTTCGCCACGATGGCATCGTTATGGGTGGCGACCACAATGGTCGTGCCCAGTTCTGCCAGGCGGTGGAACATGCGCATCAGGCGGCCGGCCTGGCGTTCGTCAAGCGCATTGGTCGGTTCATCGGCCACCAGCAGGGCGGGGCGGTAGATCACGGCGCGCGCAATGGCCACGCGCTGCTGCTCACCGCCCGAAAGCTGCGGTGGCAGGGCCTCGAGCCGGTTTTCCAGCCCCACCCATTTCATGATGGCGTGCACCTCATGCGCAATTTCGGCCTCTGCCCGGTGCTGCAGGCGCAGCGGCAGGGCCACGTTGTCGAACACGCTCATGTCGGGCAGCAGGCCAAAATCCTGTTTCACCGCCCCGATGCGCCGCCGCAGCCGCGCCAGCCCCGCCCGCCGCGTCTGCCTGACCGGCACGCCCAGAATCTCGACCATGCCCGAACTGGCCTGCACTTCCAGCGACAGGATGGACAGCAGCGACGACTTGCCCGCGCCTGACGGCCCCAGCAGCCAGCGGAATTCGCCCTGCGCCACGTCGAGGCTGACATGCGACAGCGCGGCCACGCCGGTCTGGCTGCCACCATAGGCGTAGCTGACATCATGCAGGCGGAACATAGGGCGGGTCCGTCCGTTTATTTACATGGTGCGCGCGGCGATGGTGGACAGCGTGGCGCATAATGCCGCCAGCGCCATGAGCATCAGCCCGTCAAACACCAGCGAGGACGGCGTGAGAAAATGCGAGCCCACCTCAAGATGATCGGGAATGGAGTGGGCCACATGGGCAATCATGTCGCGGGCCTGCGGGTCGCTGCCCGCCGCCCCGTTGACGATGCCGATCACATGCGGCAGCGCGCTCCAGCCAATGCCCAGCACCAGCACCAGCGGCGCCACCAGCTCGGAAATCTGCTGCACGAGGTAGAACGCAAAATAGAACACTGCCCACACGCCAACTTTCGTGATGCGCGACATGTTCAGCCCGCCGGGGGGGGCTGCGTCAGGTGGCAGCGTGCGGTCCTGGGAACGGTTGGAAAAGGAACTGTCCATCAAAACAAGACTCCGGCATGGGGCGGCTTCCCCGGATTGTAGGAAATGCATTCCTGCCCGAGGTAGCGATGGCTTGTATTAAATGCAAACTTCTGCCTTGTGCATATGGCAAACAGCGAAGGTCGCCGGAGCAATGGATCACGCCAGCCCACAGCAGGCCGCAGCACGGGGGGCAGCCCGCCCCGATGCCCCGCCGGTCATGGTGTTTCGGGTGGGAGAGCGGCAGTACGGCCTGCCCGCAGGGCTGGTGGTGCGCGAGTGCATGCCCGTGCCCGCCCTGCGCACGCCCATGGTGGTGGTGGCACATGTTTCAGGCTGGTTCCACCTTGGGGCGGAGATGGTGGCGGTGCTTGACCTTGGCGTGCTGCTTGGCGTGCGCGCCCAGGCCGTGCGCGCGCCGCTCGATCTGCTGTACCGCCCGCTGCTTTTGTGCAACCAGCCCGGTGGCGGCTGTGTCGCGCTGCTGGTTGATGCGGCCCTTGATGTCATGCGCCCGCAAAAGGGCAGCCCTGCCATGGTTGACGCAGGGACCGGGGAAGCCGAGGGTGCGGGGCAGGAACTTGAACTGGGGGATGGCAGCATTGCCTTCATGTTGCGCATGACCGACATCCTGGATGATGATGAACGCATGCGGCTCGACAGCCTGCTCGAGCGCACCCGTGCGCGCGCGGCGCTGTGGGCGCAGACGGACCCCGATGCCACTACAGCAATGGATGGCGCGCCGTGAGCGGATCGGTCGCTTTTCCGCCCGTAGGCTTTCGCAGGCTGGTCAATGCCGTGACCCGGCGCACCGGCCTGCATTATTATGTCGACAAGGCCGACCTGCTTGAAGAGGTGGTGGGCGCGCGCATGCGCCTGCATGGCTGCCTTACCTGCCATGACTACCTGGCCCTGCTGGCGGATGCGGAGCGCGGCGATGCGGAATGGCGCGAGCTGGAATCGGTCATCACCATCGGGGAGACCTTCTTCTTCCGCTATGCCGAGCAGTTCGCGGCCCTTGAGCGGACCATCCTGCCCCGGCTGATTCGCAAGGCGCAGGCAACGCGTCATCTGCGGATCTGGAGCGTGGGCTGCGCCAACGGGGCCGAGCCTTACTCCATCGCCATCGTGCTGACGCGCCTGCTTGAAGAGGCGGCCGAGAAACTGGCTGACTGGCGGATCGACATCCTGGGCACCGACATCAGCACCCGCGCCCTCGATCAGGCGCGCGAGGCCGCGTTCAGCGCGTGGAGCCTGCGTGACATTGCCCCCACGCAGCGCGCGGAATGGTTCACCCCGGTCAGCGCGCGCCTGTGGCGGCTGCATGAGGGGTACCGGCGCATGGTCACCTTCCGCTACAGCAACATCCTTGACCTGCTGCGCCCCGATGGTGGCCCCGCAGGTCCGTTTGACCTGATCCTGTGCCGCAACGTGCTGATCTATTTCGCGCAGGCGCAGGCGGTGGGGCTGGTTCACGCCATGGCGGGGCGGCTTGTGCCCGAGGGGTGGCTGCTGCTGGGGCATTCGGAACCGGTTTCCGATTTCAGGCCGTTTCTCGAGACCGTGCGCCTGCCCGGCACGCTGGCTTTCCGCGCGCCCTTGCCGGGGGGCGTGCAGGCTGCGCCCGTCGCGGCACAACCGCAACCCGCGCGCCATGTGCCGCGTGCGGCAGTGCCAGTGGCGTTGCCCGATAGCACGCCCATCGCCGCCGCGATCCGCCGCGTGGCCGATGGGGGGCACGTGGTGCGCGCCATACAGATGTGCCGCGACCATCTGGCCCGGCATCCGGTTGACGTGCGCATCCATTTCCTGTTCGCCGTGCTGGCATGGGGGAATGGGAACCTGCTGCAGGCCGAGGAATCGTTCCGCCGGGTCATCTATCTGTGCCGCGACCACGTCATGGCGCGCTGCTACCTTGCCCGCCTGCTTGAAGATGCGGGCGGCCACGCGCAGGCCGCCCGCATCCGCGCGCAGATGACCGAACTCGCCAGCCGCTGCCCGCCCGATGCCCCCCTGCCTGATGGCGATGGCCTGACCGCAGGCGGCCTGCTGCGGCTGGTGCGCCAGCTTGATGAGTCGCCCCGCGCCCCCGTAGCCTTGGCCCGCGCGCAGCGGGTGCCCTCCTGATGGCGCGTTTTGCCAGCCCTCCCATCGCCGTTTCCCCCGTGGCAGGGCGCGAGGCCTTTGCGCGGCGCGTGCTGGCCGACCGGGCGCGCATCATGGCCGCCCGCGCCAATACCGAAGGCCCCGCGGTCCCCGCGCGCCCGCTGGTCATGCTGGATCTGGCAGGCCAGTGCTGCGGGGTGGACCTGCATGCCGTGCTGCGCGTGACCGACCCGGTGTGGAGCGACATGCCGCGCAGGCCCGACTGCCCGCCCGGCGTGCGCGGCGTGCATGGCTATCAGGGTGATCTTTATACCGTGTTCGACCTGTCGGTGCTGCTGGGTGGCGCTGCGCTGGCGCAGCCCGGTGTCATGCTGCTGCTGCGCTCGGTCTCGAGCATTCCGCTCGGGCGCATCGCCCTGCTGGCCAGCGGGGCGGGGGGCACGGTGGACATTACCGCAACGCCTATCGCGCTTACGCCCTCGGGCTTTCCGCAGGCCAGGCTGGCCGATGGGCGCAGCATGACGGTCATTGATCCCGCGCGCCTGTTTTCTTCCCGTTATGTCGGAGTGTGAAGTCCCGTGACTATCGCCAATCGCCTGCTGTTCGGTTTCATGGTCGGTGTCCTGCTCATGGTTTCGCTGGGCATCTATGCGCTGGGGCAGATCCGCGACGTGCGCGACGAGATGACCATCATCGTCACGCGCGACCTGTCGGTCTATCGTGAGCTGACCCATATCCGCGCCAATGAGAACGACCTCGTCGCCCGCAGGCTCGCCATCCTGGCGCATTACTACGCCCATGATTTCGAGACTGCCCCCGCCGTGCTCGAAGACGCCATTGCCAGCTGGGATGAAAAGGCCCGCGAGGCTGACAGCCTGCTCGCAGGCGTGCTCTCCCGTGCTGAGGAGGGCGGGCGCCTTGCGCGCAGCAACGACCAGCGCGAGATGTTCAATACCGTTGCCAGCCAGTTGCGTGACATTTCCAGCCAGTTCCAGATGGATACGCGAGGTGCCGGGCTTCTGTTCCAGGCCATCCGCGCGGGCAATGACCCCAGCGTGCGTGAGCAGGCCTCGCGCATAGACAGCCGCGAACAGTCGATCGACCTGCTCGTGGGCCGCGCCGCCTCGCTGCTCGACCACGGGGTGCAGGTGGCCGAAACCCAGGGTGCCGCCTCCTATGACTACAGCCGCCGCTCGCTGGCCATTGGCATGGTGCTCGCCGTGGTGGTGGCGCTGATCGTGACCTTCTGGACGCGGCGCTCGATCATGGAGCCGATCTCGTCGATCATGCATGTGATGGAACGCGTGGGGCAGGGCGACCTTGCCACGCGGGCCAAGGTGGGCGGCATGGGCGAGGAGCGCGATGAAGTGGCCCGCCTTGCAGCAGGCCTGAACCGCATGATCGATGGCCTGCGCGAGATCGCCCGCCAGAGCGGCGAGGTAACGCAGAACCTCGATGCGGCGGTGGCCGAGATCCGCGCCTCCACCCAGCAGCAGGCCGCAAGTGTTGAAGAGCAGTTTGCCGCCGTGCAGGAAACGGCGGCCACGGTGGACGAGATTACCCATTCGGGTGCCCAGATCAGCAAGCGCGCGCGTGAGGTGATTTCATCAGCGGAGGTGATCGTGCATAGTTCGGCCAGCGGGCTTGAAGCGGTGGAGGAAACCGCCCGCGCCATGGCCCACACCCATGATGGCGCCGAGGCCGTGGCCTCGAACATCGTGGCCCTGTCCGAGCGCACCGAGGCGATCAGCGAGATCATTGCCTCGGTCAATGACCTGTCGGAGCGTTCGCACCTGCTTGCCCTCAACGCCGCGATCGAGGCGGCGGCGGCAGGCGAGCATGGCCGCTCGTTTGCCGTGGTGGCCGCCGAGATGAAGATCCTCGCCGACCAGTCGCGCGACGCCACCCAGAACGTGCGCGCCATATTGGGCGACATCCAGCGTGGCATCAACACCTCGGTCATGCTGACGGAGGAGGCGGTCAAGCGCGTCTCGGCGGGCAAGGAACGCACCGACATCGCCTACCGCACCATCGAGCGCATGACCGGCGGCATCCAGGAGGGCGTGAATGCCTTCCAGCAGATCGTGGCGTCAACCAACCAGCAGCAGATCGGCATCGAGCAGGTCATGACCGCGCTGCAGAGCATCCGCCAGGCCAGCCAGCAGACATCGGGCGGCACGCGCAACCTCGAGGTCTCGGCCAGCAATCTTGGCAAGCTGTCCAAGCAGCTCCTCACCATTTCCGCGCGTTACCGGACCTGACGGTCGGCCCGTGGACAACCTGAGGGATGAATTGCTGGCGGTATTCGATGCCGAATACCGTGACCACCTGCGGGCCATCCGCGCCATTGTGGCTGCGGGCTGCCCGGATGCGCAGGGCCTTGCGGAAATCTTCCGCCGTGTTCATTCCCTCAAAGGAGCGGCGCGCGCGGTTGAACTGCCGGTGGTCGAGGGCGTAGCCCACGCGCTGGAGAACCGCCTCTCCGCGCTGCTCTCGGCCCGTGCGTTGCCCGACGCCGCCGATCTTGCCGCCATTACCGATACGCTCGACGAGATCGACCTGCTCATGACCGCCGCCCCGGCGGATACGCATCCCGCCCCTGATGAGACGGCGGTGCAGGTGGAAAACCCGGCCTATGTGCAGGTGCCCGTGGCCCGGCTCGATGCGCTTGCCGCCGCCGTGCATGACCTCATGGCCGTGGCCGACCGGCATGAGCGGCTATGGGCGCAGGTGATGGACCTGCTTGGTGATGCGCGGGCCGTCATGCACGCGCCCGAGCGCATGCGTGCCGACCCGGTGGCCGAATTCGCGCGCATGACGCGCAGGCTGATGGGGGTGGGGCGCGAGCGTGAACTCATGGCAGGCCAGATCGACCGCGCCCTGCTGCGCCTTGGCGAGGAAGTGCACGCCGTAACCCTCGTGCCTGCCGAGAGCGTGTTCGGCTCGCTGGCCGCCATGGCCCGGCGCATCGCGCGTGAGCATGGCGGCCCGGAAGCGGGCGTTGAGGTGCACATGACCGGCATGGACGTGCAGACCGAGCGCCGCGTGATGCAGGCATTGCGCGATCCGGTCATTCACCTTGTGCGCAATGCCATCGTGCACGGGCATGAAACCCGCGCCGAGCGGCTGGCGGCGGGCAAGTCGGAATGCCTCAACATCACCATTGCCGTCACCATGACCGGGGTGCGGCTGCAGGTAGCGGTCAGCGATGACGGGCGCGGCCCTGACCTGCGGGCCATTGCCGCCCGCGCGGCGGGGCAGGGGCTGGTCCATGCCGATGCCCCGCTTGATGCGCGGCAGTTGCTGGCACGCGTGTTCGAGCCGGGTTTTTCCACCCGTGGCAAGGCCGACAGCCTGGCCGGGCGCGGTGTGGGGCTTTCGGTTGTGGCGGAAGCTGCGCGCGCACTCCATGGCAGCGTGCGCATGGAGCAGCGCCAGCCCGCGGGCACCACCGTCATCCTGACCGTGCCGGTCTCGCAGCGCCAGCGCACCGTGCTGCTGGTTGAAAACGCGGGCCAGTCCCTTGGCCTGCCCGGCCGGGTGATCCGCCACCTGCTGCGCGTGCGGCGCGACGAGATCCGCATGCTGGCGGGCATGCCGTTCGCCGTGGTGCCCCACCCGCCCGATGGCACGGGCGTGAGCAGCGAACAGCGCGACGAGGAACTGGTGCCGCTCGTGCCGCTGCGGGCCTTCGTGGGTGATGAAAACGCCCCGCTGCCGGTGCGCGATGGCGCGGTAAGCGTGGTGGTGATGGAGGTCGATGGCGTGCGTTGCGGCTTTGCCGTCGAGCGCATGGTCGATGTGCGCACGCTGCTGGTGTCAGACGCCACCGCCGTGGGGCTGGATAGTGAACTCGTGCCCGGCATAGCCTGGCCGCGCGAGGACCAGCCGGTGTTCGTGCTCAGTCCCGACCGGCTGTTTGCGCGCTGGCGCGAGCGCGGCAATGGCGGGGGCGCGCATTTCAGCGATGCGGACAGCGCCGCCCCCGTGGCGCCCGTGCGCCACGCGCCGCTGGTGATGGTGGTCGATGATTCGATCACGACCCGGACATTGCAGAAAACGATCCTCCAGTCCCACGGTTATGACGTGTGCCTTGCCGTGGATGGGGAGGAGGCGCTGGCCATGCTCCAGCAATCCTCGCGGCATGTGGATGTGGTGGTGACAGATGTGGAAATGCCGCGCATGGATGGCCTGGCCCTGCTTGCCGCCATGCAGGGGGATGCGCATCTGGCCCATATTCCCGTCGTGCTCATGACCTCGCGCGATGATGGCGATGATATCCGTCGCGGCATGGAAGGCGGCGCGCGCGCCTACCTGACCAAGCAGCGCTTCGATCAGGGCGAACTGATTGATACCATAAGGGGGCTTTTGTGAACGTGATCGCGCCCCAGCCCGCCCAGCCACCAAGGCGCGTGCTGATCGTGGAGGATTCGGCGGTATTGCGCCACCTGCTCATGCGCGTGGTGGCCGATGACCCGCGCCTTGAACTGGCCGAAGCGGTGGAAACGGCGGAGGAGGCCCTGCGCCTCGTGCCGCGCCTGCGCCCGGACGTGATCTCGATGGATATCTGCCTGCCGGGCATGGACGGGCTTGAGGCCACGCGGCAGATCATGGCGCATTTTCCCACCCCCATCGTGATCGTGAGCGACACGCTGGGCGGGCAGGCGACGCATGTCTCGATGAACGCGCTGCGCTCGGGCGCGCTGACGGTCATCGAGAAGCCGCAGGGCCTCACGGGCAGCGCGGGCGCTGTCGTGGCGCAGGGCATTGCCACCCAGCTTTACATCATGAGCCAGGTGCCGGTCATCCGGCGCAGGCTGATGCAGGCGGAGCCCTCTCGCCACAAGGGCATGTGGTCGCGCCCGCTTGCCATTCACCCCCGCATCCTGGCCATGGCCGCCTCCACCGGGGGGCCGACCGCGTTCGCCCGCGTGCTGGGCGACCTGCCGCCCGACTTCGCGCTGCCGGTGGTGCTGGTGCAGCATATGGGCCAGAGCTTCATGGAGGGTTTTGCCCGGTGGCTCGACCAGCAGGTGGCGCTGCCGGTCCGGATTGCCCAGCACGGTATGCCGCTCGAGCGCGGGCAGGTGCTGGTGGCGCCGGGCAACCGGCACATGACGGTGGGCACGCGTGGCGAGGTGCTGCTGCATGACTCGGCCCCGGTGCAGGGGCAGCGGCCCTCGGCTGACGTGCTGTTTTCCTCAGTGGCAAAGGTTTTTGGCGCCGATGGGCTTGGCGTGCTGCTGACCGGCATGGGCGAGGACGGCGTGGAGGGGCTGGGCCGCATCCGTGCGCGCGGCGGCTACACGGTGGTGGAGGACCGCAGCACCGCCGTCATTCACGGCATGCCCGGTGCTGCCGAACGCGTGGGGGCGGCGTGCATCAGCCTGCCGGTGCACGAAATCGCCCCCCATATCCTCCGGGCCATGGCGGGCGGCCCGGTTCCCTCCCAAGACCCCCTGGCTGGATAAGACGACCCCATGGTGCTGACCGACCGCGAAGACATTGCCGACACCCTGCTGCTGGTGGAGGATTCGGACACGCAGGCCCTGCGCATCCGCCGCATGCTCGAGAGCCACGGCTTTCATGTCCATCGCGTGGCCAGCGGGGAGGAGGCGCTCGATACGCTTGATGTGCGCCTGCCGGGGCTGGTGATTGCCGACTATCACCTGCCGGGCATGAATGGCGGCCAGCTTGCCCGCCAACTGCGCATGAACGCGGTCACGCGCACCATACCGGTGCTGATCCTGACCGAGGGGATCGAGCCGGGGCTGGAGCGCGAGGGGCTGGAAAGCGGGGCGGATGCCTATATCCCCAAATCCTCGGACCCGGCGCTGATCGTATTCCGCATCCGCGCGCTGTTGCGCGAGCACGCGGCGCATGCGCCATCCCTCCTGCCGCAGCGCGTGTTCCGCCGCGCGCGCATCATGGTCATCGCCCCCGAGCCCGAACACAGGCGCGCCGTGCCCGAACTGCTCGACCAGCTACGGCGTGACGGGCATATCGTGACCCTGTGGCATGATCCCTCCCGCCTAGTGCCCGCACTCCTGCATGACCCCGAGCACATGCCCGACTGCGTGGTGATCGACCTTGCGTGCCGGGAGTTCGACGGGCTGGAAGTCTGCCGCAGGCTTGATGAATGGCGACAGGAGGATCTGCTCTCGGGCAACGTGCCGCCGCGCATACTCGGCGTGGATGGCGCGCCCCGGCCCGATGCGAAGGAGTTCTCGGCCCGCGTGTTCGAGGCGGGGATTGATGATCTCGTCTCACGCGATGTGGGGCCTGCGGCACTGGCGCTGCGCATTCGCGTGCTGGTGCGGCGCAAGCTGTTGCAAGATGACGTGCGCCGCATCGAGGTGGAGCGGCAGGCGCGTGAGATCGCGGTCAAAAGCGCGCGCGCGGAGGCGGCGGCCATTGCATCGAAAGCCTCGCTGGCCGAAGCGCTGGAGCAGGCCAACCGCGAACTGGCCGATGCCAACCGCAAGCTGATCGAAACCCAGGGCAAGCTGGTGCAGACCGCCAAGATGGCTTCCTTGGGTGAACTGGTGGCGGGCATCGCACACGAGATCAACAACCCGCTGGCCTTCATCCTGGCGCATAAGGACACGGTGGCGCGTGGGCTGGACCGGCTCGCGGCCATGGAAACCGCGACCACCGACCCCGACCACGAACAGCGCGAGGCGATCCTGACCAAGTGCCGCGACCGGGTGGGGTCGATGAACATGGGGTTGCGGCGCATCCAGAACCTTGTGCTGAACCTGCGCAAATTCTCGCGCCTTGATGAAGGGCTGTTCCAGATCATCGACGTGCCCGAGGCGCTGGAAACGGTCATGGCGCTGTTGACCCAGAAGCTGGGCAGCGGCATTGCGGTCAGGCGGCAGTATGAGGCCCCTGACCGGCTGTACTGCCAGGCGGCGCTGCTCAATCAGGTCATCATGAATATTATCAGCAATGCGGCGGATGCAATTCTTGCCGCCCAGCATGATGATATGTCTGGCCAGGGCGGTATAGCGGTGGGCGAGATCGGCATCCACACCTATCTCGCCCATAATGACAGCGGGCCGGACAGTTACGTCTTTGTCATTACCGATAGCGGCCCCGGCATTGCGCCCGATGTGCAGGAGCGCATCTTCGAGCCGTTCTTCACCACCAAGCCGGTGGGCGCGGGCACCGGCTTGGGGCTGGCCATTGCCTATAGCGTGGTGCAGGCGCACCAGGGCAGCCTGTCGGTCGGGCGGGCGCCGCAGGGTGGGGCGCGCTTCACCATTTCCATACCGTGGCATCCGGGGCAGGAGGGTGAAAGCCCGCTACCGGCCACCACATCATCCGGGCGCATGGCCTAGCCATGCCACAGGCCCGCGTGCAGGGAGAGACCATGCCCATCAATACAGATCCCGCCACGCAGGCGCGCCCCGTTGTCCTGCTGGTGGATGACGAGGCGGAGATCCTCGTTGCCCTGACCGACCTGCTGGAAGACACGTTTACGGTCCTGTCCACCACATCGCCCACCGAGGCGCTGGAGATCCTCTCCACCCGCAACGATGTGGACGTGATCGTGTCCGACCAGCGCATGCCCGAGATGGGCGGCGACGTGATGCTGGTCCGTGCCCGCGCCCATAGCGACGCCCAGGCCATACTGCTCACCGGCTATGCCGATATCGGCGCGGTGGCGGCGGCACTCAACCAGGGGCGCATCTCGTTCTATTCCCACAAGCCATGGGATCCTGATGCCCTGCGCGCCATGATCGTGCAGGCGGCGGATTACCATCGCCTCGAGCGCGAACTGCGCACCGAGCGCATGCTGCTGCACGGGCTGCTTGACAACCTGCGCTCGGGCCTTGGCTTCAAGGATGCGCAGGGGCGCTTCATCCGCATCAACCAGCAGGCGGCCGATTTCTATGGCCGCGACATCAATGCCTGCCTTGGCCACACGGAGGAGGAACTGTGTGATGCCGGCCTCCTGCCCATTATCCGTGCGGCCAGCGCGCGCCTGCGGGCGGAGGGGCGCGACGAGGAATCGCTGGAACTGCCTGCTCATATCCGCGGTGCCGCACAGGGGCGGTGGCGCGAGATCACGCGCGTGGTGCTTGGTGCGCTGGGCGATGGCTCGGCCGGCTCGGTCGTGATCAACCGCGACATCACCCGCCAGCAGGAAATGGCGGCTCGCCTGCGCCAGGCGGAAAAGATGCAGGCGCTCGGCACGCTGGCGGGCGGCATTGCGCATGACTTCAACAACCTGCTCACCGCCGTTCTCGGCTCGCTCGAACTCGTGCGTGACATGGGGCCGGAGGAAGGGCCGATGGCCCGCCTGCTCGATAACGCCGCCGCCGCCGCCCAGCGTGGCGCATCACTCACGCGCAGGCTGCTCAATTTCAGCCGCCCGCGCGACCTGAGCTTTGAGCCGGTGGATGTGAACGCCCTGCTGCACGGCATGAAGGATCTTCTGGCCCAGACCGTGGTCTCGCGTCAGGGCAAGGGGGCAAACGGGCAGCCCTGTTCCATCGTGGTCGACACCGCCGGCTCTGACGGGGTGCTGCCGCCCGTGTGCACCGATGCAGGCCAGCTTGAGCTTGCCGTGCTCAATTTGTGCATCAACGCGGTCGACGCCATGCCCGGCGGCGGCATGATCGTGGTCTCGACCGCGCTCAAGCAGGTGAAGGAGATCGTGGCGGGCACCAACCTCGTGCCGGGCAACTACGTGATGGTTTCGGTCACCGATCAGGGGGTGGGCATGTCGCCCGAGACGCTGGCGCGCGTGTTCGAGCCGTTCTTCACCACCAAGGATGTGGGGCGTGGCACGGGGCTGGGCCTGTCCATGATCTATGGGTTCATCCGCCATGTGGGCGGCGAGGTGCAGGTGCGCAGCCAGCCGGGCGAGGGCACGCGCGTGGACCTGTGCCTGCCGGTGCAGGGTGGCGTCACGGCCGGCCGCCCCCTGCCTGCGGCAGCCCCGCAGGCGCAGGCAGGTGACACGAGCGCGCGTGCGCTGCATGTGATGGTGGTGGATGACGAGCCGGGCGTGCGCGCAGTTACAGCAGGCTTCCTGCGCGCGCGGGGGCATGAGGTGTGCGAATATTCCTCCGGCACGGCGGCGGTTGAGGCGATGAAGGCCGGGCTCGGGCCGATCGACCTCGTGATCATGGACGTGATGATGCCGGGCATGGGCGGGCTCGAGACAGTGCACCACCTCCAGGCCCTGCGTCCCGGCCTGCGCGTGCTGTACCTGACCGGCTATGCCAGCGCGGGCGCCCTGCCTGCGGGCAGCGCCAATGTCATGCACAAGCCCTTCACGCAGGCGGATCTCGCCGCCCATATCGACCGGATCATGCAGCGCCCGCCTGACTGAAATGCGGCGCGCGCCCGGCGGTGGGCGCGTTGCCCCTTGTGCTGGCGCAGGAAGGTTTTATCTGTAACATCATGCAAGATCATCATTCCTCATCCCATGACCCGGTCGGGTGGCATGGTACGACCATTCTGTGTGTGCGGCGCGGTGGCCGTGTTGCCATGGCGGGCGACGGGCAGGTGACGCTGGGCGCTACCGTGATCAAGGGCAATGCCCGCAAGGTGCGCCGCATCGGGCCGACGGGGCAGATCCTGGCAGGCTTTGCCGGGGCGACGGCTGATGCCTTCACGCTGCTGGAGCGGCTGGAAAACAAGCTCGAGCGCTATCCCAACCAGCTTGAGCGCGCCTGCGTGGAACTGGCCAAGGACTGGCGCACCGACCGCTACCTGCGCCGGCTGGAAGCGATGATGGCCGTAGCCGATGCCGAGCGCTCCTTTACGCTGACCGGTAATGGCGATGTGCTGGAACCCGAGGACGGCATCATCGCCATTGGCTCGGGCGGCAATTACGCGCTCTCCGCCGCGCGGGCCCTGCTGGGCATTGACGGGCTGGGTGCCGAGGAGATTGCCCGCCGGTCGATGAAGATCGCCGGTGATATCTGTGTCTATACCAACCATTCCGTCATTGTGGAGACACTGGGCGCGGATGCGCATGAAGGGGCAGCGTAATGGAAATACCCAATCATACCCCGCGTGAGATTGTCTCCGAACTCGACCGCTTCATCATTGGCCAGGGCGATGCCAAGCGCGCCGTGGCCATTGCGCTGCGCAACCGCTGGCGTCGCGCACAATTGCCCGATGCGATGCGTGAAGAGGTCGTGCCCAAAAACATCCTGATGATCGGGCCGACGGGCTGCGGCAAGACCGAGATCGCCCGCCGCCTTGCCAAGCTCGCGCAGGCGCCGTTCCTGAAGGTCGAGGCCACCAAATTCACTGAAGTGGGTTATGTTGGCCGTGATGTGGAGAGCATCATCCGCGACCTGATCGAGGTCTCGATCAACATGCTGCGCGACCTGCGGCGCAGGGATGTCGAGGCCAATGCCGGGGAAGCCGCCGAGAAGCTCCTGCTCGATGCGCTGGTGGGCGAGGGGGCATCAGCCGAGACGCGCAACAAGTTCCGCCGCATGCTGCGCGCGGGCGAGCTTGAGCACAAGGAAGTCGAGATCTCGATTGCGGAGGGCGGCAACCCGACCCAGTCCGACATGCCGAACATGACGCCGGGCACCGTCATCAACTTCTCGGACATGATGAAGGGCTTCATGAACCGCGTGCCGCAGCAAAAGCGCATGACGGTCGCCGCCGCCCGCGCGGCCCTGATCCGGCAGGAAGCGGACCGCATGCTCGATACCGAGGCCCTGACGCGTGAGGCCGTGGTCCACGCGCAGGACCACGGCATCGTCTTCCTCGACGAGATCGACAAGGTCTGCGCCCGTGCCTCCGAAGGGGGTGCGCGTGGCGGCGATGTGTCGCGTGAAGGCGTGCAGCGCGACCTGCTGCCGCTGATCGAGGGCACCACCGTCTCGACCAAATACGGCCCGGTGCGCACGGATCATATCCTGTTCATTGCATCGGGCGCGTTCCATATTGCCAAGCCGTCCGACCTGCTGCCCGAGTTGCAGGGGCGGTTGCCCATCAGGGTGGAACTTGCCTCGCTCACGCGCGAGGATCTGCGCCGCATCCTGACCGAACCAGAGCATTCGCTGCTCAAGCAGTATGTTGCCCTGCTGGGCACGGAGGATGTCACGCTGTCGTTCAGCGATGGGGCGATTGACGCGCTGGCGGAACTGGCGGCGGATATTAACGAGCGGGTGGAAAATATCGGCGCGCGGCGTCTGGCCACCGTGCTTGAGCGCCTTTTGGAGGATGTGTCCTTTACCGCGGCTGACCGCAAGGGCGAAGCTGTGGTGATCGAGGCGGCCGACGTGCAGGCCAAGGTTGCGCCCCTGGCCCGCAAGGGTGATCTGAGCCGCTTTATCCTGTAGGGCATGACCTAACCCGCAGGGGGCCGCGCCGCAGGGTGCGGCCTTTTGCATTCTGACCGATTTGACGGCCACCAATGCTGGAAAGATGATGACCGATCCGTTTGTAAAGCCCGAGGACGATACCGCCGCTGACGCCATTGCCGAGATTGGCGAGGAACTGGCCCTGTTTGATGACTGGATGCAGCGCTACCAGTACATCATTGAACTGGGGCGCAAGCTGCCGCCTTTTCCCGCCGCGTGGCAGGATGACGCCCATCGCGTGCCCGGCTGCCAGAGCCAGGTCTGGATGGAAGTGCAGCCACGCGATGGCGCGCTCTACCTTGCTGGCGCATCGGATGCGGCCATCGTGTCGGGGCTGGTGGCGCTGCTGCTGCGGGTCTATTCCGGCCGCAGCAGGCAGGAGATTCTGGATACGGACCCGGCCTTCCTGCGCGAGCTGGGGCTGGTGCAGGCGCTCTCCACCAATCGGGGCAACGGGGTGGAAGCCATGGCGCAGGCCATTCGCAAGGCAGCGGCGGCCCTGCCCGCCTGAAACAGCAGAAAGCGTTGAAAACAGCCGCCTTTTCAGAACAGAAAGGCGGCGTGTGAACGATTCTGGCGTTCAGTAACCCGCATCAAATCCTGCGTCGTCCACGGCGGCGTACAGGTCTTCGAGGTTGGTCGAGCGGGCATCATAGGTCACGAAAGCCTTGCCCTGTTCAAGCGAGACCTCAACCATCGAAACACCATCCACCCCTTCGAGTGCGCGCTGCACCTTGGCAGCGCAGCCATCGCAGGTCATGCCCTGTATGTTCAGTGTCAGTTTTTCCATGGTCTGGCTACCTTCATGCTGTTTCACGCCCGCAGGTGCTACGTTGGGTTGATCAGTCGAATTATTACAACGGAAAAGAGTGTGGCGCCATCGCCTCTTCCGCAGTGTGCCCGCCCGTGGCGCGGGATATGTGCCGGAGTTGCCTCCATCAGTTCTACATGACCGATTATGCAGTCCGACCGCACATGACATGATTGGCACGGGTTTTGCATGGCCGGTGGCTGACGTGTGATCTGGCAATCCGCCATGAAGCCGTTTTTTTATGTCAGTGCGACGGAAGGGGAAATCCTGTTCCCTGCATGGATAGGCCACTGATAAAGACGGCTTTCGGGTGTCGCGTGCAGGTTCGGACAGGCGGCCTTTCTGCGCTGTCATTATGATAAATAATATTATCACACATAATAAAAATGGAATCATTTCTATTTTGTTCTGATAGGGGAGCTATCACGATCCTGGCGTGTGCATGCGGCGGCATAGAGCAGGAAAACTTCCTGTATCACGCACGACATGCAGGCAATGACTATGGAAATAGTGCATTGATAAAAAAGGATAAAAGTTTTGGGTGCCGCCTTTTTGAAAAAAGACGGCGGTCTTTGAAGCTGTTTGTAAAAAGCGTACCAGGCGTTTTGCCCGCTGGCTTTTAAGGCAGCCACGGCAGCGCCGCGGAAGGGGGCGCACATACAAAAAGGGCCGGTGCTTGCGCAACCGGCCCTTGCATGGCGGGGTGATCGACGCGGGGCGTCAGTCAACCGTGCTCATGCGGGTTTCATCAACGAACTTTTCGGTATCATCATCGATCTTGCGCGACTTGCGGCCAGCCGGGCCATGCACGTACAGCGTCTTGCGGTCGACCTTCTGGTCAGAACCCTGCGGCTTGAGCGGCATTTCATATTCCGGCTTCTGCGCGTGGTCGGCCATCTGCAGTTCGGGGTTGAACACCGAGTTGAACTTCCAGATCATGGTCAGGAAGTTGGTCTGCCCACGCAGCGCAAGGCGCAGGGCAATGCCCAGCGTGTCCTTGATCGCGCTCCAGCCCAGATGCTTGTTATTGAGGATCTGCTGGGTCTTGACGAGTTCCTCATAGAACTCGCGCAGCGGCAGGGTGGTGGGCATGACCGCGTGCTGGATGTCGAACAGACGGTAGTCGCGCGTGGTCAGCTTGCGGGACTCGCTCTCCCAGATTTCGGTGCCGGGGTAGGGGGTCGTGACCGAGATGTTCACGATATCCGGAATCTCGAGGCACCACTGGCGGATGACCTCGAAGCGCTCGCGGTCCCATGACGGATCGGCAATCAGGTTGATGGCCACGATCAGGTCGAGCGAGCGGGCGTATTCCAGCGCCTCGAAGTTGCGGTCCATCGACACGCGCTTGCGGAAGCGCTTCAGCCCTTCGGCATCCACTGCCTCAAGCCCGATGAAGATGTAGCTCAGCCCGATCTCTTTCCAGACCGCGAACACTTCCTTGTTGCGCATCAGCACGTCGGCGCGCGTCTCCAGGTAGTATTCCTTCTGGATGTTGCGGCGCTTGATCTCGTCGGCAATGGCCATGCCGTGCTCGGCATGCACGAAGGCCACGTCGTCGACGATGAAGATGCCGGGCTCCTTGATCTCCTGCAGTTCCTCGCCAATCACCTTGGCGCTCGCCGTGCGGTAGGAGCGGCCATAGAAGGTCCAGGCGCTACAGAACGTGCAGTCCCACGGGCAGCCACGGGCGAATTCGATGGAGGCGGCGGGGTCAAGTGTGCCGATGAAGTATTTGCGGCGGTGGCGCAGCAGGTCGCGCGCGGGGCGCACCACATCAAGCGATTCGATGAAGATGGGCGGCGGGCCATCACCATCCATGGTCACCACGCCGGGCACGGTGGTCAGGTCCTTGCCCTGCTCCCATGCCTCGAGCAGCAGGCCGACGGTGGCGTCGCCTTCACCCTTGAGCACGCAGTTGATGGCGCCATCGGACAGGGCCAGCACGTCACGCGCGATGAACGAGATGGAATGGCCGCCAATGAACAGGAACACGTTGGGCAGGCGCTTGCGCGTTTCCTTGCACAGGTCAATGATCTCGGGAACATTGGCCAGGTAATTGCCCGAGAAGCAGATGGCATGCGGGCGGAATTCCTCGATGCGCTGCCAGTAATCGGGGTGTTTCTCGACCTGCAGGTCGATGATCTGCACGTCATGCCCCTTGTTGCGCGCTGCACCGGCAACCAGTTCAAGCCCCAGCGGTTCAAGACGCAGGAAGACCTTCGTGTACATGAGCGAGCTTGGATGAACGGCCAGTAATCTCATTCTTTTACCTCAGGCATCGATGGGGACGGGGGACAACGCGCGACAGCCATACGCAATCTGGTAACAAATTTACAGCCGGTCCGGTGCTGTATTTGCAATTTTTATATATCACACATGATTTAAAAAAAATCAGAATAATGACAGAGGGTGGCAATATAAGTGCCGCCTGTCACCAAGATCACGGTAATATCACCTATGCATTCAGATGATACCACCATCTGGCTTCATCATATTTTCTTGGCAGGTATGCTTTGTGTTCATGTCCGGCATTGCCGGTAGGGCACCTATGCATTGCCAACGCGGCACCGCCTGCGGGGGTATCTTGTCCCCTATCGCGGGGAGCGCTTTCGTGGCAGTCTTGCCAGCGCTTAAGCGACGGGGTCGAAATGAAGCTGAAGATTGTGGAAAAACTGCCCGCCCGCCTCGGGCTGCTGGCATGTGGGCTGGTGGTGCTTGGTGGCTGCACGGCCGAGATCGGGCGCAAGCCGTTCGAGAGTGACGTAAAATGCCTGCGCGAGCAGTTGGGCACCACCATGCAGCTCAGCTTTCCCATCGCGGCGAATACCTGCCAGCGCATGAGCGACCACAACTTCATCTTCGGTTCCAAGAAGAAGAAGGCCCAGCCGCTGCCGCTCAACCTGCGTGGGGCGCCCGACCTGCAGAAGATGGCCGATGAATACGGCTACAGCTACACAAAATAGCGTGTCCGCCCGATAGGGGAACTCTGCCCGCCCCGCCGCGTAACGCCTGCGTTCCGCCCTGGCAGGTATTGCCCGCCGGGACGGGGTAGCTTCAGTTTTCGAGTTCGGTATCCCAGTACAGATAGTCGCGCCAGCTTTCATGCAGGTAGTTGGGGGGGAAGGCGCGGCCATTTTCCTGCAACCTGCGGCTTGAGGGCCGCGCGGGCGTGCGGGCAGGATACATGCGGATCTGGTGCGGCATGTAAGACCCCTTGATGAGGTTGCACGGGCCGCAGGCGGTCACCACGTTCTCCCAACTCGTTCTGCCCCCCTTGCTGCGGGGAATGACGTGGTCGAATGTCAGTTCCTGCGTGGGGAAGCGGGTGTTGCAGTACTGGCAGGAAAAATTGTCGCGCAGGAAGACATTGAACCGCGTGAAGGCAGGCTTGCGGGCGGTGGGGATATAGTCTTTCAGCGCAATCACGCTGGGCAGGCGCAGGCTCTGGGTGGGGGAGTGGACGACCGTGTCATATTCGCTCAACACCGATACGCGGTCGAGCCACACGGCACGGATGGCATCCTGCCATGACCACAGCGAAAGCGGAAAATAGGAGAGCGGCCTGAAATCCGCATTCAGGACGAGAGCTGGCAGGTATTGACTGTCACAGGGCACGGACGCATTCCTTTCCGAATGCCGCCGCACAAAGTTCAGGCGTACTCTGTTCCGAAGCGAACGCCTTATGGATGTGCGTCGTCGTCAGGTAACTGTCGAATCTATTGCAGACCCCGCATAGCGTGGCAACCCCATGCCCGCGCGGCCGCAGGAGTTGATCCATCAACGCAGCAGGGCAGGGTGTTGGCGCAATTTTTCGCCACAACCCTGATTTGACTTGATAATGGCTAAAATAACCCGTTTTGCGCCCAGCCCCACGGGGCACCTGCATCTGGGGCATGTGGCCTCGGTGCTGCACGCCTGGCGCGCGGCCATGGAGTCGGGGGGGCGCTTCATCCTGCGGGTGGAGGATATCGACACCACGCGCTGCCGGCCCCAGTTCATTGCCGATCTGTATGCCGACCTCGCCTGGCTCGGCCTGTCATGGCCGCAGCCGGTGCGCCGACAGTCAGGGCATATGCCTGAATATCGCGCCGTGCTTGACCATCTGGCGGCGCATGGCCTGCTCTATCCGTGCTTCTGCACCCGGCGCGATATTGCCGAGGCCGCGGGCGCCCCCCACCACGCGCCCGATGGGGCCCTGATCTATCCCGGCACCTGCCGCCACATGGATCCCGGCCTGCGGGCGGCGAAACTTGCGGCGGGCACCCCACACGCCCTGCGGCTTGACATGGCGCGCGCCCTGCAATGGCCGGGCGCCGCCACGCTGACATGGCACGAAATGGGCGAAGGCCCGCAGCCCGCCTGTGCCGCGGCATTTGGCGATGTGGTGCTGGCGCGCCGGGATGTGCCCGCCTCCTATCATCTATGCGTCACCCATGATGATGCCCTGCAGGGCATTACCCTTGTCACGCGCGGGGCGGACCTGCGGCCCGCAACCGGCCTGCACCGGCTGTTGCAGCACATCATGGGCTGGCCCGCGCCGCGCTACAGCCACCATGCGCTGCTGTGCGATGCGGGGGGCAGGCGGCTGGCCAAGCGCGATGGCGCGCCCTCCATCCGCGCCATGCGCGCCGCGGGCATGACGCCACGGCAGGTCTGCGCGGCGGCAGGTCAGGGCGACGGCATATCTGCTGTTTCCTCCGGCCCGGCTTCGCTTTAGGCTGGCCTTCCGTTTCCCGGTAGCAGGCCGGGTGTGTTGTCCCACTACTTGATGGATCTTGAACATCATGGATCTTACCGCCGCCCGGCTGGCCCGGATCAGCCCGAGCCAGACGATTGCCATCTCAACCAAGGCGCGTGAACTCAAGGCGGCGGGGAAGGACATTATCAGCCTTTCCGCCGGTGAGCCGGATTTCGATACGCCAGACAGCATCAAGAAAGCCGCCATCCGCGCCATCGAGGCGGGCGAGACCAAATATACCGATGTTGCGGGCACGCCCGCCCTGCGCCGCGCCATTGCCGAGCGTTTCCGCGCCGATAACGGGCTGGATTACACCTGGGATGAAGTGATTGTTGCCAATGGCGGCAAGCAGATCATCTATAACGCCATGGTCGCCACCATCAATCCGGGTGACGAGGCCATCATTCCCGCGCCGTGCTGGGTGTCGTATCCCGATATCGTGGCGCTGGCCGAGGGCACGCCCGTCATCGTGCCGTGCAGCGTGGAAAACGGCTTCAAGCTCCAGCCTGCCGAACTCGAGGCCGCGATCACGCCGCGCACCAAGTGGCTGCTGCTCAACTCGCCCAACAACCCCACGGGTGCGGCCTATTCCTTCGAGGAGATGCGCGGCCTGTGCGACGTGCTGCTGCGCCACCCCGATGTGTGGATCCTGACCGACGATATCTATAACAAGCTGGTCTATGACGGCTTCCGCGCCCCCACCGTGGTCGAGGTCGAGCCCCGCCTGCGCGACCGCACCGTGACCATGAACGGTGTGTCCAAGGCCTATGCCATGACCGGCTGGCGCATTGGCTATTCCGCGGCCCCCGTGCAGATGACGCGGGCGATGAACAAGCTGCAGGGCCAGTCCACCTCCGGCCCCGGCTCGGTCAGCCAGGCGGCGGCAGTCGAGGCGCTGACCGGCCCGCAGGACTTCATCGGCACCATGGTCAGCACCTATCAGGCGCGGCGTGACCTTGTGGTGGGCATGCTCAACGAGGCGAAGGGCCTGAGCTGCCCGGTGCCCGAGGGCGCATTCTATGTGTTTCCCTCACTCGTCGGCTGCCTGGGCAAGACCAGCGCGGGCGGCACGCTGATCGATACCGATGAAGCATTTGTCACGGCCCTACTTGATGAGGAAGGCGTTGCCACCGTGCATGGCAGCGCGTTCATGTTCGCCGGGCATTTCCGCATTTCCTATGCCACCGACACGGCCAGCCTGAAGGAGGCCTGCCTGCGCATCCAGCGTTTCTGTGCGGCCCTGCGTTAAGGAACGGATGGCCATGAACAGGAATGAAGGGCTTGCCCATCCGCTGTTTGCGCAGCGGATGGAGCGCCTGAGAGTGCCCGCCACCATCGCCATGGCGCAGCGCGCGCGTGAACTGCGCGCGAAGGGGGAGAAAGTGCTCTCGCTGGCCCTGGGCGAGCCAGACTTCGCAACGCCCCCCGCCGTGATCGAGGCGGCGCATCGCGCAGCGCTGGACGGGCAGACCAAATACCCCCCCGTTGACGGTACGCCCGCGCTCAAGGCCGCGATCGCGCGCAAATTCGCGCGCGAGAACGGGCTGGACTACGCGCCGGGCGAGATCATGGTCTCGAACGGGGGCAAGCAGGTCATCTTCAATGCGTTCATGGCCACCGTGCAGCCGGGCGATGAAGTGGTCATTCCGCGCCCGTACTGGGTCAGCTACCCGCTGATTGTGGAGATGTTTGGCGGCACGCCGGTTTATGCCGACTGCCATGAGGTCGATGATTTCCGTCTCCGGCCCGAGGTGCTCGAGGCCGCGATCACGCCACGCACCAAATGGCTGGTCCTCAACTTCCCCAACAACCCCACCGGCGGCACCATGGGGCAGGCGGATCTTGCAGCCGTGGCCGAGGTGCTGCGCCGCTACCCGCATGTGCATGTGCTCTCCGACGAGATATACGAGCACCTGCTCTATGACGGGCTGCGTCATGCTTCGCTCGCCGCCGTCGCCCCCGACCTCAAGGGCCGTATCCTGACCCTGAATGGCGTGTCGAAAGCCTATGCCATGACCGGCTGGCGAGTGGGTTACGTGGGCGGCCCCACGCCACTCATCCGCGCCATGACCGCCATACAGGGCAGCGCCACTTCGGGCATCTGTTCCATCAGCCAGGCTGCTGCTGCCGCCGCCCTTGACGGGCCGCCCGACATTATTGCGCAGATGTGCGCGGTCTATGCCCGCCGGCGCGAGATGGTGGTGTCAACCCTGCGCGCCATTCCCGGCCTGACCTGCGCCATGCCGCACGGGGCATTTTATGCCTATCCCGGCATTGCAGGCTGCATCGGGCGCAGGACAGCGGGTGGCCGGATGCTCAACACGGACGAGGATTTCGCCATCGCCCTGCTTGCCGAGCAGCATGTGGCCGTGGTGCATGGCTCGGCCTTCGGGCAGGGGCCTTACCTGCGCCTGTCCTATGCCACGAGTGACGACATTCTTACGGAATGCTGCACGCGCCTTGCGCGGTTTGTCGATGGGCTCTCCTGACAGCAGACTGGTCAAAGAAGCCGGATGCCGCCCTGTTTTGAACAGAGGCGGCATTTTTTTTGCAGCATCTTTCAGTCAGGATCGGGCGAGGGCGGGTTGAGCAGGAAAACCCCCTCGGTCAGGATGGCGGGCAGGAGCGGCGTGGCCAGCGGCAGGCCGGAAAGCACGATCGCCCCTGCCGAGGCGGCACAGGCCCCCACGTAGCCGGTGCGGCCGCCCAGACGCTCGGCAATGACAAACAGAAAGACCGCCACGAGTTCCAGCACCGCCGCCCCGCCAAGCCGCAGTGGGTGCAACTGCGTCTGGAGCCCCATGTCCGCCAGCAGGCGCAAAAGTGTGGGCGACTGCTCCTGCGTGCCGCCGCCTAACCCGAACATGAAAGAAAAGGGCAGGATCAGCACGCCGAGTATGTCGCGCAGCAGGTTGATCAACCCGCTGACCAGCGGCAACAGCACCATGATGGCGAGGCTCATGCTGGTGCAGGTGGCGACAATGATCAGTCCGACCTGTCTCTGCCGGGCCGCAGGGTTGCGCGGGGGCTCATCGGGTTCCATGGGCACGGCGGCTTGCGGCTGGCGTTACCACCACTTTACGGGTTCGGGTTCATTGGGGTCAGCCGCGTCGTCGCCCGTCTGGGGAGGGGCAGCCGGTACGATCCGGTTTTCCGTCACGCGGTTTCTGGCCTTGTGTCGGCTGGCTTCCTCGCGCAGGCGGTCGGCTTCTTCGCGCGCGGCATAGAGTTCGGCGCGCAGGCTCAGTATTTCGGCATCACGTTCGGCAAGTTTTGTCTTGTGCTCGGCGGCGATGACATCGGCATGGCCAATGCGGGTGGTCAGGGAGCGGATCTGCGCCTGCGCTTCGGAAAGGCGGAGTTCGGCTTCCTCGCGCAGCTTCTGCTCGAACTGGATCTTGTGGCGCAGCTGCTCCGTCTCGCCCCGGTCTTCAGGCTGGGCGTGCAGCACGCGCGGCGAAGCGCGGCCGGTGGTCAGCGAATGATGTTCGACACGCACATCGCCATCCTGCACGAATTTGCGGCGGCGCTGGGTGGGGTCGGCCTGGCGCACGGGGCGCGCCTTGGCCTGTGGGGCCTTGGTGGGCGTGCCGGAGCTGCGCGGCTTGCCCTTGCCCAGGCGCTCGAGCGCCTGGCGGAAGGCGGTTTCATTGACTTCGTCGCGTTGGGGGCTCTGGTCTTCTTCCTTCGGGAAGGAAAGAAAATCGTTATAAGATGACACAGCAGAACTCTCGATAACTCAATGCACCATGCGAGATGTTGAACGGGCCATTTTTAGGAAATTATTCCTCTGGCCGGGATGCCGATGGTGTCTGTTTTTCAGTGATTGATTGATTATATAATGCCTTTTGGGCGGTCTGCGCAAGAGGTATGAAGGTAAATATAATAATGAATGACATAATTATTATGTCATAATATTTTTAACAAAATTCCAATAAATTAAACAGGGTAAAGGATATAAATCGATAATATTATTTCAGTTTCAAACAAAAAATACAGCATCATTCATAATGGAATTCGCTGTATTGGCGCCAGCGCACGGTAGCCGTCACTTGCATTCTGGGGGGGAGTTGGGCCAGATAACGCGCGATAATGTCTTTTCCGTAATATCCGGCAGGATACAGAATGTGTGACAATGGGCAAAATGCCGTTGCGGTCTCTCTCTCTCGCAGGCTCGGGCAGGCGGCGCGCCCGCGCGTGCTGGTGGTGATGGGGGTATCAGGGTGTGGCAAGAGCACCGTGGCCCAGCTTATGGCCGCGCGCATGGGCTGGCCTGTCATTGAAGGCGACGACCTGCATCCGCCCGCCAATATCGCGCGCATGAGCAACGGCATTCCCCTGACCGATGAGGATCGCGCCCCCTGGCTCGACCGCATTGCCGCCGAGATACAGGCCTGGCGTGACCAGGGGCAGTGCGGCATCGTGACCTGTTCATCGCTGCGGCGCGCCTATCGTGAGCGGATCAGCAATGGCCATGCAGAAGTATGCTTTGTCTACCTCAAGGGCAGCAGGGAAGATATTGCCCCGCGCCTGCGCCAGCGCACGGGGCATTTCATGCCGGTTGGCATGCTCGACAGCCAGTTCGCCACGCTGGAAGAACCCGACATGCACCATGAGGTGGTCATGGTGCTCGATGTCAACGCCCCGCAGGCCCATCTGGCCGAGCAGGCATGCCTTCATCTGGACCGCCTGCCGGGCTGAAAGCCCTCATTCCGCCGTGGGTGGCGGAGAGGCCGGAGTCCATGTCAGGTCACCGGCCCCGTTATCATTGAGGTGACGCCCGAGTACGAACAGGTAATCGGACAGGCGGTTCATGCAGGCGGGAATATCGGGGCCGATGTTTTCGCTGCGCGCCAGCGTGGCCAGCCGTCGCTCCGCCCGCCGCACCACGGTGCGCGCCAGATGGGCGTGGGCCGCGGCCATCGTGCCGCCGGGCAGGACGAAGCTGGCCAGCGGCGGAATATGCGCGCGCAGGTGCTCCACCTCGTCTTCCATGGCCTTGACCGCTACGGCCCCCTGCGCCAGCGCGCGGGGCGGATTGGCGGGCATGCACACCACGCCGCCAATATCGAACAGAAGCCCCTGCAGCCAGGCAATGAAACGGGCGTTCCGGCCCGCAGGCAGGGTCGCGCGCAGCAGGCCGATCACAGCATTGGCTTCATCAAGGGCGCCAAGGGCCTCGATGCGCACCGAGTCCTTGGCCACGCGCGTGCCATTGCCCAGCGCGGTCTGTCCGGTGTCGCCGCCACGGGTCACGACCCGGTCGATGCGAATGCTCATGGATTTATCCGTTTGTCATGAGGGAAGTAATGAAAGCGTTTTCAAGTAAAATGGCATTTATATATTTAATAAGTTCCAGAAAACATTTTGCAGATCAAAAGTTTCTAGCGAAGATTTTTTCAAAAAGCTTCAGATAAACGCTGCCTTTTTGGAAAAAGGCAGCACCTGAAAACGTTTATCAGTCATGGCAACGCGCAGTCTTCAGCGTGAAGGCTTGGCGGCACCCAGCTTCAGGGAATCGTTGAGCAGGGTCTGCAGCGTGTCCGCCGTGGTGGAGGCATAGGTCTTGAGTTCGGGGTCGGAGGCGGATTCCGCCTCGTTCTGGAACATGGCCAGCGCATCGCTTGCGGCCTGCGCCTGCAGGTCGAGGTAATCGCGCTCGAACTTGGCGCCGCTTTCAGTCTTGAGCTGGGCTGCGACGTCCTCCTCGTCCGGGCTCATGTCCTTGTGCAGGGTCAGCCCGTGCTTGAGCGCGAGGGCGGAGAGAGCAGCCTCGTTGGTGGTGTGCAGCCTGACCGATCGCGTGGCAAATTCCTGCACTTTCCGCCGTTTGGCCTCCGTTGTGGCCATTTTGGAGATGGTGATCTCGAATGCGTTCAGGGCCGACACGTTTTCAGAAAAGGTGGAATCGGATTCCGTCAGCGGCGGCAGGCTCGGCGCGGGTGCTGCCACAGGGGGCGCGGCGGGTGCAGTGGCAGGACGTGCCGCAAGGCCTGCTACGGGAAGAAGGCTGACAGACGCGCAAAGAAACCAGACGGCGTAATTTTTCATGCTTTCATCTTCCCAACGTGTAAAATTCAGGTGGTTTTACTGAATGCTCACCCGGTTTATCAGTTTTGGGTCGCCATACAAAGCCAGCGGGGCACAATAGTGGCCCATTATGGCGGGCAAATGTGATCGGGCAGAGCAAAGGAAAACTTTCCTAATCCTGAATCGGGGCATGCCGGGCGCAGTCATCTGGTCTGCTGGCCTGCACCCGCCCTCACGCCGGGCTGGCCTATACGATGCGCCCATGCCGGGAGTAGGGTGTGCCCGCCCGCTTTGTGTGCGGGTTGTCACCCTGTTTGCGGATACCCTGAATGCCTACTGTTGTCCGGTTCCTGTTGTGTTTTGCGGCGCTGGCCGCGTTCTGTGCCGTTATGGGCGGGGCGCTGACCGCCCATCTGCCTGACCGTTTCTTTGCCGAGGGCGGGCGTGACATGGCCCGGCAGGCCATACAGATGCAGATGTGGCACGCACTGGCCATGATCGGCATTGCGGTGCTGATGATCCAGCAGGGGTGCCGCACGCTCATTTCCCTTTCCGGCTGCCTCATGGCGGCGGGTACCGTCCTGTTCAGCGTGGGCGTGGCGCTCACGGCGTTCTGGGGCATCCATCCCGGTCCGGTAGCGCCAACGGGGGGCAGCATCCTGATGGGGGCGTGGCTTTTGCTGGCGGTGGGGGTCATGCGCGCATGAACACGCAGCCTGAATTACACACGCAGCCCGCGTGGCCCGTGCGCAGCGCCTATCTGGCCGCACCCGGCTTTGAGGATGTTCTGGAGCAGGAACTTGCGCGTAAGGGGGCAGGGGAGTTGTGCTGGCATGGACGGCTGGCGCTGTCAGCCCGGCCGCCCGTGGCCAGCCTGTGGGCGATTGACATATGGGATACGCCGCAACTGCACGCGGTGCCCTCCATCAAGGGTGCGGCGCGGATCATGCGCGGCCTGCAGCGCAACTGGGCCGGTTATGCCCCCGTGCTCCACCGCCGTAGCGCCCTGATTACCGATGCCCTGCCGCCGGTGCGGCCGAGGCCGGTCAGCTTTCCCGCCACCCCGCCCGATGCCCATCTGGGCGGCTGGACGCTGCTGGCCCCGGACCAGTTGCTGCTTTCGCCCACCAAATCCTCGCCGTTCATCAATGGCGAGGTGGCGTTTGTCGAGAACCGTACCGACCCGCCTTCACGCGCCTACCTCAAGTTATGGGAGGCGCTGTTCCGCCTTGGCCGCTGGCCCGTGGCAGGCGAGACCTGCATCGACCTTGGGGCCTGCCCCGGTGGCTGGACATGGGTTGCAGCCAGCCAGGGCGCGCATGTCACGGCCATTGACCGCGCACCTTTGGACGAAAGCGTGGCCGCCCTGCCCAACGTGACATGCCGCTATGAAAGCGCCTTCGGGCTGGACCCCGCCGCCTGCGCGCCGGTGGACTGGCTGTTCTCCGACATCATCGCCTATCCCACCCGCCTGCTTGCGCTGGCGCAGCGGTGGATTGCTTCAGGCCGGGCGGCACGAATTGTCATGACCATCAAATTCCAGGGCGAGACCGACCACGACACGGCCGATGCCTTTGCCGCCATTCCCGGTGGGCGCGTGCTGCATCTGTGGCACAACAAGCATGAACTCACTTTTTTCTGGGAGCGCTGCGGCGCATGAGCAGCCGGTCAGCGATTTCGACCACGCCTATGGCAAGCAGGCAGCACACAAGGGCCACCGCCATCACGATCAGCCGTTCCTGCTCGGTCTCATCAGTGGCGCCTGCAAGGCGGTAGACGGACAGCCACATATCGGTGCCTGCAATGCGGTCGACCAGACCGGCGACGGTGGTGCTCAGGCGCAGGCTGAGCATGAACAGCACCGTCAGTCCAAGCACGGCCAGCGTCTTGTAAAGGGTGCGGGCAACCGTGGGCGTGTTGGTGGGCATGCGTTCCCCCTGAGGCAAGAGCACGTTTTTAAGTGATTGATGAAAAACAAAAGGTTTTGGTGAAGCTTTTTTCAAAAAGCTTCAGAAGACGCCGCCTTATTTCAAAAAAGGCAGCGCTCTAGAACAGGTTCCCGCTTTCAGTCATCCAGCAGGGCGCGCGCGGTGCGCACCACATCGGCCAGCGTGCCGGGCTGGAAGGGGGACTGAAGCCCGGCCGAACGCACAAGGCGGGTAAAGGGTTGCGCGCCCCCCCGTGCGCACAGGTCGACATAGGCCTTGAGCGCACCCGGCGCGTCATCGCGGCTGCGAATCCAGAACTGCATGGCGCAGCACAGGGCAAGCGCGTAATCGATATAATAGAACGGCGAGCGGTAGATATGCCCCTGCGCCTGCCATCGCCCCCCCATGGTGGGGTGGGGCAGGCCGCCATAGTTGCGCCACGGCAGGTAGCGCTGCTCAAGGTCGCGCCACACGGCATGGCGCTCGGCGGGGGTCATGTCGGGGCGGGCATAGACCTCGTGCTGGAAATGATCGACACACACGCCATAGGGCAGGAAGGCGAGCGACGAGATGAGGTGCATGCGCCGGTAGCGCTCGCCCTGTCCGGGCTCGACCATCAGGTCGATATGCGGCCAGGTGAGGAATTCCAGCGCCATCGAGTTGATCTCGGCGGCGTCCATGGTCGGCCACAGCAGGTCGATGGCGGGCAGCTTGCGGCTTTTCCAGTTCTGGTAGGCATGGCCCATCTCGTGCGTGAACACGTTGATGTCGTGCTGCGTGCCGTTGAAGTTGGCGAAGATGAACGGCATGCCCACCGTGGGGAAGGACGTACAGAACCCACCCCCCGCCTTGCCCGGCCGGTTGATGAGGTCGAGATAGCCGTTCTCGCGCATCTGGGCAAAGAAGGGACCGAGATCGCCGCCCATGCGGTCGAACATGGTCTGCGCGCGCGCCATCAGCACGTCATGGCCGCCTGCGGGGCGTGGGTTGCCCAGCGGGTCGATCAGCGGTTCATCCCATGAATGCAGCACCTCCCACCCCATGGTGGCGGCGCGTTTTTGCAAGATGTCATGCACCAGCGGCACGACATGCGCCTGCACGTCATCGCGAAAGCGCGCCACATCGGCTGGCCCGTAATCCACGCGGCGCATGCGGCGGTAGGCCAGCGGAATGTAGCTGTCATAGCCCAGCGTGCGTGCCATGCCATCGCGCAGGTGCACCATATCATCAAACAGGGTGTCGAGCCGGGTCGCGTTTTTGGCAAAGAACGCCCAGCGCAGTTCTTCGGCCTGCTGGCGCACGGTCCGGTTGGTGCTCTCGGCATAGGGCGCAAGGCCGGACAGGTTGACCTGCTGGCCATCGATTTCCACGCGCGCGCTGGCCAGCAGGGCGGTGTATTCACCACTCAGGCGGGCTTCCTCCTCCAGCGCATCGGCAATGCGGGGGTCGAAGGTGGTGATGTCCGTGCGCCACAGTTCCAGCGTGTGCGGGGTTACGACCTGGGCCACCGCCGTGGGGTCGGGATATTCAAGCAGCCTGCGCTTGAGGGTGACTTCATGCGCGGTGACATACGGGCCCAGCCCATCGGCATAGTCACGGTCGGCCTTGGCGGCGGGGCTGGTGGTGTCCTGTGCAAAGCGCAGGTCGACCAGTGCGGACCAGCTTTCATAATCGCGGCGGATCGTATCGAACAGGCCGGCGGCATCGGCCACGCGGCCCTGGTCGAGCAGGGTCGAGACCTGGCCGAAGCGCAGGGCCAGCGCATCACGCGCGGGGCGGGGAAAGGCGAGGCTGTCAAAAGGGCGGGACATGCAGGCAGGGTGCCATGGAAAGCGGGCCTGCGTCCATGCCCCCTGATGGGCTTATCCGCCCGTGCCGCCCCGCTGCGCGCGGGCAAACCACAGGCATAGGGCGCAGAAGGCCACAAGCCCCGCAAGTTCGGGCAGCAGGCCGCCCATGCCCGCGGGCCGCAGCGAAAGCGGCGCGTCACGCCCGCTTGCGGCGGACAGGCAGGCCAGCACCACCCCGGTCAGGCTTTCGCCCACGATCAGGCCCGAGGCGACCATGGTGCCCTGATGGCGGCCTGCGCCTTTTGTCAGCCGCATCATGACATGGCCGAGCAGCGCGCCCACGGCCAGCGTCATGGAAATGCTCATGGGCAGGTAGATGCCAATGCCCACGGCCAGCGGGGGCAGCGCGCCGCGCCCGCTGCGGCGCAGGGCGCCATCAAGCGCAATCAGCCCGCAGCCCGCAGCCACTCCCAGCCCCAGCATGCTCCAGTCAAGCTGATGCAGGAAAATGCCTGATGTAATCATGAGCAGCAGCGCAGGCTGCGGGGCGGCCAGCGCCTGCGTCGGGTCCATGCCCGCATGTGGCATGGCGCCGACAAAGCCATAGGTCTGGTACAGCACGTTCAGCACGGGCGGAATGACCACGGCCCCGGTTACGCAGCCGATCAGCAGGGCGATTTCCTGCCGCCATGGCGTGGCATTCACCATGCGGCCGGTTTTCAGGTCCTGCAGGTTGTCATTGGCAATGGCGGCGGAGGCGGTGATGGCGGTCAGCGCATACAGGCAGAACCCGATGGTGAAATGCTGCCCCTCCGCCCCGGCAAACAGTCCAATCGCCCGCAGCGCCACGAACACGCAGGCCAGACACATCGCCGCCAGGATGATAACGCCCGACAGCGGCGAGGATGATGATCCCACCAGTCCCGCCATGTAGCCGCACGCCGCCGCCACGAACAGCCCCAGCCCAAGGCAGCACGCAAGTCCCGCCAGCGCGGCCACCAGCGCCGATGCCAGCCCGACGGAGGTGGAAAAGGCCACGAACATGCCGCCAATCGTCACGACCACCAGCCCGGCCACGGCCAGCATGGCGCGGGGCGAGAGGTCGGTGTCGGTGCGGGCGGGCCGCCCTGCCGGGGTGGATGGGCGCGCCAGCAGCCCGCGCATGCTGCCCAGCAGCGGGCGGCCCATGCGCAGCACGGTCCAGATGGCGGCGACGCCAATCAGCCCCACACCCATGAAACGCGCCTTGTCCTTCCAGATCTGCGTGGCGAAGTCATCTGCACTCAGCCCCGGCGGGTGCGGCAGCATGTGCGCCATGACCGGAATGGTGATTTCCCATGTCAGCAGCGCGCCCAGCAGCATGGCCAGACCGCCTTCCAGCCCCACGAGGTAACCCGCACCCAGCAGTGCTGGCGAAAAGCCGAGCGAAAACCGGAAGGCCGAAAGCCCGTAGGTGAGCGAGGCGGTAACCCCATCGCCCAGCAGCCGCAGCCCCGCCGAGGCGAAGGTGAAGCCGCCCGCAAGGATGCCGCCGTGCACCAGCGCGCGCAGGCCACCGGGGCTTTCCCCATGGTGGCCCGCGCGCAGGATCTCGGCTGCCGCCACCCCTTCGGGGAAGGGCAGGGTCGGGTCAGCCAGCATGACCCGGCGCAGCGGGATGGTGAACAGCACGCCCGTCATGCCGCCCGCCGCCGTGAGCACGGCGGTCTGCAGAAAGGGAAAACGCTGCCAGAACCCGGCCATGACCAGCGCGGGCAGGCTTGCAAACACGCAGGACAGCGTGCCCGCCGCCGAGGCTTGGGTCTGCACGAGGTTGTTCTCGAGGATCGTCCCGCCACCCAGCGCGCGCAGCACCGCCATGGAAATGACGGCGGCGGGGATGGAGGTGGCCACCGTCAGCCCGACCCGCAGGCCAAGATAGACATTGGACGCGGTGAAGACGACGGTGATCAGCGCGCCGATCACCACGCCGCGCCAGGTCAGTTCCGTCATATCTGCTGCGCGGTCGGGCACGGGACGGCCTTACATCTTGTGGAAGGTGGGCATGACAAGATGGGCGCGGTTGAAGTCAAGCTGCGCCTTGGTGAGCTGGAAGCCGATCTCGATATGGTACTGGTCGCTGTGGATATGGCGCGACACCGGCAGCGTGATGGGAATGTCGCGGGTGTGGGTCAGGTCCTGCATGCGCCCGTCAGCAAACGAGACATGGGCCACGAATTCCTTCTTGCTCTTGATCTCGCCATTGAACACCACAGCCACGAAATACGGGATGTTGACGAAATTGACGCCCGAGGCGGGTCCGCGCTCGACATGCAGGCCAATCTTCATGTTGGTCATGACCGTGCGGTGCTGGCCTTCCTCGCACGAGCCGACCACGCGCGTCAGGCTGGCGCGCGCCACGAGGTGGGTCACGTCGTGGTCATTGCCGGTGTACTGGTAGTAATCCGCTGCCTCGCCCGGAATTTCCACCACCGGGCAGGCCGGGGCGAAATCGATCGAATCGGATTCGCCCTCGCACGCGCCCAGCAGGGACAGCCCCGCGACCGTGCAGATTTTCAGGGCATTGCGCCACAGGCGCGGCGACACAGGGGCAGGGATCATGCGGGCGTTCCGGCTAGGTCAGGTGTGAATGAAGCCCCATGGCGCGGGCATGGCGCGGGGGGCAATGGGCGGGTGGCATGGCGAGGGGGGAGGACAGGCATGGCAGAATACGTTAGGATGAACGGGAAAATGGCTTGCGCCATTGCCGTGGTTTGCGTAGGGCCGGGTCCATCGCTCGGGATGCCGGCGCCGCAACTGTAGCAGATCGCGGCCCGTATCCTATACCGCCCGCCGGATGTTTGGGGAACACCATGCCCGACCAGATGATTCATACGCCCGATAATACCGCCGCCGATGCCCCGCCCCGCGTGCTCAAGGTGCTGCTCGCAGGGCCGCGCGGCTTCTGCGCCGGTGTCGATCGTGCCATCCGCGTGGTGGAGGAAGCAATCCGCCGTTATGGCGCGCCGGTCTACGTCCGCCACGAGATCGTGCATAACCGCACCGTGGTCGAGGCGCTCGAGGCGCAGGGCGCGATCTTTGTCGAGGAACTCGATGAAGTGCCCGCCGATGGCCAGGTCGTGTTCTCGGCCCATGGCGTGCCCAAGACCGTGCCGGCCGAGGCCATGCGCCGCAACCTGCTCTATCTTGACGCCACCTGCCCGCTGGTCTCGAAAGTGCACCGCGAGGCCGAGCGCCACTTCGCCGATGGCGGGCCGGAAAGCCGCCATATCCTGATGATCGGCCACGCCGGTCACCCTGAAGTGGTGGGCACCATGGGCCAGCTGCCCGTGGGCGCCGTCACCCTCATCAACGATGCCGAGGAAGCCCGCACCGTCCAGCCCGCTGATCCGTCACGGCTGGCCTTCATTACCCAGACCACGCTCTCGGTTGATGATACGGCGGAGATCGTGGACATCCTGCGCGACCGCTTTCCGCTGATCGAAGGCCCGCGCCGCGAGGATATCTGCTACGCCACCACCAACCGCCAGGAAGCGGTCAAGGCGATCGCGCCGGGCTGCGACCTGGTGATCGTGATCGGCTCGCCCAACTCGTCGAACTCGCAGCGCCTGCGCGAGGTGGCCGAGCGCTCGGGCGCGCCGCGCGCTCTGCTGGTGCCGCGCCTGAACGCGCTGGACTGGTCGGCGCTTGATGGCGTGTCCACGCTGGGCATCACGGCTGGCGCGTCCGCTCCGGAATCGCTGGTGCAGGAAATGGTGGCGGCACTCGCCAAGCGCTTCACGCTCGAGATCGAGGAAATCACCGTGAAGGAAGAAAACGTGGCCTTCCGCCTGCCGGCGCCGCTGGGCTGATCCGTACCGTCACATGGCAGTCTATACCGAAGTGCCGGAAGATGCGCTGGCTGCGTTTCTCGAAGGCTATGACATCGGCAGGCCCGTCGCCTGCCACGGCATTGCGGAAGGGGTGGAGAACAGCAATTTCCTGCTGAAGACCACCGAAGCCACCTTTATCCTCACGCTCTACGAGCGCCGGGTGAACCCCGAGGAACTGCCATGGTTCCTCGGGCTGATGCAGTATCTGGCATCACGCGGGCTGTCCTGCCCGCTGCCCGTAGCCGACCGCGAGGGCCGCACGCTGCGTGAGCTGTGTGGCAGGCCCGCTGCCATCACCACCTTCCTGCCCGGCAAGGGTGTTGCGGCGGTGGATGTGGATATGTGCGCGCAGGTGGGCGCCGCCATGGCGCGGCTGCACCTGCTCGGCGAGGGATTCGTGGCCGAGCGCCCCAACTCCATGGGGCCACAGGTCTGGACCGGGCTGCTTGAATCCTGCCGTGCGCGCGGTGATGAACTGCGTCCCGGCCTTGTGCGCGACATCGGGGCGGTTCTGGCCCGCGTGCTGCCCGCCTGGCCGGGCACGGGCAACAACCCCAGCCTGCCGCGTGGGCAGATCCATGCCGACCTGTTCCCCGATAACGTGTTTTTCCGTGATGGCGCGCTGTCGGGCATCATCGATTTCTATTTCGCCTGCACGGACTGGTATGCCTACGATCTGGCCATTACCATCAATGCCTGGTGCTTTGACGCCACGCACCGTTTCGTGCCCGCGCGGGCGGCGGCCATGATTGCGGCCTACCGCCATGTGCGCCCGCTGGAAGCGGCGGAAGACCTGGCCCTGACCACGCTGGCCACGGGGGCGGCGATCCGCTTTACGCTCACCCGGCTGTATGACTGGATCAACACCCCGCCCGATGCGCTGGTCACGCGCAAGAACCCGCTTGATTATCTGGCGCGCATGGAATTCTTTGCCGCCCATCTGGGTCAGGAATTTCCCGCATGAGTGAAGACACGGCCCCCGCTGAGGTCACGCAGCCCGCAACCGATCTGGTTGAAATCTGGACCGATGGCGGCTGCAAGCCCAATCCCGGCCCCGGTGGCTGGGGGGCGCTTTTGTGCTTTCGCGGGCAGGAGCGCGAGCTTTCTGGCGGCGAGGCGGAGACCACCAACAACCGCATGGAACTCACCGCCGCAGCCGAGGCGCTCGAGGCGCTCAAGCGCCCCTGTCGCGTGGTGCTGCATACCGACAGCGAATACGTGCGCAACGGCATAACCCGCTGGAGCACCGGCTGGGTGCGGCGCAAGTGGCGCAATGCGGCGGGCGACCCGGTGGCCAACATGGACCTGTGGCGGCGGCTGCTCGACATCAGCGCAAAGCACGAGATCGAGTGGAAATGGGTGCGCGGCCATTCGGGCGACGTGAATAACGAGCGCGTGGACCAGATGGCCACCGCCGCGCGTGATGCGCTGGGCATCGCCTACCCCAAACGTAAAAAATGACACCGCCGCCCCCCGGCATCCGGCTTGAAGGCGTCGGGCTGGACTTTGGCAATGCCCCGCTGTTTCGCGGGCTGGACCTGCTTGTGGCTGCCGGGCACATGACCGTGCTGCTTGGCGCAAGCGGGGTGGGCAAGACCTCGCTGCTGCGCATGATCGGTGGGCTGGCCGTGCCGGATTACGGGCGCATTGTGGCTGATGATGGCCTGCCCCTTGCGGGTAGGGTGGCGTGGATGGGCCAGCAGGACCTGCTGCTGCCCTGGGCCAGCGTGCTTGATAACGTGACACTGGGCGCGCGCCTGCGTGGCGAGCGGGCCGACCTTGCCCGCGCGCGCCATCTGCTGGGCTGCGTGGGGTTGGCCGATCAGGCGGCAGCACTCCCTGCCGCCCTGTCTGGTGGCATGCGCCAGCGCGCGGCCCTTGCCCGGGTGCTGTATGAAAACCGCCCCGTGGTGCTGATGGATGAACCCTTTTCCGCGCTCGACAGCATAACGCGCGCCCGCATGCAGGATCTGGCCGGGCGCATGCTGGCCGAGCGCACCGTGGTGCTGATTACCCATGACCCGCTCGAGGCCTGCCGCCTGGCCGATACCATGCTGCTCATGGCAGGCAACCCCGCCACCATGAGCCGCCTGGACGTGCCCGGGGGCACTGTGCCGCGCCCGGTCGACGCCCCGGCGGTGCTGCGCGCGCAGGCCAGCCTGCTGCGGCGCATGATGCAATGACATGTCTCATCCGTTCCCGCGCCCTGACGGGGGCGCATGTGCTCTCGCTTCGGCTGAGGAGGAAGGGGCAATGATACGGTCCATCGCCCGCCATGTGGTCGCATCCGTAGCAAGGGCAGAACCCGTCTCTTTTCGCGGCATAAGGGTGTCATGCCCGGTGAAGGCTGCGTCGATGCTGCGCGTGCTGTCATGCAAACTGCGGGGGAGGGGGCGATGACACGACCCGTTTCCTCCCGTCGCGGCATGGCGGTGCTGCGCCCGGTGGTGACCTGTGCCGGCCTGGTGGCCCTGTGGGCAGCGCTGGCGCGGTGGGGGCAGGTGCCGCCCTATATGCTGCCTGCGCCCGATGCCGTGGCGCGCGCGCTGTGGTCGGGTCGCGCCCAGCTTGAACCTGCGGCCCTGACCACGCTGGAGGAAACGCTGCTCGGCCTTGGCATTGGCATCGGGGCGGGCAGCGCGCTTGCCATCGCCATGGCGCTGTGGGCGCCCCTGCGGCGGTGGGTCATGCCCATGGTGCTGCTCAGTCAGGCCGTGCCGGTTTTCGCGCTCGCGCCGCTGCTGGTGCTGTGGTTCGGATTCGGCATGACATCCAAGGTGGTGATGGCGGTGCTGGTCATCTTCTTTCCCGTTACCTCGGCACTCGGCGATGGCCTGCGCCAGACCGAGGCAGGGTGGATGGATCTGGCCCGCACCATGGGGGCCACGCGCTGGCGCGTGCTGGTGCACATACGCCTGCCCGCCGCCATGCCCGCCTTCGCCACCGGCGTGCGCATGGCCACGGTCATTGCCCCCATCGGGGCGGTGGTGGGGGAGTGGGTGGGGGCATCCTCCGGCCTGGGCTTTCTCATGCAGACGGCGAATACCCGCTTCCAGACCGACCTCATGTTTGCAACCCTTGCCGTGCTGGCGGTCATGACCGTGCTGCTGTGGTGGGGGGTGGACAGGCTTCTAGCGCGGGCGCTGTACTGGCGGCCAGCCCATGCGGATATTGATTAATGTGTTGTTTTTAAAAAGATAAAAGTTTTTTGATGCCTCCTTTTTTCAAAAAGGCGGCGTTTTTTGCGGATTTTTGAAAAAAGCGGCACCAAGCACTTTCTTCTGTTTGCCGCACCGGCTTTTTAGCCCACCCAACAGGCCACGGTTGACGGAACTGTTGTAACAGGCCACCACCAGCACACCGCGCAACCCATGCAGGACAGGATGCCCATGACACGCCCCATCATTCTTGATCTGACGCCCGGCGCGCAGGCAGCGGCAACCCTGCTGGCCGCCCTCCAGCTACCCGCGCATGTGCGCGTGGCAGGCGTGCTGTTCAGCGGTGCGGGCACGGAGGTCGGGGCCGCCATGGCCCATGCGCGTGACATGCTGGACCAGAACGGCCTGGCGGATGTGGGCATTTACGCAGGCGTGCCCGGCCCGATGGTGCCGTCTCATGGCGCGGGGCGCGCCCTGCCTGCGGGCCATGACGGACTGGGCGCGGCGCAACTGGTGCAGGCCATACGCGCCTGCCCGCCTGATAGCGTGACGGTGTGCTGTAGTGGTCCGCTGAGCACGCTGGCGCTTGCCATGGTGCAGGCCCCTGATCTGGCGGCGCATCTGCATGGCGTGGTCATGGCAGGTGGCGCCTTTCATGTGCCGGGCAACGTGACGACGGTGGCCGAGCGCAATATCGCGGCCGACCCCGAGGCGGCATCCGTCGTGCTGGGGATGGATGTGCCGCTTACCCTTGTGCCGCTCGACTGCACCTCCCGCTTCGTGGCGGATGCGGTGTGGATGGAGCCGCTTGCCGCCATGGGGCATGATCCTGCCTCGGTCGCGGGCAGGGTGCATGCCGATCTGGTGGCCGCCCGCATGGGCCGTGGCGGCGGCAACGGGGCGGATCTTGCGCTGGCTGCGGCAGCGCCCCTGCTGGCGCTGGTGGCGCCTGCCCTGTTCAGCGGTCATCTGGCTCATGTGGCGGTGGAATGCTGCGGCACGTTCACCCGTGGCATGACCGTGATCCAGCTTCCCCAGCGTTCAGGCGGGCAGCCCAATGCGCTTGTGCTCGAGCGCATGTCGGTTGATGCGGCGCGGGGCGTGCTGCGTGACCTGCTGCTGGCTGCGGTGAAATAACGCGCGGCATTGCCGCCGGAATTGCACAAAAATACAACGATCTGGCGCAAACTTCGCCCTTGGGCGATCATGACGGTTGCAGAACCGCCATCCGGTCCAGTATTGGTCCCGGCATTCCGGTGTGCCTGCGGGCGCGAATGTTGAGAACTTTGATGCGTGTGGCGGCACGGAGGTCTTCTGTATGGAGCGGTCTGCAACATCCCCTTCGGCCCTGACCGGGGCGGTAAAGGGAAACGGGGATGCCGTATTCGCCGCCATTGTCCGCTGTAGCGCGGCCCTGATCCTGCTGGGGCTGGGGGGCATGGTTGCCGTCATGGCCTGGGGCGCGCGCGGCGCGTTTGCCAGATTCGGGCTGGGCTTCGTGTTCGACAAGGCATGGAATCCCGTCACCCAGCATTTTGGCGCTGCCGCCCCCATGTTCGGCACGGTCATCACGGCGCTGCTGTCCATTCTTCTCGCCGTGCCGCTGGCCTTCGGCATTGCGGTGTGGCTGACCGAGATCGCCTCGGCGCGGATCGCGGGCGTGATCGGCACCCTCATCCAGCTTCTGGCCGCCGTGCCGTCCATCATCTTCGGCATGTGGGGCTTTGCGGTGCTGGTGCCGTTCATGGCGCATTATGTCGAGCCGCTGGCCAGCCACACGCTGGGCCGGGTGCCGGGCATCGGCACGCTGTTCCGTGGCGCGCCATACGGCACCGGCTTCCTGACCGGCGGCATGATCCTCGCGGTCATGATCACGCCCTTCATCTGTGCGGTAATGCGCGATGTGTTCCTGTCCATGCCCGCCGTGCTGAAGGAAAGCGCCTACGGGCTGGGCATGACCCGGTGGGAGGTGGTGCGCCGCATCATCCTGCCATGGTCGCGCTCCTCGGTGGTGGGTGGCGTGATGCTGGGGCTGGGCCGCGCGCTGGGCGAGACGATGGCCATCACCTTCGTTATCGGCAACGCCAACCATATCGGCTGGTCACTGTTCTCGCCGGGCAACACCATCGCCTCGCTCATCGCCCTCGAATTCCCCGAAAGCGCCGTGGGCAGCCTCAAATTTTCCTCTCTCATGGCGGCGGGGTTCCTGCTCATGCTTATCTCGCTTGGCACGCTGGTCTGCTCGCGGCTGCTGCTGCGCACCAAAGCGGCGGGCCGCTGATAATGGCCACGCATCCGACCACCCCCACCGTGCAGGCGGCACCCTGCGCCGGTGCCCGCTGGCAGGGCAACAGCGTGTCCGACATCCGCCGCCGCATGGTTGACCGCGTGGCCACCACCCTGTGCTGGGCGGCGACCGTGCTGGTGCTGCTCATGCTGTTTTCCATCCTGTTCGTGCTGGTGCGCAACGGGGTGGGCGGCCTGCGCTGGGTTACGTTCGTGCATGTGACCCTGCCGCCGGGGCAGGCGGGGGGACTGGCCAACGCCATCGTGGGCAGCTTGATCCAGACCGGACTTGCCGTGCTGATCGGGGCGCCGGTAGGGCTGCTGGTGGGCATCTACCTTGCCGAGTTCACCGCTACTGACGGGAAGCTGATCAATTTTGTCCGCTTCGTGTCCGACCTGCTGCTGTCGGCCCCGTCCATTCTGGTGGGGCTGTTCATCTACATGATCGTGGTGGTGCCGAGCGGGCATTTTTCAGGGCTGGCGGGGGCGCTGGCGCTGTCCATGCTGGTGGTGCCGGTGGTGGTGCGCACCACCGAGGACATGCTGCGCCTCGTGCCGCTGGCCATGCGCGAGGCGGCGATTGCGCTGGGCGCACCACGGTGGCGGATGATCCTGTTCGTGTGCCTGCGCGCCGCGCGTGAAGGGGTGGCGACGGGCATCCTGCTGGCGCTGGCCCGCGTATCGGGCGAGACGGCGCCGCTCCTGTTCACCTCGCTGGGCAACATGAACTGGTCTATAGCCCCCGGCAAACCCATGGCCAGCCTGCCGGTCACCATCTACCAGTATGCGGGGGCGGCCTATGCGGACTGGACCGCGCTGGCCTGGACCGGCGCGCTGCTGATTACAACGGGCATCCTGATGATCAACATAACCGTGCGGCTGGGGCTGGGACGTAACAGGAAATGAACATGACAGTCGCGCAAAACGATGCCGCGCCCGCAGCGATCTCGGTGCGGAACCTCGATTTCTATTACGGCGCGCACCATGCGCTCAAGAACATCTCCATCGACTTCCCGCAAGGGCAGGTTACGGGCATGATCGGGCCTTCGGGCTGCGGCAAGTCCTCGCTGCTGCGCGTGCTCAACCGCATGTACGATCTTTATCCCGGCCAGCGCGCCACGGGCGAGGTGATCTTTGATGGCTGCAACATCATTGGCCCCAAGGTGAACCTCAACGTGCTGCGCTCGCGCGTGGGCATGGTGTTCCAGAAGCCCACGCCTTTCCCCATGTCGATCTATGACAACATCGCCTTTGGCGTGCGCCTGCATGAGCGGCTTGACCGCGCGGCGATGGATGCGCGGGTGGAAGACGTGCTCAGGCGCGTGGCCCTGTGGCCCGAGGTGCGTGACCGGCTGCGCGATTCGGCGGCGGCCCTTTCCGGCGGGCAGCAGCAGCGCCTGTGCATTGCGCGCACCATCGCCACCCGCCCCGAGGTGGTGCTGCTCGATGAGCCGACCAGTGCGCTCGACCCGGTCTCGACCGCGCGGATCGAGGAACTGCTTGATGAACTGAAGGCCGATTTCACCATCGCCATTGTCACTCACAACCTGCAGCAGGCCGCACGCTGCGCCGATCAGGTGGCGTTTTTCTATATGGGCGAGGTAGTGGAGGTGGACAGCGCCGACCGCATGTTCACCACGCCCCGTGAAAAGCGCACGCAGGACTACATTACCGGGCGTTTTGGCTAGCCGCGCGGGCTGACCTTACATTTTGTAGCAAGTTTGCCCCTGTTGAACCCGATGGGGTGATGTAGCGTTGCGTTTACAGGCCTTGTATCAGCCGCAGACTGTATGCAGGGTATGACGCAGGTTATAACAGGAGTAGACTTGGTTCCCATGATGAAGAAACTGATTCTCGCTGCCACGATCGTTGGCGGTATGGCAACCGGACTTTCCGGTCAGGCTTTCGCCAAGCATCACCACTGCCCGCCGCCCCCGCCGCCGGGTGGTGGCTGTGGCATGATGGCCGGCCCGATGGGTGGCCCGGGTGGTGGCGCCTATGGCATGCCGTTCCTTGGCAACGTGCAGCTGACCTCGGCCCAGCACAAGAAGCTGCAGGCGATCCTGAAGGACAGCCACCCCGATTTCCACGCCGACATGGAACAGGAGCACGGGCTGCACAAGCAGATCCAGGCCCTGCTGGTGGCGCCGGGCAAGGTTGATGAATCCCAGATCGTTGGCCTGCAGCAGCAGATCACGGCCATCCACCAGCGCCATGAAGCCGCCCGCCTGCAGACGGCCATCCGCATTCATGACATTCTCACACCCGACCAGCTGAACCAGATCCACGCGACGCAGGACAAGATCGACAGCCTGCACGAGCAGCTGCACGCGCTGACCGCGCCGCCGCAGTCGCCGGATGATGCGAAGAAGTAAGACCGTCCTGCCTGCCCCGCGCAGGTAAGCGGAACATGAGCGGCTGCCCGGCTTCGTGCCTGGCAGCCGTTTTTTGTTGCGGAGTCCCCGCAATGCTTGACACGCAGGGGCAGGGCGCGATACATCCGCCCGACTAATCAGGCACGTCACTTCGCGAGGGTTCGCGCAGTGGCGCGTCTTCTTTTGGGGAAATACGTTGTTCGAGACGCTGTCAGGCAAGCTTTCCGGTGTGTTCGATGGTCTTGCCAAGCGCGGGGCCCTGTCGGAAGCAGATGTTACGGAAGCAATGCGCGAAGTGCGTCTGGCCATGCTTGATGCCGACGTGGCGCTGCCTGTCGTTAAGGATTTCGTCAACAAGGTGCGCGAACGCGCCGTGGGCCATGAGGTGCTCGACAGCATCTCGCCCGGTCAGGCCGTTGCCAAGATCGTCAATGACGCGCTGATCGATGCCCTTGGCGGCGCCGGCGCCGTTCCCCTCAACCTGAATGCCGCCCCGCCGGTGCCGATCCTGATGGTCGGCCTGCAGGGCTCGGGCAAGACCACCACATCGGGCAAGATCGCCCGCCGCCTTGCCCAGCGCGAGCGCAAGAAGGTGCTGCTCGCCAGCCTCGATACCCAGCGCCCCGCCGCCCAGTTGCAGCTTGCCCAGTTGGCCGAGCGCGCGGGCGTGGCCTCGCTGCCCATCATCGCGGGCCAGACGCCGGTGCAGATTGCCGAGCGCGCCATGGATACGGGCCGACGCGAGGGGTATGACATCGTCATCCTCGATACCGCAGGCCGCCTGTCCATCGATGAAGCGCTGATGGACGAGGTCCGCACCATCCGGGCCGCGACCGACCCGGCGGAAACGCTGCTCGTCGTCGATGCCATGACCGGGCAGGACGCGGTCAACACCGCCAAGGCGTTCAACGAGGCCGTGGGTGTTACCGGCGTGGTCATGACCCGCATGGATGGTGACGCCCGTGGCGGCGCCGCCCTGTCCATGCGCGCGATCACGGGTGCGCCGATCAAGCTGACCGGCTCGGGCGAGAAGCTCGATGCCCTGGAGGAATTCCACCCCGAGCGTGTTGCCGGCCGTATCCTTGGCCTGGGCGACATCGCGGGGCTGGTGGAAAAGGCGGCCGATACCCTCGATCATGAGGAGAGCGAGAAGCTCGCCCTCAAGATGATGCAGGGCAAGTTCGATCTGGATGACTACGCCGCCCAGATCCGTCAGATCAACAAGATGGGGTCCATTTCCGGCATTCTGGGCATGCTGCCGGGCATGGGCAAGCTGAAGGACGCGCTGGGCGACAAGGAGCTTGATACCTCCGTGCTCAAGCGCCATCAGGCCATCATTTCATCCATGACCCGCAAGGAGCGGCGCACGCCCTCCATCATCAAGGCCTCGCGCAAGAAGCGCATCGCCAGCGGGTCCGGTACGACCGTGCAGGAGATCAACCGTCTGCTCAAGCAGTATGACGCGATGGCCTCCATGATGAAGCGGTTCAGCAAGTTGGGCGTGAAGGGACTGATGCGTCAGGGTCTGTCCGCACTCATGCCAAACGGGGGTCGCCCCCCGGGCGGCGGCGGGCGGCCACCTTTCGGCTGAGCCTGAGCGTCGTTCCCGTTTTTTCTTTTTGTCTTTCTACTGTCTGGAGAAATCTTAAATGAGCCTCAAGATCCGTCTCGCCCGCGCAGGCGCCAAGAAGCGCCCCTACTACCACATTGTCGTGGCTGATAGCCGCTCCCCGCGTGATGGCCGCTTCATCGAGCGCGTGGGTTCCTACAACCCGATGCTGCCGTCCGACCATGCTGACCGCGTGCGTCTGGTTGCCGAGCGCATCACGCACTGGCTGTCCAACGGCGCGCTGCCGACCGACCGCGTGGCCCGCTTCCTGGGTAACGCTGGCCTGGCGCCGAAGCCGACCTGGAACGAGCAGCCCAAGAAGTCCGCGCCCAAGAAGCGCGCGCAGGAGCGTGCCGCCGCCGCTGCCGAAGCAGCCGCAGCGTAACTGACGCGATAGACAGGCAGGAAAGGCAGGCAGTCATCCCATGAACCACGATCAGGTCCTGATGGGTGTGGTGGGTCGTCCGCATGGCGTGCGGGGGCTTGTGCACGTGCACAGCTACACCGCCGTGGCGGAAGATCTGGCCACCTATGCGGGCCTGGTCGATGATCTGGGGCGCCCGTGGCGGCTGACATGGCATGGCAATGGCATCGCCCGGCTGCATGATGCGGCGGGTAATGCCATTGATAGCCGCGAAGCCGCCCACCAGATGGTCAACCGCAAGCTGTACGTGCCGCGCACCAGCCTGCCCGAACCCGATGCGGACGAATTCTACTTCGCCGATCTGGTCGGGCTGGACGTGCGCGAGCAGGGCAGCGGGCGGGTGATTGGCCGGGTGATGGCCGTGCATGACTATGGCGCTGGCACCAGCCTTGAAATCGATGGGGCAGGGGGCAACATCCTGCTGCCGTTCACCGAAGGCTGCGTGCCGGTGGTGAACGTGCGCGCAGGGTGGATTGACGTCTGCCTGCCCGACGAGATCGAGGTTCCGGTCGAATGCTTTCCCGGCACCAGCCACGCGGATGACGCACCATGACCTGGCAGGCAACGGCGCTGACGCTGTTCCCCGCCATGTTTCCCGGCACGCTGGGGCAGTCGCTGGCCGGGCGTGCGCTCGAGCGTGGCATCTGGTCCATGGAGGCGCGTGACATGCGTGACTACGGGCTGGGGCGCCACCGGGTGGTGGATGACACGCCTTTTGGCGGTGGCGCGGGCATGGTCATGCGGCCTGACGTGGTGGCGGCGGCGATTGCCGGTATCGAGCGTGCCGGTCGCCCGCTGGTCTATCCCACGCCACGCGGTCGCCCGCTGGCGCAGGCCGATATCCGCCGTTATGCGGCGGGTCCGGGCGTTGTGGTGCTGTGTGGCCGCTACGAAGGGGTGGATGAGCGCGTGCTCGAAGCCTCGGGTGCCGAACAGGTCTCGATCGGGGATTACATCCTCTCGGGCGGGGAAGTGGCGGCAACGGTGCTGCTTGATGCCTGCGTGCGGCTGCTGCCGGGCGTGATGGGATCGGGCGAAAGCGCGGTTGAGGAAAGCTTTGCCGATGGCCTGCTTGAATATCCGCTTTATACCAAGCCGGCGCAATGGGACGGGCGCGACGTGCCCGAGGTCCTGCTGTCCGGTCATCATGCCGCGATCGCCAAATGGCGGCACGCGGCATCCGAGACGGTGACGCAGGCGCGTCGGCCGGACCTGTGGGCGGCCTATCAGGCCCGCGCGGGTCAAGACACTCCCCGGATCGCAGGCCCCCATGCCGATGCGGACCGGCTGAACTGAACATGAAATCCTATCGAACGAGGACCGGATCATGAACGTTATCCAGAAGTACGAGGCGGAAGAGATCGCCCGCCTGACCGCCATCCGCGCGGTGCCCGAATTCGCGCCGGGTGACACCGTGCGCGTTGGCGTGGAAGTGGTTGAAGGCACCCGCAAGCGCGTGCAGAACTACGAAGGCGTGGTCATTGCCCGCTCCAACAAGGGCCTGAACAGCAACTTCACCGTGCGCAAGATTTCCAATGGTGAAGGCGTGGAGCGCGTGTTCCCGCTGTATTCCCCCACCATTGCCGAGATCGCCGTGGTGCGTCGTGGCGTTGTCCGCCGCGCGAAGCTGTATTACCTGCGTGGCCGTCGCGGCAAGTCCGCCCGCATTGCCGAGCGCAAGCGCGAAGTGGCTGCACCCGCCGCGATCGCAGCAGCCGAGTAACAGACTGACCCTTCGCCCGTTTCCCGCCGCATGGTGGAAACGGGCGAACCGTTTCATGCAAGATTTTCTGGCTGCCTGTCGCGTGCGCACCCTGCGCGTGATGGCGGCCTGTTTCCGTCCGGGAGAGGAAAAGCAAGATGGCCCCGCGCACATTGTTCGACAAGATATGGGACAGCCATGTGGTCGAAACCCTTCCGGACAAGACGGCCATCCTCTACATCGACCGCCACCTCGTGCATGAAGTCACGAGCCCGCAGGCGTTTGAAGGCCTGCGCCTGAGCGGCCGCCGCCTGCGCCACCCGGATGCGACGATTGCGGTGGTCGACCACAACGTGCCCACATCCGACCGCACCCAGCCCATCGAGGAGGCGGACAGCCGCAACCAGATCGAGACGCTCGAGCGCAACGTGAAGGAATTCGGCGTGCCGTATTTCCCGCTGCTCTCGGCGCGGCAGGGCATCGTGCACGTGGTGGGCCCCGAGCAGGGCATCTCGCTGCCGGGCATGACCATCGTGTGCGGCGACAGCCATACCTCCACCCACGGCGCGATGGGGGCCCTGGCGTTTGGCATCGGCACGTCCGAGGTCGAGCATGTGATGGCGACCCAGACCATCCTGCAAAAGCCTGCCAAGAACATGAAGGTCGTGGTCGAGGGGCAGGTTGGCCCCGGCGTCACCGCCAAGGACATCATGCTCGCCATCATTGGCCATATCGGCACGGCGGGTGGCACGGGGCACGTGATCGAATTCGCGGGTTCGGCCATCCGTGAACTCGACATGGCGGGCCGTATGACGCTGTGCAACATGTCGATCGAGGCCGGTGCCCGCGCCGGGCTCGTCGCACCGGACGAGACCACGTTCGAATACGTGCGCGGCCGTCCCTTCGCCCCCAAGGGTGAAGCGTTTGACGAGGCCGTGGCCTACTGGAAGACGCTGGCTGCCGACGAAGGCGCGCATTATGACCGCGTGGTCGAACTGCGCGCCGAGGACATCACCCCCGTGCTGACCTGGGGCACCAGCCCCGAGACGGTCATCCCCGTCAGCGGCACCGTGCCCGACCCGGCAGCCGAGGCCGATCCGGGCAAGCGCGCGCAGATGCAGCGCATGCTGGATTATATGGGGCTTAAAGCTGGCCAGAAGATTGCGGGCACGCCGGTTGATGTCGTGTTCATCGGCTCATGCACCAACAGCCGCATCGAGGATCTGCGCGCCGCCGCCGCCATCGCGGCAGGCCGCAAGGTGGCTGCAGGCGTGCGGGCGATGATCGTGCCCGGATCGGGCATCGTGAAGGCGCAGGCGGAAGAGGAAGGGCTGGACAGGGTGTTCCTTGATGCCGGGTTCGAGTGGCGCGAGGCGGGGTGCTCCATGTGCCTTGGCATGAACCCCGACCGGCTGACGCCGGGGCAGCGCTGTGCCTCCACGTCCAATCGTAATTTTGAGGGCAGGCAGGGCCCCGGCGGGCGCACGCACCTGCTCTCGCCCGCCATGGCGGCGGCGGCCGCCGTGACCGGATGCCTGACCGATGTGCGGGAGCTGATCTGAAAATGGATAAATTCACTGTTCTGTCGGCCGTGGCGGCCCCGCTGCCCGAGGAAAACATCGACACCGACAAGATCATTCCCGCGCGCTTTCTCAAGACCACCAAGCGCACCGGCCTTGGCGTGCATGCGTTTGACAGCATGCGCTACCGCGAGGATGGATCAGAAAACCCGGATTTCGTGCTCAATCAGGAGCCTTACCGCAAGGCGCAGATCCTGATTACGTATGACAATCTTGGCTGTGGCTCCTCACGCGAGCATGCACCGTGGGCGCTGCTGGATTTTGGCATCCGCTGCGTGATTGCGCCGTCATTCGCCGATATCTTCCACAACAACTGCTTCAAGAATGGCATCCTGCCCATCGTGCTGCCGCATGATGTCTGCGAACGGCTGATGGAAGATGCCCGCATGGGCGGCAATGCGCGTCTGACCATCGACCTGCCCCGGCAGGTGGTGGTGCGCCCTGATGGTACCGAGGTGCCGTTCAAGGTTGATCCGCTGCGCAAGAAGCTGCTGCTCGAAGGGCTGGACGATATTGGCCAGACGCTGCAGCACGAGAAGGAAATCACCACCTTTGAGGAGCGCCGTGCGCAGGCGCAGCCGTGGATTCCGCGTATCGTGCTGGACTGAGCGGGCCGGGCGGTTCCTGCCGCCCGCAGCCGCACGGCAAAGAGCATTTAACAAACCGATTTAACGGATGGGAAACGTCATGTCCGCACCCAAGAAGCTCCTGATCCTGCCTGGCGATGGCATTGGCCCCGAGATCATGAACGAAGTCCGTCGCATCATGGACTGGATGGCGCAGGCACGCGGCATCCGCTTTGATGTGAGCGACGACCTCGTGGGCGGCGCATCGCTTGCGGTGCATGGCCAGCCGATTACGCAGGAAGTGATCGATGCGGCACGGGCGGCGGATGCGGTGCTGTTCGGCTCGGTGGGTGACCCCAAATGGGCTTCTGCCGGGTTTGACCGCAGGCCGGAGATCGCGATTCTCAAGCTGCGTCAGGAGCTTGGCCTGTTCGCCAACCTGCGCCCGGCCAAGGTGTTCGATTCACTGGCCGATGCCAGCACGCTCAGGCCCGACGTGGTGCGCGGCCTCGATATCATGATCGTGCGCGAGACGGTGGGCGGCATCTATTTCGGTAATCCGCGCGGCATCGAGACCTTGGCTGATGGCACGCGCCGCGGCATCAACACCGAGGTTTACACCACGCCGGAAATCGAGCGCGTGGCCCGTGTGGCATTTGAACTTGCCCGCAAGCGCGATAACCGCGTGTGCTCGGTCGAGAAATGCAACGTGATGGAAAGCGGCCTGCTGTGGAAAGAGGTCGTGACCGACCTGCATGCGCGCGAATACCCCGATGTGCAGCTGACCCACATGCTGGCCGATAACTGCGCCATGCAGCTTGTGCGCAACCCGCGCCAGTTTGATGTGATCGTGACTGGCAACCTGTTTGGCGACCTGCTGTCCGACCTGGCCTCGATGCTGACCGGCAGCCTGGGCATGCTGCCTTCGGCCACGCTGGGCGCCAAGGGCGAGGATGGCCGTATGCCTGCGCTGTATGAGCCGATTCATGGCAGCGCGCCCGACATTGCGGGGCAGGGCAAGGCCAACCCGCTGGCGCAGATCCTCTCGTTTGCCATGCTGCTGCGCTATTCGTTCGACATGCAGGACGATGCCACCCTGATCGAGCAGGCGGTTTCCAACGTGCTGGATCGTGGGCTGCGTACGCCCGACATCATGAGCGCGGGCAAGACGGAAGTGAATACGACAGGCATGGGCGCCGCCGTGGTGGAAGAGCTGGCACGGCTGAACAAGGCTGGCTGATTGACGCCCCTTACCGAAAAGCCCGGCATGGTGTTCATGCCGGGCTTTTTTATGCCTGTGCGCAAAAAAAACGACTGAAAGTTTTTGGTGCAGCCTTTTTTCAAAAAGCTTCAAAGAATGCCGCCTTTTTGAAAAAAAGACGGCACCCAAAAACATTTATCTTTTTTACAACCCCGGCTTGAGCACGTAGCCCTTGCCGCGCACGGTCTGCAAGAAGCGCGGCTCCTTGGGGTCGGGCTCGATGCGGCGGCGCAGGCGGGTCACCTGCACATCCACCGCGCGTTCACCAATTTCTTCCATGTCGAGCGTGGTGGCGATGGCGGTGCGCGACAGGATCTCGTTGGGGTGGCGGGCCAGCACCGAAAGCAGCGCCGATTCGCCGCCCGTCAGGTGCACGATTCCCTCCGCATTCGACAGAAGCCCCCGCACGGGATCGAACTCCAGGTCGCCAAGCCGCACGATGCGCAGGTTGCTGCTTGGTGCGGGCGGCACGAAGCGGCGCAGATGCGCCTTGAGCCGCAGCAGCAGCTCGCGCGGCTCGAACGGCTTGGCCAGATAGTCATCGGCTCCGGCTTCGAGGCCAATGATCCGGTCTTCGGGCTCGCCGCGCGCGGTGAGCAGCAGGATGGGAAAGTTCAGGTTGTCGCGCCGCAGTTCGCGGGTCAGTTCCAGCCCGTTTTCCCCCGGCATGGTAATGTCGAGCACCAGCGCATCGGGCTGCATGAAGCCCAGCACCTGCCGCGCCTCCTGCGCCGAGCACGCGGCGCTGACCCGAAAGCCCTGCTCGCTGAGGTAACGGTGCAGCAGGCGGCGCAGGCGGGGGTCGTCATCCACCACCACCACATGGGCATCCATGATCATGCTGTCGCGGGGGAGGGCGGAATCGCAGGCCGTCTGGATCATGAAGAACTCCGGTCAGGAGGGTGAAAGGCATCGGTGGATACGCCGGGTATGGTCGATTCGTCTATCAGGCCGCGCATCACGCGGCGAAAACCGTCAACCGCCCGGCCACCCGCGTTGCGGTACACCCGTAGCAGCACTTCACGTTGCAGCGAAAAAAGCCGGTTTTCAATCTCCGCCCCGCGCGCGCTCAGGTACAGGCAGCGCCGCCTGCGGTCCTGTGGCGTGGTTTCGTGGCGCAGCAGGCCGTGGGCCACCAGTTCGCCCAGCGTGCGGCTCATGCTCTGCTTGGTTATGCCCAGCACATCAAGCAGCGCGCCCACGGCAATGCCCGGCTGCAGCGCCACGGTCTGCATGATGCGGTAATGGGCGTGGCCCAGCCCGTATTCCTGCAGGGCGGGGTCGATCACGTTGCCAAAGGCGCGGCAGGCCAGCAGGAGCAGTTCCTGCGCCTGGCGCATGTCCTCATCGCGCAGGAACAGAAGTTCCACGCCCGCGCCCGCCACAGGGGCAGGGCGCGCGGCAGGTGGCCGGGGCGGGGTGGTCATGGCAGGCGGGTGACCGTCAGGCGATGCGGCCGGTCAGCCGGTTGCGCAGGCGGGTGATGCGCCCGATCTCGGCAAGCCTGCGGTCAAGGAATTCCTCCACCGAGGCCGGGTTGCCCCCGCGCGTGAGCCAGAATAGCAGGGTGGCGACATAGACCCCGCTCAGGCTCAGCCGCTTGGTCATGTAGGTGAAGCCGGTGGAGGTATCGCCCGCCGCATCCCATATCGCATTGACGCTGCGGCCCAGCACATGGGCCAGGCTGCGGGCATGGGTGGGCACCATCAGCACCGCCAGCGCCTGCCTTATGGCCGCGCGGTGGGGGGCTGCGCGTTCCAGCCGAAACAGGATGGCCGCGCGCACCCGGCGGCTGATCTTGCGGCTGCGAAAGGTGTGGGCATGGTCCAGCATGTCGCGGTCCATCAGGTCGAAGCAGGCTTCGGCCAGTTCCGCCATGCCACCGGGAAAGAGCAGGTCCGAATCCGGCCCGGCGCATTGCAGCAAGAGTTCTGGGGTCCAGGCGTGGCTGCCCGCGCGCGAATCGGCCAGGAAATGGCGGAGCAGCGCATCACCTTGATGTGAATGTTGCACCGCGGGCGGATGCAGGCACGACGCCGCGCGCGCGACCAGGGCGGAAGGATTCATGGGCGCTCTCCATAACGGGCCATTTCGCTGTCAAAGCCCATGCGGCCAAGGTTGGTCATGCGCATGGGGTAGAGGATTCCGTTTAGGTGGTCGTATTCATGCTGCAATACATTGGCGAGAAAGCCCGATGCAACGCCCTGCACCACATGCCCGTGCGCATCCAGCCCGCTATAGGCCACGCGGGCATGGCGCGGCACCCACCCGCGCAGGCCGGGAATGGACAGGCAGCCCTCCAGCCGGTCCACCATCTCATCGCCCACCGGCTCCAGCACGGGGTTGATCAGGGCGGAAGGCGGGCGCGGCGGGTCATCCTCGCCCGTGCTGCGCGCCAGCGGCACATGATAGACGAACAGCGCCAGCCCGTAATGCACCTGTGGCGCCGCGAGTCCCGCGCCCCCTGCGTCGAGCATCGTCTCGATCATGTCGGCCACCAGCGTGCGGATGGCGGGCGCCTGCGTATCGGCCACCGGCTGCGTTGGTTGCAGCAGCACCGGATGGCCCATGCGGGCGATCTTGAGCAGCGTCATGCGGCGAAAGGCCTTCCTGTTTTGCAGAACATGTATATGACAGCGTTGGCGCGTAAAGCGCAGCACCAAAATTCATGCGGGTTTATATGCGGGAATGATTTGTGTTGCGCGGCGCGAGTGTGATATAGGTGCGGCCCGTTTGGGAATCGCACGAAGGGAATGGCCTCGGGCGGACGTTCCCCAAGTTTCAGTTTCATGGATCATCCATACCGGATGGCAGATCAGGAGTTGACGACCCAGTGCAGGTTCTCGTTCGTGACAACAATGTTGATCAGGCCCTCAAGGCCCTCAAGAAGAAAATGCAGCGCGAAGGCATCTTCCGCGAAATGAAGCTGCGTCGCCACTATGAAAAGCCGTCCGAGCGCAAGGCGCGCGAGGCAGCCGAGGCCGTGCGTCGTGCCCGCAAGATGGAGCGCAAGCGCCTCGAGCGTGAAGGCTTCTAATCCTTCGCGTATCGGAATACGGGTTATGACCCACAAAAAACCGGCTTCTGCAAAGAGGCCGGTTTTTTTGTGTCTGGAGAGGGAAAGCCATGGGCATGGAATCCGCACCCGGCGCTGAATACGCGCCCGAAGCCCCCACAGGCTGGCGGCGGTGGCGGGGGCGGCTGGCGCGTCGCATCCTGCCGCGCTCCCTGCTGGGGCGGATGCTGCTGATCGGGTTCATCCCGCTGCTGACCACGCAGGCCATCTCGCTTGAACTGTTTTACGGCAACTACCTGCAGATCGTCTCGCGCCGCCTGTCAGGCGACATGGCCACCACCATTGCCATGACGCTGGACATGCTCGAGCGCTATCCTTCCCCTGCTGATCGCAAGTGGATTCTGGAAGATGCAGGCCGCAGGGCAGGGCTGGTCATGACCCTGCATGAGGGGGGGAGCCTGCAAAGGCGCGGCTCGAACCACGTGCTCGGCCCCATTGACGAGGATCTGGCGCGCGACCTGGAGGCCAGCGTGCGCTGGCCCACCTTCGTTGACTGGAAAAAGGCCCACCGCCGCGTCATGATCCTGGTGCAGACCCCCATTGGCGTGCTGCAGGTGGTGGCATTGCGCAAGCGGCTGGACGTGGCGCCGGTGTGGCTGTTCGTGGCATGGGCCTCGGGCAGCGCGCTGCTTCTGTTCCTGATCGCAGCGCTGTTCATGCGCAATCAGGTGCGTGCCATCCGCAGGCTGGCGCGGGCGGCGGAACTGTTCGGGCTCGGGCGCGATACGGTGCCCATCGTGCCCGAAGGCGCACAGGAAATCCGCAAGGCCGCCGTTGCCTTCAACCGCATGCGCGACCGCATCAACCGTTTTGTGGAACAGCGCACCACCGTGCTTGCCGGAGTCTCGCATGACCTGCGCACGCCGCTCACCCGCCTGCGGCTTTCACTGGCCATGTTCCCGCGCACCGGCATGATCCGTGCGGAGGATCTTCAGCCCGATATTACTGACATGATCGGTGATATTGTGGAGATGGAACACATGATCGAGGGGTATCTGTCGTTTGCGCGCGGGGAAGGGGCGGAAACGCCCTCGGTCATCCGGGTGGAGGATCTGTTCGAGGAGAGCGTTACCGCCCTGCGCCGCGTGGGCGCGCGGGCGAGCATCGGGTTCGTCAATCCGCCAGACCTGACCATTACCGGGCGCAGCAATGCCCTGCGCCGCGTGCTGAACAACGTGGTGGAAAACGCGCGGCATCACGCCACCCGTATCGAGCTTTCAGCCGAGCGCGGGCGCAAGCAGGTGTTCGTGTATGTTGATGATAACGGCTGCGGGGTGGAGGAAGCCCGGCGCGAGAGCGTGTTCCGTGCCTTCGAGAGCGACAAGGAAGGGGGCACGGGCCTTGGCCTGGCCATAGCGCGTGACATCATTCACGCCCATGGTGGCCATATCGGGCTGGAGACCGGGCCGCTGGGCGGCGCGCGGGTCAGGATCGAGCTGCCAGCCTGAGCGTGGCCAGGCGGGTCGTGGCGTCAGGGCAGGGTGTTGCCCGCGCCACCATGGCCGGGGCCACCGTTCATGCTGTTCATGGGGCCGGTGCTGCCGCCATAGGTGCTGCTCATCTGGCTGAGCGGGTTGTAGCGGCCCACATTGCCCAGGATCTGCTGCATGATGTTGATCTTGGTGCCCGGCGTGGGGGTCCTGCCCGGCATCATGGTCACGTAGCGGGCGTCATCCTTGTGCAGCGTGCGCAGGCTGCGCAGCACGCCCTCCTGGTCAAAGGTCAGCACCACCACTTCCTGCTTCTTGATCTGCGGGAAGCTGATGGGAGCCAGCACCTGCTTCATGGAAACATAGAGCCATGTATTGTCATCAAACGTGGCATGGCCGGTGGGGGAGCCGAGGGCATCCATCACGTCCGAGCGTGAGGTCTCGCCAACCTTGAGCTTGTTGTAGTCATCCGCCTCGACGAGCGAACCGCGCTGCATGGTGCTTGGCTTGAAAAGGCTGCATCCGGACAGCGCAATCCCCGCCCCGATGACAGCGCACGAAAACACGCGTAATGAACGGGAGCGGGGCTGGTTGTCCTTGGGTGACCTCATGGTCGGGAAAATATCCTGAAATAGGGCAGTGCGCATATGCGGTTCGTCTTTCCGGTGCCCCATCGGGTAAATGAAGTCAATCACAGATCGCCCTGGTGGTGGAAAAACACCCCGCCAGCCCCATATTTTTACCATCATCGCAACACGGGCGCCCCCCGTGGTCACATGTGCAGGAGTTAAGACGAGATGGATGCAGAATTTTCCCGCCCGCTTGCCGTGGGCCGCATCCCGGTCCAGGGCATGGAAACGGTGATCGAGGCAAGGGACACCGAATGTCGCGCACTCGCCCGCCGTTTCGGCATTCCCGGCCTGCGCAACCTGTCATGCCGCTACCGGCTCAAGCCGGGGCAGGACGGGGAGGTGCTGGCCGAGGGCTGGCTGACCGCCCATGTCACGCAGGAATGCGTGGTCAGCCTCGAGCCGTTCGAGGATGTCATGGCAGAATCGTTCACCGTGCGCTGCATCCCTGCCGCGCGTTTCCGGGAGGACGACGAGGTTGACCCGTTCTCGATCGATGAAGTGCCCTACGAGCGCGACACCATCGACCTTGGCGAACTCGCGGCGGAGGAAGTTTCGCTGGCGCTCGATCCCTATCCGCACAAGCCCGGCTGCGAAATTCCGGCCGAATTTGCGGGCACGGAAGAGGGTGTTCCGGAAGAAACCACGCGCAGGCAGCCTTTTTCCGCTCTGGCTGAGTTGAAAAAAAAGCAGAACTGACGCAAAGGAGAGGCGCGAGCGGGGGTGTCTCGCCATGAGCCTTGCACATAATCCCTTGTGCAAGTGCAAATGGTCTGCTAGAGCGCCCCCCTCAATTATTGATAACTGACCGGTGTATCGCCACGAGGGTGTGCCTGCCGGTTGTGATCCAGATCGGAGGGGCCCGGGCCCATGGCTGTACCCAAGAGAAAAACCTCGCCGTCCCGTCGTGGCATGCGTCGCAGCCACGCTGCGCTGAGTGTTCCGGCGCATGCGGAATGCTCCAACTGTGGCGAACTCAAGCGCCCGCATCATGTCTGCAGCCACTGCGGGCACTATGATGGCCGCGAAGTCGCTTCCGCCGGCAAGGCGCTGAAGACGGCGGTCCGCGCCTGATAACACGACGCTACAGGCGTCATTACCCGGTAACGGCGCGGCCCTGTTTGGTCGCGTCGGCGGGCTGGCCTCGGGCCGTCCTGTCCGGGTCGCGCGGGGAATGTAATCTTTTCAAAGTGTATTCCCCGATCTTGCGCGTTCCTTTCTTACCCGGCACAAGACGAGCATGAGCGAGACAGGTTCCTCCTTTTCCGAGACTGGGCCCTACACCCTTGCCATTGATGGCATGGGCGGGGATGGTGGTCCGGAAGTTGTAGTGGCCGGACTGGCGATTGCGGCAGACCGACATCCTTCAGCCAGAATTCTTCTGGTTGGTGATGAGGCGACGTTGTCCGGCCTTCTGGCCCGCCATCCGCGCGCGGCCGCCATCTGCACGATCCGTCCGGCCAATTCGGCCATCCCCATGGACATGAAGCCCACCGCAGCCCTGCGCGTGCGCGATTCCTCCATGCGGCTGGCCATGGATGCAGTATCACAGGGTGAGGCGCAGGGCGTCGTTTCCGCTGGCAACAGCGGCGCGATGCTGGCGCTGGCCAAGATCGTGGTCAAAACCCTTCCCGGCATTACCCGCCCGGCCATGGCCGCCATCAGCCCCACCACGCGGGGCGATGTGGTCATGCTCGACCTTGGCGCCAACGTCTCGTGCGACTGGCGCAACCTTGTCGAGTTCGCCATCATGGGCGAGGCCTTCGCCAAGGCGGTGCTCGGCCTGCCCGCGCCCACCATCGGGCTGCTCAATGTCGGCTCCGAGGAACTCAAGGGTGACGAGCGCCTGCGCCAGGCGGCTGAAGTGTTGCGCAACAGTTCGCTTGCCCGCCAGTTCCACGGCTTTGTTGAAGGCCACGACATCACCGCCGGCACGACCGATGTGGTGGTGACGGACGGCTTTACCGGCAATGTCGCGCTGAAAACGGGCGAGGGCGCGCTGAAAATGGCGTTTACGCTGCTGCGGCAGGTCTTTACCTCCAGCCTGCTGGGCCGGATTGGCTACCTGCTGGTGCGTCCCGGGCTTGAGCGGATGAAGGAATGGCTCGACCCGCGCCGCTATAATGGCGCGGTGTTCGTGGGGCTGAACGGGGTTGTGGTCAAGTCGCATGGCGGCACGGATGCCGAAGGCTTTGCCGCGGCGGTTGACGTGGCGATGGACATGGTCACCCACCGCTTTACCGACAGTATCCGCGAGCGCCTCGGGCACATGGAAAGCCTGACCGCCGTCAAGGCGTCCGACCCGTCGCAGACGGTCCCTGCATCCTGATGCGGCAATAACAGCCGGTGTGGGGGCAGCGGGCATGCTCCGCCTGCGCCCACCCGTGCATATGAAATGATAGTGGTGGAAAAACAGGCATGACGGCGAAACGCTCGCTTCTGTCCGGTTTTGGCGGTTACCTGCCCGAGCGGATCGTTACCAACGATGAACTGGCCACCTGGCTCGATACATCGGATGAATGGATTCGCGCCCGCACGGGAATTGCCCAGCGCCATATGGCGGGCGAGGGTGATACCGCCGTTTCCATGGCGGCGCAGGCTGCCCGGCAGGCGCTGGACTATGCAGGGGCCACGCCCGCTGATGTCGATGCCGTCATTGTCGCGACCAGCACGCCCGACCAGGCCTTTCCCTCCACCGCCGTGCGGGTGCAGGCCGAACTGGGCATGACGGGCGGCTTTGGCTTTGACCTTGCCGCCGCGTGTTCGGGCTTCATCTATGCACTGTCCATGGCCGATTCGCTCATTCGCAGCGGGCAGGCGCGTTCGGCGCTGGTGATTGGCAGCGAAGTCTATTCCCGCATCCTCGATAAATCAGACCGGGGCACCTACGTGCTGTTTGGCGACGGGGCAGGGGCGGTGTTCGTGACCAGCACGGATGATGCGGCGGGAAATGCTGGCATCCTGTCCACCCATCTCCACTCAGATGGCCGTTATGGCGACCTGCTGTTCGTGGATGGCGCAACGGGCCAGCATGACAAGCCCGCCCACCTGCGCATGAACGGGCGCGAAGTGTTCCGCCATGCGGTGGGCAAGCTGTCTTCCTCGGTGGATGAGGCGCTGGCCGCCAATGGCCTGACCCATGCGGACGTGAACTGGCTGGTGCCGCACCAGGCCAACCTGCGCATTATTGATGGCGTGGCCCGCAAGCTGGCCCTGCCGCCGGAGCGCGTGGTGGTGACGGTGGACCGGCATGCCAATACCTCTGCCGCTTCCATCCCGCTGGCCCTGAACGAGGCCGTGCGCGACGGGCGCATCAACAAGGGCGATCTGGTGCTGATGGAAGCGCTGGGTGGTGGCCTGACATGGGGTTCGGCGCTGGCGCGGCTGTAATGTCGTTTCGGTACCACATTGAAACGGACGCGCAACAAACAGCGCGCAGGCTTACGACATTCAATTGACGATGCCTACGCGCATGCATAACGTTTACGCATGAGCACCGTCACGCGCGCCACTCTGGCAGAACACATATACGATCAGGTCGGCCTGTCCCGCCATGAATCCGCCGATATTCTGGAAGATATCCTTGAGCGGATGGCACGGACCCTTGAGGCTGGCGATACCCTCAAAATAAGCGGTTTTGGCACGTTTTCTGTCCGGCAGAAGGGGCAGCGCACGGGCCGCAACCCCAAAACCGGCGTGGAAGTGCCGATTCTGCCACGCTCGGTTCTGGTGTTTCGCCCCAGTCAGTTGCTTCGTGCCCATGTCAACGGACAGTCCGCCGGGCAGGCCCCGCCGGAAGGAGACGATGAATGACCACGGAGCACTCTCCGAGCAGCACGGTCGAGCCAGGCACGGACTGCCTGCCGATCTATGAGGTCGCGCGCGAGCTTGGGCTTGCGCAGCATGTCATGCGCATGTGGGAGGCCAGCTTTCCGCAGCTTCAGCCGCTGCGTGGGCCGGTAGGGCGGCGCTACTACCGCCCGCAGGACATAACCGTGCTGCGCGAGATTGCCGATCTGCTTTACGTGCGCAAGCTGTCGGTGGCGCAGGCGCAGGCCGAACTGGCGCGCGAGGCTCTGACCGCCCCCGAATCCGAAGGCCAGGCCGTAACCCCGCCTGCCGAACCACCCGTGGCGCAGGCCCCTGTGGTTCAGGACATGCCGGTAGAAGCCGCCCCCGCGACCGAGACGGCAACGAACACCATGCAGGTGACGGTGATCGAGGAAGTGGTGGAAACCGTCGTGGCCTGTGAAGAGCCCCCCACGGTGGCCCCGCCCGCGCCTGAAGCGCCCCTGGCGGAGGAAGCCGCGGCAACCGTGGTGGTGGAGACGGCCCCGGAGCCCGAAAGCATTGCGGAGACAGTAGCGCAGGCGCCTGTGGACGAGCCGGAACAGCCGCCGCTTGAGCAGATTGTCATGATCGAGGTTGAGCGCCTCCAGGCGGAAAATACGGTGCTGCGCGACAGCCTGCGCGGCGTGCTGGTTGAACTGCAGGCCCTGCGGCAGATGGTGCCGGTCTGATCAGGGCATTTTTTTTCGTTTTGGTTCATTACATGGGTTGCAGTCCCCCCTATCGGCTGCTACACCCTGCGCATCGCAGACAGGCGGGCAGTAGCGCAGCCTGGTAGCGCATCAGTCTGGGGGACTGGGGGTCGTGGGTTCGAATCCCGCCTGCCCGATATCCCTGTCTGCGATAAAAAGACCAAGCAAGCAAAGCATCCTGCAAAGGGTGCTTTTTTTGTATCTGGCGCCTGACAGGACCGGCCGCTAGTAGCGGGCCCGGCTCCAGTTCAGCCACAGCATGTGCAACACCGCCATGATGGCAGGCCCCATGAACAGGCCAAGCAGGCTCCAGCTTTCAGCCCCGCCAAGTATGCCCGCCAGCACCCACAGGAAGGGGAGCTGCGTCGAGCCGCCAATCAGGGCAGGGCGCACGAGGTGGTCGGCCAGAAAGATCACGGCCATGCCCAGCAGGATGATGGCCATGGCGCCGAACAGCGCGCCGGTCTTGATGAGCAGCATGAGGGCAACGGCGCTGATGGCGATGAACGCGCAGAACGGGATCATGGCGGCAATGGCCGTCACCACCCCGAACAGGAAGGGATGCGGCGCGCCCGCGACCAGATAGGCCACGGCCATCAGCATGCCTTCGCCAATGCCGACGAGCACCAGCCCCGACACCGAGCCATGCACAGAGGCGATCATCTGCAGCGCGATCCGCTCGCCCCGCTTGCCAAAGGCGCGGCGCGAGACATTGAGCGACTGGCGAATGACGGAATCGCCATCCTTGAGCAGGAAAAACAGCGTGAGGATGGCAAAGGCGAACAGCAGCACCCGGTGCAGCACCTGCGAGCCAAGCTGCTGCGTGACCTTGACGCTCTGCCCGATATTCATCGAGCCGAGCAGGGCGGACACATCCGCCGGGTTCTTCAGGTGCTCGTTCCACAGGGCGGTGATCGCCCGCTGCCCATAGGGCAGGTGATTGAGCCACTGTGGCACGGGAATGCCGGCATGGCGGGCCTCGTTGAGGAAGCGCAGCACGCCTTCCGCCTCGCGCCCCGCCTCCAGCCCGAACAGCGCGAGCGGCCCGATGAAGATGAAGGCGATGGCCAGCGTAAACAGCAGCGGCAGCAGTGTTTTATGCGCCCGCCCGTTCCATCGCCGCCGCGCCCGCGCGTAAAGCGGCCAGGAGGCGATGGCAAACACGCAGCCCCATATGAGCGAGGGCAGGAAGCCGCGCACCGTATAAAGCCCAAGCAGCACGAAAAACAGCGCCAGCACCGCGCGCGCGATGCGCTGCGTGCGCTGGGTCTCGCGGAATGAACGGAAGGTTCGCATCGTGGAGGGATCGACCTCACGCCCCGTCATGGGGGCGGGAAAGCCATCCTGATCCGCGTTGTGGGGCTCCGTCATTCTTGTTCCTCTGGGATGTGCTGGCTCTGCTGTATGGGGCTACTTATGCTAACGCGCCCGTGTGCGGAAAGACATTAATCCTGCCGGGCGGGTGCGGTTTCAATCGCCCACAGGGCAAAAGCGTGGATCAGCGCCGCTTCCTTGAGGGAGTCGAAGCGCCCCGTGGCCCCCCTGTGCCCGGCCTCCATATTGGTGCGCAGCATGATGGGCCGGGCCGAGCGGTTATGCGCGCGCAGGCGGGCTACCCATTTGGCGGGCTCCCAGTAGGTCACACGCGGGTCGGTCAGGCCGCCCATGGCCAGAATGGCGGGGTAGGCGCGGGGGGCTATCTGCTCATAGGCGGCGTAACTGGCAATCAGGTCATAGGCTGCCGCATCTTCCACAGGGTTGCCCCATTCAGGCCATTCCGGCGGTGTCAGCGGCAGCGATGCGTCGGACATGGTGTTGAGTTCATCCACAAACGGCACCACGGCCACGATGCCCGCAAACAGGTCGGGCCGCATGTTGGCGATGGCTCCCATTACCATTCCGCCAGCGGAACGTCCATCGGCCACGATGCGGCCCGCGGCGCCAAAGCCTTCGGCCACGAGGGTTTCGGCACAGGCGATGAAATCACTGAACGTGTTGGGCTTGTTGCGCCCGCGCCCGCCAAGAAACCAGTTCCAGCCCTTTTCCGAGCCACCGCGCACATGGGCGATGGCGTAAAACCAGCCCCGATCGACAAGGCTGAGCGTGCGGGTGGAAAAGACCGGGTCGATGGCATGGCCATAGGCGCCGTAGCCATAGAGCAGCAGCGGGGCCGCGCCATTGATGGGCGTGTCGTGGCGGCCCAGCACCGTAATTGGCACCAGCTCGCCATCAGGGGCATGGGCCATGAGCCGCCAGCAGCGGTACTGCGCCGGGTCGTGGCCTGACGGCACCTCCTGCTGCTTGAGCAGGGTCTCGGCCCCGCTTGCCATGTCACGCGCATGCCATGTGCGCGGGGTGGTGGGGGACTGGTAGACGTAGCGCAGTTCGGTGGTGTCGTATTCGTAGCCACCTACCAGTGTCAGGTCATAGGCGGCTTCATCAGGCTCGAGGGCCTCGGTCGTGCCGTCCACGCTGCGGATGACGATGCGCGTATTGGCGTCACGGCGCTCGCGCCAGGCCAGGTGGCCCGACCACACCATGCACTCCGTAATGTAGCGGCCCGGCTCATGGGGCACGAGGTCGCGCCAGTTGGCGCGCGCGGGCGCCGTGTCGGGCGTGGTCATGAGCTTGAAGTCATACGCGCCATCGGCATTGGTCAGGATGATGAAATCCGTGCCCTGATGGTACAGCCCGTACATGAGGCCCGTCTCGCGCACGCTTGCGCAGCCTGGGGCGGCCTGCGGGTCATGGCCGGGAATGAGCCAGGACTCGGATGTGTCATGATTGCCGCTGGAAATGATGATCCACCCGCCCGAGCGCGTGGCCTCCACGCCCACGAAAAAGCCGGGATCGGCTTCTTCATACACCAGCGTGTCGTGGTCCTCGCCAATGCGGCGGCGATAGACGCGGGCCGGGCGGCCATGGCTGTCGCGCCAGACCCAGAACAGGAAGGTGCTGTCGGGCGAAAACACAAACGCCCCGCTACAGTTCTCGACCGGGGGCAGGGGCGCGCCGTCACCGCTCAGCCTGCGGATGTGGATGCGGTAGATTTCCGAGCCCTGCGTGTCCTCCGCATGGGCGAACAGGCTGTGGTCGGGGCTGTGGGCGGCGGCGGCGACGGCGTAATATTCATGCCCCCTGGCCGCGTCATTCACGTCCAGAAGCACTTCTTCCGCCGCCGGGGTGGCTGTGGGGTAGCGTTTATAGACCGGATACTGCGCGCCTGCCGTGTAGCTGGTCTGGTAGCTGTAGGGGCCATGCGGGCTGGGCGGATAGGTGTCATCCGCCTGCATGCGCCCCTTCATCTCGGCCACGAGGCGGGCCTGCAACGCGTCCGTGCCGGACAGGACGGACTGCGTATAGGCATTTTCCGCCCGCAGGTGATCGGCAATGTCGGGGCGCAGGAGCGTGGGGTCGCGCAGCACCTCCTGCCAGTTATCGTCCTTCATCCACGCATATTCATCATGCCGGGTGCGGCCAAGCTGCGTGATGGCGTGGGGGATCTGGCGGGCAATGGGGGGCGTGGTCATCGCATGGTCCTCGGGCAGGGGTTCAGGCGGAGCGGGGAGCGTGCCAACCGGTCAGGCCTTCGCGCAGGCGCTGGCCTTCGGGGCTGGTGGCGTCAATCATTCCCGTGCGCAGGAACAGGTCGATCAGCACGAGGTTGACGTTGAACTTGAACGCATCCGTGTCACGCACCAGCGTATAGGCTTCCTCGATCGGGATCAGGCGGAATTCCTCCACCTCGCCGTCGGCAGGGGTGGGCACGAAGTCAGGCGGCAGTTCCAGCTCAAAACAGTGCAGCACGTCGCGGCGCAGCCCCTCGGGCCGGTCTAGCGCATAGCGGATATCGGCGGTGGGGCGGGCGCGCTGCACCAGTTCGGCGGGCAGGCTGGCTTCCTCCGCCGCTTCCTTGAACAGGGCTTCGGCCGCCGTATGGCCCGCCGGTATGCCGCCTGCCACGAGGTGGTCGAGCTTGCCGGGGTCGAGCCGCTTGGTCATGGAACGCCGCGCGATCCACAGATGCAGCCCCTGGGGCAGGCGTACGAGGCCGTTGAGGTGCACGCCCGCGGCCATCAGGCCAAACAGCGGCAGCGCGCCCCGGTCGATGCGGGCCACGGGGGGCTGGGCCATGTCGGTCCAGACATCGAACAGTTCATGGTGTGAGCGATAGACGCCTGCCTGGGCCATGGCCTCGCCAATGGCTTCGAGCCGCGCGGGGTTGGCGAGGGTGACGGTATTGCCCGCATGGGTCATGCCGTGTGCAAGCAGCACTGGCAGCAGGGCGGGCTGCACCCAGCCCGCGGCGGCATCCCCCAGCCGGAACTCCAGCCGCCCGCCGGGCAGCAACGCCGTATTGCAGGCGGCGATATGACGAAAGAAACCTTCAAGGCTGCGTGACATGTTTCATCCCTGTCCTTCGGGTTGAGGCTGGCATAACGGCTGCCCCCCAGCCTGACAATGCCAGCCATGGCATGGCGGCGCATGGGAATATGGGTTGCAAAACAGGCGGCGTGTGCCACATGCGATGGCTATGGCTGTTTCCCCCACGGCCCGGCCCGATATGCCGGAGCGCTCCGCCGCCGCCACCCTGCGCGGCCTGTTACCCTATCTGTGGCCCCGTCATGACCCGCGCACCCGCCTGCGCGTGGTGGGGGTGTGCGCGCTGCTGGTCGCGGCCAAGGTGGCCACCATTGGCGTGCCCTATGCCTACAGCCGCGTGATCGACGCACTCCAGCCCCATGCGGGGGGCGTTGCCATGATGCCGCTCCTGCTGATCGTGGGGTATGGCCTGCTGCGCATGGCGGCGGCGGGCCTGGGTGAGTTGCGTGATGCCCTGTTCGCCCCGCTGCGCTACCGCATCAGCCGCGTTGCGGCCATGCAGAGCTTTACGCACATGCACCAGCTTTCGCTGCGCTTTCACCTCAACCGGCAGTCGGGCGGGGTGACGCGGGCCATCGCGCGCGGCACGGAAGCCATCGAGACGCTGCTGCGCGTGGGCGTGTTCAACGTGGTGCCCACGCTGATCGAGGCGCTGATGGTCATCATCGTGATCTGGCGGCTGTTTGACTGGCGCTACGCGGTGGTGATGCTCGCGGCGGTGGCGGCGTATGTGGCGTTTACCATCAAGTTCACCTCATGGCGCATCGGCCTGCGCCGCCAGATGAACGAGATCAACAGCGAGGCGAGCTGGAAGGCGCTCGACAGCCTGCTCAACTACGAGACCGTCAAGTATTTCGGCAACGAGGACCATGAGCGCAAGCGCTACGAGGATGCCCAGCGCCGTTACGAGCAGGCGGCCATCCGCACCCAGATTTCGCTCAACGGGCTCAATTTCGGGCAGGCGGCGATCATTGCCGTGGCCCTGATCGCGGTCATGCTCATGGCCGGGCGCGATGTTGAGGCAGGCCGCATGACGGTGGGGCACTTCGTGCTGGTCAATACCTACCTCATGCAGCTTTACCTGCCGCTCAACTTTCTGGGCAGCGTGTATTCCTCGCTGCGCAATTCCCTGGTCGACCTCGAGCACATGTTCGGCCTGATGGATGAACGCGCCGACATTACCGATTCCGCAAGCGCCCTAGTCCTGCCCGCGCGGCTTGATGAAGCGCCCGCCGCCGATATCCGCTTCGAGGACGTGCAGTTCAGCTACCGCCCCGACCGCGAGATCCTGCGCGGCATCAGCTTTCATGTGCCCGCGGGCCACCGGGTGGCCATCGTGGGGCCGACAGGGGCGGGCAAATCCACCATCAGCCGCCTGCTGTTCCGTTTTTATGATGTGACGGCAGGCCGCATCATGGTCGATGGGCATGACATCCGCGACTACACGCAGGCGGCCCTGCGCGGAGCCATTGGCGTGGTGCCGCAGGATACCATCCTGTTCAACGATACCATCGGCTACAACATCGCCTATGGCCGCCTCGGGGCCACGCAGGCGGAGGTGGAGCAGGCGGCGCGTCTGGCCTGCATCCATGACTTCATCATGAGCCTGCCCGAAGGCTACGCCACGAGGGTGGGCGAGCGGGGGCTCAAGCTCTCGGGTGGCGAGAAGCAGCGCGTGGCCATTGCCCGCACCATTCTCAAGAACCCGCGCGTGCTGCTGCTCGATGAGGCGACAAGCGCGCTTGACACCGGCACCGAGCACGAGATCCAGACCGCCCTGCGCGCGGTCGCGGCCAACCGCACCACGCTCATCATCGCCCACCGGCTCTCCACCATCGTGGATGTGGATGAAATCCTTGTGATGGGCCACGGCCAGATCCTCGAGCGCGGCACGCATCGCGCCCTGCTCGAGCGGGGCGGCCTTTATGCAGGCATGTGGGCCGCCCAGGCGGAGGAAGATGCCGAGCGCGGGTGACGCCCCTCACGCGGGCTTGTGACCCCTTGCATGACCGCCCCGCACTGGTCAGGCGCGGCAAGGCGGTACATATCAGGGATAACGCGAAAAGGAGCCGTGACATGACGGACAAGACCAACCCGCCCCCCGAAGGCGACGCCATCCCCCCCGAGCTGAGCCATTGCGGCGCGGTGGTGGACAAGGCCATCGAATACATGCTGGGCGAAAACCTGCCGCCCATGGCCATTGCCTCCGCCCTGCTGGGCGGCTCGCTGGGCCTGCTGTCGCGCACCATGGGGCGCGAGGCCATGCAGGGCCTGCTTGAAAACGCGCTGCACAGCGTGCAGGCGGGCGAACTGCACCCCGACCATGAAGGCGGCGCGGCCTGAGGCCTCAGGGCCACGAAAGGGCTGGAACGGAGCCGTTTCAGCCCTTTCGCATACAAAATATGCCGAATCATGCTTATGCATCTTGACGGATGGCGGTGGTTTGGCGATAAGCCGCGCCTAATCTAGACGATCCTTGCCGGGCATTTATGCCTCGGCCAAAGTTATATCCGAGGATGATAAAATGTCTCGCCGCTGCCAGATCACAGGCAAGGGCGTGCTGACGGGCAACAACGTCAGCCACGCCAACAACAAGTCCCGTCGTCGTTTCCTGCCCAACCTGCAGGAAACCTCGCTGCTGTCCGATATTCTCGGCACGGCCGTTCCCCTGCGCATGACCACCAACGGGCTGCGCACGGTCGAGCACAATGGCGGGCTGGACTCGTTCCTGCTGTCCACCCCGAACCGCAAGCTGACGCCGGAAGCCATGACGGTGAAGCGCCGCATCCTGCGCGTTCAGGAAAAGAAGGCCGCCGTGGCCTGACACACCCTGGGTCACCTGCCTGCAAGCGCGGGCAGGCGGCCTGGTGCTGTCAAAAAGCCTGACTAAAGTCTGGCGCATTGTTCCGCTGTGCCGGTCTGCGTCGTCCAGGTTGAAAGAGACTGAGGGCGGAAGCAGCTTACGGTTCCGGCAGGCGCGAAAGGGAAAGGTTCCCCTTCGCGCCCGTGTTGTCTTGTGGAGGTTCCCCCGTGTCCGCCAAGTCTGATCTGTCCCTGATTCGCAATATCGGTATTACCGCGCACATTGATGCCGGCAAGACCACCACCACCGAGCGCATCCTGTATTACACCGGTGTGTCCCACAAGATCGGTGAGGTGCACGAAGGCAACACCACCACCGACTACATGGCGCAGGAGCGTGAGCGTGGCATCACGATCACCTCGGCTGCCGTGACGTGTGAGTGGGAAAACCACCGCATCAACATCATCGACACCCCGGGCCACATTGACTTCAACATCGAAGTCAACCGCTCGCTGCGCGTGCTCGATGGCGCGATCTTCATCATCGAAGGCGTTGCCGGCGTGCAGCCGCAGTCCGAGACCAACTGGCGTCTGGCTGACCGCTACAACGTGCCGCGCATCATCTTCATCAACAAGCTCGACCGCACGGGCGCCAACTTCTACAACGCGTTCGACACGCTGAAGGAGAAGCTGGACATCGTGGCGATTCCGCTGCAGCTGCCCATCGGCGCGGAAGAGAACTTCGTTGGCGTGGTCGACCTGATCGAAATGCGCGCCATCGTGTGGGAAGGCGGCGAACTCGGCGCGAAGTTCCACTACGAGGAAATTCCCGCCGACCTGAAGGAAAAGGCCGAAGAGGCCCGCCAGAACCTGCTCGACACCGCGCTGTCCGTTGATGACGCCGCGATGGAAGAATACTTCGACAAGGGCGACGTGGACGTTGCAACGCTCAAGCGCTGCATCAAGAAGGGCACCATCGCCGGTGACTTCCGCCCCGTGCTGTGCGGCACCGCCTTCAAGAACAAGGGCGTGCAGCCCCTGCTTGATGCCGTGATCGACTTCCTGCCTGCGCCGAACGACGTGGAAGGCATCCGCATCGCGCCGCCGGAAGACGAGGAAGTTGACGAGAACAAGCTGCCGATCATCCCGGTTGACCCCGATGGCAAGTTTGCTGGCCTCGCCTTCAAGATCATCAACGACAAATACGGCACGCTGACCTTCGTGCGTGTTTACCGTGGCGTGCTCAAGACCGGCGATACGGTGCTGAACACGACCAAGGGCCACAAGGAGCGTATCGGCCGCATCTACCAGATGCACGCCGACAAGCGCGAGGAACTGTCTGAAGTGCACGCGGGCGACATTGCCGCTTTCGTGGGCCTGAAGGACAGCCAGACCGGTGACACGCTGGCCGACCCCGCCGATCCGGTGGTGCTCGAGCGCATGACCTTCCCGATCCCGGTCATCGACATCTCGGTCGAGCCGAAGACGAAGGACGGCGTGGAAAAGATGACGCTGGCGCTGCAGAAGCTGTCTGGCGAAGATCCCTCCCTGCGCCTGAAGACCGATCAGGAAACCGGCCAGACCATCCTGTCCGGCATGGGCGAGCTGCATCTCGACATCATCATCGACCGCCTGCGCCGCGAATATGGCGTGGACGCGAACATCGGCGCGCCGCAGGTGGCGTATCGTGAAACGATCACCAAGCCGCATATCGAAACCTACACCCACAAGAAGCAGTCGGGTGGTTCGGGTCAGTTCGCGGAAGTGAAGATCGAGTTCGCGCCGGTCGAGCGTAACGAAGGCATCTCCTTCGAGAACAAGGTCGTTGGCGGCACGGTGCCCAAGGAATACATCCCGGCAGTGGACAAGGGCATCCAGGCCCAGGCCACGACCGGTGTGCTAGCGGGCTTCCCCACGGTTGACTTCAAGTTCACGCTGCTCGACGGCAAGTACCATGATGTCGACTCCTCGGCGCTGGCGTTCGAAATCGCGGCAAAGGCCTGCTTCCGTGAAGGCATGAAGAAGGCCGGTCCGGTCATTCTCGAGCCGATCATGGACGTGGAAGTGACCACGCCGAACGATCACGTGGGCGACGTGGTGGGTGACCTCAACCGTCGCCGTGGCATGATCCAGAGCCAGGAAACCGCAGGTTCCACCGTTATGGTCCGCGCTTCGGTGCCGCTGAAGGAAATGTTCGGCTACATCTCGCACCTGCGCTCCATGACCAAGGGCCGTGCGTCCTTCACCATGCAGTTCCACCACTACGATCCGGTGCCCCGCAACGTTGCGGAAGAGATCATGGCGCAGTCCGCCTGATCTTTCTCGAAAGAGAGCATCAAAAAGAAACCGGCTCCCGAAAGGGGGCCGGTTTTTTTTGTATCGGGCGGCGGCTCACGCAAACCGCCCCCAGCAGCCAGAAGGTTTTGGTGAAGCCTTTTTCGAAAAGCTTCAAAAAAAAACGCCACCTGTTTGAAAAACGGTGGCGTCCGGAAGTTTTATGGCTGTCTGTCAGGCAACTGTTTTTGCCCACTGGTCGCCGTGCAACTGGACCTTCCCGTCCTCTAGCAGCTTTTCAAGGTGCGCGTGCAGGTTCAGCCGTGCCGCGCGGCGCAGGCCGGGGCGCAGGTTGTGGTACAGGCTGTCCACAATTTCATCGAGCGTGCTCGGGTGCGTCGGCAGTAGCGCCATGATGCTGTCCTCGCGCGCCACGCGGTGGGCGACAAGACCATCAATGCAGGCTTCCACCCGGGTTACGGCAGGGCCGTGAGCGGGCAGCAGCAGGCGGGCGTTGCGGGCGCGGAGGATGTCCATGCTGCGCAGGAACTGCCGCACCGAGCCATAGGGCGCAGGCGGGATCATGGTGGTGGACCAGCCCATGACATGATCGCCGGTAAAGATGATGCCATCTGCCGTTTCAAGGCAGATATGGTCGCTGGCATGGCCGGGCGTGTGCAGCACTCGCAGGCCAGCAATCCTGTCGCCATCGCGCAGGCCGATATCGGGGGTGAAATCCGGGTCTTCGCTGGTATGGAACCCACAGACCGGGATGCCGAGCCGCGCACCAAGCGGACGCGCGCCATCAAGGTGGTCATGATGGGTATGGGTCAGGATGATGTGGGTCAGCGGCCGCTCGCCTGCCGCCGCCACAAGGGCATCGAGATGGGCAGGGTCCGTGCTGCCGGGGTCGATGACCGCGCAGCCGCCTTCATGCTCCACCAGCCAGCTATTGGTGCCATTGCCGGTCATGGGGCCGGGATTGTGGGCGACGACCCGCCTTATGGCGGGTGTCTGGGGCAGTGGCACCTCATAGGGCGGGGGCGGTTCACTCACCCGCCACCCGTTGCGCGGGGCCAGCTTAGCCAAACGCGCCAACATGATGCATCACGCCAGTGCTGATTTCACGCACCATCTGGAACAGGCGCTGCATCGGCTCGAACACTTCGGTGTATTCGCGGCTGTAGGTGCCTTCCTGCCGGGGGCCGTGGGGCTCGTGGAAATCAAGGTCGAAGCTGCCATCGGAGCGGTAGGGGAAGATCTGCTCCAGTTCCTTGAGCACGGCGGGCACTTCCAGGCACAGCACCTTCAGCGTCATCATATCGCGCGAGAAGGCATGCCGGGGCGAGAAGTAGGGCACGCGGGTGGAAAGCATCCAGATCTGTTCGATCAGTGCGATGCGGATGGCGTGCAGCAGCAGTTCATCAGGCTGCATGCGCGGGGCTTCGGGCCAGGCGCGGCGCAGGGCAAGGTGGTCGGACTGGATGCGGCGGAACATGGCCTGCGTGCTGGCCCAGAAATCAAGCTGTTCCAGCCCGTGCATCAGGGTCAGGCAGGCCTCCTGCGCGCCCGCGTCGCGCTGGCTGGTGGCGCGTTCAAGCCACATGTCGGGGTCGAGCAGGCGGATCACGCCGCGTAGCACCCCATGGTCGGAATGGGCCAGGCCGTGGGCCGCGAAATCCATGGCGCGACGGAAGCGCGGGCTCTCGGCCAGGTATTTCTCGAAGGTTTCGGGGTGGCGGGCGGCTGCCGTGCCCAGCCCCTGCAACGTGTTCGCGCACCAGGCGAGCTGTTGCAGGATGGCGTTGTTGGGAATGGCGCGGAGCTGGCTGGGGTGCTTGATGCGCGTGACCGTGGAGGCGGCATCGCTCTGCCGCGCCGAGGGGCGCGAGCCGGTCTTGTCGATCAGCGAGGGGCCGAACGCGCCAAGGAGGGCGGCATAGCCGGGGTCTTCCACCAGCCCGGTCATGCCATTGGCGATGGTGGAGAAGAAATCGGCCGAGAAATCCGGCTCGTCATAAACCGGGTCGCGGTCGAGCGCGCTGGTGGCGAAGGCGTGCTCGGCAATGATGCTGACCGTGGCATCGGCCAGGGTCTGGGTGCCGAACAGCAGGTAGCCATCCCCGCCCTGGAAGGCGGTTTCCTCACGCAGCTGAATGCCTGCGCGGGTGTAGCGGGCGCGGGCATGGGGCGGGGAAAGGTAGTCGAAACGGTCGGCCAGCCGGTAGGGGTGCGCGCCGCGGCCAATGCTCTCGCCATGCGTGTCGAACAGGATCACCTCGACAAAGGCGAGATCCCACTTGCGCAGGAGGTCACAGACCTTGATGCGCAGCCGCTCGATCAGGTAGGTCGCGGCCAGCTGCCCCACATACCGCCCGGAATCGGAGAAGCCGAACTGCAGGCTCAGCTTGCGCGTGCGCTGCAGGTAGGCCCGCCAGTGCGGCGAGCGCAGGGCCTCCTCGATGATCTGCTCGCCGTTCTCCAGCGCGTCCTGCGTCTCGAACAGGGGCGAGATCTCGATCATGTCCTCCACGCCATACAGCCGCGCCAGCCACAGCGCGGTGAGCAGCGTGTAGCCGGTTTCGGTCTCGGCAATGAGGAAGCGGATGGGGCTGGTGCGGTCGATATGGCGCAGGATCTGGCGCACCGTCATCATCAGCCGGCCCGCGCTGGCCTGCTCCATCAGCAGCGAACCGAAATCGATCTCGATCGGCTCCACCGTGTCCAGCGCCTCGTTCATGCGGCTGATCAGCGCGCGACGCTGGGCGGGGATGTCGGGGCTGTCGGTAATGTTCAGCCGCTGGCGGGCAATGTTGTGCAGCTGGGTGGCGTTGAGGCGCGTATGCGTGTGCGCTGCGGAAAGTCCGTGCGCCATGAAGCCCGCGCGGGCAACCGCCAGCGCCATCTTGTCCTCGGGCGTGGCGGCGTCGATCGCCTCGCTGAAGGTCGCGCTCAGGTCGTTGCTGCTGGTCAGGGCCTCCGTGCTGCGGTTGATGAGCACATCGGCAAAGCGCGACACGCCTTCGGGCTCGGGGCCGGTGGGGCAGGCGGCGATCTGGGCGGTCACGGCCTCAAGGGCTGTCGCCACGCGGGCATGGAGGTCATTGGCGCAGGAGGTAACGGGCTCGAGCTGGGCCTGCAGGCGGCTCAGCTGCAGCTGCTTCATGCGCAAGCGCAGGCGCAGCGTGTCCCACCAGCCGATATCGGTGCGGCCATCGGTGTCATAGCCCACCCAGCTGGTCATGATGATGGGGCGGGGCACGAGCGTGGACCACTGCTGCGGCCAGTGGGTGCGCGCCTCTGACAGCAGGGTGGTGTTGAGCCGGTCGAGCGCGTTGCGCCCGCGCAGTATGGCCTGGGTGGCGAGCGTGAACTCCTCATCCAGCGTGGGCGGCCCCACGCGCCGGTGCGTGAGGAAAGCGGGAACGTGTTCCGGGGCCTCGGCGGGGTTGGTGGAGGCCAGTTCGGCCAGGGCCTCATAGACCGGGTTGGCCAGCGCGAAGGTGGGGTGCGCGGTAAACACGGCGGCAAAGCGGCTGCGCTCGATGGCGGCGCGGAAGCGCGCGATGGGCACCGGGCTGTCAGTGGGGTCGGGCTGCACGATGTGGCGGGCGACGTTGCGCATGCGCGTGGTCACGGCCTGTTCATCAGGCCCGTCGAGATAGGTGGCGATATGGTGGGCGCGACCGGCAAAGGCGCGGTCGCGCAGCAGGCGCACGATGTCCTCCACCGCGTCCATCGGCAGGGCGCCACTGGCCATCTGCCTGCCAATCTGGCGGGCAAGCGCCATGACGGGACTGCCCGATGCGGTCTCGTCATGGCTTGCAATCAGTTGGCTGGCCTGCGCGAGCAGGTCGGACACATTCCGCGCGGCGGCTTCGGTCATCGGGTTGTCCTGTCATGAAAGGTCGTCATGGTTCAGCCCCTCAAATCCCATGTTCGGCGGCGGGCTGCAATGTCCCGCGTGGTTTATTCACGTCTATTTGGCGGGGAATATCGAGTGTTGCTTGGGCTGGAGGGGAGACAATGGTATCAGTGGCTTCATGAATGGTATTCCACAAACGGACCAGGATGCACGGCGCACCCTGCTGCGCTACAAGCGGTCCGCAACGGGCCTGCTGGCCGCCATGGCGGGGCTGACGGTGGCAGGCTACGCCCTGCCGCAGATGGGCTGGCTGGCCGACCGGCCCTGGCTTGAAATCCTGCGTTCGGGCACCAAGGCGGGCGTGGTGGGTGGCCTTGCGGACTGGTTTGCCGTGACCGCCCTGTTCCGCAGGCCGATGGGGCTGCCGATTCCGCACACCGCCATCCTGCCCGCCCAGAAGGAGCGGCTGGCGCAGGCGCTCGGGCGTTTTGTCTCGAACAATGTGTTTACGGAAAAGGAAGTGGGCGCCGCGTTCAGTCGCATCGACCTGCCTTCCCTGATTGGCAATATCCTTCAGGAGCCTGAAACGGCCGAGATGGTCAACCGCGCCGTGCTCGGTTCCGTGCCCCACGTGCTCGACCGGCTGGAGGATGGCCGGGCGAGTTCCGCCATAGCCAGCCTGCTGCCCACCCTGCTTGGCGGCGAGGAGATCGCCCCCATCGTGACCCGCAGCCTGCGCGCGATGGTGGAGGGTGACTGCCACCAGGAGGTGCTGTCCTTCCTGCTCTCGCGCCTGAAGGAAGGGATCAAGGCCAAGGAACCGGCCCTGCGCATGATGATCGAGGACCGCGTGCGCGAGCAGGGCGGCCGTGTGCTGGGCTGGGCCATTGGCGGCTCGATCGCCACCAAGGTGCTGCTTGCCGCCAGCCAGGAACTCGACCGGATCGACCCGCAGAACTCCGAGCTGCGCGAAGGCTTTACCACCTGGGTGCGCACCGAGATTGACCGGATCGAACTCGACCCCGTGCGGCGCGGCGAGATTACGGATGCCGTGATGGGCGTGCTGACGCATGACAGCGTGCGCGGCTGGAGCAGCGATGTCTGGCACCGCCTGCGCGGCGTGATTGAAGAGGACATGCGCAAGGGCGAGACCAGCTGGGTGGCCACCCTGGTGCGTGACGCCCTGCAGCGCCTGGCCGACCAGATGTATAACGACGCCGCCATGCGCAAGCGCGTGGAAGACGGCGCGCGCAACATGATCGTGAGCAGCCTGCCTTTCCTGCGTGAGCGCATGTCGCGTTTTATTTACTCGGTCGTGAACGGCTGGGATGCGGAAAGCCTGAGCGACCGGCTGGAGCTGCGCGTGGGCAAGGATCTACAGTATATCCGGCTTAACGGCACCTTGGTCGGTTTTCTGGCGGGGTGTGGCCTGTCCGTGTTATTACAGCTGATATTCGGAACCGGGATCGGCTAGGGCATGCCTGCTTTACGATTGGACTTGACGACGCCCGGCTGGTAGCCCATCTGAAACTTCAGGAAACAGTACTGTTCTGGTCCAATTATGGATGCAGGCTCAGGACGTACGGGAGAGCGGAATGCTGAAACTGTCGAAACTGACCGATTACGCCGTGGTGGCTCTGGTCCGGCTGGGGCAGAAGAGCGAGGTCACAACCTCGCCTGTCCTGTCGCGTTCGACCGGCATTCCCGAACCCACGGTGGCGAAGGTGCTCAAGATTCTGGCGACCCAGGGCATCGTGACCTCGCAGCGCGGCGCGCGCGGCGGCTACAGGCTGGCCCAGCCGCTTGAGGATATCTCGATCGCGGCCGTGATCCAGGCCATTGATGGCCCCATATCGCTGACCACCTGCGTTGATGGTGGCGATTGCGACGCGCGCTCCACCTGCGGGCTGGGCGGGCAGTGGGATATGGTCAATGCCGCCATCCGCCATGCGCTTTCAGCCATTACGCTGGCAGACATGAAGAACCATACAGTAACGGACAGACTGGGTGGCCTGCACGTGCCGCCCATGCCCGACGGGCCCGAGGTCACGGCCTGAAACAGGGGAGGAAAGACACATGCCGGCAGTAGCCGAAACCCGTAAGACGGTCGAAACCCTGGGCCAGAACACCTATAAATGGGGGTTCGAGACCGATATCGAGATGGATATCGCCCCCAAGGGCCTGAACGAGGACACGATCCGCCTCATCTCCAGCCGCAAGAACGAGCCCGAATGGCTGCTGGAATGGCGCCTGAAGGCCTACCGCTCGTGGCTGGAAATGCGCGAGCCGACCTGGGCCAAGGTCCATTACCCGCCCATCGACTACCAGGACGTGCATTACTACGCCGCACCTCGCAAGAAGCCCGGCCCCAAGTCGCTTGAAGAAGTCGACCCCGAGCTGTTGCGCACCTACGAGAAGCTGGGCATTCCGCTGCACGAGCAGGCGATGCTGGCAGGCGTGGAACTGCCAGAAGGCGAGGAAGCCCGCCCGCCGGTCGCCGTCGATGCGGTGTTTGACAGCGTGTCCGTCGCCACCACCTTCCGCAAGACATTGCAGGAAGCGGGCGTGATCTTCTGCCCGATTTCCGAGGCGGTGCAGGAGCACCCCGAACTGGTGCGCAAGTATCTCGGCTCGGTCGTGCCGGTGACGGATAATTTCTACGCCGCCCTCAACGCCGCCGTGTTTACCGATGGCTCCTTCGTCTTCGTGCCCAAGGGCGTGCGCTGCCCGATGGAACTCTCGACCTATTTCCGCATCAATGCCCGCAATACCGGGCAGTTCGAGCGCACGCTGATCATTGTGGAGGACGGGGCTTCCGTCTCCTACCTTGAAGGCTGCACCGCGCCGATGCGTGACGAGAACCAGCTCCACGCCGCCGTGGTCGAGCTTGTGGCGATGGAAGACGCCTCGATCAAGTATTCCACCGTGCAGAACTGGTACCCCGGTGATGAGAACGGCCGCGGCGGCATCTACAACTTCGTGACCAAGCGCGGGGCGTGCCGTGGCGCGCGCTCCAAGATTTCATGGACACAGGTTGAAACCGGCTCGGCCATTACGTGGAAGTATCCGTCGTGCATCCTGCAGGGCGAAGGCTCGGTGGGCGAGTTCTACTCGGTGGCGGTGACCAACAACCACCAGCAGGCCGATACCGGCACCAAGATGATCCATATCGGGCGCAACACGCGCTCGACCATCATCGCCAAGACCATCAGCGCGGGCCAGTCGGACAGTACCTATCGCGGGCTGGTGCGGATGATGCCCAAGGCCTCGGGCAGCCGCAACTTCACCCAGTGCGACAGCCTGCTGATCGGCGATCGCTGCGGGGCGCATACCGTGCCCTATATCGAGAACCGCAACATGTCCGCGCGCGTGGAGCATGAGGCGACAACCTCCAAGATATCGGAAGACCAGCTGTTCTACTGCCGCCAGCGCGGCCTGTCGGAAGAAGATGCGGTAGGGCTGATCGTAAACGGGTTCTGCAAGGACGTTCTGAAGGAACTGCCGATGGAATTCGCCGTGGAAGCCCAGAAGCTTCTGCAGATCAGCCTAGAAGGCAGCGTGGGCTAACAGGGATTCAAAGACGTGAGCAAGCAATTCGTAAGCATCAATGGCCTGTGCGCCCGCATCGATGATGGGGAAGCCCACAAGGAAATCCTGCGCGGGGTCGATCTCGAGATTCCGGCAGGCGAGGTCCATGCCATCATGGGGCCAAACGGCTCGGGCAAGTCCACCCTGTCCTATGTGCTGGCCGGGCGCGAGGATTATGAGGTGACGGGCGGCTCCGCCACCTTCAAGGGGCAGGACCTGCTTGCCCTCGAGCCCGAAGAGCGTGCGGCCCTTGGCCTGTTCCTCGCGTTCCAGACGCCGGTGGAACTGCCGGGCGTGAACAACGCCAACTTCTTGCGTACCGCCGTCAACGCCGTGCGCCGCGCACGTGGGGTGGACGAGCTTGATGCCGTGGCCTTCCTCAAGGCCGTGCGCAAGGAGACCAAGCATCTGTCCATGTCCGACGAGATGCTCAAGCGCAACGTGAATGTCGGTTTCTCGGGTGGCGAGAAGAAGCGCAACGAGGTGCTGCAGATGCGCATGCTCCAGCCTTCCTTCGCCATCCTTGACGAGACCGATAGCGGGCTGGACATCGATGCCCTGCGCATCGTGGCCGAAGGCGTGAACTCGCTGCGCTCGCCCGATTTCTCGGCGCTGGTCATCACCCACCATCAGCGCCTGCTGGACTATATCGTGCCTGACCGCATTCACGTCATGGCCAAGGGGCGCATCATCCATAGCGGCGGGCCGGAACTGGCCAAGCAGCTTGAGGCGCAGGGTTACGCCCAGTTCCTTTCGGAGGCGGCGTGAACGCCATTGCACCGGTCGGGATCAGTCCCTCCGCCTTTCTCGACCGGGGTGACGTAAAGGGCAATGCCGCGCGGCTCAAGGCCGCCGATTACCTGCGCGCGGTGGGCCTGCCGCGTGCGGGTGTTGAGGCATGGAAATATACCTCGCTGCGCGCGCTGGCCGACGTGCCGTTTGCTGATGCGCCGCGCGATGTCGATGCCGGCGCGGTCGACACGCTGCTGGCCGAGGTCGAGACCATCTCGGGTCTCGGGGCCGGGGCCAATCGCGCTGTGTTCGTCAATGGCCGTTTCGATGCCGGGCGCTCGCGCCTGCCCGAAGGGGTGAAGGTTGCAGCCTTCGACCCGGCCGCCGGGGCGCGTGACGGGATCGACCCGGCAGGCGACGTGACAACGGCGCTGAACACCGTGCTGGCGCGCGATGGGCTGGGGCTGATCGTGCCCGCAGGGGTTGATGCAGGCTGCCTGCTGCTGGTCAGCATTGGCCTGGCGGGGGAGGATGCGCCGGTTTCCTTCCACCCGCAGCACCGCATTGTGGTGGAAGGGGGCGGCAGGCTGGCCGTGCTCGATGCCACCGTGGGCAGGGGCTATTACCTGCATAACCCGCTCTATGACATTACGGTGGAAGAGGGCGGCTACCTGTCGCATGCCCGCATCCAGGCAGAAGGCAAAAAGGCGCTGCACCTTGCGGTCAGCCATGCCCGCGTTGCCAGCCGTGGCGTGTATGACAGCTTCACGCTCACGCTCGGTGCCAGCCTGTCGCGCCATGAGGTGCATGCGGGGCTGAATGCGGCGGGTGCCAGCGTGCACGTAAACGGCGCGCAGCTTCTGGCCGGCCACCAGCATGGCGACCTGACCAGCGTGATTACGCACGCTGCACCGGACTGCATCTCGCGCCAGACGGTCAAGAACGTGCTGGCCGACCATGCGCGCGGCGTGTTTCAGGGCAAGATCCATGTCGAGCGGATTGCCCAGAAGACCGATGGCTACCAGATGAACCAGGCGCTGCTGCTGTCTGACACGGCCGAGATCGATGCCAAGCCCGAACTCGAAATCTACGCCGATGACGTCAAGTGCAGCCATGGCGCCACCGTGGGCGCGCTGGATGATGACCAGCTTTTCTACCTGCGTAGCCGTGGCATCCCCAATGATGCCGCCCGTTCCATCCTGATCCGCGCCTTTTTGCATGATGTGGTGGACCAGATCGATGATGCGCGGCTCAAGGACAGCCTGAACCTTGCGGTAGAAGCCTGGTGGAAGCGGGAGGTCGCCTGATGGACCAGAGCGTCATGACCCCAAAGAATGCCGCAGGCAGCCTGCGGCATGTCCGTGATGACTTCCCCATTCTGAGCCAGAAGGTGCATGGCAGGGATCTTGTGTTCCTTGACAGCGCGGCCTCGGCCCAGAAGCCCCGGCAGGTGATCGACTGCATGGCCGAGACCATGCGCACCCAGTACGCCAACATCCATCGTGGCCTGTACTGGATGAGCGAACGCACGACCGAGGCATACGAGGCCGTGCGCGATCAGGTGGCCAGTTTTCTGGGCGCGGCCTCGCGTGAGGAAATCGTCTTTACCCGCAACAGCACCGAGGCCATCAACCTTGTGGCCTATTCCTACGGTTCGCTGCTGAAGCCGAGGCAGGTGGTGCTGGTGTCCGAGATGGAACACCACGCCAACCTCGTGCCCTGGCAGATGCTGCGCGACCGTACCGGCATTGAACTGCGCGTCACCCCCATCACCGATGACGGGGCGCTGGACATGGAAGCGCTGGAGCGCAATCTGGCCGATGGCCGGGTGGCGCTGGTGGCCATCACCCATATGTCCAACGTGCTGGGCACGATTACCGATGCCCGCGCCATTATCGACATGGCGCATGCGGCAGGTGCAAAGGTGCTGCTTGATGGCAGCCAGCTTGCCGTGCATCGCCGGGTGAACGTGCAGGAACTGGGCGCTGATTTCTATGTCGTGACCGGGCACAAGCTGTATGGCCCCACCGGCATTGGCGTGCTGTGGGCGCGGCGTGAGCTGCTGGAGGCGATGCCGCCTTTTCTTGGCGGCGGCGACATGATTTCCACCGTGTCGTTCGAGCGCTCGACCTGGGCGAACGTGCCGCATAAATTCGAGGCCGGCACGCCCGCCATCATCGAGACCATTGGATTGGGCGCGGCCCTTGCCTATATCGAATCCATCGGCTTCGAGGCGATCGGCGCACATGAAGATGCGCTGACGGCCTACGCGCTTGAGGCGCTGGGCAATGTCAGCGGGCTGAAGGTGATTGGCACGGCGCCGCAGCGTGGCGGGGTGATCTCGTTTACCATGAAGGATGTTCATCCGCATGATATCGCGACCCTGCTCGACCGGAATGGCATTGCCGTGCGGGCGGGCCATCACTGCGCCGAACCGCTCATGCGCAGGCTGGGCGTGACGGCCACGGCGCGGGCAAGCTTTGGCATCTATACCACGCCGGAGGAAATCGACACGCTGGCCGCGACGCTGGAACAGATCCGTGGCTTTTTTGTCTGATGGCAGATGATGGCGCAGGATGATCTGTACCGTACCGTGGTGCTGGAGCGCGCGAAGGCGCCACGCCATGCGGGGCCACTGCCCAAGGCCACGCTGAACGGGCAGGGGTCCAACCCGCTATGTGGCGACCGGGTGCAGTTGCACGCGGTACTGGATGCGCAGGGGCGGATTGCGGCAATCCGGCATGAAACGCGGGGCTGCGCCATCTGCGCGGCTTCCGCCGACCTTATGGCCGGGCGGGTAACAGGCCAGGACCGCACGCGGGTGAACAGACTGCATGCGGAACTGGTCGAGGCGGTTGAAACCGGCACGGCCCCGGAGGGACTGGGCGAGCTTGCGGCCTTTGCGCCCCTGCACCAGCACCGTTCGCGCAGGCGCTGCGCCCTGCTGCCGTGGTCGGCACTGATTGATATGCTCAATGATGATAAAGACAGGTGAAGGTCTCATGGACGAGAAAAATCAGGTAGAGCCTGCCATGGGCATGGCGGAAGAGACCAGGCATTTTTCCCTTGAGGCCAGCGATGCGCCTGCCGAGAAAGCAGCCCCCGTATCGACCTGGACACCGGATGGCGAGCAGCCTGCCGCCCCCGAAGGCAAGGCGGCCATGCCCGATGAGGACGCAGTGATCGAGGCGATCGCCACGGTGTATGATCCTGAAATTCCGGTCAATATTTATGAACTTGGCCTGATTTACGCCATCGACCTGCATGAGGATGGATCGGTCAAGGTCGAGATGACGCTCACGGCCCCCAACTGCCCCAGCGCGCAGGAACTGCCCGCGCAGGTGAAGGAAGCCGTTGAAAAGATCGAGACGGTGACCAGTGCCACGGTCGAGATCGTGTGGGAGCCGCCATGGGACATGTCGCGCATGAGCGAAGATGCCCGCCTTGCCCTGAACATGTTCTGAACCCTCAAGGGGAATGTGCCATGACCGAACACCAGACAGCTACGCCCGCAAAAGCCCCCGCCCGCCGCGCCCTGCCGCCGCTCATGACCCTGACGGACCGGGCGGCGGCACGGCTGGAAAAACTCTACCAGACCAGGAACGCGGGCCACCTGCTGCGCATTGCGGTTTCAACCAAGGGCTGCTCGGGCCATGCCTATGACATGAGCTTTGTCGAACAGGCGGGGCCTGGCGATGAAGTGGTGGTGGACAAGGGCGTGACCCTGCTCGTGGACCGCAAGGCGACGCTGTTCCTGATCGGCTCGGTGATGGATTACGAGGTCAAGCAACTCGAATCCGGCTTTACCTTCACCAACCCCAATGAAAAGGGTCGCTGTGGCTGCGGAGAAAGCTTCCACGTCTGAAGCCTGACGATAAAGACAGAAGTTTTTGGGTGCCGCCTTTTTTCAAAAAGGCGGCATTTTTTTTAAGCGTTTGAAAAAAGCTTTACCAAAAACTTTTCTCTGTTTTTAGCGCCGGTGATTTTTGCCCGTGCCCGGAAGCTTTAGAACGCACACGGCCTCGACCTCGGTTGACCACAGGAACTGGTCGATCACCGTCAGCCGCTCCAGCCGGTAGCCCAACTGCTGCAACGGGGTCAGGTCACGCTGCAGGGCAGTCGGGTTGCAACTGACATAAATGACATGGCGCGGCTTGCCTGCCACGATCTGCGCCATCTGCGTGCCCGCACCGGCATGGGGCGGATCAAGCACCACGGCCGCAGCCTTGGCCAGTTCGGCCGCCATGACCGGCTGGCGGTTCAGGTCGCGCAGCGCAGGCAGCACGCGGGTGCCCCCACTGGCCTGTTTGAGGCAGGCCAGCGCGGCCCTGTCCCCTTCATAGGCCAGCACCTTGGCATGGGCGGCGAGCGCGAAGGACAGCGTGCCGCAGCCTGCATAAAGCTCGATAATGCCTGCCTTCAGCCCCTTGGTGGGGAGTGCCGCCACCACGGCAGCCCTGATGGCGTCCTCGCCCGCGCGGGCAGGTTGCAGGAAGGCACCGGGCGGCGGGGTAACGCGCACGCCATCAAAATGGTGAAAGACCGGCCCGTTCAGCGCCAGCGTTTCGGGTGGCGTGCCGCCCAGCGAGATGCGCGGTATGCCATGCGCCTTGCTGAACTGCGCCAGAATGCGCCGGTCATTGGCATCCGGCGTGCCATCCATCGTAATCAGCAGGTCCGGCCCGCTATCGAGCAGGTTGATCTGGATGTCACCACCCGCATGCACGCCGGGCAGCGAATGCAGCATGTCGCGCAGCGGCGAGAGCAGGGCAAACAGGGCGGGGTCGAGCAGAGTACATGCGGTCATGTCCACCACATCGCCCCGGCGGCGATGCAGCCCGAGCACGATGCGCCTGCCTTCGCGGCGGAAGGCCAGATCAACGCGCCGCCGTCCCTGTGGGGCAACCTGCACGGTGGCAGGCGTGGGGATGGTATCAAAGCCTGCGCGTTGCAGCGCATCAAGCACGCGTCCGGCCTTCCAGCCCAGCAGGGCAGGCAACGCCATTTGCTGCACGCGGCAGCCACCGCACTGGCCAAACAGGGCGCAGGGCGGCGTGACCCGATCCGGGCTGGGGCTAATGATGCGCTCGAGTGCTGCGTGGGTGCCATGCAGCACTCCAGGTTGCACGACATCGCCCGGCACGGCACCGGGCACGAAGATCCGTCCTGCCGGGGTTTCGGCTATGCCATCCCCGTCATTGCCAAGCGCCACCACCCGGATGGCGCCGGCCATGTCCTGTTCCATGCCTGCTCTGTTTATTCGTCAGCCGGGACGACGGGCTTTTCCCGGCGCGGCAACTGCATGAAGGCCGGGATATCATCGCCAAACCCGGTAATGGCATGGTCAGGAGCCGCCGGAAGCAGGCCCTGATCGCGGCGGCCCGAGCCCATGGCGGGCGCAGAGCGGCTGCGCGAGGGCTTGGGCGCGGGTGCGGCTTCCTCAACCGGCGCAGCAGATGCGGGCGCGGGGGCAGGGGGGGCTGCATTGCTCTTGCGGCGCGAACCGCTTTCGGCACGGGATTTGCGTCGGCCGCCCGCAGGGCGCGGTTCATCCGACCATTCCAGGTTATCCACGCCTTTGACCTCGATTCGGGGTATGGGTTTGCCCGTCAATTTCTCAATGGCCTGGGCAAGGCCTTCCTCGTCGGGCGTGGCGAGGCTGTAGGCATGGCCGGTGCGGCCAGCACGGCCCGTGCGGCCGATTCGGTGCACGTAATCCTCGGCATGGAACGGCAGGTCGAAGTTGAACACATGCGACAGGCCGCCAATGTCGATTCCGCGTGCCGCAATGTCGGAGCAGACGAGGATTTGCAACGCACCCGACTTGAACGCCTCAAGCGTCGAGAACCGGACCGACTGCGGCAGGTCGCCATGCAGCGCACCGGCTGAAAAACCATGCTTGATCAGCGATTTGCACAGCACATCCACATCACGCTTGCGGTTGCAGAACACGATGGCGTTCTGCATGTCCGCCTCACGCAGCAGCTTGCGCAGCGCGCGGCGCTTGTCAGCGCCATCGACAATGGCAAGTCCGGTCTCGATGGTGGAGGCAACCGAGGAGGGGCGGCTGACCGTGATTTCCTTGGGGTTGCTCAGGAACGCATCGGCCAGGCGGCGGATCTCGGGTGCCATCGTGGCCGAGAAGAACAGCGTCTGGCGCAGCGGCGAGAGCATGCCCACGATCTTCTCGATATCGGGGATGAACCCCATGTCGAGCATGCGGTCGGCTTCATCGATCACCAGCAGCTTGGTCTGCGTCAGCAGCAGGCCGCCGCGCTCGAACAGGTCAATCAGGCGGCCCGGCGTTGCAATCAGCACGTCCACGCCACGGTTGAGCACTTCCTTCTGCTCGGCCATGCTCTCGCCGCCAATCAGCAGCGCATGGGTCAGCTTGAGGTGCTTGCCGTAATTGACGAAATTCTCGGCAACCTGCAGGGCCAGTTCGCGCGTGGGCTCAAGGATAAGCGAACGCGGCATGCGCGCCCGGGCACGTGAACCCTGAAGGATCTCGAGCATGGGCAGCGTGAAGGATGCCGTCTTGCCCGTGCCGGTCTGGGCCACGCCAAGCACGTCACGGCCCATCAGCACGTAGGGAATGGCCTGCGCCTGAATGGGGGTGGGATGACGGTATCCCATTTCATCAATGGCGCGCTGGATGGGTTCGGACAGGCCGAGTTCCGAAAACAGGGGCAGCGCCTCTTCCTGCGCCGGGGCGGCCTGCTCTGGCGCGTCAGGCGGCAAGGCCGCTTCCGTGCTGGTGGCGGGGGCCGGGGCTACCGCTTTCTTTGCAGAACGGGTCGGGGCGGGGGACGTTTTTTTGGCGCTCAAATTACTCTCGAACGTATCAGCAGATGAATATGGCCCCGTCCGATTGCCACCGTGTCGCGCTGTATCAGGCTGCCGTCCCTGATGTACCTGCAGCAATGCAGGGAAGGGGAGTGTGGCACACGATGGGGATAAACCCCTCAAAGCGCCACATTCCCCGTGCCTATCGAGATTTGCAATGAAAATCAAGGGGGCGTGAAGTTACGCCCCATATTTGTCAGAAAGGATGGGCCAGGCAGGCGGTGATGATGGTCAGGATGCCGATGCCGGTGTTGAGCAGCACCAGCGAGCGGATCGAGTCGAACTGCCCCGGCTGCGGGCGCATGGCGCGGCGGGCCTTCTGGTAGGGGCCGAAATAGATGCGCGCGAACACGCCTGCCATGATCAGGCCAAGCAGCTGCATGAGATTGATCTGCCACGGCACGACCGCAAACCCGCCCTCGTGATAGATCATGAGCCAGCCGCTCACGAGCACCATGGGCATGGTGTGCCACACGATGCGGAAGAAGCGGTTCAGCGTCTGTAGATGCACCGAGGCGCGCTGCGTTGCATCAAGCAGGTTCAGGCTGGGCCTGAGCACGAAGGCCGCATACATCATGCCGCCAACCCAGGCCGCCATGCCTGTAATGTGGAGTGCGAGCACAAGGCTCCAGACAATGGATAGGGACATGAAGCCTCCTTGCGGGGATAAGGAATAAGGAAAACGCTTACCTGCCATAAAGCAGGATGCGGGATGCTTGTTTCCTCATTCCTGTATCATGTGCAAGGCCAGTGCGGCAGCCAATTGCCGGAAAAAGGGAGAGAACATGCCCGCCAGTGAACAGATGCAGGCCCTTGCGGCCGCCCGCCTCGTGCTGCCCACGCCAGCGCAGATGGGCCAGATCGACGCGGCTGCCGCCCGCAGCGTGCCGGTGTCGACGCTGATGGAAAACGCGGGCCGCGCGGTGGCCCGCGCCATACGCCAGCACATGCGCCCGTGCCGGGTGCTGGTGCTGTGCGGGCCGGGCAATAATGGCGGCGATGGTTATGTGACGGCCCGCAGGCTGGCCGAGCAGGGCTGGCCGGTTTCGGTGGCGGCCCTTGCAACGCCGCGCCCTGGCGGGGAGGAAGCCGCCGCTGCCGCCCTGTGGCACGGCCCGATGGTGCCATTTGCGCCTGAAAGCGCAGCCGCCTTTGATCTGGTGGTCGATGCCGTGTTCGGCGCGGGGCTGAGCCGTGACGTGGCGCCTGATGTGGTGGCCGTGCTCAGGGCTGCGCGGCGCATCGTGGCCATCGACATGCCCAGCGGCGTGGATGGGGCGACAGGCGCCGTGCGCGGTGGCGCCGCACAGGCCGAAATGACGGTCACCTTCTGCCGCCTCAAGCCCGGCCACCTGCTGCTGCCGGGCCGCACGCTGTGCGGGCGCACCGTGCTGGCCGATATCGGCATTCCCGAATCAGTGCTCGGTGAGGTGCCGATTCGCACCTGGCGCAATGAGCCCGGCCTGTGGCGCACGCCTGCCTGCACGGTCACTTCCTATAAATACAGCCGTGGCGTGGTCAGTATCTGTGGCGGGCGCGAGATGCCGGGCGCGGCCCGTCTTTCCGCCGCGGGCGCGCGGGCGGCAGGGGCGGGGCTGGTGCGGCTGGCTGCAGGCGAGAGTGCCGAGGCCTATCGCATGACCGCGCCCGCTGGCCTGATCGTGGATTCCGACCCGCTGGAAACCCTGCTGGAAGACAGGCGCCGCCATGTATGGGTGTGTGGCCCCGGCCTTTCGGTGGCGGAGGTGGCGGCGGTCTTTCCTGCGCTGGCAGGGGCAGGCCGCGCGGTGATTGCCGATGCCGGGGCCTTCAGCATGGCGGCAGGTCACCCCGAGCGGCTGAAGGGGGCCTCCATCATCACGCCGCATATCGGCGAGTTCTCGCGCGTGTTCGGCAAGCCCGGCGCGGACCGGGTGGAAGCCGCGCGCGCGGCGGCAGTGGGCACGGGTGCCGTGACGGTGCTCAAGGGGCCGGATACCATCATCGCCGCACCCGATGGCCGGGTGGCGATCAACGATCACGCCACCCCCATGCTGGGCACGGCAGGCTCGGGCGATACGCTGACCGGCATCATCGCCGCCATGCTCGCCGCGGGCATGCCCGCGTGGGAGGCCGCCTGCGCCGGGGTCTGGCTGCATGGCGATGCAGCGCGGCATGCGGGCGAATGGCCGCTGGCCGAGGATTTCGACCGCCACATCGGCGCGGCCCGCCACCGGGCGGAGGCGCAGGCGAAAAAAGTTTTCGGCTGAAAAGCCCAATCCTTTTCCCTTCGCATCTTGCCCCATGGCCTGTGGTGCGCTAAAGCCGCGCGCTTACAGGCTGGGCACTGTGCGGGCGTGGTGGAATTGGTAGACACGCCAGATTTAGGTTCTGGTGGCGCAAGCCGTGGGGGTTCAAGTCCCTCCGCCCGTACCAATGATCCCGGCAAGTCGCGTTATGCGAGCAGACGTGGTGGCCCCAACCGGCTTCTTGCGTTCTTTGACACGTTCTGACCGAGAGGATGGCCTGGCAGATGCAGGTTACTGAAACGCTTTCCGATGGCCTGAAGCGCGGTTTCACCGTTACGGTGCCCGCAGCAGAAATCGAGAGCAAGCGCACCGCGCGCCTGAAAGAAGTTGGACAGTCCATGAAGCTGCCGGGTTTCCGCCCGGGCAAGGTGCCGATGAGCATCCTGCAGCAGCGTTTTGGCGAATCCGTGCAGGGTGAGGTGATGGAGCAGGTCGTAAGCGACGCGACCCGCACCCTGCTTGACGAGCGCGGCCTGCGCCCTGCCATGCAGCCGAAGGTTGACCTCGTTTCCGGCAGCGAGCCGGGCAGTAAGGAAGACCTGAAGTTCACGGTCGAGTTCGAGATCCTGCCCGAGATCACCATTCCCGACCTGTCCACCCTGTCGCTCGAGCGCCTCAAGTCCGAGGTGAATGCCGAGACGGTGGACAAGGCGCTCAAGGAAATCGCCAGCCGCCAGCGCGAGTTCGAGAAGGTCGAGGAAGACCGCCCCGCCGCCGATGGCGACGTGGTGAGCGTGGACTTCGTGGGCAAGGTTGACGGCACGGCCTTTGAAGGCGGTTCCGCTGACGACGTGAACGTCGAACTCGGCGGCGCGGGCTTCATCCCCGGTTTCGCCGAGCAGATCGTGGGCATGAAGGCCGGTGAAGAAAAAGTGATCACCGTCACCTTCCCCGCCGATTACGGCGCGGAGCACCTTGCGGGCAAGGAAGCGACCTTCGACATCAAGGTGAAGGAACTCAAGCGCCCGGTCGAAGCCAAGATCGACGACGAGCTGGCCAAGAAGCTCGGCTTCGAGGGGCTTGAGCAGGTGCGCGAGCTGATCACGCAGCAGGTCACGCAGGAATACGACCAGCTTTCCCGCCTGCGCCTCAAGCGCGAGCTGCTCGACAAGCTGGCCGAAAAGACCGACTTCCAGGCGCCTCCGGGCATGGTGGATGCCGAGTTCAGCCAGATCTGGGCCCGCATCGAGGAAGACCGCAAGGCCGGCCGCCTCGATGAGGAAGACAAGGGCAAGGACGAGGACACGCTGCGCGCCGACTATCGCAAGATTGCCGAACGCCGCGTGAAACTTGGCCTCCTGCTTGCCGAAATCGGCCGTGTGAACAACATCACCGTGACGCAGGAAGAAATCGTTCACGCCGTTCGGGCCGAAGCCGCGCGCTATCCGGGTCAGGAACAGGCCGTGTTCGAATATTTCGGCAAGAACCCGCAGGCGATCGATGGCCTGCGTGGCCCGATCTTCGAGAACAAGGTCATCGACTACATCGTCGAGCTGGCCAAGGTCGAGGATAAGGTCGTGACGCCGGAAGAACTGGCCGAAATGCCGGAAGCTGACGTCTGATCCGCTCTGGCGGCATAGGTAACGCCTGCGGCGCGCGGAAGGGGACTTCCGCGCGCCGTATGTGTTTGTGGACAGGTGAACACGCGCGGATTGTGCGGCCCGTTTCTGGCAAAATGACAGGGGTGGGGTGGTATCTGGCGTGTTTGTCTCTATTTTGTCATAAGTAACCGGGAAGGGTCCGGCTGCGCCAGCGCTGTCCGTGCCTCCTGCACCGGGCGCGTAACGTGGAACGGGCCCTTGCTTTTCAGGATCGGGAATATGGCTATGAGGGATCGGGATCCCGTAGAGATCTTCAATAACGCTCTGGTACCGATGGTGGTCGAACAGACCTCCCGCGGGGAACGGGCATTCGACATCTATTCCCGCCTTCTGCAGGAACGGATCATCTTTCTCACCGGGCCGGTCTATGATCAGGTCTCGGCGCTGGTTTCCGCGCAGCTGCTTTATCTGGAAAGCGTGAACCCCAGCAAGGAAATCTCGTTCTACATCAACAGCCCCGGCGGCGTGGTGTCGGCGGGGCTCGCCATCTACGACACCATGCAGTACATCCGCTGCCCCGTCAGCACGGTGTGCATCGGGCAGGCGGCGTCGATGGGGTCGCTGCTGCTGGCCGGTGGCGAGAAGGGGCGGCGATTCGCGCTGCCCAATTCACGCGTCATGGTGCACCAGCCTTCGGGCGGGGCGCAGGGGCAGGCCAGCGACATTGAGATCCAGGCGCAGGAAATCCTGACCATCCGCCAGCGCCTGAACGAGATCTACAAGGAGCACACCGGCCGCACGCTTGAGGAGATCGAGCAGAAGCTGGAGCGCGACAGCTACATGTCAGCGGAAGAGGCGCAGGCATTCGGCATCGTGGATGAAGTGGTCCGTCGTAACGTTGCATCAAAACCTGCAGAGTAATCTGCATCAGGGGGCGCGTTCGCAGGCGCGCTCCCGGCCCCGGTGGGGAAGGGTTGCCTGCGGCGGTCCAGGCAGCGTTTCCTGCCCGGTCGCAAGGTATGGAGAAGTTCCCCTGAGTGGGAATAGGAGCGGTTATGAATAACAAATCCGGCGATTCCAAAAATACGCTTTACTGCTCGTTCTGTGGCAAGTCGCAGCATGAGGTCCGCAAACTGATCGCCGGTCCCACCGTGTTCATTTGCGATGAATGCGTCGAATTGTGCATGGATATCATCCGTGAGGAGCACAAGACGCATCTGGTCAAATCGCGCGACGGGGTGCCTACGCCGCGTGAAATCTGCAAGATTCTCGATGATTACGTCATCGGCCAGGGTCATGCGAAGAAGGTGCTGTCGGTAGCGGTGCACAACCACTACAAGCGCCTCGCCCATGCCCAGAAGAACAATGATGTCGAGATTGCAAAATCCAACATCATGCTCATCGGCCCCACCGGCTCGGGCAAGACCCTGCTGGCCCAGACGCTCGCCCGCATCCTTGACGTGCCCTTCACCATGGCCGACGCCACCACCCTGACCGAAGCGGGCTACGTGGGCGAGGATGTGGAGAACATCATCCTCAAGCTGCTGCAGGCGGCCGACTACAATGTGGAGAAGGCCCAGCGCGGCATTGTCTACATCGACGAGATCGACAAGATCTCGCGCAAGTCGGACAACCCTTCCATCACCCGCGATGTCAGCGGCGAGGGCGTGCAGCAGGCCCTGCTCAAGATCATGGAAGGCACGGTTGCTTCCGTGCCGCCGCAGGGCGGGCGCAAGCACCCGCAGCAGGAATTCCTGCAGGTGGACACCACCAACATGCTGTTCATCTGCGGCGGCGCGTTTGCGGGGCTCGACAAGATCATCAGCGCGCGCGGCAAGGGTTCGGGCATCGGCTTTGGTGCCGATGTGCAGTCGCCCGACGAGCGGCGCATGGGTGCCGTGCTGCGTGAGGTTGAGCCCGAGGATCTGCTGAAATTCGGCCTGATCCCCGAATTCATCGGTCGCCTGCCCGTGGTCGCCACGCTGGAAGATCTTGATGAGGCCGCCCTGATCGAGATCCTGACCAAGCCCAAGAACGCGCTCGTCAAGCAGTATGCCCGCCTGTTCCAGATGGAGGACGTGCAGCTCACCTTCACCGAGGATGCGCTGCGTCAGGTCGCCCAGCGCGCCATTGCCCGTCGCACGGGCGCGCGTGGCCTGCGCGCCATTCTCGAAAGCATCCTGCTGTCGACCATGTTCGACCTTCCCGGCCTGAAGAATGTCGAGGAAGTGGTGGTCAACAAGGAAGTGGCCGAGGGCAAGGCGCAGCCTGTCTATGTGTATGGCAAGAACCAGCCGGCCGAACAGTCCGCCTGACGGTCTGGCCGCTTTACGCCGAATTGTCGCCACCGGGCTTGTGGTGGCGGCGCGTCGTGACAACATTGAAGTGAGGTTGTCGCATATGCGGCGCAACGGATGGGCAGGCCACATGCTTGGGTGCCCATCCGGGATCGTCCATCAGGAGGTCAAAAAAACAATATGTCTGAAACTGACAGACTGACTCCCGCGCCTGAAGGCACGGAAACCACCGATACCAACACCGCCGGCACCCCCGTCGCCACCACGCGTGGCGCGGAGGAAGCTGATGACGATACGCGTGACACGATTGCTGTCCTGCCCCTGCGCGATATTGTTGTCTTTCCGCACATGATCGTGCCGCTGTTCGTGGGGCGTGAGAAATCCGTCCGCGCGCTGGAAGCCGTAACGCGCAGCGACAAGCAGATCCTGCTCGTGGCCCAGAAGAACGCGGCGCAGGATGACCCTACGCCCGAGGATATCTACCGCTACGGCACGGTCTCCACCATCCTGCAGCTGCTCAAGCTGCCCGATGGCACGGTCAAGGTGCTTGTTGAAGGCGGCAGGCGCGCCCACATTACCGCTCTGCACGAGGTCGATGGCCATTTCGAGGCCGAGATCGAGGACGTGCCCGAGCAGGAAACCGATGGCAAGGAAGCCGAGGCCATTGGCCGCACGCTGATCGGCCAGTTCGAGCAGTACATCAAGCTGAACAAGAAGATCGCGCCCGAGGTGCTGGTCTCCCTCAACCAGATTGATGACCTGTCGAAGCTGGCGGACACCATTGCCAGCCATCTGAACCTGAAGATTCCCGAAAAGCAGGAAATCCTCGAGATCCAGGACGTGAATGCGCGTCTGGAGCGGGTTTTCGCGCATATGGAAGCCGAGATCGGCGTGCTTCAGGTTGAAAAGCGCATCCGTAACCGCGTGAAGCGGCAGATGGAAAAGACCCAGCGCGAGTACTACCTCAACGAGCAGCTCAAGGCGATCCAGAAGGAACTTGGCGAAGGCGAGGACGGCAAGGACGAAACCGCCGAACTTGAGGAAAAGATCGCCAAGACCAAGCTGAGCAAGGAAGCGCGCGAAAAGGCCATGGCCGAGCTGAAGAAGCTGCGGAGCATGAGCCCGATGTCGGCCGAGTCGACGGTGGTGCGCAACTATCTCGACTGGATTCTGGGCATTCCGTGGAAGAAGCGCTCGAAGGTCCGCCATGACCTGTCCGAGGCCCAGAAGGTGCTCGACACCGACCATTACGGGCTGGAGAAGGTCAAGGAACGCATCATCGAGTATCTGGCCGTGCAGAGTCGCGCCCAGAAGCTCAAGGGGCCGATCCTGTGCCTTGTGGGGCCGCCAGGCGTGGGCAAGACCTCGCTGGCCAAATCCATCGCCAAGGCGACGGGGCGGCAGTATGTGCGCATGTCGCTTGGTGGCATGCGCGATGAGGCCGAGATCCGTGGCCACCGCCGCACCTATATCGGCTCCATGCCCGGCAAGATCATCCAGGGCATGAAGAAGGCCAAGACCTCGAATCCGCTCTTCCTGCTTGATGAGATCGACAAGCTTGGCGCCGACTGGCGCGGCGATCCGTCTTCCGCACTGCTGGAGGTGCTGGACCCCGAGCAGAATTCAACCTTTGGCGATCACTATCTCGAGGTCGATTATGACCTGTCGGATGTGATGTTCATCACCACCGCCAACAGCCTGAACATGCCCCAGCCGCTGCTGGACCGCATGGAGATCATCCGCCTGTCGGGTTACACCGAGGATGAGAAGGTCGAGATTGCCAAGCGCCACCTGCTGGGCAAGCAGACGGAGGCCAACAACCTCAAGCCGGGCGAGTGGTCGGTGTCCGATGATGCCCTGCGTGAGCTGATTCGCAGCTACACGCGTGAGGCCGGTGTGCGTAACCTCGAGCGCGAAATTGCGACACTGGCCCGCAAGGCCGTGACCGAGATCGTGACCGGCAAGGCCAAGACCGTGGCGATCACGGCCGAAAACCTTGAAAAATACGCGGGCGTGAAGCGCTTCCGCCACGGTGAGACCGAGTCGGAAGACATGGTCGGAGTCGTGACCGGGCTGGCCTGGACCGAAGTGGGCGGAGAAATCCTGACCATCGAAAGCGTGATGGTGCCGGGCAAGGGCAACATCAAGCTGACCGGCAAGCTTGGCGACGTGATGAAGGAAAGTGTCGCGGCAGCCCTGTCCTACGTGCGTAGCCGTGCGGTGACCTTTGGCATCAGCCCCGCCCTGTTTGAAAAGCGCGACCTGCACGTGCATGTGCCTGAGGGTGCCACGCCCAAGGATGGTCCTTCGGCCGGTATCGGCATGGCCACCTCGATCGTGAGCGTGATGACGGGCATCCCCGTGCGGCGCGACGTGGGCATGACCGGCGAAATCACGCTGCGTGGCCGCGTGCTGCCGATTGGCGGCCTGAAGGAGAAGCTGCTGGCCGCCCACCGCGCGGGCCTCAAGACCATCTTCATCCCCAAGGATAACGAGAAGGATCTGGTCGATATCCCCACGGTGGTGACCGAGGCGCTGACCATCCTGCCGGTTTCGCATGTGGATGAAGTGATTGGCCAGGCACTGGTGGAAAAGCCCGAGCCGATCGAATGGACGGAGCCGGCAGCAGCCTCCTCCGTCGAAGGAGCCGCAACACCTGCATTGACGCATTGAGCGCCGTAGGGCAGGGGTGCGTGGTCGCAAAATTGTCATGATGGAGGGGAATGACGGTTTTCTCTGTCATTCCCCGAATTCTGTTGGTTGACGTGAGAAAAAACAGCGGCATAGTGCGAGCAGAAATGCGGCGCGATGTTTGAATGATTGCGTAAGCGCACAGTACAAAGAAAGGCGTAAAATGGAGAAGCCACTTAACAAGCAGGAACTGGTTGCTGCGGTAGCCGAGGAAGCCGATCTGGCCAAAGCCAAGGCTGGCGAAGTGGTTGATGCGGTTTTCGGTGCGATCGAAAAGGCGCTGGCAAACAATCAGGAAGTCCGTCTGGTCGGTTTTGGCACGTTCGTTACGGCGACCCGCAAGGCCGCCAAGGGCCGCAACCCCCGCACGGGTGAACCGCTGGACATTCCGGAATCCACGTCCGTGCGTTTCAAGCCGGGCAAGAACCTGAAGGAAGCGGTCAGCAAGTAAGACCGCCTGTTTCAGGAAAAAAAGAGGGGGCAATCCATTTTCCGGGTTGCCCCCTTTTTTGTAATCCCTTACTAGGGGCGCGGGCGATTAGCTTAGCGGTAGAGCATCTCGTTTACACCGAGAGGGTCGGCGGTTCGATCCCGTCATCGCCCACCATGTTTTCCTGTATCCGTGCAGGGACATGCCCCATGCGGGTGTAGCTCAGTTGGTTAGAGCGCCGGCCTGTCACGCCGGAGGTCGCGGGTTCGAGCCCCGTCACTCGCGCCATTATGGCGCAGCCCATCATAATGTTCCGCACCACGCCAGATGCCATTGCACTGGCGTTTTTTTGTGCCCGTTTTTCCACACGGAAAAATGAGAATAATAAATCGTACCATTATAGTCATGACAGAGCAGTGTTAACGGAAGTGTTACTGTATTCAGCCTCACGGTAATGTTCATGAGTGCACACGGTTAAGTAACTGTTCCCCCCACCGGGTTGGGTCTAGCATCCCTTCAGCCACATATAAGTCGATAAAGACACCGGGCGGCGTATTAACAGGTTGGGAACACGGAAGATGCATTCCGTTATCGCTGATTATTTGCCCGTACTGATATTCGGGTGCATTGCTGTGGTGATCGCGGGAGCCATGCTGGGCAGTTCGCTGCTTTTTGGTCACCAGAAACCCTATGCCGAGAAAACGTCGGCCTATGAATGTGGTTTCGAGGCATTTGACAATGCCCGCCGCCGGTTTGACGTGCGGTTCTATCTGGTGGCGATCCTGTTCATCATTTTCGACCTTGAGGTCGCTTTCCTCTTTCCCTGGGCGCTCAGCCTGTCGCGCATCGGCTGGTTCGGCTTTGCATCCATGATGGGTTTCCTCGGCGTTCTGGTCGTCGGCTTCATTTACGAATGGAGCAAGGGCGCGCTGGACTGGGATTGAGCATGACAAGGGGAGGCGCCCCAATGGGCAACGATGATACCTCAGGGCCAGGCCGGCCCGCTGACAGCATTGCCTGGAACCGCGACATGCTGCCTCCGGGTCCGGAGCAGGATGCGGTGATAAAAGGCATCACCGGTGAGATGACGGAAAAGGGCTTTGTCGTCGCCAGTCTCGACAAGTTGGTCAACTGGGGGCGCACGGGCAGCCTGTGGCCCATGTCGTTCGGGCTGGCATGTTGCGCGGTGGAGATGATCCACGCCTACATGCCGCGCTATGACCTTGACCGCATGGGCATCATTCCGCGCGGTTCGCCGCGCCAGTCCGATGTGATGATCGTGGCGGGCACGCTGACCAACAAGATGGCCCCGGCCCTGCGGCGCGTGTACGACCAGATGGCCGAGCCGCGCTGGGTCATCTCCATGGGGTCATGCGCCAATGGGGGCGGGTATTACCATTATTCCTACTCCGTCGTGCGCGGGTGCGACCGGATCGTGCCGGTGGATGTGTATGTGCCCGGCTGCCCGCCCACGGCGGAAGCGCTGATCTACGGCATCCTGCAACTGCAGAAGAAGATCCGCAGGACAGGGACAATCCGCCGTGGCTGATGTGCAGAACCTTCCCGCCACCACCGGGCCGCGCGGCGTTACGGGCAGCCTTGGGGCCATCAGCTTCCGGCTTTCCACCACCGTGCCGGGCATCATGTCCGCTGGTATCGAAAAGGGCGAACTGGTGGTGCGCACCACGCGTGAGCGGCTGCTCCCCCTCATGGCCATGCTGCGTGATGACCCGCTTTATACCTGCCAGCAGGTGATGGACATATGCGGCGTGGACTTTCCCGACCGGGCCGAGCGGTTCGAGGTGGTCTACAACCTGCTTTCGGTCACCCATAACCACCGCATCCGCGTGATCGTGACCACGGATGAGACCCATCCCGTGCCGTCGGTGCACCAGCTCTGGCCTGCCGCCACATGGTGGGAGCGCGAGGCGTATGACCTGTTTGGCATCCTGTTCACCGACCAGCCGGATCTGCGGCGCATCCTGACCGATTACGGCTTCGAGGGGCATCCGCTGCGCAAGGACTTCCCGCTGACCGGCTATGTCGAGATGCGGTACGACGAGGAACGGCGGCAGGTGGTCTATGAGCCGGTCGACCTGGTGCAGGACTTCCGCAATTTCGACTTTGAATCGCCATGGGAAGGCATCCTGACCCTGCCGGGCGATGAAAAGGCCCATGCCGACCGCCACGACATCAAGCGAAAGGGCTGAGCCGATGAGCGATGTCACACTGCGTAGCGATACGGACATTCCCGACAGCCTGCTGCCAGAAGAGCCCGATGGCGAGGTGAAGCGCCATGTGGTGGAAATTGACTCCCACGCGCTGAACTTCGGCCCCCAGCACCCCTCCGCCCATGGCGTGCTGCGGCTGGTGCTGGAAATGGAGGGCGAGGTCGTGGCCCGTGCCATTCCGCATGTGGGGCTCTTGCATCGTGGCACGGAAAAGCTGATCGAATACAAGACCTACCCCAAGGCGCTGCCCTATTTCGACCGGCTCGATTACGTCTCGCCCATGTGCGAGGAGCAGGCGTTTGCGCTGGCGGTGGAAAAGCTGCTCAACATCGAGGCCCCGGACCGCGCGAAGTGGATCCGGGTCATGTTTGCCGAGATCACGCGCATTCTCAACCACATCCTCAACCTCACCTCCTTCGGGCTTGACTGCGGTGCGCTCACGCCTGCGCTGTGGGGGTATGAGGAACGCGAGAAGCTGATCGAGTTCTATGAGGCCGCGTCCGGCGCGCGCTTTCATGCCAACTACGTCCGCCCCGGCGGCGTGTCACGCGACCTGCCTGCCGGGCTGGAGGAGCGCATTGCCAACTGGGCGCGCACCTTCCCGCAATGGATTGATGACCTTGAATCCCTGCTGACCAGCAACCGGATCTGGAAGCAGCGCACGGTGGGCATTGGCGTGTTCACCACCGAGCAGGCGCTGGCCTGGGGCTTTAGCGGCCCATGCCTGCGGGCTTCGGGCGTGCCGTGGGATCTGCGGCGCAGCCAGCCCTACGATAATTACGACAAGGTGCAGTTCAACGTGCCCGTAGGCCGGCAGGGTGACTGCTACGACCGTTATCTCGTGCGCGTGGCCGAGATGCGCGAGAGTGTCAGCATCATCAACCAGTGCCTCGAGCAGATCCGCCCCGGCCCGGTAAAAGTGCGTGACCACAAGATCACGCCACCGCCACGGCGCGAGATGAAGCGCTCGATGGAAGCGCTGATCCATCACTTCAAGTTGTTTACCGAAGGCTATCATGTGCCTCCCGGCGCCACCTACACCGTGACCGAAACGCCCAAGGGCGAGTTTGGCGTGTATCTGGTGGCTGATGGCAGCAACCGGCCGTATCGCTGCAAGATCCGGCCCACGGGTTTTTCCCATCTCCAGGCAATCGACGAGATGTCGCGCCGCCACATGCTGGCGGATGCCGTGGCCATTATCGGGTCGCTCGACCTGGTGTTTGGCGAGATTGACAGGTGACCGACATGTCTACCCAGCCCAATGCGCCCGCAGGCGTGGAACCCACCCATTTCGCATTCGATGCCGAGAGCGAGCGGCAGATTGCGGTCATTCTTGCCAAATACCCGCCCGAGCGCAAGGCAAGCGGCGTGCTGCCCCTGCTTTACGTGGTGCAGAAGCAGATGGGCCGCCAGACCGGCAGCGCGTGGATACCGCGCATCGCCATGGATGTGGTGGCCGGGCGCCTCGAGATGGCCCCGATCCGCGTGTATGAGGTCGCGACCTTCTACCTCATGTTCAACACGAAGCCGATTGGCCGCTACCACCTGCAGGTGTGCACCACCACCTCGTGCTGGCTGCGCGGGTCGGATGATGTGACGGCGGCGTGCAAGGCGGCCACGGGCATCAGGGCGTTTGGCGAGACCAGCGCGGATGGCCTGTTCACCCTGACGGAGGTGGAATGCCTCGGCGCCTGCGCCAATGCCCCGATTTTGCAGGTTGATGATGATTACTATGAAGATCTCGATGGCCCGCGCACGCTTGAGCTGATCGAGGCGCTGAAGCGGGGCGAACGCCCCACGCCCGGCCCCACCATCGACCGCCTCAACTCGGCCCCTGCGGGCGGGTGCAAGGTACTGGTGGATGATGCGGCGGCCAAGCCGCAGGGGCAGGGGTAAAGCGCATGTTGCACGACAAGGACCGCATCTTCACCAACCTGTATGGCCAGAATGACTGGACGCTGGCCGGGGCCCGCGCCCGGGGCGACTGGGATGGCACGGCGGAAATTCTGGCGCGCGGGCGCGATGCCATCATCGGCGAGATGAAGGCATCGGGCCTGCGCGGGCGCGGCGGCGCAGGTTTTCCCACCGGGGTCAAATGGTCGTTCATGCCAAAGAAGAATGATGGGCGGCCGCATTACCTCGTCATCAATGGTGATGAATCCGAACCCGGCACCTGCAAGGACCGCGAGATCCTGCGCCACGACCCGCACAAGCTGGTTGAAAGTGCGCTGATCGCCTCCTTCGCCATGGGGGCGCATGCGGCCTACATCTATATTCGCGGCGAGTTCTACAACGAGGCCATGCACCTCCAGCACGCCATTGACGAGGCATATGAAGCAGGCCTGATCGGCCCGAACGCCTGCGGCTCGGGCTGGGATTTCGACTTCTACATCCATCGCGGCGCGGGTGCTTACATATGCGGCGAGGAAACGGCCCTGCTTGAAAGCCTTGAGGGCAAGAAGGGCCAGCCGCGCATGAAGCCGCCTTTCCCTGCCGCCATGGGCCTGTATGGCTGCCCCACCACGGTCAATAACGTGGAAAGCATTGCGGTTTCCGCCACCATCCTGCGGCGCGGGGCGGCATGGTTCTCGGGCCTTGGGCGGCCCAATAACGCGGGCAGCAAGCTCATGGCCATATCAGGCCACGTCAACACGCCCTGCGTGTTTGAAGAAGAGCTGGGCGTGCCGATGCGCGAGATCATTGAAAAGCATGGCGGCGGCGTGCGCGGCGGGTGGGACAACCTGCTGGCCGTCATCCCCGGTGGCTGCTCGGTGCCCATGCTGCCGCGCGATGTGTGCGAGACTGTGCTGATGGATTACGACAGCCTGCGCGCCGAAGGCTCCGGCCTTGGCACGGGCTGCATGATTGTCATGGACAAATCCACCGACATCATCGCGGCCATCGCCCGGTTCTCGAAATTCTTCAAGCATGAAAGCTGTGGCCAGTGCACGCCCTGCCGCGAAGGCACGGGCTGGATGATGCGCATCATGGAACGCATGGTGGAGGGGCGCGCCGAGATCGAGGAAATCGACATGCTCGAGCAGGTCACCCGCCAGGTGGAAGGCCACACCATCTGCGCGTTGGGCGATGCGGCGGCCTGGCCCATCCAGGGCCTGATCCGCCGGTTTCGCCCGGTAATGGAGGAACGCATCCACGCCTATAAGGCGGCCCATGGCGGCGGGCGCGCAGTGCAGGTGCCCACCGGCCTTGTTGAAGCGGCGGAGTAGGAACAGTGGTCAAAGTAACCGTTGACGGTATTGTTGTTGATGTAGCCCCCGGTTCTTCCGCGCTGCAGGCATGCGAGGCGGCGGGCAAGGAAATACCGCGTTTTTGTTACCATGAGCGGCTGTCGGTGGCGGGCAACTGCCGCATGTGCCTTGTGGAAGTATCAGGCGGGCGCAAGCCGGTGGCGTCATGCGGCTTTCCCATCAGCAATGGCATGCAGATCTTTACCGACACCGAGGTGGTGCGCCGCGCGCGCCGCGCGGTGATGGAGTTCCTGCTCATCAACCACCCGCTTGACTGCCCCATCTGCGACCAGGGGGGCGAGTGCGACCTGCAGGACCAGGCCTTCGGCTACGGGGCGGACCATTCGCGCTACCGCGAGAACAAGCGCGCGGTGACCGACAAGTATCTCGGCCCGCTGGTCAAGACGGTCATGACGCGCTGCATCCAGTGCACGCGCTGCATCCGCTTTTCCACCGAGGTGGCGGGTGTTCCGGAACTCGGCGGCGTATCACGCGGCGAGAACCTCGAGATCACCAATTACGTCGAGAAGGCGCTGACATCAGAACTGTCAGGCAACCTGATCGATATCTGCCCTGTCGGCGCGCTGACCTCGCAGCCCTACGCCTTCAGCGCGCGGCCCTGGGAACTCAAGCGCACGGACTCGATTGATGTATGCGATGCGGTGGGCACCAACATCGTCATGCAGGCACGCGGTGCGTCGGTGCTGCGCATCGTGCCGCGCATCAATGATGAAGTGAATGAGGAATGGCTGGCCGACAAGGGGCGCTTCGTGGTCGATGGCTTCCGCCGCCGCCGCCTTGACCGGCCCTGGGTGCGGGTGGAAGGCAGGTTGCAGCCCGCAAGCTGGGCGGATGCGTTCTCGCTCATCGCAACGCGCTTCAAGGGCGTGCCCGGCGCGCGTATTGGCGCGATCGCGGGTGACATGTGCGACGCCGAGAGCCTGATGGCGCTGAAAGACCTGATGGGCATGCTCGGCTCACCCAATATCGACTGCCGTCAGGACGGCGCGCGTTACGATACGTCGCGCCGCGACTTCTATACTTTCAATACCGGTATTGCCGGCATTGACGAGGCGGATGCGCTGCTGATCGTAGGTTCCATCCCCCGGCAGGAAGCTCCGGTGCTCAATGCCCGCATCCGCAGGCGGTTTGTCGATGCGGGGCGGGGCAAATTCCCCATCGCCATGATCGGCGCGCCCAATGCCGACCCGACCTACACCGCCACCGTGCTGGGCGAGGGGCCGGATGTGCTGGCAAAACTCGCCGCAGGCGAACTGCCCTTTGCCGAGGTGCTGGCCAACGCCAAGAACCCCATGATCATCGTGGGCCACGGTGCGCTGACCCGTCCTGACGGGCAGGCCATTGCAAAGGCGTGCTGGGATCTGGCTGTGCAGGTGAATGCCATCCGCCCCGACTGGCACGGCTTCAACGTGCTGCACACGGCGGCCAGCCGGATGGCGGGGCTGGACCTCGGCCTCGTGCCCGGCCCGCAGGGGCGTGACGTGGCGGGCATGCTCGGTGGCGGGGTGGACGTGCTATGGCTGATGGGCGCCGATGAGTTCGCGGTGCAGGACATCGGGCCGGACACGTTCGTCATCTATCAGGGCCACCATGGTGATGCGGGGGCGGCGCGGGCGGATGTGATCCTGCCCGGCGCGCTCTATGCCGAAAAGCCAGGCACCTACACCAATACCGAAGGGCGCGTGCAACGCGCCTTCCGCGCGGTCATGCCGCCAGGCGAGGCACGTGAGGACTGGCGCATCCTGCGGGCCTTCTCGGAGGTGGTGGGCCGCAAGCTGCCCTATGACAACCTCGAGGCCCTGCGCGCGCGCATCGCGCAGGCGCACCCGGCTTACGGGCAGGCGGAACACGCCCGGCCTGGCGCGTCAGACACCACGGCGCCGCAGGCAGGCAGCGTGGCGGTTGCGACAACGGCTTTTTACCCGGTCATTGCCGATTATTACCTGACCCATGCCGTGTGCCGCGCAAGCCCGACCATGGAAACCTGTTCGGGGATTTACGTGCGCCCCGCAATCGAGGCGGCGGAGTAGGGACATGGCGGATTTCTTCTTTCACACCACGCTTGGCCAGATTTTGCTGATCGTGCTGGAATCCCTTGCGGTGCTCGTGCCGCTGCTGCTTGGCGTGGCCTACCTTACGCTGGCCGAGCGCAAGGTGATGGCCGCGATGCAGCTGCGCAAGGGGCCAAACGTGAACGGCCCGTTCGGCGTGCTGCAGGCGTTTGCCGATGCCATCAAGATGCTGACCAAGGAGACGGTCATCCCATCAGGCGCCAACCGGATGCTGTTCCTGTTCGCGCCGTTCCTGACCTTTTCGCTGGCCATGATCGCGTGGGCGGTCATTCCCACCGGCAACGGGCTGGCCATTGCCAACATCAATGTGGGCATCCTCTACCTGCTGGCCATCTCGTCGCTCGGTGTTTACGGCATGCTCATCGCGGGGTGGGCGTCGAACTCCAAATACGCCTTCCTCGGTGGGCTGCGGTCGGCGGCGCAGATGGTGTCGTATGAAGTGTCCATCGGGCTGGTGATCGTGTCGGTACTGCTGGCGGTGGGCAGCCTCAACCTCAACGACATCGTGCTGGCGCAGCGCCATGTATGGTTCTGCCTGCCCATGTTCCCGATGTTCATCGTGTTCTTCATCTCGGCGCTGGCCGAGACCAACCGCGCGCCGTTTGATCTGCCCGAGGGCGAGAGCGAACTGGTGGCAGGCTTCTTTGTGGAATATTCAGCGCTCGCCTTCGGCCTGTTCTTTCTGGGTGAATACGCGAACATGTTCCTCATGTCCGGCATGGTCAGCATCCTGTTTCTGGGTGGCTGGCTGCCGCCGCTGGCCATCGCGCCCTTTACATGGATACCGGGGCCCCTGTGGCTGATCGCCAAGATCCTGTTCTGCCTGTTCGTGTTCATCTGGGTGCGCGCGACATTTCCCCGCTACCGCTACGACCAGTTGATGCGACTGGGCTGGAAGGTGTTCCTGCCGTTCTCGCTGGCATGGATGGTGCTGACGGCGGGGTTCCTGATGGTAACGGGCCTTCTGCCCGGAGGAGCAGGCTGATGAATGCATTGACCAAAGCCGCCCGTTCCATGCTGCTCGCCGAGCTTGCGGCTGGCATGGGGGCAACGCTGAAGGCGTTTTTCAAGCCCAAGGCCACGATCAACTACCCCTACGAGAAAGGCGTGCTCTCGCCGCGCTTTCGGGGTGAGCACGCGCTGCGCCGCTACCCCAATGGGGAGGAACGCTGCATTGCGTGCAAGCTGTGCGAGGCGACGTGCCCGGCCGAGGCGATCACCATCGAGGCCGAACCGCGCGATGACGGCTCGCGCCGCACCACGCGTTATGACATCGACATGACCAAATGCATCTATTGCGGCCTGTGCGAGGAAGCCTGCCCGGTCGATGCGATTGTCGAAGGGCCGAATTATGAGTTCGCGACCGAAACCCGCGAAGAACTGATGTACGACAAGAACAAGCTGCTGGCCAATGGCGACCGCTGGGAAAGCGTGCTGGCCCGCAGGCTCGAGCTTGATGCCCCGTACCGCTGACAGCGCCCGGCCGCCCCGGCGCGTGCCGGGGCGGCGGAGCCAGCAGGAGGAAACATCCATGCGGCAGGAAACCTACCCATGATGACCCAGATTGTCTTTTACGTTTTTGCTGCGGTTCTGGTCCTGTCCGCCACCATGGTGGTGAGCGCGCGCAACCCCGTGCATTCGGTGCTGTTCCTGATCCTTGCCTTCTTTAACGCAGCAGGTCTGTTCCTGATTGCAGGCGCCGAGTTCCTGGCGATGACGCTGGTCATTGTCTATGTCGGCGCGGTGGCGGTGCTGTTCCTGTTCGTGGTCATGATGCTTGATGTCAACTTCACGCAGATGCGCGAAGGGGTGCAGCGTTACGCGCCCGTTGGCGGGGTTGTGGGCGGCGTGCTGCTGGTTGAATTGCTCATGGCGTTCATGAACTGGCGGGCGGCAACCAATATCGGGCAGATCGTGCATCTGGTGCCCTCATCACCCACGCGCACCAACACGGCGGCGCTCGGTGATGTGATCTATACGCACTACATCTTCCTGTTCCAGACCTGCGCGCTGGTGCTGCTCGTGGCCATGATCGGGGCCATCGTGCTCACCCTGCGCGAGCGGCCGACAGGACGACGGCAGAACATTGACCGCCAGCATGACCGTGCGGCTGCTGATTCACTTGAAATGCTGCAGGTGCCGCTTGGCGCGGGCGTTGATGCCCAGGGCGGGTTCCTGCGCCCGCATGAAAGCTACGACATCGCTGCCGTGCCCGGCACCTATGGCACCGAGGCCTGGCGCGTGGCCGAAGCACGCGAAACAACCGGCACCGCGCTGGTGGTGACAACGCCTGCGACTGGCACGAAAGGAGAGGGCGATGAATAGCCCGATTGAGGCCATCGGCCTGACACCCTACCTCAGCATTGGCGCGATTTTGCTGGTGCTTGGCGTGTTCGGCATTTTTCTCAACCGCAAGAATGTCATCATCATCCTGATGTCGATCGAACTGATCCTGCTTTCGGCCAACATCAATTTCGTGGCGTTCTCGGCTGCTACCGGCGACCTGTCGGGGCAGGTGATGACCCTGTTCGTGCTGACCATCGCGGCGGCGGAATCCGCCATCGGGCTGGCTATTGTCACGGTATATTTCCGTAATCGCGGCTCGATTGAAGTCGACGATATTACGATGATGAAGGGGTAAGGAACATGCAGGCGGCATCCTTCCTTTTTGAAGTCGCGGTTTTCGCGCCCCTGATCGGGTTTCTCCTCGCCGGTGGCTTTGGCCATCTGATGGGCGATGGTGCTGCGCGCTTTACCACCATTGCCCTCATGCTGTGCGCGGCCCTGTCCGCCATTGGCGTGCTGGGCTTCGAGATGGGGGGCGTGAACCCGATTGTCGTGCCGGTGGCCGACTGGATCCATGCGGCAGGCTTTACGGCCGACTGGCAACTGCGCATGGACATGCTCTCGGTCAGCGTGGTGGCCATGGTCACGACCGTGTCGCTGCTGGTGCATGTGTACAGCGTGGGCTACATGGCGCATGAGGCGCAGCCGGTTTACCGCTTCTTCTCCTATCTCTCGCTGTTTACCTTCGCCATGCTCATGCTGGTCACGTCGGACAACCTGCTCCAGCTCTTCTTTGGCTGGGAAGGGGTGGGACTGGCGAGCTACCTGCTGATCGGCTACTGGTATGACCGCCCTGCCGCCTGTGCGGCGGCCATCAAGGCGTTCGTGGTCAACCGTATTGCCGACCTGTTCTTTCTTGTCGGCATCTCGCTCATCTACATCCGGCTGGGCAGCGTGTCGTATGATGCGATCTTTGCCGCCATTCCCTACCATGTGCATGACACGTTCCAGCTTTTCGGCACGCATCCGCTGCTGGAGGTGATCGCGACCCTGCTGTTCATCGGGGCCATGGGCAAGTCGGCGCAACTGTTCCTGCACACCTGGCTGCCCGATGCGATGGAGGGGCCAACCCCGGTTTCCGCCCTGATCCACGCGGCCACCATGGTCACGGCGGGTGTGTTCCTGATGGTGCGCATGTCGCCGCTGGTGGAACTCGCACCCGTAACCCGCGACCTGATTATCCTGATCGGTGGCACGACCAGTTTCTTTGCCGCAACCGTGGGGCTGGTGCAGCCTGACATCAAGCGCACCATTGCCTATTCCACCTGCTCGCAGCTTGGCTACATGTTCGTGGCTGTTGGCGTGGGGGCGTATCAGGCCTCGATGTTCCACCTCACCACGCATGCCTTCTTCAAGGCGCTGCTGTTCCTTGGGGCTGGCTGCGTGATCCATGCCGTGCATGACGAGCAGGACATGTTCCGCATGGGCGGTCTGTGGCGCAAGATTCCCTATACCTATGCCGCCATGTGGATTGGCAGTCTTGCGCTGGCCGGTATCTTTCCGTTCGCGGGCTACTGGTCGAAGGATGCCATTCTGGAGGCCGCATGGATGTCGGGTTCCTCCATGGGCCATTATGGCTGGATGATGGGCTGCATCACCGCGTTCCTTACCGCGCTATATAGCTGGCGGCTGATCTTCCTGGTGTTTCATGGCAAACCGCGTGAGGTGCACCTGCATGAGGGCGCGCATGAAAGCCCGCCTTCCATGATGGTGCCGCTTGTGGTGCTGTCGGTCGGCGCCGTGCTGGCGGGCGTTGTGCTGGCGCCGTTCTATGTGGGTGCCAACCAGGTCGGGTTCTGGGGCGGGGCGATTGCCAGCCTGCCGGGGCATGACATCATGGAGCGCCTTGAGCAGACACCGGGCCTGATTGCGCTGGTGCCAACCTTCGCTGCCATTGCGGGCATTGCGGTGGCCTATCTGTGCTACATCGCAAGCCCCGGCATTCCGGCAGCACTGGCCCGCAGCCTGCGCCCGCTTTACCTGTTCCTGCTCAACAAATGGTATTTTGATGAGGTGTATGACGCCGTGTTCGTGCGCCCCTATCGCGCCCTGGCGCGGCTGTTGTGGAAGGGTGCTGACGAAGGTGTTGTCGAAGCCATACCCGAAGGGCTGGCCAGACTGACCGCAGGCAGTGCCGGGCAGGCCGTGCGGGTGCAGACCGGGTCGATGGCGGTCTATGCCTTTTCCATGCTGATCGGGCTGGTGGTGCTGCTGACCACCATCCTGTTCGCCCGCTAACCCCAGGGATGTCAGGGTCAAACCAATGAACTGGACACTTGCTCTGCCCGAAATCGTGCTGGCCCTGTCCGGGCTGGTCATCCTGCTGGCCGGGGTGATGCAAAAGCGCGGTCAGGCTTTCTTTTCATGCACCATGATGACGCTGTTCGCCCTGGTGGTGACGGCGGCGCTGGTGGTGCTCTCGCCCGATGGCACGGGTTACAGCCATGTCTTCATCAATGATGACTTCGCGCGCTTCATGAAGGTGCTGGCGCTGGCCGGGGCCGCGCTCTCGCTGGTGCTGGGCATCGGTTATGCGCGGGAGATGGAAATCGACAAATTCGAGTTCCCCGTGCTGGTGCTGTTCTCGACGCTGGGCGCCATGATCATGGCATCGTCCGGCAACCTCATGACGCTGTTCGTGGGGCTGGAGCTTTCCTCGCTGTCCATCTACATCCTGTGCGCGTTTGCGCGCGATCAGGTCACGGCGGCGGAGGCGGGGCTGAAATACTTCGTGCTGGGGTCGCTGGCCTCGGGCATCCTGCTCTATGGCATCTCGCTGGCCTATGGCTTTGCAGGCACGCTGGACTATGCCGGGTTGCAGCAGGCGGTGCGTGGCAGCGCCGTGTTGCCTGCGGGGCTTATGGTAGGCATCGTGTTCGTGCTGGTGGGGCTGTGCTTCAAGCTGTCCATGGTGCCGTTTCATATGTGGACGCCCGATGTGTACCAGGGCGCGCCCACCTCGGTCACGGCCTATATGGCGGGCGCGCCCAAGATTGCGGCGTTTGCCGTGCTGCTGCGGGTCATGGCGGGGCCGTTCGGCTCCATGGCGCACCAGTGGCAGCTGCTGATCGAGGTGGTCTCGGCGGCGTCGATGGTGTTTGGCGCGCTGGCCGCCATTCCGCAGGGCAATATCAAGCGGCTCATGGCATATTCCTCCATCGGGCATATGGGTTACGCCATGATCGGCCTTGCGGCAGGCACGGCGGAGGGCACGCGTGGCACGCTGGTCTATCTGGTGACGTATCTGTTCATGAACGTGGGCGCGTTCGCGGGCATCGTGGCCATGCGGCGCAAGGGGCGCGCGGTCAGCCGCATCAGCGACCTTGCGGGGCTGGGCCGCAGCGACCCGGGCATGGCGCTGGCCATGGCGGTGTTCATGTTCTCCATGGCGGGCGCACCCCCGCTGGCCGGGTTCTTTGGCAAGCTGATGGTGTTCTATGCCGCGATCAACGCGCAGCTTTACGGGCTGGCGGCAATCGGTATCATCAGTAGCGTGATCGGGGCGTATTATTATATACGCATCGTCAAGATCATGTTTTTCGATGCCGCCGCCCCGGCGCTTGATCGCGCGCCGGTTTCGGTCTCGTTCGTTTCCGTTGGCATGGGGCTGGTGACGGTATTCTTCATCGTGGCGCTCGGCCCGGTCGCCACGGCGGCGCAGGCGGCGGCTGGCGCATTGTTCAGGTAGTTCATGACCCATAGCCCCTCTGCCTTTCGCACCATGAGCGTTCCCCGCGGCGGGGGGCAGGCATGGCAGTTGCAGGTGCATGACAGGCTCGGCTCCACATCCGACCTGTGCAAGGACATGCTGGCGGCAGGGCAGGGACGCGACGGGCTTGCGGTAATGGCGCTTGAACAGACAGCCGGGCGCGGCAGCCGGGGGCGCGAGTGGCGTGATCCGGGTGGCAATCTGGCGCTGTCGGTCATGCTGGTGGGGCAGGGGGCTGGAGTGCCGGTAGGGCTATGGCCGTTCATCGCGGGTCTTGCGCTGCATGAGGCCGTGGCGGGTTTTTTGCCCGAACCGAACGCGCTGGAACTCAAATGGCCCAATGACCTGCTGCTGCACGGGCGCAAGATGGCGGGCATCCTGATCGAGACCGGGGCCGGTGAGGCAGGGCCATGGCAGGTGATCGGCATGGGGGCCAACCTCAGCGCGGCCCCGCGCATAGAAGGCCGCGAACTGGCCTGCCTGGCCGAATGCGGCGTTGCGGTCAGCCCGACCGACATGGCGCGTGCCGTTTTGCAGGCACTCGATGGATGGCTGGAATGTTATGCGGCGCAGGGTTTTGGCGCCATACGCATGGCGTGGCTGGCCCGCGCCCACCCTCCGGGCACGAAACTGCGGGTGGTGGCGGGCAACCAGGCCTTCAGCGGCACGTTTGCAGGACTGGCGGAGGACGGAATCCTGCTGCTCGACACGCCTGCAGGCCCCCGGCAGGTGGTGACGGGCGAGGTGCTGATGGCGGGTGGCAGGCAAGAATAATCCGCCCCGATTGCGGAAAGAGATTTAAGTCAGCGGGATTACATGATAATCCCTTGCAGGAATTCATCGTGCGTCGTTTTGTTTCGGTGCGGTGTCGAACGCCATTTTCCGGGCGGGAAATGCGCTGGTTCCACCGCCTGCATCAGGTCGCGCACACTGCCAGCTACTGGCGAGAGAACGGAATCTTGGCCCTGATCGGGCTGACAACAGGACAGGCAAACCGGCACGGAACAGGCGTTCCGGGCCCTTTCTTCAAACGCATCTTCCAACCCATGATATCTTGTAACAGGACTTTTTAATGAATGACATGACAGGCGTTTCTTTCCTTCCGCTAGGCGGAACCGGCGAAATTGGCATGAACCTCAACCTCTACCGCCAGGGCGACACGTGGCTGGCGGTGGATTGTGGCATCGGCTTCAGTGGCAATGACACGCCCGAGGCCGAGATCATCCTGCCCGACCCCGTGTTCATTGCCGAGCGCCGCAAGGCGCTTGCAGGCCTGGTGGTGACCCATGCGCATGAGGACCATCTCGGCGCGATCGCCCATCTGTGGCCGCAGCTTGGCTGCCCGGTCTATGTCACGCCGTTTGCTGCAGCCGTGCTGCGCCGCAAGCTGGGCGAGGCGGGGCTTGTGCAGCAGGTGCCCCTTCATGTGATCGCGCCCGGTGGCGCGTTCAACGTGGGGCCGTTTGACCTGCGCTTTATTTCGGTCACGCATTCCGTGCCGGAATCACAGTCGCTGGTGCTGCGCACGCCGCAGGGCATCATCATCCACACCGGTGACTGGAAGATCGACCCCGACCCGCAGGTGGGCCCGCCGACCGATCTTGAAACCTTTGCAGCCCTTGGCCGCGAGGGCGTGCTGGCCATGGTGTGCGACAGCACCAACGTGCGCACCGAAGGGCCTTCCGCCTCGGAAGCCGATGTGCGGCGCGAGATGACCCGCCTCATCGCCTCGCTTGAAGGGCGCATTGCCGTCACCTGCTTCGCGAGTAACGTGGCGCGGGTGGAAACGCTGGCCAAGGCGGCGCAGGCCGCGGGCCGCCGCGTGGCCGTGGTGGGCCGCAGCCTGCGCAACCTTGAGGTTGCGGCGCGTGAATGTGGCTACCTGTCCGATGTGCCGAACTTCCTGTCCGAGCAGGATGCCAATTCGGTGCCCGACAACCAGATCATGCTGATCGTGACCGGCAGCCAGGGCGAGCCGCGCTCGGCCCTGTCGCGCATCGCGTCCGACACGCACCCCAACATCTCGCTTGGCGAGGGGGATACGGTCATCTACAGCAGCCGCATGATTCCCGGTAACGAGCAGGCCGTCATCCAGGTGCAGGACAACCTGACCCGGCGCGGCGTGCATGTCATTACCGACAAGGACCACCTCGTGCATGTGTCCGGCCATGCCACGGGCGGCGACGTGCGCAAGCTGTATGACCTCGTGCGCCCGCGCTTCCTCATTCCCGTGCATGGCGAGTGGCGTCACCTGACCGCCAATGCCGCCATTGCGCAGGAACTCAACATCGAGCCGGTGCTGCTTGAGGATGGCGATATTCTCGACATCCGCAGCGACGGGGTGGAAGTTGGCGATACCGCGCCCACCGGGCGGCTGGTGCTTGATGGCGGCCGAATCCTGCCCATGAATGGTGGCGTGTTGTCGGCGCGGCGGCGCATGCTGTTCAACGGCATGGTGCTGGGCAGCTTCGCGGTGGATGATGAAGGCTACCTGATTGGCGACCCCAAAGTGAGCGCCCCCGGCCTGCTCGATGCCGAAGACCCCGAGACCGTGCGCGTGACGGAAGAATTCGGCAATGCGCTGGATGAAATTCCCGATGAACTGCGCGAGAACGACACCACCTTCCGCGAGGCCGCCAAGACCGCGCTGCGCCGCGCGCTGGGCCGCAAGCTGCAGAAACGCCCGCTGGTGGATGTGCACCTGCTGCGCGTCTGAACCCGCGCCACATAACGGTGCAAATATTTATGGCAGGGAACGGATGGACCGTTTCCTGCCATTTTTTTGGTACGTTTTCCCTAAACCCGGCGGCTTTCGTGCAACCCGATTTGTGTGGGCACCATACGCCCGCAAGGCCTGCGGGGCCATGCCTGCTCACGCGGATGTTTACGGCCACGCGGGCCTGTTCCATCACGCTTGAGTGTAATGTGAGGGCAGGCTGCGCACATGCCCCATTCCACGGGCGTTGTGATTGGTCTAGGGTCCGCAGCATTATCGGTTCTCATACGTCAAGGTTCATACGGATATGCGTCTGTCCCGCAGTTTTCTGCCGACTCTTAAGGAAAATCCGGCCGAGGCCCAGATCACCTCGCACCGGCTCATGCTGCGCGCGGGCATGATTCGCCAGACATCGGCCGGCATCTATGCCTGGCTGCCCGCCGGGCTGCGCGTGCTCGAGAACATCGCCGGTATCGTGCGTGATGAGCAGGATGCCGCGGGCGCGCAGGAAGTGCTGATGCCCACCATGCAGTCCGCCGAGTTGTGGAAGCGTTCGGGTCGGTATGATGATTATGGCCCCGAGATGCTGCGCATCCGCGATCGCCACGAGCGCGACATGCTGTTCGGCCCGACCAATGAGGAAATGATTACCGATATCTTCGGTCAGGTGGTCAAGTCCTACAAGGAACTGCCGCAGGTTCTCTACCAGATCCAGTGGAAGTTCCGCGACGAGGTGCGCCCCCGCTTTGGCGTGATGCGTGGCCGCGAGTTCTATATGAAGGACGGCTACAGCTTCGACCTTGATACGGCCTCGGCGGTCGATACCTATCGCCGCATGATGCTGGCCTATCTGCGCACCTTCCAGCGTCTTGGCGTGCGGGCCATCCCCATGCGGGCCGATACCGGGCCGATTGGCGGCGAGCTGAGCCATGAATTCCTCATCCTTGCCCCCACGGGCGAGAGCGGCGTGTTCTTTGACAGCGCGCTCGAGGATCAGGACTGGCTGGCTGAGAACGTGGATATCAATGACCGCGCCTCGCTGGAAAAATTCTTCACGCGCATGACCTCGTTTTATGCCGCGACCGACGAGATGCATGACAAGAAGGCGTGGGCCGAAGTGCCTGCCGACCGCCAGCGCGAGGGGCGTGGCATCGAGGTGGGGCATATCTTCAACTTCGGGCGCAAATACACCCAGTCGATGGATATTGCGGTCAGCGGCCCCGATGGCGCGCCGCTCTACCCCGAGATGGGCTCCTACGGCATTGGCGTCTCGCGTCTCGTGGCCGCCATCATCGAGGCCAGCCACGATGAAAACGGCATCATCTGGCCGGAATCGGTCGCCCCCTTCAAGGCGGTCATCATCAACCTCAAGAATGGCGACGCTCAGTGCGACGCGCTGTGCGACCAGCTTTACGGTGCAGCCCCCAAGGCCCTGCTGTATGATGACCGCGCCGAGCGTGCGGGCGCCAAGTTTGCCGATGCTGACCTGATGGGCCACCCGTGGCAGCTGATCGTGGGCCCGCGCGGGGCGAAGGAAGGCAAGGTGGAGGTCAAGAACCGCCGCACCGGCGAGCGCACCGAGGAAACGCTGGAAGGCGCGTTGGCCCTTATTGCCAAACTGCAGGGCTGAGCATGTTCGGTCCCTTCGAGCGGATGATCGCCGGGCGCTACCTGCGGGCCCGGCGGGGGGAACGGTTCGTTTCCATCATCGCGATCTTTTCGCTGGTCGGGATCGCACTTGGCGTTGCCACGCTGATTATCGTGATGTCGGTCATGAACGGGTTCAAGGCTGACCTGCTTGGTCGCATCCTTGGCCTTAATGGCGATCTGAGCGTGTATGGCCTGAGCCGCACCATCAGCGATTATGATGCCGTGGCGGGCCGCGTGCGCGGCGTGCCGGGCGTGGTTTCGGCAGCACCTCTGGTTGAATCGCAGGTGCTGCTCAATTCGGGCAGCTACAACGCGGGCGGCCTGGTGCGCGGCATGGCGCGGGCCGACCTGGTAGGCCTGCATGAGGTCAGTGACAACCTTGTGGCAGGCAGCCTTGATGACTTTGGCGGTGATGACACGATCATCGTCGGCACCACGCTGGCCGAGCGGGCAGGGCTGACCGTGGGCGGCAGGCTCACCCTTGTCTCGCCACAGGGGGCGGCCACCGCATTCGGCACCATGCCGCGCGTGCGCGCCTATCGCGTGGTGGCGATCTTTGATGCAGGCGTGAGTGACTATAATTCCAGCTACGTGTTCCTGCCGCTTCATGCCGCCCAGGTCTATTTCCAGCTGCCGGGGCAGGTGACGCAGGTGCAGGTGATGACGAAGGACGCGGAAAACGTCATCCCCATCCGCACGGCGATTGAAAAGGCGATGGATGGCGAAGTGCGCGTGATGGACTGGACCCAGAGCAACAACGCCTTCTTTGGCGCGGTGCAGGTGGAGCAGAACGTAATGTTCCTGATCCTGACGCTCATCATCCTTGTCGCCGCCTTCAACGTCATTTCCTCGCTCATCATGATGGTCAAGGACAAGAGCGCCGATATTGCCGTGCTGCGCACGCTCGGTGCCACGCGGGGCGCGATCATGCGCATCTTCCTCATGTGCGGGGCCTCGGTGGGGGTGACGGGCACGTTTGTCGGCACCGGACTGGGCATCGTGTTCTGCCTCAACATCGAGCGGATCCGCCAGTTGCTCCAGCGCATGACCGGCACCGACCTGTTCAATGCCGAGGTGTATTACCTTGAGCACCTGCCCGCCAAGCTGGTGTGGTCGCAGGTGATCGAGGTGATTGGCATGGCGCTGGTGCTCTCGCTGCTGGCAACACTCTACCCCTCATGGCGGGCGGCGAGGACTGACCCTGTGGAGGCCCTGCGCCATGAATGACACCGTAAACACCGCCCCGCCGCTGCGTCTTGATGGCGTGGTGCGCCGCTATATCAGCGGCGAGGAAACGCTTGAGGTTCTGAGCGGGGCTGACCTGACGCTGCGCGGCGGCGAGATCGTGGCGCTTGTGGCCCCCTCAGGCACCGGCAAGTCGACCCTGCTGCATGTGGCGGGCCTGCTGGAAAAACCCGATGAAGGCTGTGTGCTGCTGGCAGGGCAGGATGCGGGGGCGCTGCCGGATGGCGGGCGCACGGAGCTACGGCGCGACCGGATCGGGTTTGTCTATCAGTTCCATCATCTGCTGGCCGAGTTCACCGCGCGTGAGAATGTCATGATCCCGCAGATGATTGCAGGCGTGCCACGCAAACAGGCGCGGGCGCGGGCGGATGAACTGCTGGGCGATTTTGGCCTGGCGCACCGGCTGGATCACCTGCCGGGCAAGCTTTCAGGCGGCGAGAAGCAGCGCGTGGCCATTGCCCGCGCGCTGGCCAACCGCCCGCATGTGCTGCTGGCCGATGAGCCAACCGGCAACCTTGATGTCAATACATCCGATGCCGTGTTTGACGCCCTGCTCGTCACCGTGCGCGCCCATGGCGTGGCGGCCCTGATCGCGACCCATAACATGGACCTTGCCCGCCGCATGGACCGCATCGTGACCCTGCGGGATGGAAAGGTGGTGCCGGTGGAGGGGTGATCTCCTTGTGCCCGGAAACACAGGACCGATAGGCGTGCAGGCCCGTGCCGTAAGCAGTGACCGCATGCGCGATGCGGTTCGTGGTATCACGATGGTCGGGAAAAGAACGGGGGGAGGGTATGAGTTATTTTGAACGATACAGACATCTTCATATCGAACTGTTTGGCCGTGACGAGAACAACCTGCCGCTGAAGTGGATCAGATGCTACGATACGGACAAGCCGGGCATCTATGATGACTGTTTCCTGATCGACTGGAACGGTTCCATACGGGCGCATGCGATCTGGTATGAAGATAACAACCTTGCCATTCAGCAACATACGGCGCTTTCATTCACCACGCATGTGGATGACCTGTTTCTTCATATGAAGAAAATGCATGAACAGGCACAGTTTTTTGTTTTCACAAATGAATATGTGCTGCAGCACAACCTGTTCAGGCTTGAAGGCACACCACCTTTTGCAAAAGAGCCGGGACTGGATATCAACCACATTGTAAAATTCATGCAGAAAAAGAAAAAGCGCGAAGAACAGGAAACCATCGAGAATAAAGCCAGGCTCTCGATGATGAATTTCATTCACCGGATTACAACGCTTTTCTGACAGGACGGCGCATGGCCCGTCCTGATCCCGACCCTGCCAGCACCATGACAGGGCACAAGAATACGTAGGCCCGCGCCCCGGTTATTCTGCCTGCCAGGAAGGTCAGGCACATGCCACCTTCGCCGCTTTGCGGTCACGTCAAGGGAGTGCACATCGTGCCCCGAGTGCGGTAGACTGGCTGCATGTCCCATGCCGATTTTGTCCATCTGCGCGTCCACTCCGCCTATTCCCTGAGCCAGGGGGCCATCCGCGTGCCTGAACTGGTGGCGCTGGCGCATGACATGCGCATGCCCGCCGTTGCCATAACCGATACGGGCAACATGTTTGGCGCGCTCGAATTTTCACAGTATTGCGGCAAGAAAGGCGTGCAGCCCATCATCGGCTGCCAGCTCGCACTCCCGTCGCGTAGCGACAAGCCCGGCATGCCCGCCGAGCCACTGGTGCTGCTGGCCCGCAACCCGGAGGGGCTGGCCAACCTGCAGTTCCTGTCCTCGGCCGGGTTCTTGCAGCACGAAACGGATGAGCCAACCGTAACACTCGACCAGCTATGCGAACGCGCGGGCGGGCTGTTCCTGCTTACCGGCGGCAGTCGTGGCCCGCTGTTTCACATGTTGGCCGAAGGGCAGGAGAAAGAGGCCGCCCGTTTCATGGACCGCCTGCAGGAGGCCTATGGCAGCCACATGGCGGTCGAACTGCACCGCCACGGGCAGGCGGCCGAGCGCGCGGTGGAGCCGGGCATGATCGCCATGGCCGACCGCATGGGCCTGCCGCTGGTCGCCACCAATGAGTGTTTCTTCCCCCGGCCAGACATGTACGAGGCGCATGACGCACTGCTGTGCATTGCCCAGGGCCGCACCATGGCCGAGCGTGAGCGCTGGCGCGTTACCCCCGAGCACTGGTTCAAGCCGCCGGAGGTGATGCGCGAACTCTTTGCCGACCTGCCCGAAGCCTGCGACAACACGCTCGAGATCGCGCGCTGCTGCGCAGTGCAGGTGGAAACGCGCAAGCCGCTTCTGCCCATGTGCCCCAAGGTGCAGCCCGGCAAGACCGAGGATGAAACCCTGCGCAACATGGCCATCACCGGCCTGAAAAACCGCCTGTCGCGCATGAGCGTGGATGACGACACGCGCACGAAATACGAGGAACGTCTGGCGTTCGAGCTCGATATTATCGCGCAGATGGGATTTCCCGGCTACTTCATGATCGTGGCCGACTTCATCCAGTGGGCCAAGGCGCATGACATCCCCGTGGGGCCGGGGCGTGGTTCGGGGGCAGGCTCGCTCGCGGCGTGGGCGCTGACCATTACCGATATTGACCCCATTCCCTTCAACCTGCTGTTCGAGCGCTTCCTCAATCCCGAGCGCGTGTCGATGCCGGATTTTGACATCGATTTCTGTCAGGACCGGCGCGATGAGGTCATCAGCTACGTCCGCACCGAATACGGCCCGGACCGCGTGGCCCAGATCATCACATTCGGTAAGCTGCAGGCGCGTGCCGCCGTGCGTGACGTGGGGCGCGTGCTTGGCCTGCCGTTTGGCATGGTCAACCGCGTGGCCGAACTCATCCCCAACAACCCCGCCCAGCCGGTAACACTGAAGCAGGCGATCGAGGGCGAGCCGCGCCTGCAGGAAATGCGCGACGAGGACGAGGCCATCCGCCGCCTGCTGGAAATTGGCCAGCAGCTTGAAGGCCTGTTCCGCCACGCCAGCACGCATGCCGCAGGCGTTGTGATTGGTGACCGCGAGCTTGTGGAACTGGTGCCGCTTTATCGCGACCCCAAGAGCGAGATGCTGGTCACGCAGTATAACATGAAGTTCGTGGAGCAGGCGGGGCTGGTCAAATTCGACTTCCTTGGCCTGACCACGCTCACCATCTTGCAACGCGCGGTGCAGTTCCTGCATGGCATGGGCATCGAGGTCGATCTGTCCGCCCTGCCGCTGGATGACGAACTGACTTACGACATGCTGGCGCGCGGCGATACGGCGGGCGTGTTCCAGTTTGAAGGCGCTGGCATGCGCGACGTGCTCAAGCAGATGCGCCCGACCCGGCTCGAAGACCTGATCGCCGCCGTGGCCCTGTATCGTCCCGGCCCGATGGCCAACATCCCCGATTACTGCAGGCGCAAGCACGGCGAGGCGTGGGAGCCGCCGCACGAGGAAATCCGCGACATTCTTGAAGAGACCTACGGCATCATGGTCTATCAGGAACAGGTCATGCAGATTGCCCAGAAGATGGCGGGCTACAGCCTTGGCGGGGCCGACCTGCTGCGCCGCGCCATGGGTAAGAAGATCCGCGCCGAGATGGACCGCCAGCGCGAGATCTTTACCGAAGGGGCGATGAAACGCGGCATCGAGCGCGACAAGGCCGCCGAGGTGTTCGACCTCATGGCCAAGTTTGCCGATTATGGCTTTAACAAATCACATGCCGCAGCCTACGCGCTCGTGTCGTACCAGACCGCGTGGATGAAGGCGAACCACCCCGTGGCCTTTATTGCCGCGTGCATGTCGCTGGCGCGGGAAAAGACCGACAAGCTGGCCGGCCTGCGGCAGGAAGCCGACCGGCTGGGCATTCCGCTGCTGCCACCCGACATCAACGCATCGGGCGCCGACTTTACGGTGGAAAAACTGCCCGATGGCGAGACCTACGGCATCCGCTACGCGCTGGCGGCGATAAAAAAGGTAGGGCTGGGGGCCATGCAGTCGCTCGTGGCGGTGCGCGGCAACAGACCCTTTACCGACCTTGAGGATCTCGCCGCCCGCCTTGACCCCAGACAGGTCAACAAGATGCAGCTTGAAAACCTGGCCCGCGCGGGTGCGTTCGACACCATCCTGCCCAATCGCGCGCAGGCCTGCGGGGCGGCCGAAACCGTCATGCGCCGCGCGCAGGCTAACGCTCAGGAGGCGGCGAGCGGGCAGATCGGCCTGTTTGGTGGCGGCAGTGGCGCACCGGCGCAGCGCGAGCCGCTGCGCATGCCGCGCTGTGCGGACTGGCCGGAATTCGAGCGGCTGAACATGGAGGCCGATGCCATCGGCTTTCACCTGACCGGGCACCCGCTGGATTCTTACGGCCCGCTCATGCGCAGGCTCGGCGCGATCCGCGCCACGGGGCTGGAGGCGGCGGCGCAGGCCGGGATCGGGCGGGTCAAGATCGCGGGCTGCGTGGTGGACCGCAAGGAACGCCCCACGCGCACGGGCAACAAGATGGCGTGGGTGCGCCTGTCAGATGCATCGGGCGGGTGCGAGGTCACGTTCTTTTCGGAGGTGCTGTCGCGCGCGCGCGAAATTCTGGTGGCGGGTAATGCCGTGGTGGTCACTGCCGACCTCAAGCTGGAAGGCGAGGCGCTGCGCATTACCGCATCCGACGTGATGGAACTCGAACAGGCCGCGGCGGAAGCGGCAGCCGAACTGCGTATCTGGTTCGATCAGGCCGAGGCCATCGAGCCGATCCGCGATGTGCTGCTTGGCCATGGCAGCGGGCGTGGACGGGTGATCCTGATGCCATCGCTCGCGGCCACGCAGGATGTGGAACTGACCCTGGCCGAGCGCTACCGCGTGACCCCGCGCGTGGCGCAGATGATCAAGGCCATTGAAGGCGTGGGCAAGGTCGAGCAGTTCTAGGGGCGGATGCGCAAGGACGCCATCCGGCCCGCAGTGCGCAAGGCAGTGTGCCAGTATGGAAGAAAAACGCATAAAGACAATGCTGCCAGATGGCACGATCAGGGCAACATCCATACGGATTTTTGCTAAGGAGGGGGCCGGGCTGATTGAACTGCCGTTACCGGACGGCACGCTCAGGCGATATGAAGCGGTTGATATCTGGACCGCTTTCCGGGCCATGTGGAATGAGATGGAACACGGCGGGGTGCGCCTGCTGTGTGCCGGTGCACGGCGTGATGCCACCATATCGGGCATGGCCAGAAGCATGTGTGGCGGCCGCAAGGCCTATATCGTGCACAAGGGGCAGGCCGCCCGTGTCGCGGATCTGGTGGATATATTTGACCATGCTGAACCCATGCAGGTGGGAACGGCCCGCCAGCAGCGTGATTTTATCAGGGACTGGCACAAGAGTTTTCGCACTGACTGATCATGGAAAGGTTTCTGGTGACGCTTTTTCAGTGAACGGATGATGTTCCATGCCCGCATGCGTTGCAGGCGGCTATGGCGTGCCGCGTTCACGCCTGCGTATGAATCTTGCATGGGCAGGGCGGCGGTGTCATACGCAGGGGCTGCCATTTTTTTATCATTCCTGTTCATGCAACGCCGGATACAGAATGGACAACGCCATTCCCGCCACCAGCCTGTCGCACCAGAGCGTAACCTTTGCCGAGGGCCTGCCGCTTGACTGTGGCTTCCATCTCGCACCCGTTGACGTGGCGTACCGCACCTATGGCACGCTCTCGCCCGCGCGCGATAACGCCATCGTGGTGTGTCATGCGCTGACGGGCGACCAGTACGTGGCCGACCCGCATCCGCTCACCGGCAAGCCCGGCTGGTGGAGCCGCATGGTCGGGCCCGGCCTGCCGATCGATACCGACCGCTTCTTTGTCATCTGCTGCAACGTGCTTGGCGGCTGCATGGGCACGACCGGGCCGCGCAGCCCGCGCGTGCTGCCCGATGGCATGCAGGAGCCGTGGGGCACGGATTTTCCCCCCATCACCATCCGCGACATGGTGCGTGCGCAGAAGCTGCTCGTTGACCATATGGGCATTACCCGCCTGCTGGCCGTGGTTGGTGGCTCGATGGGCGGCATGCAGGTGCTCGAATGGGCCGCCACCTACCCCGAATGTGTGTTCGCGGCCATGCCCATTGCCACGTCGCCGTTCCATTCCGCCCAGAACATCGCGTTCAACGAGGTCAGCCGTCAGGCCATCTTCGCTGACCCGCAATGGCATGGCGGGCGGTACTGGGAATGTGGAGAGATCCCGGCGCGCGGGCTGGCGGTGGCGCGGATGATGGCGCACATCACCTATCTTTCCGAGGCCGCGCTGACCCGCAAGTTCGGCCGCCGCGTGCGCCATGAGCCGGGTAAGGGCGGGGCAGGGGCGCCGGGCTCGCTGTTTGGCGAGATGTTCGAGGTGGAAAGCTACCTGCGCCACCAGGGCTCGACCTTCGTGCGGCGGTTTGATGCCAATTCCTACCTCACCATCACCCGCGCCATGGATTATTTCGACCTCGGCGCCGAGCATGATGGCGATATGTCGCACCCGTTTGCGGGCACGCGCACGCGGTTTTGCATCGTATCGTTTTCATCCGACTGGCTGTTCCCCACCTCGCAGTCGCGGCTACTGGCGCGCGCGCTGAACCGGGTGGCGGCCAACGTGTCGTTTGTCGAGATCGAGAGCGACAAGGGCCATGATGCCTTTTTGCTTGATGAGCCGGATTTTGACCGTACCATCCGTGGTTTCCTGTGTGGAGCCGCCGAACATGCCGGGATTGCCTGACCATGCGCCTTGACCAGCGACTCATCGCCGGCATGATCCGCCCCCGCACCCGCGTGCTCGACGTGGGCAGCGGCGATGGCGCGCTGCTCGACTACCTGTTCCGCAATAGCGGCTGCGACGCGCGTGGCATCGAGATCGACATGAAGGAAGTGACCCGCTCGGTCGCCCACGGCCTGCCGGTCATGCATGGCGATGCGGATCATGACCTGGCCCATTACCCCGATAACGCCTTTGACTACGTGGTGCTGCAGCGCACGCTCCAGGCCGTCGAGCGCCCGCGCGAGGTGCTGCGCCAGATGTTGCGCATCGGGCGGTATGCCATCGTCTCCTTCCCCAATTTTGGCCACTGGCGGCTGCGCCTGCAACTGCTCACGCGCGGGCGCATGCCCATGACCAGCGTGTGGAGCAGGCCGTGGTACGACACACCCAATATCCACCCATGCACCATTCTCGACTTTTTGACGCTGTGCCGAGACGAGGGTTATGGTGTGCAGCAATGGATGGCCGTTGATGAAGACGGCGAGCGCGCACCGTGGCGGCGCTCGATCCGGCTGGCCAACCTGTTTGGCGAACAGGCGCTGTTCCTGCTGCGGCGCAAGGACGGCCCACGCCCCTGACGCGCCACGAGGGGGAGACCCGACCATGGACACACTCGCAGCCATTCGCACCCGGCGCGCCATCCGCGCCTATGACCCCGACCACCGGATCAGCGATGCCGAGTTGCGCAGCCTGCTCTCGGCGGCCCGCATGGCGCCCTCGGCGTTCAATGTCCAGCACTGCCGGTTCGTGGTGGTGAAAGACCCGGCCCTGCGGCGTGAACTGCGCAAGGTGGCGTGGGACCAGCCGCACGTGACCGACGCCTCGGTGCTGATCGTGCTGTGCGCCGACCGCGATGCGTGGAAGGAAGACCCCGCCCGCTACTTCAATGGCGCGCCCGATGCGGTCAGGCAGCAGATGGCAGCGAAGATCACCAGCTATTACGAAGGCCGCGAATGGGTGCAGCAGGACGAGACCATGCGCAGCTGCGGCCTTGCCGCCCAGACGCTCATGCTCGCCGCCACCGCCATGGGCTACCAGTCCTGCCCGATGGATGGCTTTGATTATGAGGCCGTGGGCAAACTGATCAACCTGCCGCCCAACCATGTGGTGGCGATGTTCGTGGTGATCGGCAGGGGCACGCAGGAGGCGCGCGCCCGTGTGGGCAAGCTGCCTGACAGCGAAGTCATCCTGACCGACCGCTTTCCCCCGCGCTGAAGCCGGGGGCAGGGGGGCGCATTAAAAGCTTGCGGTCGGGCCCGCAACGCGATAGAGCATCACGCTTGGGAACGGACCGCGCCTGTTCCCCGTGCTGGCTAGGATTGCACGTGTCCTTGACGCGGGGGACACGACCATAAGCAGACTGGACCGGCCTTTATTCCTTACATGATATCCTTGCGACGACAGAACGAACGTCCCCATGCATATGGGGTCCGGTTCCGGATTCATCTGTCGGTTCGCCACCCGGGCATGCAGCGCCGCCAAAGGGTCGCTGCCCCGTTTTTTTGCGCCAGGAGGCGCCATTCATGACAACGACGTTTGCCGATCTTCATCTTGCAGAGCCCCTGCTGCGGGCACTGGACGAGGAAGGCTACGCCACGCCCACCCCCATCCAGGCCGGCGCCATTCCCTACCTGCTGGAAGGGCGCGACCTGCTGGGTCTGGCCCAGACCGGCACGGGCAAGACCGCGGCCTTCGCGCTGCCCATCCTTGACCGTCTTTTCCGCGAGAAGGGCCGTGCCCACCCCAAGGGCGCGCGCGCCCTGGTGCTGGCCCCCACGCGCGAGCTGGCCTCCCAGATCGGGGAAAGCTTTGCATCCTATGCCCGCCACATGCGCTTCAGCCACGCTGTCGTGTTCGGTGGCGTGGGGCAGGGCCGCCAGATCGAGGCGCTGCGTCGTGGCGTGGACGTGCTCGTGGCCGCCCCCGGCCGCCTGCTTGACCTGATGGGTCAGGGCCATGTCGATCTGTCCGGCCTTGAAGTGCTGGTGCTTGATGAAGCCGACCGCATGCTCGACATGGGCTTCGTGCGCGATATCCGCAAGATTGTCGCAGCCCTGCCCACCGACCGCCAGACCCTGCTGTTCTCGGCCACCATGCCCAAGACCATATCGGACCTGGCGCACGGCCTGCTGCGCGACCCGGCCACGGTGCAGGTCACCCCGCCGTCCAGCACGGTGGACCGCATCCGTCAGGCCGTGATGTTTGTCGATACCGGCAACAAGCGCGAGGCGCTGAAGCTGCTGGTGGACTCGCCCAAGGTCGAGCGCGCCGTGGTGTTCACGCTGATGAAGCATGAGGCCAACAAGGTCGCGACCTTCCTCAACGAGCACGGCATCACCGCCGAGGCCATTCACGGCAACAAGTCGCAGGGTGCGCGTGAGCGCGCCATGTCAGGCTTCCGTTCGGGCAATGTGAAGGTGCTGGTGGCGACCGATATCGCGGCCCGCGGCATTGACGTGGATGACGTGACCCACGTGTTCAACTACGACCTGCCCAACGTGCCCGAGAGCTATGTGCACCGCATCGGGCGTACGGCGCGCGCGGGGCGTGAAGGCTGGGCGGTCTCGCTGTGCGATGCCGAGCAGCGCGCCTGGCTGCGTGATATTGAAAAGAATATCGGCAAGAAGATCCCCGTGGTGTCCGAGCATCCGTACCATTCGGAAACCGCCGAGAACTCGACCATGCGCCCGCCCGTGCTCGGTGGCGGCGGTCGTGGTCGTGGCGGCGGCGGTGGCCGCCCCGGTGGTGGTCGCCCCGGTGGCGGCGGTCGTCCTGCCGGTGGCGGTCGCCCGCCCGCCGGTGGCCGGGGTGGTCGCCCCGGTGGCAACCGCTCCGGTGGCGGTGGCCGCCGCGCAGTCTGACCCGGCCATGGCCCGCCTTGCGCATGCAGGTGGGCCACGGCACCCGGCATGATTGAAAAAAGGCGCCTGGCCTCTGGTCGGGCGCCTTTTTGCATGGGTTGTTGCAGGCTGGATAAAGTATTTTTATGAATTAATTGATGCTATATCATTTAATAAAATTATAAATAGGGCCTGATATAAAATGTATTCTGCAGGTTGCAATATTTATACTGGCAAAATAAACAGCGCGGCGTATCTGTGCCATCCGATTGTGAAATAAGTGAAAAAACCGGATAATATCTTGCAGTGATGGGGGCTGCTCATTTACTGTTCCGGCTCGTTAAGAAAAGCCTAACAGACACATTCTTTTTTTGTGGAGCCATCGATTATAGGGAACAGGGCGCAGCCGTAGCACGATGGGCAACCTGTTGCCCGCAGGGGCTTCTGGCGCGCCCTTGGGCGTGCATATACGTATTGTAGAGCTTTATGTTCGGGTAATCTGGTTGTTAATCATGTTCAGGGAATTATGGCTGAAGTGGGGCGGGGCGGCATTCATGGCCACGCCCGCCGCGCAGAGGGGGCTGATCTTCCTGCTCATGGCGGGCGGTGCGCTCATCTGCGTCTCGGTAGGGGGGGTTAGCGTCTCGCCTGTGCAGCAGGGCTGCATTTCCATTGGCACGGTGGGGCTGTTCTTTTTTCTCAACCAAAGGCCGGGGCGGCATATTACCTGCATCCTCATGATGCTGTCGCTGTTCGTATCCTTCCGCTACCTGATCTGGCGGCTGGGCAGCACGGTGCAGTTTGGCAATTCGCTCCAGATCGTGCTGTCAGTCGCGCTGCTGGTGGCGGAAGGGTATGCACTCTCGACCCTGTGCCTGAGCTATTTCCAGATGTCGTGGCCCCTGCACCGCAAGCCCCACCGCCTGCCAGCCAACCTTGATGACTGGCCGATGGTGGATGTGTACGTTCCCTCCTATAACGAGGATCTGGAACTGGTGCGTTCAACCGTGCTCGGCGCCATGGACCTGCACTGGCCCGAAGGCAAGCTCAACGTCTATATTCTCGATGACGGGCGGCGCAAGGCGTTCCATGACTTCGCCAAGGAATCCGGGGCGGGCTACATCATCCGCTCCGAGAACAATCACGCCAAGGCGGGCAATCTCAACCATGCGATGAAGATCACGAAAGGCGAATTCGTGGTCATTTTCGATTGCGACCACGTGCCCACGCGCTCGTTCCTGCTCAAGACCATTGGCTGGATGGTGGCCGACCCCAAGCTGGCCCTGCTCCAGACACCGCATCACTTCTATTCCCCCGATCCGTTCCAGCGCAATCTGGCCGCCGGCTATGACGTGCCGCCCGAAGGCAACATGTTCTATGGCCTGGTGCAGGACGGCAATGATTTCTGGGATGCCACCTTCTTCTGTGGTTCATGCGCCGCCATCCGCCGTTCAGCCCTGCTCAGCGTGGGCGGGTTCGCGACCGAGACGGTAACGGAGGATGCGCATACCGCGCTCAAGATGCAGCGCAAGGGGTGGGGCACCGCCTATCTGCGCCAGCCGCTGGCAGGCGGGCTGGCCACCGAGCGGCTGATCCTGCATATCGGGCAGCGCGTGCGCTGGGCGCGCGGCATGCTCCAGATCATGCGGCTCGATAACCCCATGCTCGGCCGTGGCCTGCGGTGGGAGCAGCGGCTGTGTTACCTGTCGGCCATGTCGCACTTCCTGTTTGCCATACCACGAGTGACCTTTCTGGTTTCGCCGCTGGCGTTCCTGTTTCTGGGGCAGAACATCATCGCGGCCTCGCCGTTTGGCATTACGGTTTATGCATTGCCGCACATCTTTCATTCCATCATGACGCTCTCGCGCATCGAGGGGCGGTGGCGCTATTCTTTCTGGAGCGAGATTTACGAAACCTCGCTTGCGCTATTCCTGGTGCGCATCACCATCGTGACCCTGCTCCAGCCGCACAAGGGCCAGTTCAACGTGACCGACAAGGGCGGCCTGCTGGCAAGGGGCTATTTTGATTTCAGCGCGGTGTATCCCAATGTCATCATGGCGCTGGTCCTGTTTGGCGGCATGGTGCGTGGCCTGTTCGGCATGGTGTTCGACTATCACGATAAACTGGCTTTCCAGTCCTTCGCGCTCAATACGTTGTGGATCACCATCAGCCTGATCGTGGTGCTGGCCTCCATTGCGGTGGGGCGGGAAACACGGCAGATCCGCCATGCGCCACGCGTGCGGGCCAAGTTGCCGGTTGATGTCTGTTTTGAAAATGGCGATGTCTTTCATGCCCATACAACCGATATCTCGCTTGGCGGGGCGGGCGTTACGCTCAACCTGCCCGCCAAGCTTGAAACGCCCGTTGATATCGAACTGCGCTATACCCACCCCGAGGATGGCATTGAAGTGGCCGTGCCCACCCGCATTCTGGGCCAGCGCGGCGCATGGCTGCACCTGCAATGGAAGATCGAGACGCTGGAAGAGGAACGGCAGGTTGTGAGCATGGTATTCGGGCGCAGTGATGCATGGGATAACTGGGCCGACTTCAAGGATGACCGGCCGCTTAACAGTATCTATCAGGTTATCAAAAGCATCGGGGGGCTGCTTGCGCCGCCATATCTGTGGAATATCAGCCCCGCAGGCGATAGCGAGGATGAGAAGGAAGCCGGAGGGAAGAAAGAGGAAGAAAAACTGGAAAAGAAGAGTCTGATCGTGCCCCCCACTCATCCCAGCAGCATACGCGGTACTGCAGGCGCGCTGATAGCATCCCTCATGCTGGCGGTCTTTCCCGCCATGGCGGATGAACCCGCGCACCCCACGGTTTTTGACCGCACGGGCGTATCGTCCACTACGCCGTGGGGCGACAGCAATTCCGGTGATCTGTCGCCTGTGCCGCAGCCGGTGGATGCCGCCGCTGCCGGGCGCATCGCCGATACCGAGGTCACGCGCACCATTTCATTTCGCGACATGGGGCTGGTCAACGGGCCGCTGAGCCTGACCGGCATCTCTCCGCTGCAGGGGCTTGATGTGGTGGTGCCGGCCAACCGCGTGGTCACGCACGCGACGCTGAGCCTGTCAGGCGCGATTTCACCTTCGCTTCTGCCTGAAGCCTCTGCCGTCAACGTCACACTCAATGAGCAGTATGTCGGTACGATCCGGGTTGATCCCACGCACCCGACCTTCGGGCCGATCGAGTTCCCAATAGACCCGCTGTATTTTACCGAGGACAGCAAGCTCAACTTCCGCTTTGCGGGTGAATACCGGCGCGACTGTAACGACCTGTATAATGATGTGCTGTGGGCCAAGATATCGGACCAGTCCACCATTACCCTCACCACCGCCCGCATTGCGCCCGAACGCACGCTTGCCCGCCTGCCTGCGCCTTTCTTTGACCCCGCATTGCAGACAGCAATGCGCGTGCCCGTTGTCCTGCCCGCAGCCACGCCCGTGCCGGAGGTTCTGCGCGGGGCGGGGCTCGTGGCCTCGTGGCTGGGCAGGATGGCGGGTTCGCGCCAGATTTCCTTTCCCGTATCATCCGCCCTGCCTGATACGGGCAATGCCATCGAGATTGGCGAGAACCTGGCGGTTGATGACCAGGGCCACATGCCCGCAGGGCCAACCCTGCTGGAAATGGCCAATCCTGCCGACAGATGGGGGACCATCCTTGTCGTGACCGGGCGTAATGCGAAGGAAGTCGAGATCGCGGCGCGCAAGCTGGTGTTCTCGCCTGATACGCTGGGTGATGTTCCGTCCACCGTGGTGCGGGATGTCACCCTGCGCCCGCGCAAGCCTTATGACGCGCCTGCGTTCATTCCCACCGACCGGCCGGTGCGGCTGGGCGAACTCGTGGCCGCAAGCGACCTGCAGGCATCGGGTTTTGTCGGGGCGCCATTGCATGTGCCCTTTCATCTGCCGCCCGACCTGTATACTTGGCACCAACTGCCTTTTCTGATGGATCTGTGGATCCGTGCGCCTGATGGGGCAGTGATGGACCTCAATGCATCGCGGCTCGATATCCATCTCAACCACAATTATATCCAGAGCTATTCGCTACGCCCCAACAGCCTGTGGCAGGCATGGTCGGAGCGGATGGTGACCCAGCACGCAGGCGCCATGGGGCATGTCACCGCCATGCCGCCCTGGCTTCTGTTCGGGCAGAATGACCTTCAGTTCAGCTTCAATACCCGCCCGGTGGACTTTGGCGCATGCCGCCGCACGCCCGGCGACGTGCAGATGGCGGTTGATTCGGATTCCATGCTCGATTTCCGGCGTGGGGTGCATTTCACCATGCTGCCCAACCTGTCCTATTTTGCCGAGATCGGTTTTCCGTTCTCGCGCATGGCCGATCTGGGCGAGACCACGGTGGTGATGCCCCGCGCGCCTGATCACGACACGCTTGGCGCCTATCTGGACCTGATGGGCTTTTTTGGGTCGATTACGGGTTATCCGGTCGCGGGCGTGCATCTGGCCAGCACGGATGAGGTCGCGCACAAACCCCCTTCGGGCGATGTGATCCTGCTGGCGCCGGTGCGGCAGATGGGAGAGGCTGCCGCGCTGCTGTCACGTTCGGCCTATCATATTGATGAGAACCATCTCGCCGTCGGGCAGAACATGGGGCTGCAGGGCATCTGGTACCTGTTTCAGGACCGGGATAGCGCTGGCCTGCGCAATGGCGTGACAGCCAACCTTGATGCCCCCGTCAAGGGTGCGGCCTTCATGATCGGGGCGGAATCACCCTATGCGGCGCATCGGTCGGTCCTGGCGCTGATTGGTGATGATGGCGGCCGGATTCATGAACTCGTGGTCAGCCTGCATGACAGCAGGGTGCTGCCGCAGATACAGGGCGATCTGGTGCTGAAAAACGGCAGCCAGTTGACCACCTATCGCACCTCGCCCACCTATAGCGTGGGGCACCTGCCGTTCTGGATGTGGGTGGACTGGTTCCTCTCACGTCACCCGATGCTGATGTATCTATGCGGCGTAACGGGATCGGTCATGCTGGGCACGGGCGCGTGGATGTGGCTGCGCGCGCGGGCGCGGCGCCGGGTGCGTGAACAGGAAAAAGCCGATGAAGAAGCCCGCATGCGCGGGGAGGGGCACTAACAGGCCCTTTATGTGGCAGTGTGCCATTTGCCGTGCGCGCTGCCATGATGGCAGCATAAGGCAGCATGATTTCGCTGTCTTCCTGGCGCATGGAATTTGGAATGGGGATAAGGCGTTACGAGTTGAGCACGCCGCAATGGCGCTTATTGCGCCCCTCCTGCCCGGCAAATTCAGTGATGCGGATCATGGGGCAGCGGATACCCGCCTGTTCGTGAATGGCTGCCTGTGGATCCTGCGTTCGGGCGCGTATTGGCACCATCTGCCTGCGCGGTATGGTCAATGGCAGACAGTGTATCCCCGCTTTAACCGCTGGTGCCATGCAGGCGTGTGGGAAAAAGTTTTCGGGATACTGGTTGCTGATTCGGATAATCAGTATCTGATGTTTGATACAGACATCCTGCAGGCCCATCAGCAGGCCACGAATGCACCAGGACCATCAGGCTTCAGGCGCTGGGGCGTGCCCGATGTGATCTGACTGCCACTCAAATGGCCAGTGCAAAACAGATTGGTGTCAGGTGAGGAGTGTTGGCGGAGAGGGTGGGATTCGAACCCACGGTACGCTCACACGCACGGCGGTTTTCAAGACCGCTGCCTTCAACCGCTCGGCCACCTCTCCTTAAAGTCTGTTTAGCTAGGTCTGCTGCCGCCGTCTAGAGGTTACGCCGCACAAAAACCGCGCCGTGCATGCATGCCGGTGCGCAGTCATTGTTGCCATGAAAGGCGTTAGTGCTGATCGAAAAGGGAAACCGGACCAGTGAGCCGATGCGCATTGCTGATCGTGGGATAACTGACCAGTGCAGCGCTTGGAATGGTCAGCGCCAGGAAAACGGCCTTCTTGATCATGCACAGTTCCCCTTGAATGAGAGGAAATATTAACGGGGGCATGTGTCGCCTGTATGTCTGGTGCATGTCATTTTGTATCATATTTTTATGGTATCGAGTGGCCATTTTATTTAAAGACAGCATTTCATAAGGCTATACGGAAACATCCTTGTCAAAAATGTCCTTATAATTTTAGAAATTAAAATGTTTAAAAAAGATGTATTGAACAATATTAATGGCCCGTGGCTTTTCAAAACAGACCATCAGCCAGATGTTTATAATAGCTATGATCCAGTCATTTTATCTGGATCGTCAATGCAGGCGCATGATGCTTTCTATGATGAAATTTACAAAAAATTCCATGCACCGTCCTATGCGGGTAAAAACTTCAATGCACTTTGGGACATCCTGACGGACCTGTCATGGATCATGAACAAAAACAGGTATGTTGTCTTTTTTCAAAATGCAGAAGAAGTACTTATCAAAGAAAAAGAAAATGCCTTAATGGGCTTTCTGGAAATATTAGAGGCCGTAGGCAGGCAATGGAGCCAGCCCGTGCATCAGGGTGAAACATGGGATCGACCCGTCATGCCGTTTCATTCCATTTTACAGGTAAAAGAGCTTTCCGCATCTCGATTTCCCTGTACAGTTCCTGTTATCGGGCCTGTTTAAGCCGATACGCGGTGCACCGTCATTCAGACCGGCCTAATACAGATGCATGCCCGATACCTGTTCATGGGCCAGGGTGCGGAAGCGTTCCTGCTCTTCCAGCGTGGCGGCGTGGGCATCTGCCCCGATGGTCCATTGCCGGTCCGGGTAGTGTAACTGAAAGATCTTTCTGGCCAGCCGTTCAATGTCTTCAGGCGTATAGGACATGGGGCTGCTTCCCGCATTTGTCTCGACATATTCAGGAGCGATAGCCGGGCCATCCTGCGGATGGCCCGGAAAACAGGGCAGGCGGATCAGACGCCCACCGTCAGTCAAATGACCGGCGCAGGCATGGCGGGGCCTCAGGCGAAGGCTTCATCCCACGTGCCCTGCGTCGCACCGCGGCTGTATTCGGTGGCGCGGTTTTCAAAGAAGTTGGTGTGTTCCACCGCGTTCATCATCTCGTCAATCCACGGCAGCGGATTGCTCGGCACGTCATAGATCGGGGCCAGTTCAAGCCCGATGAGGCGGCGGTTGGCGATGAAGCGGATATACTGCTTGACCTCCTCGGCGCTCAGCCCCTGCACCGGGCCCATGCGGAAGGCGAGGTCGATGAAGCGGTCCTCGTTGGTTACGATCTCGCGGCAGGCTTTATGGATGGCGGCTGCGACGGCGGGCTTGTCGATCTGGTGGCCGAATTCCTGCATGTAGGTCTTGAACAGGCGCGTGATGGATTCAACGTGCAGGCTCTCGTCGCGCACCGACCACGTCACGACCTGGCCCATGCCCTTCATCAGGTTATGGCGCGGGAAGTTGAGCAGCATGGCAAACGACGCAAAAAGCTGCAGCCCTTCGGTAAAGCCCGCGAACACGGCCATGGACAGGGCCGTGTTGTAGTGGTCCTCCATGTTGAAGCGCTTGAGGAACTCATGCTTGGCGGCCATTTCCTCATATTCGAGGAAGGCGGCATATTCCGTCTCGGGCATGCCGATGGTGTCGAGCAGGTGGCTGTAGGCAGCCTGATGGATGCTTTCCATGTTCGTGAATGCCGAGAGCATCATGCGCACTTCGGTCGGCTTGAAGCGCGGCATGTACAGGTCGATATAGGCGTTCTCGACCTCGGTATCCTGCTGGGTGAACAGCCGGAAGATCTGGGTGACCAGATAGCGCTCGGTTTCGGACAGGTTGTTGTTCCAGTCCTTCACGTCATCGCCGAGGGGAATTTCCTCGGGCAGCCAGTGCAACTGCTGCTGGGTCTGCCATGCCTCATACGCCCACGGGTAGCGGAAAGGCTTGTAGACCGGGCTGGGCGAGAGAAGATTCGGTGTGTCTTTGCTCATGAGTCGTCCCTTAGCCAAAATGGGGCCTGATGATAAGCATCATCATGGTCTATATGAGAGGGGACAGCATCCCTGCATTAGAGGACATACACCATGGAGCGAGGTGTATGAAAACGTTTTCCCTGCAAACAGGCACTCTTTTGATTTGAAAAGTTTTTGGTGGAGCTTTTTTCAAAAAGCTTCAGGAAACGCCGCTTTTTTGAAAAAAGGCGGCGCCCAGAAACTTTTATTTTCATCAGGGTCTGTCATCAGCATGCGCCGAGGGGCTGGCGCGCAGGGGCGGCCCCTGTATGCCCTCACCGTTATGGTGGGTCGGCTCCGGACCGTAACAGCCGCCAAGCAGCAAGGTCAGGAGCAAAGCGGCGAGGGGACAGGAGATCAGGCGCATCATGGCCTCCGGGGAATACCGCCTGAACGCGGCAGGCAGGCGGGAGTTTGTATGGGCGCTATGCCCCGCAACGCGGCGCGGGCATCCAATCCATTTTGTTTCCGCATGGCGGTGCGATACACCGGGCGCGGACAGAGGCACGATGGGCAGGGTGAATGCATCAGGTTGAGCGATGGATGCGGCGGATCGCAGTCGGGCTGGTCATCCCCATGCCGCTGCTGCTGCTTTATGCCCTTGCCCCGGCAGAAATCGTCATGACTGCCGTGGCGGTCCTGTTTGCGGCCCACTGCCTGCTGCGACGAGACTGGAACTGGTTGCGACAGGGCTGGGTGGGGGCGGCCGGACTCCTGTGGGTGCAGATCATGCTGGCTTCCTTTATTGCCGGGCATGGCGTGGCGCAGGCCGCAGCGTTCGTGCGGTATTTTGTCTTTGTCGCCGCCCTTCAGCACTGGGTCCTGCCCGATCCGCGCATGCGCCAGATTCTGGCCCGGGCTTACGGGGCCGTGGCCGTGTGGCTGGTGGCGGGGTGCTGGCAGCAATATCTGTGCGGGCGGAATTTCATGGGGTACGGACGATGGGCGGATGGCGCGCTGCTCGGCCCGTTATGGGCACCGCGCGCGGGGCATGCGCTGGTCATGACGGCATTGCCGGGCCTGTTTCCGCTGGCCATTGACCTTGCGCGGCGCGAGGGCGCGAGGGGGCGGGTCATGGCCGAGATTCTGCTGCTGGGGCTGGTGGTGACCATGGTGCTGATAGCCCAGCGCATGCCGCTTTTGCACCTGCTGCTGGCCATGGGGCTGTGCGGCCTGCTCGTGCCCCGCCTGCGCGCCGTGGTGGGGGCAACGGTTGCGCTGGGGGCGGGGGCCGTGGCCCTTTCGCCGCTGCTGGCCCCGCAGGCCTACCACAAGCTGGTGCTCAACTTTGTCGCGCACATGCAGGGCTTTGCCGATAGCCCGTATGGCATGCTGTTCATCCGCGCGGGCGTGATGATCGAGCGCCATCCCCTGTTCGGGCTGGGGTTTGACGGATTCAGGCATGCCTGTCCCGATCCGGCGTATTTCCATGGCCTGCCCTGGCTTGGCGTGGGTGAAGGCGTGCACGGAGCGGCAGGAGGGTGCAACCTGCATCCGCATAATTTCTACCTGCTCATGGGCACCATGGGGGGCGTGCCCGCCATGGCGCTGTTTGCCGCCTTTGCCGCATGCGTGCTGACGCGGGCATGGCGGGGCGTGGGGGCCGCGCGCGATCCGCAGCGGCTGATGCTGGCGGTGACGTGTGTTGTGGTGCTGTGGCCGTTGCAGTCAACGAGTTCGTTGCTGACCCAGCCCACGGCGGGCTGGCTGTTCATGGCCCTGGGCTGGGCGCTGGCGTGTGTTCCGGTTGCCTCTCATTTGCAATCCGTGCGCGGCAGGGACTAGCCCCCGGCGGCCTGGCGCACTAGAGTGCCCCGCGCGGTCGGCCCGGATGCCATTTCCGGCCCGTGACCGTTCTTGAACCAAGGGAGCCTGCGCCATCGTTTCCCCCTGTTGTTCTGTAGGAACGTGTCCGGTTTCGCGCCGGGCGCGGGTATCTGTGCGTGTGGTGACCCATGGCGAGTGAATCGGGCGATGCGCTCAAACGTATTTTTGGCAATACGGGCTTCCTGATCGCAGGGCGCGCGACCAATGCCATATGCAGCTTCCTCTACATCGCCTGGGCGGTGCGGGCGCTGGGGCTGTCGCGCTTTGGCGTGCTCATGCTGGTCACCACCTTCGGCACCGCGATCTCGACCGCAACCCACCTGCAATCGTGGCAGCCGCTGCTGCATTATGGCACCGAGCCCTTCACCAACGGGCGGCGCGCGCAGTTCTCGCGTGTGCTGGCGTTCTGTGTGCGGGCCGATTACCTCAGTGGCGGGGTTGGCTGGCTGGTGGGCACGCTGGGGGTGGCGCTGTTTGGCACCGCCATGGGCTGGCCCGCAGCCGACCAAGGGGCGGCGATGGTGTATATGACCACCATCGCGTTCATGAATTTTTCATGGTCGGCAGGGGTGTTCCGGCTGTGCAACACCTTCTGGCTGAACATGCTGGTTGACCTGTCGGGCACGCTGGTGCGCACCGTGGGGTCGGGGCTGGGCTTCATGTACCATATGGGGCTGGATTATTACCTGCTGGTGTGGAGCATGACGCAACTGGCCATGTTCACCACCAGCACCCTTCTGGGCCTGCTGCAACTGCGGCTGGCGGGTGGCATCCGCTTCAACCCGTTTGCCCGCCTGGCCGAAGGAGATGCGCCGGGCATCTGGCGCTTTACCCTTTCCACCAGCGGCAACCATGTGCTGAGTTCGGTTTTCAACCAGTTTGGCACGCTGCTCGTCGGCGGACTGCTCGGCCCCGCCGATGCCGCCGTCTATCGCGTCTCGCGCCAGATTGGCGAAGGGATCGCCAAGCCCGCGCAACTCATGGTGCCCGCCCTTTACCCCGAATTCATCCGCCTGCGTGATAAACAGGACTGGTATGGCATCAAGCGCGTGACCGTACAGCTTTTCCTGACGATTGGTGGTTTTTCCATAGCGCTCATGGGCGTTGCGATGCTGATGGGCAACATCCTGCTGACATGGATGCTGCATGTGCACTGGCATGGTGGCCGCCACCTGATCATGCTCATGCTGGGCAGCGCGGTGCTTGGCCTGGGCATCGTGCCGCTCGAGCCGCTGCTGACCGTGATCGGGCAGGTCTCGCGCGTGCTCCGCGCCCGCATCATCGTCACCCTGACCTACCTGCCGCTGGTTTATGGCATGACCCGGCTGTGGCGGCTGGAGGGTGCGGCGGCGGCGGGCGTTGTGGCGGGGCTGATCATGTTTGGCATCTGCCTGCGCCCGGTGCTGGCCTGGTTTGGCCAGATGGCCCCAGGCCGCGCGCCGCTGCCGCCCGCCACGGTGGAAACGCAGGGCGGAGAAAGCGGGACACGCACCTGAAGCGCTGCCCCGCTCTGGTTGTCAGAAGCTGGCCGTCAGGCTCACATTGAACGACCGGCCCATGCCGGGCAGGGCGCGCAGGCTGCCGGTGGCGGCGTAATCGGCCAGCGACCAGCCGCCCAGTGGCAGTTCGTATTTCTGGTTCAGCACGTTGTCGATACTGGCATCGAGTGTCATGTAGCGCCAGTGATACTGCCCGCCCAGCCCCAGCAGGGCATAGCCGGGGGTGCGGGGTTCGTTGCGCACCCAGTCCACCGTGTCCTTGGCCTTGACGAAGGTCATCTCGACCCGGCCGCTCCAGTTCTTCCACCGTTCATTAAGCGTGACGCTGCCGTTGGTGGGCATCTGGTGGTACAGGCCCGCGCCGTTGGTCAGGTCCTGCCCGCGCACCCAGTTGATGTTGGCCACGATCTCGCCCCGGCCAAAGCGGCCATTCTGCCACAGCCGGTAATTGCCTGATCCGTTGATGCCATAGCTCTGGGCATTATGGTTGGCAAAGCCAAGCGTGCTGAACTGCCGCACGCTGGCAATATGGTAGGCGTTTATGTAGTCGTGGGTATAGGTGTAGTAGGGCTGGACCTTCAGATCCCACCTGTCGCCATCGGGGTCGTGCCAGTCGGCGGTGATGGAGGCGGTATTGGCCACCTCCGGCTTGAGGTCGGGGTTGCCCACGTAGCCGTTGCCATCGCCAAACCAGTTGATCATGCTCGAGACCATGGCCGAGCGCCCCCAGGCATAGCGCTCATACAGGTTGGGCGAGCGGGTCTTGCGGGCATAGCCGCCCTCGATGGTCAGGTCGCGGCGCGGTTTCCAGCGCACCAGCGCCGTGACATCGAAGTTTACGTCCGTCCGGCCCCGGTCGGTTGTGTTGAACGCATTGGCCGCCGTGATGTTGGCCATGTTCATCATGTTCATGGTGGAGGAATAGCCTGAAACCGGGCCAGTATTCATCATGACCAGATCATTGCGAAAGCCCAGCAGCGTGGTTACGCGCGGGGTCCATGCGGCCTCCCACTCCACAAAATGGCCCAGACGGTCGCGGTGGCCGTTATTGATGCTGTGATAGGTGTCGGGCCCCATCATCATGCTGCCCGCCACCGGCGGCCACCAGTCATTGAGCCCGGAATGGTCGAACGAACTGCCCAGGCGCAGGGTTTGCCCCTCCGCCAATGGGATGGTGGCTTTGATGCTGTAGCCTGCCATGCGGGCATTGGTGTTCATGGGCATGTGGGTGGTCTTGGCGCGGTCGGGCAGGAAGTCCATCGCGTGGTCCTCGCGCTGCCAGTAGCCGCGCGCCTCAAGCTCGCCCCAGTCGAACGTGCCGAGATACTTGCCGTTGACGAAGGTGGAGCGGTTGTTCGTCATGTCCATGTATTGATTGGCAAACCCCTCATGCGGGGTGTCCTGCTGGCCAAAGGTGAGGGCAAGCAGATGGTTGCCCTTGTGCACGCCAAAGGTCACCGCATGGTTGTAGGTCAGGTAGCTTGTCGAGCGCACCAGCCCCGCATCGCCACCGCCTTCATAATCGCCCGCCTGCGCGTAGGAGGCGTTATAGCGCAGGCTGAACGTGTCATTGGCCACCGTCAGGCTGCCCGATGCACCATAACCACCGCCATTGCTGCGATAGGTGCCGGTGACGTGGCCGGTCACGAGAACCTTGCCATGTTTGGCAAATTGCGGGTCCTTGCGCTCGACATCGATCGTACCGCCGGTGCTGTCGCCGCCCATGCTGACGGGTGTTATGCCCGCAATGGCGGTGGCGGTGTCCACGCTGTCGGGGTCGATGAAGGACAGGGCGGGGTTCATGTGGTTGGGGCAGCCCGAGGCGATGCGCACGCCATCGACCACGGTGGCCACGCGGTCATCGGCCATGCCGTTGAGCACGGGCAGGGAAGCGAGGCCGCCTGCCGAATACGTGCTGACACCGGGCTGGTTGCGAAACAGGCTGGCGGCATCGGGGCTGCTCAGGCTGGCCGCCGTGCGCTGCGAGGCCGAAGGAGACGACGCCGAGAGCAGATGGTCGCCCATGGGCGTGCTGTCCGCCGTATCCTCGATCGAGAGGCCGGGCAGGGTTACGGTGGTCTGGGCGCGCGCGCCCAGCGGGTGCAGGGAGACTGCCAGCATGCAGCCGCCTGCGGCCACCACGAGGGGGGTGGCCGTTTTTTTCATGGAAGTCACTTTTCATGTCCTGAACAGGAAAACGAAAAACACGCACGCCCCAACAGGGCATGCGGCAGCGCGTGAGTTCAGGAGATGGAAGGTGGCCCGCAGGCCGGGGGCAGCCCCAGCGGAGTGGGAGGGGGCGCGCGGGGCTGGCGGGGTTCATGCCGGTGGGCGGCCCATGTCATGGGTGGCATGGGCAGGAAGGGCAGAACCACCAGCGCAAGGGCGGGCAGGTGCAGGAGCGGGCAGAGCGGGCAGCCTTCGGCATGGTCGTGGCCGTGCGGGGCCGTATCGCCATGCTGATGGGGGGCGGGTTCATCCGCCATCACCATGTGGTGATGCGGCGGCGTGGCGTGCCGGTCCGCTCGCATGGTGACGGGAGCAATATCGATTCCCGTCAGCCGCATGATGGTGCCGCGCGGCAGTTCGCCGGGCAGGCTGCGGCTTTCAACCAGCAACTGACCCCACAGCCCCAGACACGCGCACAGCACCATGACCCAGCGGATCACAGGCATGTCATGCATGAAGGGGTGGCGGGCTTGGTCCATGATGGACAGGTTCTTTGCGGTTGTAAGAAGAAGGCGGTAACAGGAGAGTGTTCTCGGAGGTCGGGGGCTTTTTGTCAAATGACAAGGTAGTCCGCGCCCATGCCCCAATGGATGGAAGCGTGCAGCAGCAGGACAGAACGGCAGGCAGGATTCTCGTCACGCCAACCGGCCCCACGGGCTGGGGGCGGGGGCGGCTGCTTGCAAGCTGGGCCATTATGGCCGCCGTGCTGGGCCATGGGCTGGTTGCCGCGTGGCTGCTGCCCGCCCGCACACCCGTGCCCGCGGCGCCAGCGGAAAAAAACAGCATTCAGGTCTTTTTTGACCGGCCAGGGGTTGCGGCGCCCCCCCCGGAGGCTACGCCACAGCCACAGCCACAGCCACAGCCACAGCCACAGCCACAGCCACAGCCACAGCCACAGCCACAGCCACAGCCACAGCCACAGCCACAGCCACAGCCACAGCCACAGCCACAGCCACAGCCACAGCCACAGCCACAGCCACAGCCACAGCCACAGCCACAGCCACAGCCACAGCCACAGCCACAGCCACAGCCACAGCCACAGCCACAGCCACAGCCAAAAGCCATGGCCACGCCGCCTGTTGCCGCGCGGCCTGCCGTAATGCCTGCCGCGCCTGCTGCTGCGCGGTCCAGGCCATTGTCTGCTTCTCCCCCCCTCCGGCCCACTGGCGCACCGGCCGGGTCAGCCCCGGCGCTAACGCAGAATGGGCCAGGAGCGCCCAGCACGGCGCAGACAATGGCGGCAGCACCAGCCGCGCCCCATTGCACGCCGCCCGCCTGGCGTTATCCCGCCATGGCCCGACACATGCATGAGGAAGGCAATGCCATGGTTGATGTCGTGCTGGGCAGCGAGGGGCAGGTAACACAGGTCAGCCTGAAATCCGGTACCGGCTATGATGACCTGGACAGCACGGCCCTTGCCGCTGCGCGCAAGGTGCAGTGCACCCCGCAGGGGCACCCGCTGGAGGGTACGCATGTTCTGCTGCCGGTTACATTTCACCTGCATTGAGTAAAAAGGCGTTCTCAAGGGGCGTTTTCGGTGAGGGCTTTTTAAAAAACTGGTGTTTTTTCAGGCTGGAAGTTTTTCAAAGAAGGATAGAATCGATATTGATTATCAGTTTTTTAGGAATATTTTCCGTATAAGGGCCTGTCGTTGGAATCATGCAGGTTCTGGCGATGGCAGCCCCGATCACGATCGACCATCCATCCTGACGGTCGGGGCTGTCGCGTCTTCAACGGCATTGGCTTTAATGTATTCTATAGGGCTGAAATCAGGTAATATTTGATGAAATTCAAATATATGCCCTGTGCAGCAAACTCATCATGTCGATTGGCACCGCTTTCCCGGTTGCGGCTCATGCCACGTTTGATGGTTCAAGCCACAATGAAGGCGGCCAGCATCGTGGCGGCTGAGGCGGTCACGGCGCTGAGGGCCATGGTGACCGGAATGATTCCCGGGCCTTTTTAATTGCCTGCGCTGCAGGCACAGGCAAACCGGGCCGCTAAATAAGAAAGTTTTTGGTGAAGCTTTTTGCAAAAAGCTTAGAAAAAAGGCATAGGCCGCCATGCCGCAAAATGGGCCGGATGACCCATAGCGCACTGCAAAAGATGCAAAAGTGTCAGCTGCTAAGTCATTGAAATCTGGCGCGCCCTGCTGGATTCGAACCAGCGACCCACAGCTTAGAAGGCACTGGCATTTCCTTTAAAAACAAGGGGATGTTTTGCATCTATGGTGTTTATAGGCGTCTCGATTCGTTTACACGAGTCGAGACGTTTGCAGTTATGGCCTCTGGCCGACGAACGGAACGAGCGGCGCCTGTCCACCGCACTTGCCGGTGTTCCAGGTATCAATCATTAGCTGCACCTTGCGCCGCAGGGCTTCTCGGTCAGCGATCAGGCGTGCGGCCTCGGCGTGTCGGACATCATCATTCTGGGCGAACACGGACGCCTCGTAGCCAAGTTGTCGCCCCATCTCCACATCAGGCATGGACGACAACGGCGCATAGGCCACCGGCAGGCTGATGGCCTGCCCGCGCGTCCGGCTGGCATCCGCCTGCACCCCGAACGTAGGCACAGTGGTGGCCGCTCCTACGCTGAACTGGCCGCCCTGCGTGAACTGGCCGGAGAGCTGTAGCGTCACGTCGCCTGCAATCGTGCCCACAACCGGGTCGGGCGTGTGCTGGCTGCACTGGGCTGTGCGCACGGCGTGCGTGAATCGGGCATCCTGCTCCGCCGTCCACTCGCCGGCATGCGAGACCGACACTACCCCGGCCTGCGCCAGGCTGGACTGGATGGATGCCATGGCCTGCGGGATCGTGGTCTGCACGGATGCCTGATGGGCGCAGGCAGATAGGCCGAGGGCGCAGGCCAGTGCCAAGACCGCCCTCACGCCACCCCCCTCAGATACGCATCATTGGCCGCGACCAGCGCCTCCCAGTCCGGCTGGCTCGGTGCCAGAGCCGTGGCGGGCAGCAGCTGGCGCCAGGCGAGCGCATGGGCTTCCATGATGCGCGAGCGCATCCAGCGCCAAGTCGCGCGCTGCGTGGTGCCCCAGGTGAGCAGGGTCACGATGTCCGTGTCATCGGTGCCGGTGTAATCCCAGCCCAGCAGGCAATGGCCGTTCGCGGGATTAGGGTTCGGATCGCCATGCCCGGCCGGGGTGTCGGTATCCCACACCGGAGCCAGTGCGCCGTTCTCGTCCTCCCACAGATCGGCGTCAGCCAGCTGCACGCCGAGATAGGCCGCCGACAGGCCTGCCATGACATTGCGCATGCCATTCAGGTCACCCGGATCCGCGCTGCCCCACAGCGGGAACAGGGTCTGGTTGGTCACGGCATACCCATCGCGCAGCGCCGTGGTCAGCACATCGACCTCCACGCCGCCGCGATCCGTGGCCGGGGTGCCCGGCACATAGCCGGTGGAGCGGGAATAGAACGCCACCGCCTGCGCTGTGGTGATGTCGGTCTGGAAGCCGCCCAGCGCGGACGTGGCGCGGATATGGTTGCCGATCCCGGCCGAGGTGCAGTCGCCCAGCATGTCATTACCCAGCAGCAGCGGGGCAGGATCGATATGGCCGCGGTCAAGCCGGGCAGGGGCCTGCCGGGCCATGAAGCCACGCATGGCCGACATGGAGGGCTGGCCCGCACGCGTCTGCGCAGGACGACAGCCGAGCATTCGCTGTGTCATATTCTACCTATCTGGATTTTATGGGATTATCGACGGATGACGGATTTGATCTCACGGACCGATGCATTTGCCGCAGCGGCACACGCCAGCATCGACCAGCGCCGCAAATACACGGGTGATCCGTACATCGTGCATCCGCGCCGTGTTGCGCAGACCGTGAAGGAGGTCGGTGCTCGCGATGAGGTGATCGCAGCAGCGCTCCTGCATGACGTGGTGGAAGATACACCAGTCACGCTGGATGAGATCAGGGCTGCATTTGGTGAGGACGTGGCAGCCCTGGTCGAGATGGTGACAGATGTCAGCCGACCGAAAGACGGCTACCGCAAGGTGCGCAAGGCGATGGATCGGGATCATCTGACCGAGGCCTCGGCCGAAGGTCAGACCATCAAGCTGGCAGACCTGATCGATAATACGGCGTCCATCACCCGATATGATCCGGGATTCGCAAGGGTCTACATGCGGAAAAAAGCGGAACTGCGTGGCATTCTTAAGAAAGGGAATAAAACATTGCGCCAGCATGCTGCAGCTCTTATGAAGCTGCATGGTTGGCAAAAATAAGATTCATTTAAATGCGAAATATCAGCTAACGTCCTCTTTCCGACCATAAGGACCCTGAGCACCGTTACGCATGGCGGACGTGCCCAATTCTAACTTAACGCAGCCACTTCAGGCTAGTGATCGCATTGCAATCGCGTTGAGGCGCCACCCGTAGCGTAATAGCAGAATGCATATCCTTCGCCCGCGAACGAGGCATTGTCTCGCTTGCTTAATCGATGCTCCTGATGCAAGATTCAACTGGTGGTGCGTGCGAGCTGCAGGGCTCGAGCTCTCGCACGAGACGCCCTGCGAGCAGGGGATCATAATATGAACGATCAGCGAAACGTCCGCCGGTTACGTAGCGTCGGCCAACGCGACAATGATCATGGGCGCATTAAGGACACGATGACCGCGCTCATTGAGGAAGCGCACTTCCAGCAGAAGCATGGCCTCGCCTCTCGTCTCGTAAGACGTACGTCCCCGACCGTAGGTCGCGCTGTTTCTGCCCCGTGCTCCACCGACAGAGAATCGCCCATGTTGCCCGACAGTTTGCAGCTTCTGCTCCGTGAGACCTTTCCGCGTCGTCGGATCAATGAACTGGTTCACAGTCGCGCAATCCGTAGTGAGGTTCGGGAGCTTATCGCCGAGATCGCGCAGACGTCGCTTCTCCGATCGCACTCACTTGAACCGCGTCACACGGTGCTACTGGTGGGACCGCCGGGTACTGGCAAGACCAGTCTTGCTGAAGCCCTCGCAGCTGAACTCGGCATGCCGTTCCTCACGGTCCGCTATGAAGGACTCGTCGGCAGCTATCTGGGAGAGACCGGCTCTCGGCTGCAGGAGATTGTGCAGTACGCATCACGCATGCCGTGTGTCCTGTTCTTCGACGAGTTCGAAAGTGTCGGCAAGGAGCGCTCTGACGCGCAGGAGACCGGTGAAATCAAGCGCGTGGTAAGTTCGCTTCTGATGCACATGGACGCACTGCCGACCCACTGCGTGGTGGTCTGTGCCACGAATCATCCGGAGTTGCTTGATCGAGCAGTCTGGCGACGGTTCGAGGTCCGACTAACGCTTCCAGCACCTGGCGCTACCGAATTGAAGGAGTGGCTGGCCAGAACCAATAAGACTTTCGGCGATATCGGCATGACCGCAAAAGAGTTCATTGAACTATTCTCGGGTGAAACTTTCTCCGAAATAGAAGCCATAACTCTCGACGCTCGTCGCAAAGTCGTTTTATCTTATGGTAAGAAGACCCCGGCGCTGGCCTTCAAGGAGGCTGTAGCCTCATGGGAGCGGCGGCGGCGAGTAAGTGGGATAAACGCAGTTGGCACAACGACCAATCGTAAGAATGCGGCGAGAATCCGAAAGCCAGAAGCGAATAAAGGGAAGGAAACCCCGGTTTCCTCGAGCCTTCTCTTCGGAGACGCAGAGGATCAGATTAGGTAACAAGTTCAATGCGTTAGAACGAAGCGTCGATGACATTCTGAGTGGCGCCGACTTGTCCACCCGTCCTTCCGAGGTCAGCCCCGATCGTGCATTGGTCTTCGAGGTCATTGGGCCAGTGGCGAAGTTCATTACTGCCGCAAGGCAGGTCGGCCTCGAGTGGCTTACCGAGGCGCAAGACGGCAGTCCCTTCAGGGGAGAGGACGTCGATGAGGAAGATGAAGATGTAGAGGGCGACGGCTCCGCAGTAGGAGAAACACTGCTCTATGTGACCATGCCCACAATCGGCGGGCTCCAGCGTGTTCTTGCTCTTTGGAATCGTTATATCGCAGGCCGTCCGAAACCAACCGACGACGGCAACTGGTGGGCGCTTTTCGGTTACCTTTCTGACCTTCGAACGTGGTCGGCGCGAGACCGGGTGGATCCCATTTCCCAAGCCTACGTCAACCGGATGCTTGAGCGATATCCCGATCGACCGGTCCGATTGGAGCTTGATCTCTGGTTTAGGGAATCATCCGAGCTAAGGGAAAGCGCAGAGGCTTACGTCGAGGCACTGATGGACTCGGTCGGTGGCGAAGTGCTTGATTTCGCCACAATTGAGCCAATCTGCTACCAGGCGGCGCTGGTCGAACTACCAGGTAACCGAGCGCGGCAGCTTGGTTCTTTGCGCGGCCCCTTGGCGAATGCCGACAAAGTGATGCGGGTCCGCCCACAGTCGCTTTACACGACGGATCCGCGCAATCCCATCGACAATCCCATCGATATTCGTCCTATTCCGACGGCGGTCGACGAGCGCGAGCCGGTGGCAGCCCTCTTGGATGGCTATCCTGTTCAGAACCACGTTCTTCTCGCGAACCGAGTTGATATCGAGGAAGTCGACGTAACCGGCGCGATGTCACCGGTTAGGCGGCGTCAACACGGCACCGCCATGGCGTCACTTATCATCCACGGCGATCTTGCCTCCGAACAGGATCCAATCCCCCGGCTCCTCAAGGTAGTGCCAATCCTCGCTGCGCCTCAAGGAGCAAACGAGGAGTGCACTCCCCCAAACAAATTGCCGATCCTGATGGTGTATCGGGCGGTGACAGCCCTTGTCGAAGGTCTTGGCGGCGAGCCGCTTGGCCGTCGCGTGGTGGTAATCAACCATTCTATCTGTGATCAAGAGGCGCCATTCGTTCGAGGTGCGAGCCCTTGGGCGAAGCTGCTGGACTATCTAGCCCATCGATACGACCTTTTATTCGTCGTGAGCACCGGAAACTGCAATGCGCAGTTCCACCTTGACAGCTACGAATCCTGCGAAGAGTTCGAAGATGCAGCCGAGCTCGAGCGCCAGGTTGTCATCCTTAGGTCGATCGAGAAAGCGAAGGGCACCCGTTCGCTGCTTAGCCCGGCTGAGTCGGTTAATGCTCTCACGGTGGGGGCGGTGCACGAGGATGCCGCCGGTGACTGCCCGATTGGCCACATCGAGCCTTTCGCGGCAGCCGGCGTCACAAATATCGGCTCCGGTCTCGGGCTGGGGGTAAACCGAGCCATCAAGCCGGAGGTGGTCGAAGCCGGTGGTCGACAGCTTGTCCGCACTCAAACGATTGATGGCGTTATCTGTTGATTTTCACTGAGAACTGACCCGGGTTTTTCATCAGGAATTGACCCAGCCAGATGCTATTTCAGGCATAGTGAGGCGGGCGGTCAAGAAGAGGATCTGTCCTTTTTGTTTTTTGACGCGGCGGTGCTGGCGCGGAACCTGTAGCTGTCATTTCCTGTCTCGAGGATATGACAGTGATGGGTCAGCCGATCGAGGAGCGCCGTCGTCATCTTCGGGTCACCAAAGACATCACCCCATTCACTGAAGCTGAGATTGGTTGTGATGATGACACTGGTGCGCTCGTAGAGGCGGCTGAGCAGATGGAACAGCAGGGCGCCCCCTGATGCACTGAAGGGGAGATAACCGAGTTCATCAAGGATCACGAGATCCAGGCGGAGCAGCCTGTCGGCAATCTGCCCGGCCCGGTTGGCGATCTTTTCCTGTTCGAGCGCATTGACCAGGTCGACCGTTGACCAGAAGCGCGCCTTCTTGCGGTGATGGGTGATCGCCTGGATGGCCAGCGCGGTCGCCAGGTGGGTTTTCCCGGTTCCCGGGCCACCGATCAGCACGACATTTTCAGCACGCTCGATGAAGTCCCCGCCATGGAGCTGGCGGATCATGGGCTCGTTGACCTGCGTATCGGCAAAGGAGAACCCGGACAGGTCCTTGTAGGCGGGGAACCGGGCGGTCTTTGTCTGGTAGGCGATGGAGCGGACTTCGCGTTCGGCCAGTTCCGCCTTCAGGAGCTGCGAGAGGATGGGGATGGCCGCCTCGAAGGCGGGCGCGCCCTGCTCGATGAGGTCGGCCGTGGCCTGGGCCATGCCATACATCCGCAATCCACGGAGCATGACGACAAGTGAAGCAGCAGCAGGATCATGACGCATGGCGGCTGTCCCTTCGCAGGATGTCATACCGCCCTGTATCGGCGCACGGTTCGTGTGCGAGCACCAGGGCCTGTGGGGCATCAAGCCGGGGAACCACGGTTCTCTTGGCATCGATCAGGCGATGAAGCGTATTGAGAACATGGGTCTTGGTCGCCACGCCGTCTTCAAGTGCCAGTTCAACCGCGCAGAGGACAGCCTGCTCATCATGCTGCAGCACAAGGGCCAGGATTTCAGCCATTTCCCGGTCGCCTCCAGGCCGCCTGAGCAGTTGATCCTGCAGGGTCCGGAAGGCGGCTGGCAATTCGGTAAACGGCGCGCCATTGCGCAGGGCGCCCGGTTTGCGCTGGATGACCGCCAGATAATGCCGCCAGTCATACACCGTGCGGCCTGGCACACCATGCGAACGCGTGATGATCCGGTCATGCACGCACAGAACCTGCCCTTCGGCGATAATGCGTAGCCTGTCGGGATAAACCCGCAGGCTGACCGGACGATTGGCAAAGGAGGCCGGCACGCTGTAGCGATTGCCTTCGAACTGGATCAGGCAGGTTGGTGAGACGCGCTTGGTCTGTTCGACAAACCCGTCAAAGGGCCGCCCCGGGATCATGAGGTGGGGACGTTCGCTGGCATGGACCTCGGAGACGCTGTGCGGCAATTCAGCATGCTGCAGCCGTTCCCAACAGTCCAGGCAGCGGGCTTCCAGCCAGGCGTTCAGCGCCCCCAGATCAGGAAAGGCAGGCAGATCCTGCCAGATCTGGCGCCGGGCATCCTGCACGGTCTTCTCGATCTGCCCTTTCTCCCATCCGGCTGCCGGATTGCAGAAGGTCGCCTCGAACAGATAATGGCTGGCCAGGGCCATGAAGCGCAGATTGACCTGACGTGCCTTGCCCGACCCAATCCGGTCCACGGCGGTCTTCATGTTGTCAAAAATACCCCGCCGCGGCACGCCACCGAGCACGCGGAAGGCCTCGGTAAGCGCATCGAAAAGCATCTCGTGGGTCTGCAGGGGATAGGCCCTGAGTATGAAGGCCCGGCTGAAGGACAGTTTGGTGTGGGCAACCTGCAGCTTGACGCGATGCCCGGCAATCACCGCCCAGTCCTCGCCCCAGTCGAACTGGAAGGCTTCCCCGGGCTGGAAGCACAGGGGCACGAAAACACCCCGACCCGTTGTCTGGCGTGCCTGGCGCTGTTCGTGTTTCCACTGCCGGATGAAAGCGGCCACCCGTCCGTAGGACCCATCATAACCCAGCGCCACAAGGTCTTCATGCAGTCGTCGCGCCGTGCGCCGGTTCTTGCGGGGGCGAGCGGCTTCCAGGACCAGCCATCCCCTCAGCCTGTCAGCAAACGGGTCCAGTCGGCTGGGACGTTCGGGAACCTGAAACCGTGGTTCAATACTCTGTGCCCGGAGATATTTCCGGATCGTATTGCGTGACAGTCCCGTCCGGCGTTCGATCTCGCGGATCGGAAGATGATCCCGGCAGTGCCACCGACGGATCACACTCAGAAGCTCCATGTCAATCACTCCTCAAACCCCCAGCAGATGCTGCCGGGGAGTGTGAAGGCATGGGTCAAATCTCGATGAAAATTTCCGCCCTACCCGGGTCAGTTCTCAGTGAAAATCAACAGCCTGAAACCTCATGCCCTCAATGACCAGGCGCACCCATGCCTGCGGGAGCTCGAGTTCGGCCGCGAGATCTACGATGTCGAGATCTACGGCAACGGGCAGGGTGAATACCTCGGCATCGTCGCCGAGGACGGCGGACCCAGCAGGATTGTTTTCCGTGGGCCTCTGGTCAGGGAGGGCGATGTCAGGCTGATCCGGGCGCGTGGTGTGCAGGCATGGTTACAGAAAGGGAGCGAGGACAATGGCAGGGGCTGAGAGCTTACCATTTTGGCCCCGTTACCTGACCAAAGAACTGGCGGCGCGATACCTTGGGGTCAGCACATCCACCTTTGATGACGAAGTAAAGCAGGGATGGTGGCCGCCCGCGCGCCCGCGCGGCGGCCGGGGCGGCAGGTTGACGTGGGATCGCAACTTGCTCGACCTATACGCCGATCAGGCTTCTGGAATCGGGGTGGGGGCACCGGCTGCAACCAGTGCCCCCGTTTCTGCAGAAAGCCTGGTCATGACGCCATCTCTAGTGGAGAGAATGAATGCCACGCTCCCGCAGAACCGGGTTGAACGTCGTGCGCAAGAAGCGCAGCGACGGTTCGGTAATTGAGTATTTTTATGATCGTGCGACCAAGAAATTCCTTGGTCATACGCGCGAGGCGGCCCTTGAGCGCCTCAGCTTTCAGGATCCAGTGACCGAGGCGGGTATCGTGCCCGGTTCGATCGCCGCCCTGATCGTGGATTATCTGGGGGATGAAGAAGTGCAGGGCAGGCTGCGCGAGAGCACCCGCAGGCTCTATCGCGGCTACCTGGACCGCATGCGTGATGACTGGGGAGACATCCCCGCCAGAGCGATTACGCGTCAGGAAGTAAAGGCGATCAAAAAGCGCATGCGCGGTACGCCACGCAAGGCCAACCAGATCTTGTCTTTGTTGCAGATCCTTCTTGCGCGGGCAAAGGAACAGGGGATCGTGACTGAGAATGTTGCTGAGCGATTCGGTCGGCTGCACATAGCCAGTCGCGTGCAGATATGGAGCTATGAGATGGAGGATGCTTTTCTTGTCCGCGCCCGTCCTTCGCTTCAACTCGCCTACATGCTGCTGCTTTATACCGTCCAGCGGCCCAGCGATGTGCTGAGCATGGATGCTTCTCGTATTTCCGAACGCGACGGACGGCTGTTCATAGCCTTGCAACAATCCAAGACAGGGACGCTGCTGGATGTTCCTGTGCATGAGAGATTGGCGGGGATGCTGCGAGAGCGCATGCGTCAGATTGAACGAGAAGCGATAAGCAGCCCTGTTAATCTCGTAGGCAGAATTGGCAGGCAAAGCCCCAAGCTTCTGGTACCAAGCCCTACTGGCAAGAAATGGGCGCGGCGAAATTTCTGTCGGGCATGGGATCAGATCATAGCCAGGATGGCACAGGGGGCAGCCAGACAGCTTTTTCGTGAAGGTTTCTCGAAGGAGGAAGTCAGAGAACAGCTGGCGGAGAGCCATCGGCAGCGTCGCGACCTTCGTCGCACAGGTATCGTGCGTCTGGCGGAAGCAGGCGCAACTACACCACAGATCGCCTCTATCAGCGGCCATGGGATCGATTACTGCCAGCGGATCATAGACACATATCTTCCGCGTCGCACCGAGGTCGCGGTCGCAGGTATGCAACTGTGGGAGCAGCATCAGCAGAGGGAGACCAGCAAGGTGGTCTCGATCGCTGCAACGCGGGGTCGTCTGGGGTAGGTCGATACCGCAATGAGCCATAGTGCACTGCAAACCATCTGCAAACCGTGCAAACTTTTTAGCTGCTAAGTCATTGAAAAATGGCGCGCCCTGCTGGATTCGAACCAGCGACCCACAGCTTAGAAGGCTGTTGCTCTATCCAACTGAGCTAAGGGCGCGAGCCTGCCCTTGTGCCAGATCGCGCCTAATGCGTCCAGTTCTGTATCCGGTCATACCGGAAATTATCAGCATAGGCCTTTGGCCTGCGATGGCGCGGGGCGGGGATCTCGATGTCATACGCAATGCCCTGCGCGGTGGCATAGGCAATGGCGCTGTTCTGGTCGGGAAACTGAAGCTGTAGCTGCGATGGCGTATCGGTGCTGCCGGTCCAGCCCATGAGGGAATCGACATGGCGCGGGCGGTTCTGCCCGTAATCCAGCACCCATGTATGGGTCATGGCCTGGCCAGACTGGCCAGCGGGCTTTGATTGCCTGTAAATCCGGGCTCGCATGAGCATTGTCACTCCCAGGATATGGTCGGGGCGCCCGGACTCGAACCGGGGGCCTCGTGTACCCAAAACACGCGCGCTACCAGGCTGCGCCACGCCCCGTGACCACGAGCGGGAACCTATGGGGCAAGGGCCATTCTGGCAAGCACATTCTTGCAAAAAAATACCGCCCCCGCCTGCATCGGGCAAGCCGGGCAGGCGGGGGCGGCGAACAACACGTCGTGTAATGGGCCGGGTATTAAGGGAGAGGTCAGGCTTTCTCGACCGATTTGCTGGCCAGCGGCGGGATGAACAGCGGCGCCGTATCCCACGGGAAGAGCACCCACGTATCCTGCGGCACCTCGACTACGAACAGGTCGGTAATAGGGCGGCCGGCGGGCTTGGCGTAAAGGCAGGCAAACACCGCCTTGGGCAGCAGCTTGCGCACGAGCTGGGCTGTCACGCCCGAATCCACCAGGTCATCAATGATCACGAAGCCCTCGCCATCACCGGCGGCCTCGGCGTTCTTGATCACGTTGGCCTCGCCCATCTTTTCCTCGTCATAGGTCACGACGGAGATGGTCTCGATCAGGCGGCAGTCGAGTTCACGGGCGATGATCGCGGCGGGGATCATGCCCCCGCGCGTGATGGCCACAATGCCCTTGAAGGGGCCACGGTTCATCAGCGTGCTGGCTAGCTGTCGGGCATCGCGGTGCAGCTGGTCCCATGTTACGGTTGCGTAGCTCTTGGCCATCAGAAAAGTTTTCCTCCATCGGGAACACGGCCATCCGGGCGGATCAGGACGGCTTCTCCATTGCTGTCGGGCATGCCCAGTGTCAGCACTTCACTACGGAAGGAGCCAACCTGCCGGGGCGGCACGTTGATCACCGCGCAGATCTGGCGGCCCACCAGCCGGGCCGGGACATAGCGGTGATTGACCTGCACCACCGATGACCGCACCCCGAGATGGGGGCCGAAATCGATCGTGAGCCAGAAGGTGTGCGGCCGCATCTCGCGCAGGGGCCGCGCCTCCACGACCGTGCCGGCGCGGATATCGAGCCACTCACGGGCTTCCCCTTGTGTGCCGGGCACGGTGGCATGCTCTACAGGGTCTGTCATGCAACCGCTTTTGCCCGTGTTGGGGCGGATTTGCAAACGGGAGAATGCGTTTTTTTGATAGGCAAAGCATAGGATATCCAGGAGTGCTGCTGTTAGGATACAGCCATCATGCCTCCTGCTTCCGCTCCGCCTGCCGCTCCCTCCCTGCCGCTGCACCGCCATCCCGGGCTGCTGGCTTTTCTTGCCGCCCGCACGGCGTCCTCCTTTTCAGCCTGCGTGCAGGCCGTGGCCGTGGGGTGGCAGATCTATGCGCTCACTCACAGCACCACGGCGCTGGCGCTGGTGGGGCTGGCGCAGTTCCTGCCCATGGCGGGGCTTCTGCTGCCTGCGGGGCATGCGGCGGACCACTTCAACCGGCGCGTGATCGTGGTGACATGCCAGGCCATCGAGGCGCTCTCGGCGCTGTTCATGGCCATTGCCGCGTTTGGTGGCTGGACCACGCCGTGGATGATCTATGCCATGGTGATGATATTTGGCGCGGCCCGTGCGTTCGAGATGCCCTGCCAGCAGACCTTCCTGCCATCGCTGGTGCCTGCCCATGTGTTTCCCCGTGCCGCGGCGGTGTCCTCCTCGCTGTTTCAGGCGGCGGCGGTGACGGGGCCTTCGGTGGGCGGCCTGCTTTACGGGGCGGGGGCAGGGGTGTGCTACCTTGTGTGCGCGCTGGGGTTTGCCTGTGCGTGCGTGGGCACGCTGTGCATCCGGCTTGTGTTCCAGTCCCGGCCGCGGGTGCCGCTCTCGCTGGCCACGTTTGTCGAGGTGGCGCATTTCATGCGCGCGCGGCCCGACATGCTGGGCGCCATATCGCTTGACCTGTTTGCCGTGCTGCTCGGCGGTGCTACCGCCATGCTGCCGGTCTATGCCAGTGACATCCTGCATGCAGGCCCGGTGGGGCTGGGGCTTTTGCGGGGCGCGCCCGCCATCGGGGCGGTGGCGTGTTCCATCATCCTGGTCTGGAAACCGCTCAACCACCGGGCCGGGGCGCGCATGTTCATGGCGGTGGCCGTATTCGGGCTGGCCACGGTGGTGTTTGCGTTTTCGCGCTCCATGGCGGTGTCCATCATTGCGCTGGCGGTGCTGGGGGCGGCTGATGTGGTGAGCGTGGTGGTGCGCAGCGCCCTGGTGCAACTGCGCACGCCTGACAGCATGCGCGGGCGGGTCTCGGCGGTGAACATGCTGTTCATCGGGTCATCCAACCAGCTTGGCGAGTTCGAGAGCGGCATGCTGGCCAGCCTGATCGGTCCGGTCGAGGCCGTGGCGCTGGGGGGTATCGGCACGCTGGTCATAACCGGGTTGTGGATACGGATGTTCCCCACCCTGTGGCGCGTGGACCGGCTGGATGATATCACCCCTGAATAGGCAGGAATACGGAACATGAAGCTGTACTGGAATATTCATGCACCCGGAGAAGACAGCGGCGGGAGCATGAAAAATCCATCGCCCGATGACGTGATGGAACGGCTGGATGGCATGGAACGTCATGCAGGCGTGGTCGGGCTGGATGATCCGGCAACGTCATCCAATCTTCAGGTCAGAGGCGAGCGCCAGACCTATCTCCTCACGCTCGGCTGTGAGGAAGAGGATGATTATGATGTTAAAACACCTTATTGCGCCACGACCGCGCCTGATATGATTCCCGTTCTGGGCGATCTGTATGATGCCCGGACCCTGACCACAGACTTCGGGTTGGTTCGCGCCATATTCCGGTTATTTCTTGCTGGGGAGCGAAACCCGGACGGGATGGTGTGAGGGCGCGGACCTAGCGCAGTTGCCCCGTCGCCCCCGTGCGCGGCGCGAACAGGCGAAACAGCGGGCCGGTCAGCGCGGTGGAAATGACCGCGAGTACCATGAGCGAAGCGAAGGCGAAGTCCGACAGCATGCCCTGCGCGTGCAGGATGGTGGCGGCCACGATTTCCATCAGCCCCTTGCATTGCAGCAGCGCGCCCACGCTGAGCGCCTGCCGCCGCGACAGGTCGGGCGCGGGCGGGAAGGCATAGACCGAGGCCATCTTGGCCAGCACGGAAATCACCACCAGCATCAGCGACGCCATGACCGAGGGCCAGGTCAGCGCATCACCATTGATGTGCAGCCCGCTATGGCCAAAGAACATGGGGGCCAGCCAGATGAGCGAGAACGTGCCCACCTGTTCCACCGGCAGGCGCGCCACCCAGCGCGGCGGCATGAGCGCGCCGGCAAAATAGGCCCCGATCAGTTCATGCAGCCCCAGTTGCATGCTGGCCCATGAGCCTGCGGCCAGATAGAGTGGCACCGCCAGCCAGATGATGATGGCAGGCGGATTGGGCATGTTGCGCGTGGCCCAGTTGCCCGCAAAGGCCAGAAGTGCGAGCAGGGCGACGGCCACGGCCTCCAGCCCGGTCCAGCCATGCAGGGCGGCAGGGCCGCGAGCGGCGAATTGAAGCAGCACCAGCCCGATCCACAGTGCCGCGTCATCCACCACTGCCAGCTTGAGCGCAAGCTGCCCGATGGAGCGCTGGGTGGGGTCAAGCTCGCGCACGATGCCGATCAGCACCGGCAGGGCGCTGACTGCAATGCACAGCCCGATGGCCATGGCCCCCACCACCGGCCCCACATGCGGCGGCTGCCAGCCGTGAAGCGGCAGGAAAAAACAGTAGACCAGAATGGAGCCGAGCAGGAACGGCCCGCCAAGCGCTACGGCCGCGCCGCCCAGCAGGCGCCCCAGCGGCGGAGCGGGGATGGTGTGGGCCGAGACATGGGCATCGGGCGACTGCCACATTTCAAGCCCGGCGGTAAAGGCCAGCACCAGAACGGCCAGCCAGCCAAGGTTGTCGCCATAGACGGAGGGAATGCCAAAGCGCTGCACGGGCGCATGCATAACGGCCAGGATGATGCCAAGCAGGATGGGCAGGACAACAATCGGTATTGTCCGCCCAAGCAGTCGCCACAACCCCCACGGGAGAAGAACAAAGAGACCAGCATCAAGAACAAGGGCCGTAATGTCTGACAATGGCTATCCTTTCCCATTTATAAACAGGCATATGTTATATGCATAAAAAACGCATGTGGGATTTATTTTTTTTAATTTGCATAAAATAATCAATTTATGCGCGATTTGTTTTTGTTATGTTCTTTTTGATCTTGTGACTGGCCATGTCATGCACCGGCACAAAATTCCGGTATTGGCATCAAACGCGATGTGAAGGCGGTGGTTCGGAACCGGGCTGACATATTTGGTGGCGTGATGGGCCTGATGGCGATGGCCCTTGGGTTCCATTCAGTTCTGAGTATTGAACAGAACGATGAAATCATCAGGAAATGGCAAGTAATCCTGCACAAACCATTTAATGACTGGTTCCAGCATTCATAATACGCGCCTGTGTGGCGGGTCGGAGGCATTTTTATCCCGTGACCCTGTGGGTGAAGAGGCGGCATGCATGGGGTGGCACATCAGTTCAGGTATGTCGTGACTGACGTAAATGAGCGTGGCTTTGAATATTGTTTTATAATCGTATGAATTGCCATCATATTCGTTATCTCTATATGATCTACATTCATTAAAAATAAGTTGTTTTTAAAATATAATAGATAGAGGAATCCTATATTTTTATATTTTATATTCATATGTGGCCAATATTGTTTGATCCTGATCATGGCTGCTCACGCCGCCGTGCGTGACGGTTCCTGCGTCGAGGCCGCCCCCAAAGGGTAACCTGTGATGAAAAAGGACTTTCACCATGCCCAAAAATGTCGTCAATCCCGAATTCCTGCCCATTCTGGAGAAGATGCCGTCCTTCGATGGCCTGTCCGGCCGCTCCCTGCCCGAAGTGCGCGAAATCTTCATGACATCGGTGCGCCTGATCGAAGGCAAGCCCCTGCCAGATGTGGAAGTGCAGGAAGAATACATTCCCGGCCCCGCAGGCGCGCCGGATGTGCGCGTGCTGGTCTATCGCCCCCGCACGCGGCAGCCCGATGCCCCGGCCATGGTCTATATCCACGGTGGGGGCCTGGTATCGGGCCACCCGGAGGTCGATGACCCCAAATGCCAGGTGCTGGCGAGCAAGATGGGCTTCGTGATCGTATCGGTCGATTACCGTCTGGCGCCGGAGGTAAAATATCCCGCTGCAATCGAGGATTGCTACGCCGCCCTCAAATGGGTGCATGACAACGCGGCACAGCTTGGCATCAATCGCGACAAGGTGGCAGTGGCAGGCGAGAGCGCGGGCGGGGGCCTGAGTGCCGCCCTGTCGCTCATGGCGCGTGACCGCAAGGAGTACAAGCTGGCCTATCAGTTGCTCATCTACCCCATGCTGGATGACCGCACGGCCACAAAGGTCGATCCCGCTCCTGATTTTGGCGAGTTTGTCTGGACCCGTTCGGCCAATAAATACGCATGGGAGGCCTATCTGGGCGCGGCTGCGGGTGGCGACAATACTCCGGCCTATGCCGCCGCCGCGCGGGCAAAGGATCTGACCGGTCTGCCGCCCACCTTCATTGGCGTGGGGTCGATGGATCTGTTCCTGTGCGAGGATCTGGAATACGGCCGTCGCCTCATGGCGGCAGGCGTGCCGACCGAGGTGATGGTGGTGCCCGGTGCCTATCATGTGTTCGACATGTTCGTGCCCGAGGCCGAACTGTCGCGCCGGTTCATGGAGGCGTATTGCGCGGGGCTCAAACGTACGCTGGGCCTGTAGGGCGCATGCCTGCCCCGGCCGCGGCATGGGGCAGGCACCATTGCGTGTACGGTGGCTTTTGTGGTTGCAGGCGACCGGCCCGGCTTTGCATCATGCTGCCCATGCGTGAGGGGAGTGCGCCAGATGATGCAATTACACCGATGCATGTGGCGTGAGGGGCTGGTGGCGGCCTTCATTATGGTGGCGCCTGCCGCCCATGCGCAGGGCCATGTGGTCCTGACCCCCAAGCTTGACTGGCAACTGGCCGCCCAACTGGCGGAAGAAGCGGTCAGGACCTGTGCCGCACAGGGTTACTCCGTCACGGCCACGGTGGTTGATACGAGCGGGCATCAGCAGGCCGTCATCAAGGGGGATAGCGTGCCGCTGCAATCGCTGTCCGTCTCCTATCGCAAGGCCTATACCGCCTTTGCCTATGGCCTGGCCTTTAACATGAACACCACCAGTGAACTGATTGCCGCCAAGGTAACGGGGCCTGCCAACGGGGCGCTCAATACCATTCCCGAAGTATTGTTCGTGCCCGGTGGGGTGACGTTGCGGCGGGTGGCGGATAACGCGGCCCTTGGCGGCATTGGCGTGTCTGGCGCGCCGGGCGGCGAGAAGGATGAAGCATGCGCACAGGCGGCTGTGGCGAAATATCGAGCGGAATTCCGTTAAAACGCGTAAAAGTTTTTGGTGAAGCTTTTTTCAAAAAGCTTCGGAAGATGTCCCTGTTTTGAAAAAGGGCGATACTTAAAAACTTTTATAATTTCACGGCATTATTGGGCCGCATCATGGCGAGGGTTACTGCAGTTTCTCGCTATCCTCATCCAGATCATGCAAAAGCGCCTGCGTCAGCGCCTGGTGGGACTGGATCAGCCGCACGTTATCGCGGTTCAGTTTCGGGGCATTCTTCCTGTCTGCTGGCGGGGCGTCACTCATGGTTGCCGTCATTTCAAATGCAGTGAGGCCCATGACAAAATCCCGCGCCGACATATCGTGCGCCTGCAGGATCGCCTGAAGTTCCGGCATGTCCTCGGTGCGGCGGATCGTGATGGCGAGCGGCATGTTTCTTGTCTGCATCGGCGGCGTCAGACGCGCCTGCCGGATGGCCCGGATGAGGGGGAGCATGCGGGCAAAAAAATCCTTGGGGAGCCTGTAATCGGCAGCGCTCTGAATATCCTGCTGCCGGGCCTCGTGCACGGCCCGTTCAATCTCGGCCTTTTGCTCAGCCGAGGGGCCGTGCGTCTCAACGTCCTGCGTCCGTGCCTCCCGCAGCCCAAGGGATGGGGCTGCAAGCACGCAGGCGCAGGCAAAAAGAATTCTGCACGGAATAAAAGCATTCATGCGCGCCTCCATCATGCCCTTCGTGCTGCTGGCCGGCAGGCCATCATGTGCATTCATGTCTGTTGTGCTGATTGTGCGGCAGATCGCGCCCCAGTCAATATGGATTGGCAATTGACGCATGCCCCGGGTCGTAACGCCGCAGCATGGAGTCATTGCCATGACCCATAACCGGTCCAGCCCTGTATGGGATTGAAAAAACGGGGGTGCATATTATCATAAATGCGCTTTTCATAAGAATTTTATCATAAAAATCTGTACATAAACTGCCAATTTACATCACCTGTCGGCAGGATTACGCAGGCTACATGGCAGGTGGCGCGATGGTTCCGGTATAATATGAAAAATAAAGAACAATATTTTTCAAATATGAACCTGATCGGAATAAAAAGTTAACATGAAATCATGCATTTGTGGCGGTGTTTAAAGTAATGAATAAATACATATTGATCACTGCCGCTCTGTTTCTGGCAGGCTGTCATCCAGACCCTGACTCCGTACGCGCGCCTGCTACTGCGTGGGATATGTCATGGTCTACAAAAGAGGGGACAGCCACCATTACCGGCTCGGCATACCACATTTACTTTGACTATCACTACTACCCCAGCGGTAATGGGACCATGCAAACATTGCCTGTTGGCCCGGGGCACAAATTCACCTGCGCCGGGCATGATGTGCAACTGCTGCCGCAAAGTCCGGCATCTGATCCTGTGGTCGATCATATGTTCCGTTACGGTACGATGACCGGACCCAAGGTGGATTCTGCTGAGGTTGCGCCATTCGTCCGGCACGTGACATGTGATGCGGATGGACAGTTTACCTTCTCTAACCTGCCTGCTGGCGTCTGGTATGCAGTGACAAATATCTGGCAGGGAAATATCGCCGTCAAGGAAATCCGGACCCAGTCGGGCCAGACTACGTCCGTCACCCTGAAGCACGACTGGAATTACCCGCCTTCGTGGCGACATGGACCGCATTTATAACAGGTCGTTGCCTGCAGATGGTTGATTGTAGCATCGCCCTGATTTTTATGCGGAGCAGGAGAGACCGTATTTTCAGTCAGTCGCGGGGCAATGTTGGCGCGTCGCGTCAGTCTTTGCAGCATGGCTCGCCCAGGCCTGAACGCGATGATGGTTGCGCGATCCTGTGGCTGACAGGTCGACGCGCAAAACGGGTCGGGGCTGGGTTGCCGCCTACCCGGTCAGTTTGCCCCTCTTTGCGTGACAGCAGGGCGTTGCCGCGACTGCGTGCTCTGGTGCGGTATCCAACCTGCGCCAGTTTGCCCATCAGGTCTGATTGCCAGCGATCACGTTCGGAATCTTCCATCATGATATGCTTTGGTAAGAGGCTGTCAGGCGCCGTATCCAGAAAGGGTATCAGGGCCCGATCCTCATATCCTTCAATGTCGATTTTCAATACATCCACATGGTTTACCTTGGCCTCGGTCAGGATATCGAGCAGCGGCGCTGATGCGCACGGCTTCTCCTTTGCCCTGCCCATTGCTGGACTAGGGGCCGGGTGTTGCCTGACACAAAGGCTGCCTTGTTTCAACGGCGCTACAACATGCCGGTAATATAATAATATATGCCCATACAGACTAACATGAATAAATATAATATACTGTTTTAGAACACTGTTATAAAAATAAATCTTGATTTTTTACCAGATTCTGTTGAAATAATATAATAATATCTGGCCTGCACCCGTCGTCATGAGCAAGGGCACAAACCTCACTAACGGATGTGCGAAGATATAGCTGACATGACAGGCCTGCCGCCCGGCATGAAACACGTAATGGTCCGATATACGGGTCATGTCCTCGTAAAAGAAGTCAAAGCGAGGGGGCGGCCAATCGCGTTCCCTCCTGATTCCACTGTGGGTTGAAGTCGGTGGTATCGAGCATGTCAGCAGCCAGAGGAAGAAAGGCCCGCTCACAAGCAGGCCAATGCATAAACCAGGGGCGTCGCCCCCCTAACGGATGCCCGTGATTTTATAGGGGTTTGCTCCGAGGCCCATTACGCCACGCACCATGCCTGCAAGAAAAAATGAAAAACATGTTGGCAGCATAATAATTAAGATGAGATGGTATACGTATTCCTATGTAATTCACTATGTACAATGTTTTCGCAGATGGTATCAATGTGGACCATTATGTGCGGTATTCCACCTCAAGGCAGGTGAAAGACGAAAAATAACGGTTTCCCACCATTTCCTGTATCGAAGATGAGAGCGCTAGCTGGGAATCCCTTCGTAAGCCTCCAGGAACGCCTCGATATTATCGCTCATCAGCAGCGGCATCCGGGCCCGTATGACCTCCTCCGGCCAGTCCCACCATGCCAATGCCAGCAGCCGCTCGATGGTTCTCTCGGGAAAGCGATATTTGATGACCCGGGCCGGATTGCCGCCCACGATTGCATAAGGCGGCACGTCTTTGGTCACCACGGCTGCCGTGGCAATGATCGCGCCTGACCCGATGGTGACACCCGACATGATGTTGGCCCGCGCGCCGATCCAGACGTCATTGCCGATGACGATATCCCCCTTGGTGGAATGGTCATCCGTTGCATCTGCGGCTTCGGGCCAGAAATTGCACTGGTTCTTGAACGGATAGGTGGTGATCGTGTCCGGGCGGTGGTTGCCCAGGATCATCAGCACCTCGCGGGCGATGGAACAGTATTTCCCGATCTTCAGGCCAGCATATTCGGCCTCTATGACAATGGGAGAGCCCTGGGCGCCATACGTATGGTCCCCGATCTCCCAGCCCCATTCCTCGATCTCGTGGGCCAGCGTGTAGCGTAGTAACAGCGAAAAGGCGTTCTTGCCGTAATACATGGGGCCGCGCTCTCCCGTTCTGGTTGAGATTATGCGATGTGCGTTTTTACATATCGGTTGTCGCACTGTCAGGCTTTTAACGGCACGCACCCAAGGTCCGCAATGTGGCGAGGAAGGTTGCAATGTTTCGTGACCGATCATGGGGTGACGGATATCTCTATGATCGCAATACAGAAACGGTCCTGTGTAGCAAGAACGACTCCCTCACGCACCTGCCAGCCGCAGGTCGCTAACCCAGCGCCTCTTACATAGCGGGGAGGGCAGGGGATTGCCTCCCGCCCGGATAAGCAATGAAGCCTGATTTAAAGGCACTTATTTTTGGCTCAGGGGCTGCGACGACGGATGAGCCGGGTTTGTTTTTCAACCTCTTCCAAGGCGGCACTTACATCAATGTCGGTCTCATTGGCGGCCTGTAATCGCTCTGCCTGTTGGTGGGCCGCATTGTAATCGTCAGGTTATCAGCGATGGCCTTGGATCGCAGGGTGTTATCAGGACTCCCGTCCCGTTCTGGCAGCCTGATGACCGGCGGCGTTGTGCCGGGAAATCAGCAGCATCCAGGAACATGGTCACGATCTGGTTGAGTGCGCGGATTTTTCTCTGGCCAGGGGAGTTTCTGGCAACCGTCACGTCTTCGTTTCGGACGCGTCCCTGTTTTCATGCTGTCAGCCCCATGCACCGTGGCGCAGTCATTGACAGCAAGGAATTTTCAGCCAGAGCAAAGGAGCCGCCACGTGTAAGCTGGTAACCGTGGATGGAGCCGCTTGGGATGTGAAATGGTCGAGGGGTTGGAACAGTGCCAAACAGCACAAGAAACCGGCCTGAACGTATCTGCACGTTCCCGGAAAGCGCCTTGCTCAGTATGGGCTCAGATTTAACAAAATCCGTAACCGACTGATCTAACACTAATTTTTAAGGAAATGTGGCTCCCGAAGTAGGACTCGAACCTACGACCCAGCGATTAACAGTCGCTTGCTCTACCAACTGAGCTATTCGGGATCAGCGTTGGTGAGCAGCTTATAGCTACACTGATGGGGGCGCGTAAACCCCCCTTTTGAACTTTTTTTCAAAAAGGGGAAAAAAGGGAACCCCGGCAGGCTAAAAGAAGGGTAATGCCTTCCCATCTCAGGAGAAACCGCAACCAATGGTCGAACAGAACAGGGAAGGAAAGCCGCGCCAGTTGCTGCGCCGCGCTGTAGTGCCCATGCTCGTGGCGGGCGGATGCGCCATAGTGGGCACGCAATGGGTGCAGAGCCGCCAGCAGGCGCGTCTCGTTCGCCGCGATGATGCCCTGCTTGATGGCCAGCCCCATGACATGACGCTGTCATGGCCCTACGCCCGGTCCTCCACCCTGTATAACGTTGCCCTGCGGCAGGATTTCTTTTTGCAGTATCGCCTGAATGTAAACCTGCGCGAGGGCGTGGCCAACGGGCGTGACGCCATTGCCGACCTGCAGGCGGGGCGCGCCATGGCGGCGGTGGCGCCCGTGCTGTCATGGCTGCAGGCCTGGCAGGCCAGCCCGGATCTGCCGGCGCGGCTGGCCATGGGGTTGCAGGCAGGCACCTTTCGCCTGCTGGTGCGGCGCAAGTTGCGCATTGCCAAGATCGAGGATCTGGTGGGCCGCCGCATTGCCGTGCTCAATGCCGATATGGCCGACCGGCTGTTCTTCTCCATCATCCTGCGCCGCAAGGGCCTGAACCCTGACACCGCGCCCAACTGGGTCATCCTGCCGCCTGATGAAATTGATGACGCGCTTGCCGCAGGCACGGTCGATGCCGTGGCCCTGCACGACCCGCTTGCCTGGCGGTTGCTGCGCAACCCCGCGCTGGATGTGGTGGAACTGGTCAATAGCGTAAACGGACTGTATGCCGGGCGTACCAATCTCGCGCTGGGGGTTTCCACCGATGTGCTGCGCGATACGCCCGCAGCCGCCGTAGCCCTCGTGCTGGCGCTTTATAACGCCGCGCACTGGCTCCCCACCCACATGGCCGAGGCCGCCAGCCTGCTCGATGGCCGCGTTGATGGCATGCAGCAGGACGCCATATTGCAGATGATGCGCCATGAGGTGCTGGGCATCAGCCCTGTAGGCAATGACCTGAAAACCCAGATCGCGCGTTATGTCGATGAACTCAAGCTGCTCGGCCAGTTCCCCGACAGCCTCAATTCCGCCAGCTACGCCCGCAGCATCTCCGCCGATATCCTGCGCCCCGGTCAGCCCCGGCCATAAGGCCGCCTACCGTACATCGCGATAATAGGGCTGGGCCAGGGCGGCAGGTGCCGCCATTACCCGGCGCATGCGGTGCCACACCACCACCGGCACGATGATGAAGGCCATGGTGCCAACATAGGGCAGCATGTTCAGGAAGGCAGGGTCAATCGGCCAGTTATGGGCCTGCCCCACAAAGGACAGCGCTGTGACCAGCCCGAACAGAAGCGCCGAGAGCGTGACGATAATGGGCCGGTAGCCCGCAAAGATCACCAGTGCGAGGGCAATCCATCCGCGCCCCGCCACCATGCCCTCTGACCAGACCGGCACGTAGGTCAGCGTCAGGTACCCGCCTGCCATGCCCGCCATGGCTCCGCCCAGCGTTACGTACCAAAAGCGCATGGCCATGACCGGAATGCCCGCGGCATCCGCTGCCGCCGGGTTCTCGCCCACCGCGCGCATGTTCAGCCCGTGCCGGGTGCGGAACATGATGAAATGCACAGCCAGCGGCAGCAGCACGTAAATCGGTATGATGAGGATATTCTGCCCGAACAGCGCCGGGCCAATAATGGGGATGGAGGACAGCAGCGGAATGGTGACATGCCCGAAGGTCGTCTCCACCGGCTGGCCCGCGTAGCTGTGGCCCAGCGCGGTTGAAAGCCCCAGCCCCATGAAGGTCGTAGCCAGCCCGCACAGCACCTGATTGGCCCGCATCACCACCGCGCCAAAAGCAAATACCATGCCGCCCACGGCGCCCACCATGATGGCCATCAGCAGCCCGACCCAGGGCGAATGCACAGAGGAGACGGTCATCACCGCCGTGACCGCGCCCAGCGCCATGAGGCCTTCCACCCCAAGGTTGGTCACGCCCACGCGCTCGGCCAGCACTTCGCCCAGAGCCGCGAGCGCCAGCACGCCACCGGCCAGCACGGCGGTGGCCAGCATGCCTGTCAGCAGCATGATCATGAGGCTTTCCCCTTGGCTGGCGTGGTGGCGACAGGCCGGTAATGGGCCAGTTCATCGCCAATGGCGATCATGAACAGGATCAGCCCGGTAATGGCGAGGATGACCGAGGCCGAAAGCTGCTGCGTCTGCATGACAATGCCCGAATCAAGGATCAGCGCCATCAGCAGTGCCGCCGGGATCACGTTCAGGCACGACCCGCGCGCCAGCACCGCCACCACAATGCCCAGATAGCCAAAATTGTTGGCCATGCCGCCCTGCAGCCGGTGCACCGTGCCCGCGACCTCGAACATGCCAGCCAGCCCCGCCAGTCCGCCAGAAAGCAGCATGACCGAGATGATGCGCAGCCGCACCGGAATGCCCGCATAGCGCGCGGCCTCAGGGTTGGCCCCGCCCATGCGGATTTCGTATCCCCACCGCGTGCGCGACAGTACGAGCGCCAGCCCGACCACGATCATGATGGCGACCGGAAAGCCCCAGTGCACGATGCCCCACATCTCGGGAATGGACACCGAAAGCCGCTGGGTCGAGACCTGCGCCCCGCTGATCCGGTCGCGCCACGGCCCCGTGGTCAGGTAATAGGTAAGGAGCGATGCGATGAAGTTGAGCAGAAGCGTGGTGATGATCTCGTTCACCCCGGCAAAGGCGCGGGCCAGCGTGGGCACCGCAATCCAGGCCATGCCACCCAGTATGCCCGCAATGGTCATGAGCGGCAGCATGACCAGCGCCGGGCCATGCAGGCCAAGGGCCACGCCCGTCGCGGCAATGGCGCCCGCATAGAACTGGCCCTCCGCCCCGATATTCCACAGCCCGATGGTGCCGCACACCGTAACGGCCGCCCCCGTGAGCAGCAGCGGGCACATGAACAGCGCCAGATCCTCCAGCCCGAAGCGCGAGCCAAGGGTGGAGCGCAGGATCAGTTCCGCCAGCATGAGGGGGCTGTGGCCCGAAAGGGCCAGCACGCCCGCGATGATAAACAGCGAGAGCACGATGGCCACCAGCCGCAGGGCAAGGATGCGGCCCGCGGGTGCCGTGGGCAGGCGCTGAAAGGCGCGTGTCGCCATTACTGCGGCCCTCCCGGCTGGAGATCGGCTGGCTCGCGCCCGCCCATCAGCATGCCGATGGTGGCGATATCCGCATCTTCCGCATCAATCACATCCATCATGCGCCCGTGGAACATCACCCCGATGCGGTCTGACACGTTCAGCAGGTCTTCCAGATCTTCCGAAATAAACACGACGGCCACCCCCTGGTCGCGCAGGTCGGTCAGGTAGCCCAGCATGGTGGCAATGGCCCCGATATCGAGCCCGCGCGCGGGGTAGGCCGCCACCAGCACCCGGCTGGCGATGCGGATCTCGCGCCTTGCCACCAGCCGCTGCTGGTTGCCGCCCGAAAGGTTGCGTATGGGCATGGCAAAATCGGGAATGGTCACGTCGGCCAGCTCCGCAATATCGCGCGCCAGCACGCCTGCGGCCCCTGCATCATACAGGCCGTGGCGGCCGATCGGTGGTTCGGCATACTCACGCAGCGCCATGTTGGTGGTGATGGACAGCGAGGGCGCAAGCGCGCTGCGCAGCCGGTCCTCGGGGATATGGCCCACGCCCGCATGGGCAAACAGGGCGGGGTCGGCACGCTCCACCAGGCTGCCATCCAGCAGGATCTCGCCCGATGTGCGGGCCATCAGGCCGGTCAGCACATGGGTCAGTTCGCGCTGGCCGTTGCCTGCAACGCCTGCAATGCCCAGAATCTCGCCACCATGCAGGTCGAGGCTGACATCGCGCAGCGTTTCCACGCCACGCCCGTCACGCACGCTTACGTGGCGGATCTGCATGATGGGCTGCGGGGCAATCGGGGCGGCCCCTTCGGGGCGCGTGCGCATGTTGCGCCGCACGATGTCGCGCCCCACCATGGTGGCCGCCAGCATGGTGGGATTGCAGTCCGCCGTCCTGAACGTGCCCACCTTGCGGCCGCCGCGCAGGATGCTGACCCGATCGGAAATTTCCATCACCTCATCAAGCTTGTGGCTGATGATGATGACCGCGTTGCCCTGCGCGCGGAAGGCCCGCAGCGCGCGGAAAAGCTCGCCGGTTTCCTCCGGCGTGAGCACGGCGGTGGGTTCATCCATGATCAGCAGCCGCGCCCGACGCGCCAGCACGCGCAGGATTTCCACGCGCTGCTGTTCGCCAGCCGAAAGATCGCACACCCGTGCCGCCGGATCGACGGGAAAGCCGAAGCGCTCCGAAATCTCGCGCGTGCGGGCCTCCATCACGGCAGGCGAGGCGAGGCGGGGGGCCTCGTCCCAGCCCAGATGGATGTTCTCGGCTACGCTGAAGGCCTGCACCAGCTTGAAGTGCTGGTGCACCATGCCGATGCCCGCGCGGATGGCATCCTGCGGGGAGGCAAAGGTCTGGCCATACCCATCGAGGATGATCTCGCCTTCCTCGGGCTGGTAGATGCCGGTCACCACGTTCATGAGCGTGGATTTGCCAGCTCCATTTTCGCCCAGCAGGGCATGGATCTCGCCCGGCCACACATCAAGGTCCACGTCCTTGTTGGCGATCACGCCGGGGAAAAACTTGCCAATGCCGCGCAACTGCAGCACCGGCGGCGTGCCCGGCGCCATGCCGGAGGGGGAGGCAGGGTTATTCAAGGCCCGATACTCCCGCCACCGCCCAGTCGGAGTGATAGATCTCGAGGTCGCTCAGCGCCGTGCCCGCAGGCACGCGCAGGCGGCCATGGTTATCGTATATGGGGCCGACAAAGGGGTTATGGCCCGCCAGCATGCGTGTGCGCATGTCATCGGCGCGGGCGACCGCCTCGGGCGGCACGGTCGGGCCCCATGCATCGCGGTCCACGCCGTGGCCCAGGGTCAGGAAATGCCCTTCCGGCTGCCAGGTGCCCGCCAGCAGGTTGCGCACCTGGCTTATGTAATACTCATTGAAGTCCAGGCACACGGAGCTGACATAGGCCTGCGGCCCGTAATCGAGCATGCCGGTGTTCCACATCGCTGCCTTCAGCCCGCGCTGCACGGCCACGCGTAGATAGGCCGGCTCATCCATGATGCCGCACAGGAAGTCACACCCGTTATCGGCCAGCGCGGTGGCTGCCTGCGTTGCCGCCTGCGGGTCGAACCAGGCATTGATGGTGATGCTCTGGAGCGTGATGGCCGGATTGACCGACTGCGCGCCCAGCAGCGTGGCATTGGCCGAGGCATAGACCGAGGGGATGGGAAACGCGCCCAGAAAGCCGATCTTGTTCGTTTTGGTCATGAGGGCTGCGGCAATGCCGATGACGTAGCTGGCATACCAGTGCGCCACGTAATACCAGCCCAGGTTGCCGGTCATGTTGGTGCCATCGCATTCCATAAACGCGACATCGGGCGCGCGGTCCGACACATCCTTGATGAAGTCGCCATATTCCGACGTGGCCATGACCATCTGCGCGCCCTCGGCCACGAACTGGCGGAACAGGCGCGTGGCATCAGCGGAGTAGGGCACGCTTTCCACATAGATGGTGCGCAGCTTGGGGAACGCGCGGCGCACGGCCTGCACGCCCCGGTCATGCACCATCGACCAGCCGCCATCGGTAATGGGGCCGGTATGGCCAAACGCCACGATGGCGTCGGATTCAGCCAGCGGCCTGCGCCATGCGGGCTGGGCCTGCGCCCGCGCGTGGCGGGGCAGCAGCAGGCTGGAGCCTGCGCCACCCGCAAGGCCCAGCATCTCGCGGCGCGTTGTCAGCAGCCGCCCCCGCGACCCTGAAACTGTCATAAGATGTCATCCCCCTGAAAATCCATGCCGCACCCCGTTGCGGCGGTCTGGCGTGCTGGTCGGTCTGGTGCTCCCGCGCGTGTCAGCCTGTACTCGGTTCCGGTATAAATGTTACGCGACAGGGCCATGCAAGGCCACAGTTATGTTGTGCATCAGGGTGTTGCCTTTTTTCAAAAAGGCGGTGGCTGATGCACCCGTTTCAGATCCGGGGCTGTGGGCGTTGCAGGCCGTATAATTCCACAACCGGTTTACGATCATCAAAATTCCCCCATGTCCGCACCACGATGAGGCCGTGCCTGAGCAGGAGCGCGAGCGTGACCCGGGCATCGATCGTCAGCGCCGTGCCCCACTTTCGGGCAGGGCAGCATAAAATGCCTGCACCCATGCCGTGGCGCGCCGGGTCACGACCGGCCAGGCACTCCCCGCGGGGCGACGGAAAGTTTCTTCGTGCTCCGGCTGGCAGGCAGGCCACACATGTTCGGGCTGCGGCATGCAGCTTTCAGCTTTCGGCCTGCGGGGCAGGCGGCATGCCCGCAAGGACGCGCCAGCTTGCCTCATCCATGGTATCAATGCCCAACTCGGTGGCCTTGCGGGCCTTGGAGCCAGCTTTTTCGCCCAGCACCACAAGATCGGTTTTTTTCGAGACGCTGTCCGACACACGTGCCCCCAGCCTCTCGGCCACGGCGCGGGCCTCGGGGCGGGTCATGGTGGTGAGCGTGCCGGTAAACACGATGGTCTTGCCCGACAGGCTGCCTTCCTCCGGCGCTTCCTCATCAAGCACGCGGGTCAGTTCGCCGGTCAGGTCATCCAGCGTGGCGCGGTTATGGGCCTCGGCAAAGAAGGCGACCAGTTCATCGGCAATGGTCGTGCCGATGCCCGTGATCGAGCCAAGTTCCAGCCGCTCGTCCGACCCCACGATGGCGGCCTTTTCCATCTGCGTGCGCCAGTTGGCCAGTGAGCCATAATGCCGCGCCAGCAGCTTTGCATTGCTGGTGCCAATGCGGCGGATGCCCAGCGCATAGATCAGGCGCGAGAGTTCAATGGTGCGTCGGGCTTCGATCGCATTGACCAGATTGCGCGCCGAGATCTTGCCCCAGCCATCACGGGCGGCGATTTCTGCCTCATGCGCGCCAAGGCGGAAGATATCCGCAGGCGTGCGCAGCCAGCCCAGTTCATGGAACTCGACAATGGTGCGGTCGCCCAGGCCATCAATATCAAACGCATCACGCGAGACAAAATGGATCAGACGCTCCACCACCTGCGCGGGGCAGGTCAGCCCGCCCGAGCACCGCCAGACCACTTCGCCCTCGGGCCGCTCGGCATGCGCGCCACAAACCGGGCAGGTATGGGGGAAGGTGAAGGGCTGCGTTTCACGGTCACGCGGCAGCACCACGCCAGTAACCTGCGGGATCACATCGCCCGCGCGCTGCACATGCACAAGATCGCCCTCGCGGATGTCCTTGCGCGCGATCTCGTCCTCATTATGCAGGCTGGCGCGGGTCACGATCACGCCGCCTACATTGACAGGCTCCAAAAACGCCACCGGTGTCAGCGCCCCGGTGCGGCCTACCTGAATGTCGATCTTTTCCAGCCGGGTGATGGCCTGCTCGGCGGGGAATTTCCAGGCCACCGCCCAGCGGGGCGCACGGCCTGCAAAGCCCAGGCGTTCCTGTAGCGCGCGGTCATCAAGCTTGTACACCACGCCGTCAATATCGTAATCCAGCCCCGAGCGCTCGCGCGTCAGGCGCTCCATGAAGGCTTCAGCGGCCTGCGCGTCGGGTACCTGCGTGCTCAGCGGATTGACGCGAAAGCCCCATTTGGCAAGCTGTTCCAGATAGCCATGATGCGTGGTGGGTAGCGGGCCATCGCAATAGCCTGCGGCATAGGCGAACAGCGAGAGCGGGCGCTTGGCCGTAATGGCGGGGTCAAGCTGGCGCAGCGAGCCTGCGGCGGCGTTGCGCGGGTTGGCAAACGGTTTCTCGCCCGCTTCTTCCTGCGCGGCGTTAAGGTCAAGAAACGCCTGCTTGGACAGGAAGATCTCGCCCCGGATCTCGATCGTATCAGGGAAGGGGGCGGCAAGTTGGTCGGGAATATCGCGCAATGTGCGCAGATTGGCGGTCACGTCCTCGCCTTCCGTGCCATCGCCGCGCGTGGTGCCGCGCACGAAGCGCCCGTGCACATAGGTCAGGCTGATCGACAGCCCGTCGATCTTGGGTTCCGCCACGAAGGAAAGCGCGCGCGCCTGCTCGTCGCCCAGACCAAGAAAGCGGGCGATGCGGCTGACAAAGCCCTCGAATTCCTCGCGCGAGAACACATTGTCCAGCGACAGCATGGGCACCATGTGCCGGTGGCGGCGGAAGGGGCCGCTGGCCGGCGCCCCCACCGTGAGGCTGGGGCTGTCAGATTGGGCGTGACGGGGAAATTCCAGCTCCAGCCGCGTGTTCAGGCGGCGCAGCGCGTCATAGGTGGCATCATCCACCACAGGCGCATCGTGCTGGTGGTAGGCGGCATCGAGCGCGGGCAGCAGGGTGGCAAGCTGCTTGAGCGTGGCGGCCGCATGGGCCTCGGTCTGCGCGTCTGCCGCATAATTGGCCAGTAGCGCGCGGGCCTGCGCGGCCAGTTCGTCGGTCGGGGCGGTAGTCGGCATGTCAGACCCCTTTCAGCAGGCTGTCGGCCGCGGCACGGGCGGCGGGGGTAATGGTGTCGCCTGAAAGCATGCGGGCGATTTCCTCGCGCCGTGCCTGTTCATCCAGCGGGGCGGCATGGGTTTCGGTGCGGCCTTTGTTCACGCTTTTGCTGATGCGCAGATGGGCATCACCGCGGGCTGCCACCTGCGGGCTGTGGGTCACGACCAGCACCTGCACGCTACGGCCCACGGTATAAAGCCGCTCACCAATGGCCGAGGCCGTGGCGCCGCCCACGCCGGAATCGACTTCATCAAACACCAGCGTGGGAATGGCCGAGCGCCCTGCCAGAACCACCTTGAGTGCGAGCATGAGGCGCGAAAGCTCGCCGCCCGAGGCCACCTTGGCCAGCGGCCCCGGCGGCTGGCCGGGGTTGGCCGCGATCAGGAACGAGGCCTGTTCCTTGCCCCGCGCGTTCCACGCTTCGGCCTCAAGCGGCACCAGGGATACGATAAAACGCGCGCGCTCCAGCTTGAGCGGCTTGAGCTCGGCCATCACCGCCTGCTCCAGCCTGCGGGCCGCCTTCTCTCGCGCGGCGGTCAGTTCAAGGGCAATTTCCTCAAACCGGGCGCGGGCCTCGGCCACGGCTTTCTCCAGCCCTTCAATGCGGGCATTGCCCGAATCGAGGACGGCCAGCCGTTCGGTAAAGGCGGCGAGCAGCCCCGGCAGTTCCGGCACGGACACGCCATGCTTGCGGGCCTCGGCGCGCAGGGCAAACAGGCGCTCCTCGGTCTGTTCCAGCAGGCGGGGATCGGCCTGTGCGTCAGAGGCCAGGCGCGAGAGCATGTTCTCGGCCTCTGCCAGTGCTTCTTCCGCGCGTTCGAGCGCATTGAGCGCTTCCTGTGCGGCGACCTGCTCGGCCGCGCCCACGGCCTCGGGGTTGAGGTCGGTGGGGGCGGGCAGCAGGCGCTGCAGGGCGCGGCTGGCATTGCGCAATGCGGAGGCCGGACCGGGGGAGCGCCGGTCGCGCGGGGCAAGGTCGGCCAGGGCCGCGGCAATGGCCTCGGCGCGGCGTTCGCCCTGCTGCAGCGCCTGGCGCAGGCCCGCAAGCTGGGCTTCCTCGTCCTCCTGCGGGGCGAGGGTGCCCAGATCATCCACCGCCTGGCGCAGCCAGTCTTCTTCACGCGCGGCATTTTCCATTTCCGCACGGGCCGCGGCGAGTTCCGCCGTGGCCTCGATCCATGTGCGGTAAGCGCTCGCCGTGCGGCCCCGCAGCGGGCCAGACACGCCAAAGGCATCGAGCAGGTCAAGATGGGTGGCCTGATCGGCCAGGCCCATCTGCTCGTGCTGGCCCTGAATTTCCACCAGCAGGGTGGCGGCGCGGCGCAGCAGGCTGACGGCAACGGGCTGGTCGTTGATATAGGCGCGCGAGCGGCCATCGGTCGTGACCACGCGGCGCAGCAGGATCGGCTCGCGCTCATCATCGAGCATGATGCCCTGCTCGCGCAGCAGTTCATGCAGCGGGTGGTCCGGTATGATCTCGAAACTGGCGCTGACACTGGCCTGCCCGCAGCCTGCGCGTACGAGCGAGGCACTGGCCCGCTCACCCAGAGCCAGGCCAAGGCTGTCAAGCAGTATGGACTTTCCTGCCCCGGTCTCGCCCGTCAGCACGGTCAGGCCGGGGGGGAAGGCGAGGTCCAGTTTTTCGATCAGGACCACGTCCCGTATCGAGAGCTGTGTCAGCATGATCGGTTCCTGTTCAGCACGAAGGATCGTTGGCGGAAATCAGAAAACCGAATGCCACGCCCGCTGGAAGACGTTGCGGCCCTGCTTGTGGTCCTTGCCATCCACGCCCTTGATAAGGTGGTGGGCGCGCAGATGGTCGTACGCATCCTCGTACCACTTGCTGCTGGGGTAGTTATAGGCCAGCACGGAGCCGGTCTTGCGGGCCTGTTCCAGCAGGCCCATGTCCAGATACACTTCAACCAGCCGCTCGAGCGCTTCGGGCACGTGGTTCGTGGTCTGGAAATCCTGCACCACGCGCTGGTAGCGCCCGGCGGCGGCGGGGAAGTCGTTCTGCTGCTGGTAGTAGCGGCCCACCAGCATTTCCTTGCCCGCCAGATGGTCGCGGCACAGATCGATCTTGAGCTGGGCATCACGCGCATACGGGCTTTGGGGGAAGCGGGTAATCACCTCTTCGAGCGCATCCATGGCCTCGATGGTGCCCTGCTGGTCGCGCTGCACGTCGGCTACCTGCTCATAATAGCAGAGCGCGCGCAGGTAGAAGGCATAGGCGGCATCGGAGCTGGTGGGATGCAGTTCCAGAAAGCGGTCAAGCTGCTGCACGGCCTCGGGGTATTTGTTGAGCAGGTAGTTGGCATACCCCTCCATCAACTGCGCATTGGCCGTGTACTGGGAGTAGGGGTAGTTGCGCTGAAGCGTGTCGAACTGGTTGACCGACAGCAGGTAACGGTCCGAGCGCAGGGCATCGACACCGTTATTGTACAATGTCTCGGCCGAGCCGACACGCGGCGCGCGCTCATTGATTGTGCTTGCGCTGTTGCCGCATGCCGCCAGCAGGCCCGCCAGAGGCAGGAACGCCAGCCAGCGTGCCGGCTGGTAGGGGCTGCGCAAAGGCTGCGGGGTTGATTGTGATATGCGTGCGAACATGCCAGCTCTTCCAGTTACGGGAGCTTTATATCATGTGCCGGGTGTGGGTGAAGTCTCCGCGTGCGGATTTCACACTCATCCATCACGCAGCCTGCGTGCAGGGCTGGCCCGCAGGCGTGCCGGCAGGGGCGACATGCCAGTTCGCCTTATCGGCAAACAGCTTGCGCAACAGGCTGTTATTGAGGGTATGCCCCGATTTGTGCCCCCTGAACCGCCCTTCGATCAGGCCGCCAGCCAGATACAGGTCGCCAATCGCATCAAGCACCTTATGGCGCACGAATTCATCGGGGTGGCGCAGGCCAGCGGGGTTGAGCACGCTGTCGCCATTGACCACCACGGCATTGTCGAGCGAGCCGCCACGTGCGAGGCCTATGGCATGCAGGTGCTCGATCTCGGGCTGGAGCACGAAGGTGCGCGCCCGGCTCAGGTGCTGGCGGAACAGGTGGCTGTCAACCTGCGTTGCATAGCGCTGCTGGCCAATGGCGGCAGCGGGAAAGTCGATGGAAATGTCAATGGCCAGCCCCGGCTGCGTGGCGGGGGAGAGCTCGGCAAAGGCATCGCCTTCTTCCACCCGTATGGGCCGGGTGACATGGATATGCTGGCGACGGGCCTCCTGCTGCCTGATCCCGGCGCATTCGAGCAGGAACACGAATTCGGCGGCTGAACCGTCAAATACCGGGATTTCCGGCCCATCCACCTCGACAAGCACGTTATCGATGCCACAGCCTGCGAGTGCCGCCATCAGGTGTTCCACCGTGGCAATGCGCGCGCCCTGTGATCCGTGGCCAAGCACCGTGCTCAGCTGGGTGTCCACCACCGTGTCGTAGCGGGCGGTGACGGGCGGCATGGTGCAGTCGGTGCGGTGAAAGACGATGCCGGTATTCTCTGCCGCGGGCGAGAGGCGCAGTGGCTCAGGCGCCTGGGGCCTGGCGTTTTCCGTAAACAAGGGCGAGCGGGGCGAACTGCGCTGCACCTGCGGCGGCACGGCATGGGGCGAGGGTGCGCGCGGCGGGGCAGGCGGGCGTTGCGCAGCGCCGGGAGCCGGGGCCTGGCCAGGCCGGGAGGGTGCCGCGTGTTGCTGTAGCGGCGGTGCGGAAGGCTGCTGCGGCGCGGCCTGTGCCGTAGTGGGGGCCGCAGGCGGTGCGGCGGCTTCCGGCGCGGGCTGCGCAGGGCTTACGGGTTCCGCAGCCTCGGCAGGCTGGCTGGCGCCCCGGCCTGCCGGCGGGTTGTCGATGCCCGTGGCCACGACCGAGACGCGGATCTTGCCATTAAGCGAGGTGTCGATGGCGGAACCGAAGATGATGTTGGCGTCTTCCGCCACTTCCTCGCGGATGCGGTTGGCCGCCTGATCCACCTCGAACAGGGTCAGATCCTCGCCGCCGGTGATGTTGATGAGCAGGCCCTGCGCGCCCTTCATCGAGGTATCTTCAAGCAGCGGGTTGGAGATCGCGGCCTCGGCTGCGGCAATGGCGCGGTTGTCGCCCTCGGCATCGCCCGTGCCCATCATCGCCTTGCCCATTTCCGCCATGATGGTGCGGATATCGGCAAAATCGAGGTTGACGAGGCCCGGTGCCATCATGAGGTCGGTCACGCCGCGCACGCCCATGTAAAGCACGTTGTCCGCCATCTTGAAGGCATCGCGCCAGCTCGTGCTCTCATTGGCCATGCGGAACAGGTTCTGGTTCGGGATCACGATCAGCGTGTCAACGAACTGCTGCAGTTCGGCAATGCCAGCCTCGGCCGACTTGGTGCGGCGCATGCCCTCGAACATGAAGGGCTTGGTCACCACGCCCACGGTCAGGATGCCGCGCTCGCGCGCCATGCGGGCAATGACCGGTGCCGCCCCCGTGCCGGTGCCGCCGCCCATGCCCGCGGTGATGAACACCATGTGCGCGCCATCAAGGTGGCGGGAGAGTTCATCGCACGCTTCTTCCGCCGCGGCGCGGCCGATCTCGGGCTTGGCGCCTGCGCCGAGGCCCTGCGTCAGATGCGGGCCAAGCTGGATGCGGCGGTCGGCCTTGCTGTGCGAAAGCTGCTGGGCATCCGTGTTGGCGACAATGAATTCCACCCCCTGCAACTGCGAATGGATCATGTTGTCCACCGCATTGGTACCACCACCGCCAACCCCGATCACTGTAATGCGGGGGGTGAAATCGGAATGATTCTGCTGCGGGATGGTCAGGTTGAGGGTCATGCTGGGCTCCCGATGGATGGGGGGTAGGCGTGCTGGCATACTAACGGCAAAAGTACAATAAATGGTTTCCGCGCAAGATCATACCCTATCACGTATGAAATCCACAAAACGTCTTACAAGACCGCCGGGGCGGGCGTCGCGCGTGTCGGGCTCGCCCATTTCATCGGCGGCGCCCGCAGCCCAGGCCAGTAATCCGGCCGAGGTGGAGAACATGGGCCAGGTCGCCGCGTTTTCAGGCAGGCCCACAATGCGGCGCGGGCGGCCAAGACGCACCTGCCGGTTGAGGATGCGCGCCGCCATGGGGCCGATTCCCTCAAGCAGCGAGCCGCCACCGGTCAGGATCACGCGGCCATCGGCAGCGGGGCCTACGGCCGCCATTTCCAGCCTGTCACGTATCATTTCCAGGGTTTCCTCCACGCGTGGATGTATGATCGAGACGATCTTTGAGCGTGAGATTCTGACATAATGATGGTCGTTATCGCCAATCAACTGCACGAGGATGGGATCATTATCATCGCCCGCGAGCAGTTCGGCCGAGCCATACATGGTCTTGAGCCGCTCGGCGCTGTCGATCGAGGTGGAAAGCCCTTGTGCAATATCGCGTGTAATATGCAGCCCCCCCACCGGAATCGTGGCGGTGTGCAGCAGCCTGCCTTCGCCAAACACCCCGATCGAGGTCAGCCCGCCGCCCATGTCCACCACGGTCGCGCCAAGGTTGCGCTCGTCCTCGCTCATCACCGCAAGCCCCGAGGCCAGGGGCGAGGACACCATGCCCGCAATCTTGAGTTCCACGCGTGAGAGCACGGCCTCAAGGTTGCGCAGCGCCGTGGTGTTGGCGTCGATCACATGCAGCCGCGCCGAGAGCAGGTCGCACAGGTGGCCGCGCGGGTCGAGCACTTCCTGCGTGTCATCCACCGCATAGTCGAGCGGCAGGGTATGGATGGCCGAGCGCCCTTCCGATACGGCACGCAGCCGCCCTTCGGCAATGATGCGGTTGACATCGGCCTTGGTGATCTCGCGCCCGCCAATGGGCCAGCGCGCATTGATGTGCCGGCTCTCGGGGTGACCGCATGACAGGTTGACGAAAATCGAATCGCGCCGCTCCGTCGCCATGTCCTCGGCCTGGGCCACGGCGTTGCGGATGGCCGATTCCGCCTCGCGCAGGTCCACGATTCCGCCCGAGCGCACCCCGTGCGAGCGCCGCCAGCCATGACCGAGGATACGGATGGTGTTGTCAGGTTCGCCGCGCCCGATCAGGCAGACGATCTTGGTCGAGCCGATATCAAGCACGCTGAACGGCCCGGTGCGCAGCTTGCGCGCGGGCATGCGCTCGGCGGCGGGCACAAGGGTTGCGGGCGCGCGCGGGCGGGGCACGCGCGCAGGCACGGCAGGCCCGCGGATGGCAGGCACCGCAGGGGGTGCCGGTGTGGTCGTGCGCGTTGCGGGAAGGGTCGTTTTGACCGGTCCCGGCACTGGATGGGTCATGCCCGCCTCCGTCTCAGGCCGTTATCGGGGGAAAGCCATGGCTGCTGCCGGGGGGCCTGGTCGCTTGTGGGGGCTGCCGGTGGCGGGCTGTCGCCCTGGTCAGGTCCATTATTGGTGTTGTCATTCGGCGTCACGGGGTTCTCACGGATGATCAGGCGGTCTGGCAGGCGCATGTCTATGGCGATGACGGGCCGGTCGAGTATTTTTATGGTTTCCTGCATTTGTGCAAGGCGCTTGAGCGCTGCCGCTTCCTGCCCTTCAGGCAGCAGGATGGTCGTGCCGTTGCGCAGCGTCAGGTTCCACCGGCGCTGCCCCACGCGGGCAGCGGCCACGACATGGCTGCTGACTTCGGGCTGGGCCGTGAGTTCATCAATCATGGCGGCGGCGGCAAGATTGGCGTCCGGCCCGACCACGAGCGGCAACTGGCGGAAGGCCTCGGCATCCTTGCCGGTCATGCCCTTGTCGCGCACCTGGTTGCCCGCCCGGTCGATCAGCATGAAATGTCCGTGATTCTGCCATACGGCAAAGGGCTGGCGTTCAAACAGGTGGATGAGAATGGTGCCCGGCAGGTGACGCTCGACCACCGAATGATCGACAAAGGGCAGCGCGTCGATGCGCTCACGCGCGGCCTTGACCGAAAAACCGAGAATGAAATCCCCCGTGCGCACGCCCAGCGCTTCCTGCAGGGCGCTTTCGCTGGTCAGCACGCAGCCGGTTACGTCAATTTCGGTCACGCGCAGCGGCAGCATGTTGATGATCCGCCCCCTGAGTGAGGCAAAGCGCGGGTCGGAGCCGACATGGCGCAGCGCTGTCACGCCACCCGCCACCAGCCCCGCCAGCACCAGCACCAGCAGGGCCGGGCGGATCAGGCGTTTCTGGCGGCGCAGGAAGATCGAAAGCCGGGAAGGGCGGTCGCCGCTGTCGGTCGGTCGCCTCATGTACGGCAGGTCGCCTGGTCAATCATCCACTGGCACAGCGTGGCGTAGTCCATGCCACAGGCGGCGGCCTGCTCGGGCAGGAGCGATGTGGGCGTCATGCCCGGCTGGGTGTTGGTTTCCAGAATCACGAGGCGGCTGGGCTGGTCTGTGCCCGCCGTGTCGTCATAGCGGAAGTCGGTGCGGCTCGCCCCCCGGCAACCCAGCGCGCGGTGGGTCGCCAGCGCCAGTTCGCGCGCCAGCTCGAAGGCCGCGGGGTGAATGCGCGCGGGCAGTTCGTGGCACGAGCCGCCAGCAGCGTATTTGGCCTGGTAGTCATAGAAGGTGGGGCCGCTGCCGGTGGGGGTGATGTCGGTTACGGTCAGGGCGCGGTCATGCAGCACGCCCACGGTCAGTTCGCGGCCGGGAATGTATTCCTCCACCAGCAAGTGGGTGCCGAATGTCCAGCTCCGTGCAATCTCGGCGCGGCGGTTGCTGCCCGCGCGGATGATCTCAACGCCCACCGATGACCCCTCGTTGAGCGGCTTGACCACATAGGGTGCGGGCAGCGGGTCGGCGGGTTCGAGTTCGGCGGGGGTGAGGCACAGGCCGGTGGCGATGGGCAGGCCGGCTGCGGCAAACACCGCGCGGGCGGCATCCTTGTCCATGGCGGTGGCCGAGGCCCGCACGCCGGAATGGGTGTAGGGGATGCCCATCCAGTCGAGTATGCCCTGAATCGACCCGTCCTCGCCAAAGCGGCCGTGCAGGGCGTTGAACACGGCGTCGGGCTGGCCTGCCTGCAGGTCGCGCACCAGCGCCAGCAGGTCAGCGCCGGGGTCGATGGTGTGCACGTCATGGCCCAGGCTGCGCAGCGCGTCCGCCACGTTGCGCCCGCTGTCGAGGCTGACTTCGCGCTCGGCGGAAAGACCGCCCATCAGCACGCAGATGCGGCGGCGTTTCATGTGTTTTCTCCCATGCCGTGAGGGGCAGGCCGCCCGAGGCGCTTTATTTCCCACCGCAGTGTGACGGCCGTGTGGTCATGCACGCGCTGGCGCACGACATCACCCAGCCGCTCAAGGTCGGCGGCGGTCGCGGTGCCGGTGTTGAGCATGAAGTTGCAGTGCTTCTCGCTCATCTGCGCGCCCCCCACCACAAGCCCCCGGCAGCCAGCGGCATCGATCAGCTCCCACGCCTTGCGCTCCGATTCGTCAGGGGCGGGATTGCGGAAGGTGGAGCCCCCCGTGCGCGCGCGCACCGGCTGGGCGCCTTCGCGCGCGGTGCGGATCTCGTCAATGCGCTGGCGGATGACCGCGGAGGGCGCTTCCTGCGCGTTGAGGCGTGCGCGCACCACCACGGCCTGCGGCGGCAGGGTGGCGTGGCGGTAGCCAAAATCAAGCGAGGCGGCGGGCAGGCGCAGCAGCCCGCCATCGCGGGTCACGATCTCCACCCAGTCCAGCACCGTGGCCATGTCCGAGCCGTAGGCGCCTGCGTTCATGGCCACCGCGCCGCCGATCGAGCCGGGAATGCCCGCCAGGAATTCAAGCCCCGCCAGGCCTGCTTCGGCGGCATGTTCGGCCACCGTCATGTCCAGGCAGGCAGCGCCCACGATCAGGCCATCGCCATCGCGGCGGATGGTGGAAAAGCCACGGGCGAGGCGAATGACCAGCCCGTCAATCCCGCCATCGCGCACGATCACGTTCGAGCATGCGCCCAGCGGCAACACCGGCACCTCAAGCGGCAGGCGCCCCAGTGCCTGCGCCAGATCCTCGGCGCATGCGGGCTGGAACAATAGCTCAGCCGCGCCACCCACGCGGAACCATGTGCGCGGGCCAAGGGCGGCCTGCGGGGTCAGGCGGCCACGGGGGCGGAATTCGTCCGTGTCCAGAACCTGCGCCCATTGCGGCAGGGGGGTGGCGGGGCCAGCGGTCATGAATGGGCATCCGCCTTCTGGGCGGGGGCATGGGCAATGCCCTGCAGTTCCGCCAGCTGGGCAGGCAGCGCCTGCGCCCAGTTGGTGATGCTGCCAGCGCCAAGGCACACCACGAAGTCACCGGGGCGGGCGATGGCGTTGATCATTTCCGCCAGATGTTCCGGCCCCGGCAGCGGCACGACCGAGCGGTGCCCGCGCTCGCGCAGGCCCTCGACCAGCGCATCGCGGTCGATGCCCTCGATCGGCTGCTCGCCTGCGGCATACACATCGGCAATGATGACCGTGCCCGCATCGTTCATGCAGGTGCAGAACTCGTTGAACAGGCTCTTGAGGCGTGAATAGCGGTGCGGCTGCATCACCGCGATCACGTTGCCCGCGCCCGCCTGCCTTGCTGCCTTGAGCACGGCTGCGATCTCGACGGGGTGATGGCCATAATCATCGATGATGGTGATGCCACCGGTCTCGCCCGTGCGGGTAAAGCGGCGCTTGACGCCACGGAAGGCGGCGAAGGCCGAGCGGATGGTGGCGTCGTCGATTTCCATCTCGGTGCCCACCGCAATCGCCGCCAGCGCGTTCTGCACGTTGTGGTGGCCCAGCATGGGCAGGCGGAACGGCCCCGCCCGGCGCGAGCGGTTGCGGTTGCGGTTGGTGATCACGACCTCGAAGGTTGCGCCGAGCTTGTCGGTAATCACCTTCTCGGCGCGCACATCCGCCTGCGGCGAGAAGCCGTAGGTGATGATGCGGTGGTCGGACAGGCGCGGAATCATCTGCTGCACGGCGGGGTGGTCGATGCACAGCACGGCAAAGCCATAGAACGGAATGTTCGAAACGAACTGGTCATAGGCCGCCTGCATCGCCTCTTCCGTGCCCCAGTGGTCGAGGTGCTCGGGGTCCATGTTGGTGACCACCGTAATGACCGAAGGCAGGCGCAGGAAGGAGCCATCGCTCTCATCGGCCTCGACCACCATCCAGTCGCCCGAGCCCATGCGGGTGTTGGTGCCATAGGCCTCGATAATGCCGCCATTGATGACCGTGGGGTCAAGCTTGGCGGCCTCGAGCACGGCGGCGACAAGGCTGGTGGTGGTGGTCTTGCCATGCGTGCCGCCAACAGCCACCGACCAGCGCAGGCGCATCAGCTCGGCCAGCATCTCGGCGCGGCGCACCACCGGGATCAGCCGCGCGCGCGCGGCCACCACCTCGGGGTTGTCGCGCTTGACGGCGGTGGAGGTGACCACCACCTGCGCGCCGCCAAGGTTGTCCGCGTCATGGCCGATGGTGACGGGAATGCCGGACGCACGCAGGCGCGCGACATTGGCGCTCTCGGCAATGTCGGAGCCCTGCACCGCATAGCCAAGCATGTGCAGCACTTCGGCAATGCCGGACATGCCAATTCCGCCAATGCCGACGAAATGAATGGTGCCAATCGAAAGGGGCAGGGCTCTCATCTACTCAGGTCTCCGTATTCGCGCTGCCGGGAATTAAGCGGTGCGGGGCGTGTCAGGCAAGCGGGCTTCTATCATATCGGCCAGAAGGCGGGCGGCATCGGGGCGGCCAAGGCGGCTCGCGGCCTGCGCCGTGCGGGCGAGCAGGTCGCGGTCAGCGAGCAATGTGGTCAGGCGCTGCGTGAGCGCGGGCGCGGTAAATGCGGGCTGGCGGATCATCCACGCAGCCCCCGCGTCAACCAGCGCCTGTGCGTTGGCACCCTGTTCATCACGCGCGGCAATGGGCAGCGGCACCAGCAGGGCAGGGCGGCCCGCCACCGTCAGTTCTGCCACCGATGAACCGCCCGCCCGGCCAATCACCAGATGGGCTGCCCGCAACAGGCCGGGCACGTCATCAAGAAAGGGGGCTATGGTGGCGGGAATGCCAGCCGTTTTATAGGCGGCCTGCACGCGCGCCACATCCTCGGCGCGGGCCTGCTGGGTGACCTGCAGCCGCGCGCGCAGCGCGGGCGGCAGGGCGGCAAGGGCTGGGGGCACCACGTCGCTGAACACGCGGGCGCCGAGCGAGCCACCCCACACCAGCAGCCTGAGCACGCCATTGGAGGGTTCATAGCCTTCCCCCGCCAGTGCCGCGATATCGGGCCGCACCGGCATGCCGGTCAGCGTGGTGGGCACCCTGGCAGGCACGCCCGCTACCGTGGGGAAGGACGTGGCGATGCCATCCATGCGCGGGGCCAGGAAGCCATTGGCCTTGCCCAGCACCGCATTGCCTTCATGGATGAACAGCAGCGGGCGGTGTTTTTTGCCCAGCAGGCTGCCGCCCAGCAGTGGCGGCACGGAGGGGTAGCCGCCAAAGCCGATGATGGCGGCAGGGCGAATGCGGCCAATGATGCCGCGCGCCTGCAGCGTGCCGCGCGCCAGCGCCAGTGCTGCCCGGCTGGCCCGCATCAGGCCGCGCCCGGCAATGCCCGCGCCGGGCAGCACGAACTGCTGGCGCCCGGCAAACACGCCGCTTTCGCGCCCGCCGGCGCGCTGGTCGGTCATGAGGATGATGTCATGCCCCCGGCGCACCAGTTCGCAGGCCAGCGCCTCGGCGGGGAAGAAATGGCCGCCGGTGCCCCCGGCTGCCACGGCAATGCAGTGATGGGTCATGACGATACTCTCTGTGCGGGGGATGGGGCTGGCGTAAACTGCCCGAAGCGGTTCTCGTTGGGCCGGTTGCGGGTCAGCGCCAGCACCAGCCCGATGGTCAGCGCCACCGACATGGCCGATGAGCCGCCATAGGAAATGAACGGCAGCGTCATGCCTTTGGTCGGGATGAGGTGCAGCGTCGAGCCCATGTTGACAAAGGCCTGCAGGCCGAAGCCTGTCACCAGCCCCGCTGTTGCCACCGCAATGAAGGGATCATTCTCGCGCAGCAGCTTGAGCAGCGTGCGGATGACGATGGTGGCGAACACGCCAATAATGAACAGGCACACCAGCATGCCGAACTCCTCGCCCGCCACCGCGAACACGAAATCGGCGTGCGCATCGGGCAGCAGGTCCTTAACCCGGCCTTCACCCGGCCCGCGCCCCAGCAGGCCGCCATTGCCAAAGGCGCGTAGTGCCGTGTCGATCTGGTAATGGTCACCCACGGCAGGGTGCAAAAACCGCTCCACGCGCGAGCGCACGTGCGGAAACACCATATACGCGCCAATAAACGCCGCCACCATGCTGGCAACACCTGCGCCGACCAGGAACAGACTCAGCCCATCAACAAAAAGCTGCGCCAGGAATACGGTGGTAATCACGCTCAGCATGCCGATATCGGGCTGCGACTTGAGCAGCAGCAGCACGAGCGCGAACAGCCCCAGCGCCACCAGCAGGCCGGGAAAATACGCCCGCGTCTTGCGCTCGGTCAGCAGCCAGGCGGTGACCACGGCAAAGAAGGGCTTGAGAAATTCGGATGGCTGGACCGACATCATGGGCAGCGCGATCCACCGCCGCGCGCCCTTGATCTCGATGCCATGCACCAGGGTGAGGAAGGTGGCGCCGAGTGCGAGCACGAAGCCGATCCACCCCACCATCCGCACCCCGCGCAGCGAAAGCAGCGAGGTGGTGCATACGATCACCGCCGCGAGCACCAGAAAGACGACCTGCTTGAAAATGAACATATCGCGCGAGGCACCAATGCGCACGGCCACGGCCGGGCTTGCCGCCAGCATCAGGATATAGCCGAACCCGATCAGGATACCCACGCAGATCAGCGTGACTCGGTCGATGCTCCGCCACCATCGCGCCAGATGCGAGGTGTTTATGCGCGACAGGTTGCTCATTGCGTGCCGGTGCCCTCCGGCTTCGCCACAAGGGCCTGCACAAGGGCTGCAAAGCGCGCGCCACGGGCTTCAAAACCGCTGAACTGGTCAAAGCTTGCGCAGGCGGGCGAAAGCATCACCACATCCACGCCCAGCGCGCGGGCGGCCTCGTATGCCTCGGGCACGGCGCGCTCAAGGGTTTCGACAATGCGGTAGGGCACCTTGTGCTGGGCAAGGGTGCGGGCCAGCACCGGCGCATCGCGCCCGATCAGCAGCGCCAGCGCCACGCGCCCGAACAGGGGGGCAAGCGGCTCGATCCCGCCCGCCTTGGCTGTGCCACCCGCAATCCACACCATGCGCTCATGGCAGGCGAGCGCGCGGGCCGTGGCATCGGCATTGGTGGCCTTGCTGTCATTGATGAAGCGGACGCCATCATGGTTGCCCACGGTTTTCTGCCGGTGGTCCAGCGCGCTGAAGCTGCGCAGCGCGCCCTCTACCGCAGCCCGCGGCATGCCCAGATGCAGCGCCATGGCGGTGGCGGCAGCCGCGTTCTCGCGGTTATGGGTGCCGGGCAGGTCGGGCACATGGGTCATGTCGGCAATCACGCCGTGGCGGTCGCACAGCGCATGCGGCGTGCAGTAGAAATCGCATTGCGGTATGTCCGCGCCGCTGATGCAGGCCACGGTGGCGCGGGTTGGCGCAAGCAGGCGGTTCAGGCTGGCATAATCGGGCAGGGTCGCGCCCAGAACGGCCAGATCGCCCGGCCCCTGATGGTCGAACACATGCATCTTGGCCCGCGTGTAGCCGGTCATGTCGCCATGGCGGTCAAGGTGGTCAGGCGTCAGGTTGAGCAGGCAGGCGGCATCGAAATGCAGCCGCTCCAGCCGCTCCAGCATGTACGATGACATTTCCAGCACGTACACGCCATCATCAGGCAGCAGCGGCAGGCTGAGCGCCGCAGGACCAAGGTTGCCGCCAACTGCCACCGGAATGCCGCCACAGGCCAGCATATGCGCCAGCAGCACGGTGGTGGTGGACTTGCCATTGGTGCCGGTAATGCCCGCAAAGCGTGCCCGCCCGCCCGCCGCCCGCAGGGCGCGGAACAGCAGTTCGGCATCCGACAGGATCGGCACGCCGGCCTCCATTGCCATGGTGGCCAGCGGATGCGGGCTGGGCAGGCGGTGCGGAATGCCCGGTGAAAGCACGAGGGCGGCCAGCCCCAGCATGTTGGTGAAGGGGGCGACCTTCAGGTGCGGGTGGGCGGCAAGCGCCTCACGGGCCTCGGACCGGTCATCCCATGCCTGCACGCTGGCCCCCATGGTCAGCAGGGCGGTGACAGCAGCATGGCCGTTACGGCCCAGCCCGGCCACGCCATAATGGTGGCCCGCGAACAGGGTGGGGGGGAAGGTGCCGCTCACCGCAGTTTCAGCGTGGCCAGACCACACAGCCCCAGCACGATGGACACGATCCAGAACCGGATCACGATCTTGGATTCCGCCCAGCCCTTTTTCTCGAAATGGTGGTGCAGCGGCGCCATCAGGAACACGCGCCGCCCGGTGCGCTTGTACCAGAACACCTGAATGATGACCGAAAGCGTTTCCACCACGAACAGCCCGCCCACGATGCACAGCACCAGTTCATGCTTGACCGCAACGGCCACGGCCCCAAGCGCGCCACCCAGCGCGAGCGAGCCGGTATCACCCATGAACACGGCCGCAGGCGGGGCGTTGAACCACAGAAAGCCCAGCCCCGCGCCCACAAGGGCGGAGCAGAACACCCCAAGTTCGCCCGTGCCGGGCACGGCGTGCAGTTGCAGGTAGTCGGCAAACACATGGTTGCCCACGAGGTAGGAAATCAGCGCGAATACGAGGGCTGCGACAATGACCGGCACGATGGCCAGCCCGTCGAGCCCGTCGGTAAAGTTCACGGCGTTGCCAAACCCGGTAATGGTGATCATGGCAAACAGCGGAAAGGCGTAGCCCAGCGGCAGCAGCAGGTCTTTCACGAACGGAAAGGCGAGGTGGTTGGCCAGATCAGGCGGCATCATGTGTTCGAGCCAGAGGCCGCCGATCAGCGAGGCCCCGAACTCGCAGCCCAGACGCATGCGCTTGGACACGCCATCGGTATTGCGGCGTGACAGCTTGAGGTAGTCATCGGCAAAGCCCACCGCGCCAAAGGCCGCCGTGGTGAGCATGACAGCCCAGACAAAGCCGTTGGTCAGGTCGGCCCACAGCAGGGTCGAGCCGAATAGCGAGAGCAGGATCAGCACGCCGCCCATGGTGGGGGTGCCGACCTTTTCAATCAGGTGGCGCTCCGGCCCGAGCTTGCGGATGGGCTGGCCGCCACGCTGGATGCGGCGCAGCTGCGCGATCAGCGGGTTGCCCAGGCACAGGCTGATGACCAGTGCGGTCAGGCACGCAGCCCCCGAGCGGAACGTGATGTAGCGAAACAGGTTGAGCACGGAGGTATGGGCCGTGGCATGGTGCTCGAACAGGTCATAGAGCATCAGGCCGGTCCCACCCGGGCATCATCTTCGCGCAGGGCGGCCACGACATGGCGCATGCGGCTGCCAAGGCTGCCCTTGACCATAACCGTATCGCCCGCGCGCAGGGCTGCGCGCACCAGGGGGGCAAGGGTGGTGGAATCCGGCGTCCAGGCCCCGCGTAGGGCAGGAGGCAGGCTGTCAAAAAGTATTTTCATATTCGGGCCGCAACAGAAGACAGCATCCGCGTTTGCACGGACGGCAGGGAGAAGGGAGGCATGCTCATGCCGCGCAAATGCGCCGAGTTCAAGCATGTCGCCCAGCACGGCGATGCGCCGCCCCGTGGCAACCAGCCCGAGCAGGTCAAGTGCGGCGCGGACAGAGGCCGGGGAGGCATTATAGCTTTCATCAAGCAGGGCAACATTGTCATGCATCACCTTTGCAATCGCGCCCCGCCCGGCGCCGGGGCGGAAAGTGGCAAGGCCCGCTACGGCAAGGTTCATGTCAGCACCCGCCGCATCCGCCGCCGCGAGCGCCAGCATGGCGTTATCGGCCATGTGCCGCCCTGGCGCGTTGACGCGCGCCACGCCCTGCCAGTCCGGCAGCGTGAGGGAGAAGGTGCTGCCATGCGCATCCTGCGCCACGTCATGTGCCCGCGCCGCGCAGTCCGGCGTTGTACCCACGCGCCACAGCGTGGCGCCCTTCTGGCCAGCGTTGCGTTCAAAATGGTCATGTCCCGTAATTCCGGCGGGGATGACGGCGGTGCCGCCCGCGGGCAGGGCCAGCAGGAGTTCGGCCTTTTCGTGCGCAATGGCGTCGATGCTGCCCATCAGCCCCAGATGCGATGCGGCGACCGTGGTCACCACCGCCACGTCGGGGCGCACCATGGCGGCGAGCGGCGCGATCTCGCCTGCATGGTTCATGCCGATCTCGCACACGCAGTAGGCTGCCGTGGCGGGCAGGCGGGCGAGTGTGAGCGGCACGCCCCAATGATTGTTATAAGACGCCACGGCGCCATGGGTCGGCCCGCACGCATTCAGGGCCGCTTTCAGCATGTCCTTGACCGAGGTCTTGCCCACGCTGCCGGTCACGGCCAGCATGCGGCCCGTAAAGCGCGCGCGGGCGAAACGGGCCATGCCCTGCATGGCGGCCAGCGTGTCGCCCACCATCAGGATGCGCGGATCATCACCACAGGGCTCATGCGCCACGACGGCTGCAGCGTCCGCGGCAAGGGCGGTGGCGACATGGGCGTGCCCGTTGCTGTTCTCGCCCTTCAGCGCGATGAATACATCGCCGGGCTGGAGCGTGCGGGTATCGATCGAGACGCCGGTGCCCGCAATGACCACGTCGCCTGATGACGGAAAACGCCCCGATGTCGCGGCCTCAAGGTCCGCGCGGCTCCATAGCACTGTCATTCAGTCCCCGTCGTCAGGCCACGGATCACCGTGGCATCATCAAATGGCAGCACCGCATCACCCACGATCTGCCCCTGTTCATGGCCCTTGCCCGCCACCACCAGTACGTCGCCCGCGCCGAGCATGTCGAGGCCCGCCGCAATGGCCTGCCTGCGGTCACCGATCTCGATGGCGCCAGGGCTGGCCGCCATGATGGCCGCGCGAATGGCGTCGGGCGGCTCGCTGCGGGGGTTGTCATCGGTTACGATCACGGTGTCGGCCAGTTGCGTGGCGGTGGCGCCCATCACGGGCCGCTTGCCCCGGTCGCGGTCGCCGCCAGCCCCCATCACGATCACCAGCCTGCCCGGCGTGTGGGGGCGCAGCGAGTTCAGCAGCCGGGCGATGGCATCGGGCGTGTGGGCGTAATCGACATAGGCGGCGGCTCCGCCCGGCAGCACGGCGGCGCGTTCCAGCCTGCCACGCACGCCATGCAGGTGCGGCAGGAGGGCGAGCGCGCGCGCGGGCGCATCGTCCGCGCTGCCTGAAAGCGCTGCGGCCATGAGCAGGTTATCGACCTGAAAGCGCCCGACCAGCTTCACGCTGACCGCGCATTCCCCCGCAGGGGTGGCGATGCGCAGGTCCTGCCCCATGGGGGTGGCGCGGGCGGACAGCAGGCGCAGGCTCTCGCCCTGTGTGCCGGTGGTGCGCAGCACGAGGTTGCGGCGTTGGGCAATGGCGCGCACGGCAGCGCAGGTCTCGGCGTCCATGTCCGCATTGAGGGCGGCAATGCCCCCTTCGGGCAGAATCGTGTCGAACAGGCGCAGCTTGGCGGCGCGGTAGTGCGCGGCAGTGCCGTGATAGTCCAGATGGTCACGCGTGAGGTTGCTGAAACCTGCGGCATAGGGCGTGATGCCATCGAGCCTGCGCTGTTCCAGCCCGTGCGATGACGCCTCGATGGCGACATGCTCGACCCCGCCCGCCGCCATTGCGCCGAGCAGGCGCATCAGGCCCACGCTGTCGGGCGTGGTGAGCACGGGGCCGCAATCAGGCAGCGGGCAGGGGGCAACTGCGCCCAGCGTGCCGATGGTGCCTGCCTGCAAACCCTGCAGCGCCCAGATCTGGCGCAGGAATTCCGCCGTGCTGGTCTTGCCATTGGTGCCGGTAATGGCCGCGATATGGGCAGGCAGGCGGGGGGCGAGCGCGCGCGCGATCAGGGCCATCGCGCGGCGCGCATCGTCCACCTGCACGCAGGCAACGCCCGGCGGCGGCACGAAATCGGGATCGGCCTGCACCAGCACGGCCGCAACGCCATTGGCCACGGCCTGCGGAATATAAGCCCGCCCATCCACCCGCGTGCCGCGCAGGGCGGCAAAGATCACGCCGGGGCCGGTTGCGCGGCTGTCTGCCGTAATGGCGGTAACGGGGCCGGTTGCGGCAGGCACGGGCCGCGCGACGGCAACGCCTGCGCGGTGCAGGACTTCGGTCAGGTCCATGCGCGTCATCCCCGCTCGCGCTGGTGGTGGGCGGGCGTGCGCCCGGCTTCATTGCCAGCATGCAGGGCATGGCTGGCGGGCGTGGCCTCGGTTACGTCGCGGGAGGCGTGGGTGCGGGCCGCGGCATGGGGCGCTGCTTCATGCTCGTGCTCATGCAGCCTGGCCGTGCCGGGGTCATAGCCCGGCCCAAGCGCGCGGTAGCCACGCGGTATGGCAGGCCGCATGGGAATGGCCAGCGAGGCCTCGATCGCGGCTTCATGCTGCGTATCGGGAAACAGCCCGAGCATGGGGGCGATGCGCGTGATCATGTGGGCTGCCGTAGGGGCCGCGTTCCAACCCGCCGTGGTCCAGCCATGGGTCTGGGCGGTGGGCTTGGGGCTGTCGAGCATGACGTAGATGGCGTAGCGCGGCGCGTTCATGGGGAAGATGCCGGTAAAGGCCGAAACGTTGACATGCTTGAGGTAGCCGCCATGCGCGCCGATCTTTTCCGCCGTGCCGGTCTTGCCGCCTACGTAATAGCCCGGTGATTCCGCCTTCTGCCCCGTGCCCTTGGCCACGTCGAGGCGCAGGATCTTGCGCAGGATATCGGAATTGGCAGCCGAGATCAGGCGCTCCGCATCCGCGGGCATGGCGGTATCGGCATCGGTAGGGGCATCCGTCGTGGTGGGGCTTTCCGCCGCGACAAGGGTGGGCCGCAGCAGGAAGCCGCCATTGGCCGTGGCCGCCGTGCCGCGCACGATGGAAAGCGGCGGCTCCGCCACGCCATGGCCGAACGCCACCGTCATGGTGGTGGAAACCCCCCAGTTATGCACCGAGGGGATGATGGGCCGCCCGGCCTCGGGCAGTTCGATCGGCACGCGCGAGAAGAAGCCCATGCGCCGCAGCCATTCCTGCTGGCGCGGGGCGCCCGCATCAAGTGCGATATGGGCGGCGGCGGGGTTGGAGGAATAGGCCATCACCTCGGGCAGGGACAGCCACGGGGAAAAATGGTCGTTCTTCATGTCCGAGATGGTGAAGCGGCCGATCTTGATGGGCGTGCTCGAGAAGCTGTCCCAGATATGGGCGATGCCTTCCTGCAACGCCATGGCCACGGTCTGGAGCTTGAAGGTCGAGCCGGGTTCGTACATGCCCGTCACGGCGCGGTTGAAGCGTGAATCAGCCGCAGCGCGGCCAAAGTCATTGGCGTCATAATCGGGCAGGCTGACCATGGTGATGATCTCGCCGGTATGCACGTCCATCACGATGGCGCACGCGCCGATGGCCTGGAACATGTCCATCGCGGATTGCAGTTCGTCATGCACCACGTTCTGTACGCGCACGTCGAGCGACAGGCGCAGGGGCTGGCTGTCACTGTCGAGGCGCTTGTCAAAATACCGCTCGATGCCCGCCACGCCGTGGTCATCGATATCCACCCCACCGAGAATGTGGGCGGCCACGCGGCCCATGGGGTAGCGGCGGCGCTCGCCGGGTTCGAAATAGATGCCGGGAATGCCGAGGTTGTTGATGGCCAGTTCCTGCGCGGGCGAGATGTCACGCGCCAGATAGACGAACTGCTTGTTCAGCAGCAGGCGGCGCTTCGTCTCGGCTTCGTCCAGGCTGGGCAGGGCGTGCTTGAGCCGATGGGCGGCATCGGTTGCATCGATCATTTCCTGCGGGTTGGCATAGACCTGGGCCACTGGCAGCGACAGGGCCAGCACCTGCCCGTTGCGGTCGGTGACCGAGGCGCGGTGCACCTGCGGCAGCACCACGTCGCCCGCGATCATTCCCTTGGGGTCGCTTTTGGGAATGGGGGGTACCTGCGGCGCGATCTGCTGTTGTTGCGGCGGCAGGGGATTGATGATCGTGGCCAGTGTCAGCTTGAGCGCAATGGCTGAAAACAGCAGGCAGAACCCCCCGGCCACAACCACCAGCCGCGCATGCATGCGGTCCTGCGCCATAAGCGTGCGCAGGCTCCCCCCGGGGGAAGCCTGTCCACCTCTGTCTGGCTGGTTGCTCAAAGGGTTTTGCATACGGGTTCCGGGCTACAGGGCCGGTAGGAAAAGGACGATCAGTTGCTGACAGGCACCGGCGGCGGCAGGCTTGTCACATGCGGCGTGCCCAGCGAACTGCCCCCCATGCGGGGTGCTGCGGTGGGGTGCCATGCGGCCTCGGCTATGTTCTGGCTGCGGGGGGGATAGCTCGCGGCGGCCATGCGGGCAGGCGTAATCATGCTCTCACGCGGGCTGGGCGGCAGGTGCACGGGCTCGGCCGCCGCCATGCGTTCGGGCAGGTGGGCGTGCTCGGGGGCAGCGTGCGCAGGCGCGCGCGGCTCGATCTGGGCCATGGCGTGGGCCAGCCCGTCATGCGATGGCGCAGGATCGGCATGGCGGGGGGGCAGGGTAGCCACGGCGCGCTCGACATGGGCGGGCGTTACGGGCGCGGCTATTGCGGGCAGGGTCGCCACGGCCGCATGCACGGGCGAAGGCGTTGCATGATCGGCGGCGAGGGTGGCCACCATCGTCGCGCGGGGGGCGGGCGCGGGGTTGTGCGATGGCACGCCAACAGGCGGCAGGTGGGCGCTGAGCGCCGACATCTGCACGAACTGTGTGGGCGCGACGGGCTGGAGCGCCTTGTCGTAACGGCTGGCCAGAGTGCCCAGCCGGTCGGGCTGGTTCAGCATGGCCCATTCGGCGCGCAGCATGGCGGTCTGCGCGCGGGTGCGCTCCGTCTGCTCCACGATCTGGGCAATCTGGTGGTCGAGTGCTGTGGTCTGCTGTTTCTTGTTATAAAGGAACAGGCCGGATGCGGCCGCCACCATGGCAAAGAAAAGCGTTACAAACCGACTCATGCGGCAGGTTCCGATGCTGCGATGGATGGGGGGGCGATGCATTCCATCGCGCGCAGTCTTGCGCTGCGTGCACGTGGATTACGGTGGGTTTCTTCCGCTCCCGGCCGGATGGGGCGTCCGGTCAGGAGTTTGAATCCGGTTGGCCCCGCGCGCTCGGTCATGGCGCGTGGGTCATGGCGGGAGGGGGCGGGCACGCGGCCTGCCGCGCGCAGCATGGCCTGCTTGACCAGCCTGTCCTCCAGCGAATGGAACGAGACAACCACCAACCGCCCGCCCGGCGCCAGCAGGCCGGGGGCCTGTTCCAGCACGGCGCGGATCTGGCCCAGTTCGTCATTGACGTGAATGCGCAGCCCCTGGAACGTGCGGGTGGCGGGGTCGATGCCAGAACGGTCGGGGCGCACGACCGAGCGCACCACGTCGGCCAGCTGGGTGGTGCGCAGCAGCGGGGCCTCGGCGCGGGCTGTCACGATGGCGCGCGCCACGCGGCGTGACAGGCGCTCCTCGCCATAATGGTAGATGATATCGGCCAGTTCCGCCTCGGGCAGGGTATTGACCACGTCGGCTGCTGTCGGCCCCGTGTCATTCATGCGCATGTCCAGCGGGCCATCCATGCGGAAGGAGAAGCCGCGCTCGGCCTCATCGATCTGGTAGGACGACACGCCTAGGTCGAGCACGATGCCATCCACCTTCGTTACGCCATCTTCAGCCAGCAGGGCCGCCATGTCGGCAAAGCCGCCATGAAGCAGGTGCAGCCGCGTGCCGCCATGCCCATCGGGGAAAGCGGGGGCAAGGGCCTCGCCGCGCGCGATGGCGGCGGGGTCGCGGTCGATGCCCCACAACTGGCAGTTGCAGCTTGCTAGGATGGCGCGTGCGTAACCACCGCCACCAAACGTGCCATCTACGTAACGGGCGCTGTCATGCGGGGCGAGGTATTCCATCACCTCGGCCAGCATCACGGGCACATGGCCGGGGTCGTGCGGGGGGAAGGGGCCGTTCATGACGGTGTGCCCGTGGGGAGTGCGCCCCGGCCCGTGGTGAGGCTGCGGGCGCGCAGGCGGGCATCGGCCCGGCGGGCGGCGGCCGCCTGCGGCTCCCAGATCTGGAAAGTGCGGCCCAGCCCCATGAAGGTGGCCTGGTCGGTCAGGCCAGCATGGGCACGCAGGGATTCGGGCAGCAGGATGCGGCCTTCGCGGTCAGCCTCGAACGGGTAGGCATCGGCATAGAGGGCGGTGGCCAGGTCGTCGTGGTCTTCGGAGGAAATGTCCATTTCATCCAGCGGGCGGGTCAGTGCGGCAAAAGCATCAGCGGGCCATGCCTCGAGGCAGGGATGCAGATGGGACGGACGCAGGATGGCCAGCGGCTCGCCCGATTTGGCCCGGGCACGCAGCGCGGCGCGGAATGCGGAGGGAATGGAAACGCGCCCTTTTGCATCCAGCCGGTTCTGGTGTGTGCCCAGGAATACACTCACGCTGCGCGATGCCCTCCCTCGGCAAATTTCGAAAACCCAGTGCTCAGCCCCCGTGGCGCCTGTTACCGCGCCCCTTCTGACTCTGGTGTGAGCATGGGATAACATGGGATTTTATGGGGGGTCAATTAAAGAAGCAGGAAAGATGGCCGAAAAATACTGTTATTGCAGCACAGGCGGTTGATGCGGCATGTAAAACCGCTCCGAGCGCATGCAATATGGCAGGAATGTGCCTTGTTTATGATTTGTTCTTTAGCGTTAATACTTGTAAACAACTCTGGGTAGAGCGCTCCGCGCAAGGCGGTTGAATCATGGAGTGGGGGAAAATGCCAGACGGTCTGTAAGCCGGGTTCTGTCCGCCCCTTACGGGGCGGGACGATCATTCCTCTGCGATGCGCATTGCTACGCACCTGACGCGACCAACCCGAACGACAGGGCGGAAAAACCCCTGATGGCGCCTTGCGGCCCATCCGCCGTTCCTATTCGGTCTTGCTCCCGGTGGGGTTTGCCCTGCCATCCATGTTACCATGCATGCGGTGCGCTCTTACCGCACCGTTTCACCCTTGCCCCCAACGTCGCCCGCATTGCTGCGCGCGCCGCCGTGAGGGCGGTCTGTTTTCTGTGGCACTGTCCCTAGGGTTGCCCCCGCCGGCCGTTAGCCGGCACCGTTTTTCCGTGGAGCCCGGACTTTCCTCCATCACGCGTATGACCACGTGGCAGCGACCGTCCGACCGTCTGGCATGCGGAAACTGGCGGTGCATGCGCGCAGCGTCAAGCGATAAATGAGGGGCCTGTGTTCTTTCAATTCGTTTTCCTGCCGGAAAGGCGCTCCATGCCCGATTCAACCGCCGCCTCCCGCCCTGGCCTGCTCACCCGCACATTGCTGGGCGGCATGCACTGGTGGCACGCGCGGCGGCGCAACGTCGAGCCGCACACGCTGGAGGACATGCGGCGCAAGCTCAACCGCCCATGTTTTCCCATGGGGCTGTCCTCGCTGCAGGTGCGGCGCGTGATAAGCTGCCGCGTGCCGGGGCGTGACGGGCTGCTGGCCGCCCGGCTGTACGTGCCCTATGGGCGGGTGCATGGGGTGGTGCTGTTCATGCATGGGGGCGGGTATGTGCATTGCGGGCTGAACTCGCATCACGGCATATGCTGCAGGCTGGCGCGGCAGTCAGGGGCGGCGGTGCTGTCCATTGATTACAGCCTCGCCCCTGAAAACCGCTTTCCCCATGCGGTGGAGGATTGCTGGGCGGCGTTGCAGTGGCTGGCGGGCGAGGCGCATCGCTGGGGTGGCCCGATTGCTGTCGCGGGTGACAGCGCGGGCGGCACGCTGGCCGCCGTGCTGGCCCAGATGGCGCGTGACCGGGGTGGCCCGGAACTGGCCATGCAACTGCTCTATTATCCCTCGCTGTACGGGGATCGTGACGTGCCCTCCCGCGAGACCTATGCCACGGGCTACATGCTCTCCACCAAGCTGATGGAATGGTATGCCGAGCAGTATATCCGCACGCCTGACGACCTGCATGACCCGCGGCTTGCGCCCATTTTTGCGCCCTCGCTGGCCGGGCTGCCGCCTGCCGTGATCGGGCTTGCGCAATGCGACCCCCTGCATGATGAAGGCACCGGCTACGCCCACGCCCTGCAGCAGGCGGGCGGGCAGGCCGAAACCCGCACATGGCGCGGCACGGTGCATGGGTTCCTCAATTTCTACGCTTTTCTGCCCGCTGGCCGCGCGGCCATAAAATATGGCGCCCATGCCCTGCGCCGCGTGCTGCGCGGGAACGCGTGAAAAACAGGAAAAGCTTCAGGAGGCACCGCCCTTTTTAAAACAGAGAGCGGCGCCATGACCCCTGAACCTCAAGGCAGCGGGTGGAACATGCCCGGTGATTTCCAGTCGGTCAGCGCCTTCTGGTCCAGCCGGTCGATGCGCAGCGTGAACAGCAGCGGCAGCGTATTGCGGTCACCGGGGCATTTGCCGGAATGTTTTTCCATGACCTGAATGCGGGTTGCATCGGCGGGATCATTGCCGTTGACCACAAAGAGCAGGCAGTCCTTCGCGTCCGCTGTCATGCCGTTATGGGTGACGACGGTGCGGAAGTGCTCGACAAGTGCGGTATTGTCGAACCAGCTCGTGCGCGAGAAGGTCAGCTTGTCAGCAGCCTGGTCCAGCCACCCCATGCGGCCCACAAGGATGACGAGGGCCGCCATGGGGATAAGCATGAGCACGCGGCGGACAATGCGCTGTTTGAGCGTGACCGGCGCGCGCCTGCGGCTCAGGCGCGGGGGTGAGGGCGGGGCGTCATTGCTCATGCGGCGGTTATTTCTTCATGTCCTCGTGCCACAGGTGGCCCGACTGCGAGAGCAGGTTGCGCGCGCCTTCCGGCCCCCATGTGCCAGCGGCATAGGGTTCGAGCGGGGCCTTGTTCTCGCGCCAGCCCTGCTCGATGGGGTCGATCCAGCGCCAGGCTGCGGCCACTTCATCGCGGCGGATGAACAGGATCGGGTCGCCGCGCACCACGTCGAGCAGCAGGCGCTCATAGGCATCGGGGTAGCGGATGTTGAATGCTTTTTCGAACTCGATGTTGATGTCGGCCTGGCGCAGGGCAAGGCTGTCGGTGGGGGTGGGGTCTTTGGTCGAGACGGACAGCATCACCCCTTCATCAGGCTGGATGCGGATGATGAGGCGGTTGGGCTCGGGGTTGTTGGTAAAGATCGAGCACGGGGCCGATTTGAACTGGATCACGATCTCGCTCGACTTTTCCGCCATGCGCTTGCCCGAGCGCAGGTAGAACGGCACGTTGCCCCACCGCCAGGTCAGGATCTCGGCTTTCAGCGCCACGAAGGTTTCCGTCTCGCTGGTCACGCCTTCGCCAAGGTCTTCAAGGTAGCTGCCCACTGTCCTGTCGCCAATGGTGCCGCGCATGTACTGCCCGCGTGAAGTATAGATGGCCACGTCATCGGCGGAGATGGGCTTGAGCGCGTGCAGCACCTTGAGCTTCTCGTTGCGCACGCTGTCGGCCTCGAGCGATACCGGCGGGTCCATGGCCACGAGGCACAGCACCTGCAACAGGTGGTTCTGGATCATGTCGCGCAGCGCGCCCGAGCGGTCGTAATACGCGCCGCGCCCCTCCACGCCCACGGTTTCGGCGGCGGTGATCTGCACGTATTCTATGGCATCGCACGTCCATAGCCGCTCGAACACCGGGTTGGCGAAGCGCAGCGCGATCAGGTTCTGCACCGTCTCCTTGCCCAGGTAATGGTCGATGCGGAAGATGTGATTCTCGGGGAAGTGGCGGCCCACGCTGTCATTGATGGCCTCGGCGCTGGCAAGGTCGGTGCCGATGGGTTTTTCCAGCACCACGCGCGACTGCCCGGTCACCAGCCCCTCGCGGCTCAGGTTCTCGCAGATCTGGCCATACAGCGCGGGCGAGGTGGCAAGGTAGTACACCCGGATGCGCGTTGCGGGCACCGCGTCGAGCAGGGTCTTCAGCGTGGGCCAGTCGCTCTCGGCTTCCGCGCCGTTCAGGCTCACGTAATGCACCATGTTCACGAACCGCTGCACCGTGGCTTCATCCAGGGCTTCGGGCTTGACGTGCTCGTGCAGGGCGGCTGTGGCGCGCTGCTGGTAGTCCGCGCGTGACAGCGGCGAGCGCGCGGTGCCGATGATGCGCGAGGCATCGGGGATCTGCCCGTCACGGTAGCGGTGATACAGCGCAGGCAACAGCTTGCGCATGGTCAGGTCGCCCGTTCCGCCGAAAACGATGTAGTCAAAGGTGTCAACGGGGGGAAGATGTGCCATCGAACGTGGGCCTCCTGCCTGTATCTGGTGCCCCGCATGGCCGGGCGGGCATGCTTGACGTATGCGGACATGACGCGAAAGCGGCATATGGGGTGCAGCTTCGATTACGGCCCGGCTCTCTGGCCTGTCAAGTTGGCATTGACCAGCGGGCGGTGGCGCGATAATCCCGCCGTTCCATCCCGTCGCCTAATGACATTCCCTTCATGTGCGCGCGGGCGGGAACGGCGCAATCACGATATCTGGAGAAACCTGCCATGAATGCTGACAATTTCGAGGCGGACGACAACCCCGCCGCTGTTGGTGGTATCGCAGCCGATCGCCTGCGCAGCATCATCGAACGTGTTGAGCGGCTGGAGGAAGAGCGCAAGGCGCTTGCGGGCGATATCAAGGATATTTTCACCGAGGCGAAGTCGGCAGGCTTTGATGTCAAGGTGATCCGCCAGATCATCCGCCTGCGTAAGCAGGAACCGGCGGAAGTGGAGGAACAGGAAACCCTGCTCGATATCTACCGCCGCGCGCTTGGCATGTAACCGGCCCAGGCTGTAGGATCGTCCCTCCAACGCCCCCGCTGGCCGGTGCGTGGTGGCTGGCCATGGCCGCGCCGGGGCACTGTCCGTTCAGGTTGCACGCTGCATGATGTCGTCGCTTTTTCCACAATGGATGCCCGCCTGGGCGCAGGCCGTGCTGCTGGTGGGCGGCATGCTGTTCACCCTGTTGTGGATGCTGGTGCCGTTTGCCGTGTTTGGCGTAAAGGGGCGGCTCGATAACCTGGCCATCCAGCTTGATGACCTGCAGGCCGAACTGCGCGTGCTCGCCCTTGGGCTGAACGGGCAGCCGACGCAGCCCCCGACCGTGGCGGATGCGCTGGCCGACCGGGTGCCTGCGCCCACGCCTGCTGAAGCAGCGCCCGTTTGGGAGCCCGCACCGCCTGCGGATATGGGCCCGGAGGAGGGTGCGCGCGACATCCCCGCCTATGAACGGCGCGCCCCGCGTGCCCAGCCCGCGCCGCCGCCACCCTCCCGGCCTGTCGAGCGTGCCCCCACGCCCGCACAGCGCAGGCCTGTGGAAGAGGATGACTGGAGCCCGCAGCCGCCGCGTGGGCCATCGCCTGCCCAGCCTTACGTGCCCCGTCGCCCCGAGCCATCATATGACACTGAGGCGGAACCCGGCCTTGCGGACTGGAGCCGTGAACCGGCTCGGCCTGCTCCGCGCGTAACGCCTGCGCGCCCGGTCCGGGCTTCGGTCTGGCCGCCAGAGCGCCGCGCACGCGCCGAGCCAACCCTGCGCTGGCCACCGCGCCCTGAATAGGCGCGGCGTGAGGGTGTTGTTTTTCAAAAAGTTGGAATGGTTCTGAAGCTTTTTGAAAAAGCTTCAGGTAGGAATTCTATTTGTATTAGCCTGTCAGGCTTTCCATTTTGGCCAGCAGCACGAGGTCATCGCGGTGAATCAGTTCATCCGCGCCCTGCCAGCCCAGCAGGGTCTCGATCTCGTCTGACTGGTGGCCCGCGATGCGCCTTGCCTCGTCTGCCGCATAGGCGGCCAGCCCGCAGGCAATTTTCTGCCCGCTCCGGTCCACCACCGCAATCATGTCGCCGCGATCAAACTCGCCGGTCACGTCGGTTACGCCCGCAGGCAGCAGGGAAGAGCCACCTGCCAGCGCCCGCACCGCGCCATCATCAATCACCGCCTGGCCTGAGGGTGTCAGGCTGCCTGCAATCCAGTTCTTGCGTGCCGAGCGGGCATCGGCCGCGGGCAGGAACCATGTGCAGCGCCCGCCATCACGCAGGCGGGCCAGCGGGTGCAGCCCTTCGCCTTTTGCAATGGCCATGGCGCAGCCTGCCTGCGTGGCAATGCGGGCCGCCATGAGCTTGGTGCGCATGCCGCCCGAGGAATAGCCCGGCGGGGGCGCGCCACCCATGGCCTCGATGCTGGCGGTCAGTTCTGCAATCACTGGCAGGTGCCGGGCATCGGGGTTGGTGCGGGGGTCGGCGGTGTACAGCCCGTCGATATCCGACAGCAGCACGAGCTGGTCGGCATTGATCATCTCGGCCACGCGCGCGCCAAGGCGGTCGTTATCGCCAAAGCGGATCTCGGTGGTGGCGATGGCGTCGTTCTCGTTGATGATCGGCACGCAGCCCAGGCCGAGCAGCGTGTTGAGCGAGGCCCGCGCATTGAGGTAGCGGTGGCGGTTCTCGGTATCATCGGGGGTGAGCAGAAGCTGGGCCGCTGTTATGTCGAAGCGCGAGAGCGCATCGGTCCAGGCCTGCGCCAGGCGGATCTGGCCAACGGAGGCGGCGGCCTGCTTTTCCTCCAGCCGCAGCACGGGGCGTGTCAGCCCAAGCTGGTGGCGGGCCAGCGCAATCGCACCAGATGAGACGACAACCACTTCCGTGCCCTGCGCGCGCAGGGCCGCGATGTCCTGCGCCACGCTATCCAGCCAGGGCTGGCGGGGAGCCGCCTGCTGTGGGTCCACGATCAGGGCGCTGCCAATTTTTATGACAACGCGCCGCGCATGGCTGAGCTGGGGCAGGGCGGTCTCGGTCATGTCCCGGGGGTCTCCGCTTTGCGCTGTTCGGCCTGTTCGGCGCGGTCGCGCGTTACGTAATCCTGCAGGCGGCGCAGCACGGTATCGACATGCATGTGCGCAACTGACGACATGGTCATGACCTTCTGCCCACATGCCTGCTCAAGGGCAGTGACGCGCTCCTCGATTTCCTCGGGCAGGAGGGCATCGATCTTGTTCAGCACGATGATCTCGGGCTTGTCGGCCAGGCCGCCGCCATATTCGTGCAGTTCGTGGCGGATGGTGCGCCATGATTCGACCACGTCTTCCGCCGTGCCGTCGATCAGGTGCAGCAGCACCGCGCAGCGCTCGACATGGCCTAAAAACCGGTCGCCAAGCCCGCTGCCTTCATGCGCGCCCTCGATCAGGCCGGGAATGTCGGCAATCACGAATTCTTCCGTTACCGACAGGCGCACCACGCCAAGCTGCGGGTGTAGCGTGGTAAACGGATAATCCGCGATCTTGGGCTTGGCCGCCGATACGGTGGACAGGAAGGTGGACTTGCCCGCATTGGGCAGGCCAACCAGCCCCACATCGGCAATCAGCTTCAGGCGCAGCCACACCCAGCGTTCCTCGCCCGGCCAGCCCTTGTCGGCCCGGCGCGGGGCACGGTTGGTGCTGGTCTTGAAGTGCGCATTGCCGCGCCCGCCATCACCGCCACGGCACAGAAGCAGCCGCTTGCCCGCCTCATCAAGGTCGCCGAGCATGGTCTCGCGGTCTTCATCAAAGATCTGGGTGCCGATGGGCACCTTGATCACCACCGTCTGGGCGGCAGCGCCCGTGCGGTCGGAGCCTGCGCCATTGCCGCCCTTGCGCGCACGGAAATGCTGGGTGTAGCGAAAATCGATCAGCGTGTTGAGGTTATCGACCGCCTCGAAGATGATATCGCCGCCACGGCCGCCATTGCCCCCGTCCGGACCACCAAATTCGATATACTTCTCACGGCGGAAGGCCACGACACCGTCGCCCCCGTCGCCGGATTTTACATAGATTTTGGCCTGGTCAAGAAACTTCATTGCCTGCGATCCGGTTGGGGCGAGAATGCGTGCCCCGTGTGCATGCATGATACCAGAAAATGGCGTGCTGGCGTCATACGAAAAAGGGGGCGGCCAGAATGACCGCCCCCTTCAATTCGGGTAATCCCGTAGTGATAAGGCGTATGCCTTATTCCGCTGCCAGCGGCAGGGCTTCCACGGAAACGTGCACGCGGCCTTCAGCGCGGCGCACGAACTTCACATGGCCATCCACCAGGGAAAACAGGGTGTGGTCGCGGCCAACGCCAACGTTCACACCGGGCTTCATCTTCGTGCCGCGCTGGCGCACGATGATGTTGCCTGCGATGACGCTTTCGCCACCAAACTTCTTGACGCCAAGACGACGCCCGGCGCTATCGCGCCCGTTACGGGACGAACCGCCTGCCTTTTTTTGTGCCATTGCCTGAACTCCTTAAAACTGAAATCTCTGATCTGACCTGCCCGGGCGCATAAGCCCGGATAGGGATCAGGCGGCGTTGATCGCGGAGATGCGCACCACGGTCACCGGCTGGCGGTGGCCATTCTTGCGGCGGCTGTTCTGCCGGCGGCGCTTCTTGAAGATGATGACCTTGGCCAGGCGGTCCTGCGCGATCACGGTTGCCGTGACGGTCGCACCCTTGACGGTCGGCGCACCAATGGTCGTGCCGCTTTCGCCGCCAACGGCGAGAACCTGATCGAACGTGATGGTGGCGCCGGCTTCGGCTTCCAGCTTCTCGACCTTCAGGACGGCATCTTTCGCAACGCGGTACTGCTTACCGCCGGTACGGATAACTGCAAACATTCTCTATCTATCTTTCCGATCTCTTGGCGTGCGCGGCATTGCGGGAATGCAGGCGGCACGGCCCAGTCGCTTTTTTATATTGGCCACATTGCAGCGGCACCCCGTCCGCGCGGGGTGAATGCGGGCTTTTACTGGCTGAGGGGGGCGAGGTCAATATTTTTATGGCGCCGTCGAATAGCTAAAAAAGACCCCTTGCGCGGGGGCGCGTGCCACCCTATAAGCCGCTGCATCACCGCGTGCAGTTGGAGAGGTGCCGGAGCGGTCGAACGGGGCGGTCTCGAAAACCGTTGTGCGTGCAAGCGTACCGTGGGTTCGAATCCCACCCTCTCCGCCACTGCATCGCGTGTGTTTTTCCCAAAGCATAAAAGTTTTTGATAAAGTTTTTTCAGAAAGCTTTGGATGAATGCCGCCTATTTTAAAATAGGCAGCACCCATGAACTTCGCCTTGCTGGCAATCCCTTAAAGTGTAGCGTCCTCTTTGCAGTCATGCACCTTCGTGCCGCCTGCATAGGTTGCGCGGATGCTGCGGTCATCGCCCAGCATCATCAGCGTGAACAGCAGGTCGGCCGTGCTGTCGCACATCTGTGTCCGCAGGGCCTGCAGGGGCGTAGCCTTCGGGTCGAGAATGCACAGATCGGCGTCCATGCCCGCAGCTACCGTGCCGATCCGTCCCTCAAGATGCAGCGCCTCGGCGCCGCCGCGTGTCGCCAGCCAGAAAGCCTGTACGGGGTGCAGGCGGTGGCCGTTCATCTGCGCGATCTTGTAGGCCTCGTTCATGGATTGCAGGTGCGACAGGCTGGTGCCCGCGCCAATATCGGTGCCCAGCCCCGTGCGCACCGGGCGTTTTGCATCCATCACATCAAACAGCCGGAAGGACCCGCTACCCAGGAACAGGTTCGACGTGGGGCAGTGCGCCAGCGCGCAGCCGCTTGCATGGCAGCGGCACAGATCCTGTTCATCCACATAAATGCCGTGGCCCATCACGCTGCGCGGGCGCACCAGGCCTGCGCGGTCATACACATCAAGATAGGAGCGGCTGTCGGGGAAGAGTTCCTTCACCCAGGCAACTTCCGCCCGGTTCTCGGCCAGATGGGTCTGCATGAACAATGTATCGTCCTGCGCCAGCAGCGCGCCTGCCAGTTCAAGCTGTTCTGGCGTGCTGGTGGGGGCGAAGCGGGGGGTGACGGCATAGAACTGGCGGTTTTTGCCATGCCAGCGTTCAATCAGCGCGCGCGATTCATCATAGCCGCGCTGGGCGGTATCGCGCAGGAAGTCGGGCGCGTTGCGGTCCATCAGCACCTTGCCCGCGACCATGAGCGTGCCGAGGCGGGTGGATTCGGTAAAGAACGCATCGACCGATTGCGGGTGCACGGTGCAGTACACCGCTGCCGTGGTGGTGCCGCAGCGCAGCAGTTCGCGCAGGAAGGTGCGCGCGATGGTGGTGGCGTAGGCCCCATCGGCAAAGCGGCGCTCGGTGGGGAAGGTGTAGCGCTCCAGCCATTCCAGCAACTGCTCGCCATAGGCCGCGATCATGGGCAGTTGCGGGTAATGCACATGCGTGTCGATAAACCCGGCCGAGATCAGGCATCCCCGGTAATCGGCCACGTCGGTGCCGGGCGGCAGGTGGGCCAGCGTTTCGCTGTAGGGGCCGGCATGGGTGATGCGCCCGTTGGTGATCAGAACCAGCCCGTCAGGTTCCTCCACCAGCGCATCGGCAGGCGGCATGAGGAACGGGTTGCCCCGAAAGGTGACGATATGGCCGCGTAGGGCGGTGTGGACCGGGGGTGTGGGGGCAGGGGTCATGTTGGCTCCATCTCCCTGCCGGTCCGGGCGTCGTGTCAGGACATCTCGCCGGTGCGGTAAGGCTGGGAGGCATCAAGGAAGGCGGCGTTGGCACCGAGTTCATAGGAAATGACCAGCAGATACGCAATGGCGCGGGTGATCTCGATGCGCGATGTGATGTTGCCTTCCGTCGCCTCCAGCCGGCGCAGGCTGCGCGTGGCCCCGCGTGCCACGCGGGCGGTGCGGCCAAAACGCCCGTACCGCCCGCTGAACTGCGACATGCGGTTGAGGAACAGCTCGATGGCCCGGTCCGCAGCCGGCGGCAGTTGCCCGCGTTCGAGCACCGTGCGCAGCCGGATGATGTTCAGCCCGATGGTCATGGCCGAGAGCGTGCCCTGCAGGTAGGCCTCGATGGTGGGGGTGGGCGTGGGGCCTGCATGGCGGATCAGGCGGGAAAAACGGTCGGTATTGCGCCCGATCCATGACTGCGTGCGCGGCATGGGCTGGGCGGAGGCCAGGTGGCGCAGGTCATGCAGCGTGCGGTTGCGCATGCGCCAGCGTTCTTCATCATTATCGAAGGGCAGTACCGCGCGGAAGATCAGCACCGCAAAGCCGATGCTGCACAGCAGCGCGAAGGAGGCATTGAAGTATGCAATCTCGTTCAGGCGCGTCTGGTTGCCCGGCCCAACGAGGTTGGGCAGGAACAGGCAGTACGAGGCGGCGGCCCCCGCCGTGGCCGGGTTGCGCGCGGCAAGTCCGCCCGCAATCATGGGCAGGGCCAGGGCTGCGGCCAGCATTTCGAATTCCGCGGGTCGCGGCATGACCAGCATCACCAGAAAGCCGGATACCAGAACCGCCCAGCACGCCCCGCGCAGGAAGTTCATGGTGCCCACCACCGGGTTCTCACGCGTGGCGAACAGGCCGCATGTCACCGCGACCATGGTGATGAAGCCGATGCCGTTGGCCCAGGCCGTGACTTCCCATATCAGTGCCGAGGCGCCGATGGCCACGGCGGCGCGGATGCCGTTATAGGCGGCTTCCTTGAAGTCACGATGCGCTTCGATGCGGAAATGGAAGTGATCGCCACGGATCTCGTGCTGGCTGGCATCGAATTCGGCAATGGCCTGCTCAAGTTCGCCCAGCAGTTCATCAAGCGCGTTGTGCAGGATGCGGCAGTTCAGCAGGTCGTCCACCTCGGCGGTCGCGGTGGTGGATTCCATGCTGATTTCATGGCTCAGCGCATCAATGATGCGCTGGCGGCACACGCCGCGCAGGTCCTGCAGGTCCTGCTGGATGTGCGGAATTTCGGAATCGTTTTCCAGCCGCGCGGGCACGCCAAGCAGGAAGGTACGGGTGAGCAGCGAGGTCTCGGTAAACTGCTCGTTGGTGGTTTCCAGCGCCTTGATGCGCGCCATCATGCCCAAACCGCGTGAAAGCAGAACCGACACGGCGGCAAGGGCCGCGCGCGCATGGTCGCCTTCATGCCCGTGCGGGCCCATCTCGACTTCACTGAACTCGATCTGGTCATTGATGCTCAGGATGGTGCCAAACAGGGCGCGTGAGCGCACGAAAGCGGCATCATCGCCCGCGAGCAGGTTGGCCACGGCATCGGTGGAACTGCCCAGCGCCATCTGGATCTTCTGGCGCATGTTGCGCCGCGCGCTCGAGGCGAGGTTGTGCGCGAACAGCACCGCCACCAGCGTCTCGCACGTAATGCCCAGCACGATGTAGGACGTGCGCGACATGGTGATCATGAAGATGTTGTCGGGGTCGCGCGTGGCGGCGAGCGCGATGATGGCGCAGGTATAGCCCGACAACACCAGCGCGTAGGAGCGGAAGTTGCGCACCAGGGTTGCGCACATGCAGCACAGCCCGATCCACAGGCTGATGGCGGGAAAGAACAGCCATGGCGCCTGCGGAAACGAACAGACCAGAATGACCGCGCTGATCGCCCCGATGGCGGTGCCCACCAGTCGCCACCGCGCCTTGGAAAGGCTCTCCCCGCGCGAGCCCTGGGCTACGATCCATACGGTCATGGCGGCCCATGGCGGGTCGTCAAGTTCCATCCACATCGCGATCGTCAGCGCCATCAGGGCTGCGACCGTGGTGCGCACGGCAAAGCCGAGCGCTTCAGGCGTGGGGGCGTAGAGCCATTTCAGGCCGCTCATGCGCGCATAGCCTGGCGCGCGGATGGGGGGGAAATGCTTTCCGCTGAAAAGACGGGTCAGGAAAGAGGGCAGAAGATTGAGGTCTGCAGGCACGATATACGGCTTCCGGCGGCAAGGGGCCCTCTACCCATAGCCCATCTTGGCATAACGTAATGGTGTTGCGAGTGCATATCAGGCATCGGCTTTCCTCGTGACGGATTATGTCACGGCAGGGGCAAGGCGGCCTGCGGCCAGGCGCAGGTCGTTGACAAAGCGGTCATATTCACGCGTCCGCGCGGCTTCATCGGGCAGGCGCAGCAGGTAGGAGGGGTGAACCGTCACGAGTCCGTCTGATCCATCCCCCATCGGAATGATGCGCGAACGCTCGCGGCTTATGGTAACGGCGCGCCCCAGCAGGGCCGATGCCGCCGTGACGCCAAGCATGACCACCACGGCCGGGCGGATGATGCGCCGCTCGGCGGCAAGCCACGGGGCGCAGGCGGCGATTTCCGCCGGGCCTGCCTTTTCATGGATGCGGCGCGTGGGGGTGCGGCGGAATTTGAAGTGCTTGACCGTATTGGTCACGTAAGTGTCATCACGCCCGATTCCGGCTTCGAGCAGGGCGCGGTCGAACAGTTGGCCTGCCGGGCCAACAAAGGGGCGGCCGGCGCGGTCTTCAATATCGCCGGGCTGTTCGCCCACGAACATCATGCGGGCTGCCTCCCGGCCTTCGCCAAACACGGTCTGGGTGGCATGGGCGGCCATGGGGCAGATCAGGCATGTTTTTGCCGCCAGCGCTACCGCGCGCAACGACGTGATGCGGGCAATATCAAGGTCCGGCACCATGGGCAGGGCGGGTGGTGGCAGGCTGGTCGGGTCAAGCGGTTGCGGCGCCTGGCCGGGGGTTTCGCACAGCATTTCCTGGCCGGTCCAGCGCAGCGTGCGGTCGGGCATGTCAAGCTGCCAGGGGGCGAAGGAGCGTTGCAGGGTCAGGAACCGCGCATTGCTTTCTGGCACAAGGTCGAGCGTATCCACGCGACCCTGATACGGGGTGGTGCCATCGTGGCTGGGCAGAGCCCTGCGGATTTCATCGCGCAACTGCCGGGTTTGCGTGATGACGTCTTCCTTTGTCCCTGCCATGCGGTCTGCTGCATCTTCGCCCGTCGGCACGCCCATGACATGGTCATAAACCAGCGTGTAGGCGAGGGCGAAGCGGTCGGGCAGGGCGGACTGCACCATTATGGCCGCAAGGTCCATGATCGCGCGCGGCACGGTGAAGCGCGCGGCCGCCGGGTCTGGCGCGGGCAGGGCGGCGGATTCGGTATCGATTGCGATCCGCCATGTAATGTCGGCGGGCGGAGTATGACGCCCGGCAAGGCTGCGCGTGGCTGATCGCCAGCCCGCAAAGTCGGCTTCATGGGCAAGGGTGACGGTTGCGTGGGGCATGATGGCGGTCTCATCGCGGTGGCGGGCAGGCGCAGTAGCGCCCGCGCGGTGTCAGACAAGGCCCATGGCCCGCGCGCTGCGCCACATCATGTAGACTGCCACGATAAAGATCAGGCATGCAAAGATCAGCCGCAGGCGTTGCGGCTGGCGGCCCAGCCTGCGTGCCGCCAGTGTGCCGCCCAGTCCGCCAACCATGCCGCTCGCCACCAGTATGGCCGCCATGGGCAGATCAACCATTCCGGCCACGGCGTAGCTGAGTGATGTGGTCAGCCCGAAGGCGCACACCGCCACCAGCGAGGTCGCGATGGCGTTGAGCATGGGCATGCCTGTTGCCGCCAGCAGTGCCGGCACGATCAGGAAGCCGCCGCCAATACCGAAGAAGCCCGAGCAGAATCCTGTCGCCACGCCATAAAGCAGCACGGGCATCATGGTGGTGCGCTCGGCGGGGGCAGGGGGCTGCGCGCCGGTGCTGCAGCCGCGCGCCATCAGCCCGCCAACGCCCAGCATGACCAGCGCGAACAGGAACAACAGGTGCTGCCCGTTGATGATCTTGCCGCACGCAGCCCCCACCAGCGCGCCGCCCACGCCCGCGCTGGCGAACAGGCCCGCGCATCTCCACCGCACGTTGCCCGCCCGGGCATGGCTGGCGAGGCTGAACAGGGCATTGACCGTGACAGCGACCGCGCTGGTGCCGATGGCGCGATGGGGGTCAGTCATGCCAACCACGTAAAGCAGCAGCGGCACGGCCAGGATGGAGCCGCCACCGCCCACAAGCCCGAGCGTGAAACCGATGATGCCGCCACTGCCCAGACCGAGAGCGACCTGAGCCAGATCAGCCATGGGGCATGATGGGGCGCTGGGGTGGGCGGCTGGGGGTCATGCGGTCAGTCCGGTTTGTGGCATGTGAAGCCTGATAAATAGTTTATTTTTTTAGTATATTATGTATGTATTTTATCAAGCGCTATATTCCTCGCATGCGGCAGGTTGCTGTTGCGCGGGGCGCGAATATGGTACAGCACGCGCACAAACCGCCAGCTGAGAGGGGATATCCCATGCCAAAAATGCCCAGAACACGCGAAGTGGCCGAAAGCCTTGTGCAGCGCCTGCGGCTTCTGGCCCAGCCTCAGCGGCTTATGGTGCTGGCCTGCCTGCTTGAGGGCGAAAAGAGTGTGGGCCAGATCGAAAGCGAGACCGGTATCGGCCAGCCGACCCTGAGCCAGCAGCTTGCGGAACTCCGGCGCGCGGAAATTGTTATAACCCGCAAGGAAGCCCGGCAGGTCATTTACAGTATTAAAGATAGTATGGAGGAGATGCGCGTGCGCCTGATCTGCGCCGTATGCGATCCGGATTTCGACATGGAGCGCCTTGCAGGGCTGGTGCGCCGGGGCGCAGCGGGTCCAGGCCCCACCAAGGATGAACCATCGGCCTGCTTTGCCCGTATATTTATGGAATCGTAATGGCGCGGCTGAAGGCGCGTTTCAAAACAACATATTGATGGAAGCAATAAAGGTTTCTTCCGGGATGCTGTCTTTGTTCAAAATGGCGGCATTTCCCGAAGCGTTCTGAAAAAAGCATCTCGCAAAAAACGTCCATATGATGGCTGAAGGTTTTGCGGCGGGGTGTTTTCGGCACATTTTGAATCAATTTTATACAAATAAATGCTTTCAAACGGCGGCGTTATTTAATACTGGCTATTCCATATAATATAAGAGGTATAGGTGATTAGAATAAGCGTATTCGGTTCAATGTCCTGTATTGTATTCAGAAGTCTGTCCGTATATGTAAGCGTAATGAAGGATCGTGAATAAATCACGAAATTTTATTGTAAGTTAAATAAGGTGCAAAGATCATGTCTGATACTGAACAGGACTTCTCGTGTCTGGAACTGACCGCGCAGATCGTGTCGGCGCATGTTTCCAATAACAGTGTCGGTGCCGATGTGCTGCCTGACCTGATCCGTAATGTTTATGCTGCACTGTCAACCGTGGGTCGTCCGGCGCAGGAGCCCGAAAAGCTTCAGCCCGCCGTGCCCATCAAGCGCTCGGTGTTTGCCGATTACATCGTCTGCCTTGAAGACGGCAAGAAGCTCAAGATGCTCAAGCGCCATCTGCAGAGCGCCTATGGCATGACCCCCGACCAGTACCGTGAGCGCTGGGGCCTGCCGGCCGAATACCCCATGGTCGCCCCCAACTATGCCGAGCGGCGCTCAAGCCTCGCGCGTGAGATCGGGCTTGGCCGCAAGATCACCGCAGCATCCGCCGCGGCAGCCGCTGCGGAAGCCGGTGGGGCGGAAAATGGCCGCGGGCGCCCGGGCCGTCGACGCAAGGCATGATACGGGTCTGTTTTAACGTCTGATCCTGTTCTTCGGTATGGGCGGTATCCGTGGTATTACCCTGACCATGGATACCAGCCCCGATATGTCTATGCACGCTACGTCACGCCGCCGCCAGCTTCTGCTCTGGCGGGGGGGTGCCGTGGCTTTTTTTGTTCTTGCCTGCCTGCTCGCCGTAAGCCGGTCGGGTGGACTGGCCGGCCACGCCCCGCATCTTGTCCACCTCAAGCTTGGTGGGGTCATTGGCGCTGATGAGCATGAGAATGTCGAGGCGCTGAAAAAGGCGGCGGATGATGCCTCGGTCAAGGGGCTGGTGCTTGAAGTCAACAGCCCTGGCGGCGCGGTAACGGGTGGCGAGGTGCTGCATGATGCCGTGGCGGCCTTTGCGCGTCGCAAGCCGGTTGTCGTGTCCATGGGCAGTGTTGCGGCTTCGGCGGGGTATATGGTGTCTGTGCCTGCCAGCCGCATTTTCGCCAACCGCTCCACCCTGACCGGCTCGATTGGCGTGCTGCTGGAATCGCCCGATGTTTCCGGCCTGCTCGAACGGGTGGGCGTGCATGTGGACCAGCTTGTATCCGGCCCCATGAAGGGCCAGCCTTCCGCCGTGCAGCCGCTCTCGCCGCAGGGGCGTGAGATGTTGCAGGGCGTCATTGCCGATCTTTACGGTTTTTTCGTTACCGTCGTGGCGCAGGACCGGCACATGCCGCCCGAGCGCGTGCGTGAACTGGCCGATGGCCGCCCCTATACCGGCCAGCAGGCGCTCGGGCTCGGGCTTGTTGACCAGATCGGCTCGCTTGATGATGCGCGGCAGTGGTTGCTCAAAACCACGCATCTGCCCGACAGTGCGCCGGTGACCGATATCGGGCCGCAGGCAACCGGGGTCAACTGGCGGCACTGGATCGCGGGTGTGCTGTCAGGGGTGCCGGGTGCGGAAATGTTGTTGAAGGAAAGTAGTATGCTTGACGGGGCCGTTGCGATCTGGAAACTATAATTTCTTGTTTAATTTGAGGGGAACAGGATGACCAGATCGGAATTGATCGCCGAGCTTGCCGCAGCCCGCCCCCATATCCCCCTGCGGGATGTGGAACGTATCGTTCAGGTCATCTTTGCTGAAATCAGCAATGCCCTGATGCACGGTGACCGGGTGGAATTGCGTGGCTTTGGCGCATTTACCGTCAAGAAGCGCGATGCCCGCACCGGGCGCAACCCCCGCACGGGAGAGAGCGTATCGGTGGATGAGAAGGTCGTGCCCTTCTTCAAGGCAGGCAAGGAACTGCGCGAACGCGTCAATTCAGCCCCCGCTGCTGATTGAACGAGGCGGCGGGCATTCTGTTTTTTTAACGATTTATTGAAACAGAGAAAAAGGATGTTTCCGGGTGTCGCCTTTTTAAAAGGCGGCGTTCTTTCAGGCTTCTGGCAAAAAGGGGACCCGGAAATTTCCAGCGTGATTGCACGCTATGGCGTCGTGCAGGACTGGCAGGCAGTCATGCAGTGGCGCCTGTCATGTCGCGCGCATCACCCGACCGGACTGAACCGGCGCGGGTGATGCCATGCGCGCTTAGTGGCGGGCGTTGATTTCCGCGAGCAGGAAGTCACGGAAAACGGCCACGCGCTTGGAGGTGCGCAGTTCCTCGGGGTAGACGAAATAGGCATCTACCGTGGGCAGCGGCACCTCGGGCAGGATCTTGACGAGGTTGGGGTACTGCGACGCCGCATAAAGCGGAATCGAGCCAATGCCGATGCCAGCCGCAATGGCGCCCGCCATGGCGGCGAGGCTGTTGACCTCAAGGCGGGCCTGGCGACGCTCATCGGATGGCACGCCGGTCTCGGCCAGCCAGTTGATGTGCGGCACGGGCGGGTGATACCCCCCGAACAGGATCAGCTTGTGGGCGTTGAGCTCTTCCAGCGTGCGCGGCGTGCCGTAATCGTTGAGGTACGACTGCGAGGCATAGATCGGCAGCGGGAAGTCGGCCAGGTGCCGCTGGATCAGGTCCGGCTGGCGGGGTGGATGCATGCGCACGGCCACGTCGGCCTCGCGCATGCCCAGATCAAGGTCGTTATCTTCCAGGATCAGGGTAATCGAAATATCAGGGTTGGTTTCCATGAACCGGTGCAGCCGCGGCGTGAGCCAGCAGGTGCCAAAGCCGGTTGTGGTGGTTACCCGTAGCCGACCGGCCGCCTTTTCCTTGCTTTCCGTCAGCAGGGACTGGGTCATGGCGAGCTTGGAGAAGACTTCCCGAACCGTCTGGTTCAGCGTCTCGCCCTGCTCGGTCAGGATCAGCCCCCGGGCATGCCGGTGGAAAAGAGGAACCTGCAGCGCTTCTTCCAGGGCTGAAATCTGCCGCGATACCGCAGACTGGCTCAGGTTAAGCACGTCGCCGGCATGGGTGAAGGACCCTGCCTCGGCTACAGCATGAAATATCCGGAGTTTATCCCAGTCCACGCGTTGACTCCGCTTTCTATCTTATAAAGGGCGCGCCAAATGTTATGACACTAGGGGTTGTGGTGAAGGAAATGCTGGGGCAGGTCAAGGACTCATGCAGTCCTTTACTGACCGGTGGCAAGAAAGCGCTCGGCCTCGAGCGCTGCCATGCAGCCGGTGCCCGCCGCCGTGACGGCCTGCCTATATATCTTGTCCTGCACGTCACCTGCGGCAAATACGCCTGGCACCGAGGTGCGCGTGCTACCGGGTGCCGTGGTGATGTAACCATCCGTATCAATGGCCACAACATCACGAAAAATTGTGGTGTTCGGGGCATGGCCGATGGCAACGAACACGCCATCCACGTCGATATGACTGGTTGCGCCCGTAACCGTGTCGCGCAGGTCCGCCCCCGTGACCACGGCTGGCGTGCCGCTGCCGGTAATGCGTTCGACCGCCTTGTTCCACAGTACCGATATCTTGGGGTTGGCATGCAGGCGGTCCTGCAGGATCTTTTCCGCCCGTAGGGTGTCGCGGCGGTGGATCAGGGTAACGTGGCTGGCATGGTGGGTGAGGTAAAGGGCTTCCTCCACCGCCGTGTTGCCGCCGCCAATCACGGCCACGCGCCTGCCGCGATAGAAAAAGCCATCACACGTGGCGCAGGCCGAAACGCCGCCACCCTGGAATTCCTTCTCGCCCGGCACGCCAAGCCATTTGGCCTGGGCGCCCGTGGCGATGATGACGCTGCGCGCCTCGTACACCGTGCCGGAATCGCCCGTGGCGTAAAAGCGGCCACTGCCGTCCTTGCGGCTGAAATCGCAGGAAACGATGATGTCATCCATCATGCGCGTGCCGACATTGCGGGCCTGCTCGGCCATCTGCTCCATCAGTTCCGGCCCCTGTATGCCCTTGGCGAAGCCGGGATAGTTCTCGACATCGGTAGTGATCATGAGCTGGCCGCCGGGCTGCAGCCCCGCCACGAGAACGGGCGAAAGACTGGCGCGCGCGGCATAGATGGCGGCGGTATAACCGGCGGGACCCGCGCCGATGACAAGCAGGTCGGTAGAAACGGTCTGGGGCATGAGATCGGGAAAACCTATCGTAGCGTCATAATTTCCTTTGGTATGGTCGTCCACTGGCGTCCGTGCAAGGGTTGGAGTAGAAAGTGCTTCATTATCGTGGCACCCGGTCCGGCGGTTGCCCCCTTGTCGAGAGATGGAATGTGCATGGCGGAACGGATGGCTGATCTGGATGCGATTGATCGTCGGATTGTGGCCGAACTTCAGCTCGACGGACGCATGACGAACGTGGAACTGGCGCGGCGTGTCGGTATTTCCGCGCCGCCCTGCCTGCGCCGCATGCGCAGGCTTGAGGAAGACCACGTGATCCGTGGCTACCATGCCGATACCGATGGCGCGCGGCTGGGCTGGTCGATCACGCTTTTCGCTCTGATCGGCCTGGACAGCCAGAAGGAAACCGTGCTGGCCGCCTTCGAGGCGCAGGTCTCGGCCTGGCCGGAAGTGCGCGAGTGCCACATGATTCGCGGCGGCGGCGACTTTCTGGTGCGGCTCGTGGCGCGTGACGCCACGCATGAAAACCTGCTGACCCGCCAGTTGACCGAAGCCACCCACGTGGTGCGCGTGCAGACACTCCAGACCATCCGCACCAGCCTCAACCGCCCTGGCGTGCCTGTGTGAAGGCAGGAGCGTGAGGGTGAAGGACAGCCCGCGCCCGTGGCTGTGCCTGCTTGGCCTGGTGGCCTGCCTGCGGCTGGTGGTGGCAGCGCTTCTGCCGCTTTCGCCCGATGAGGCCTATTACCGCATCTGGGCGCTGGCGCCTGCCGCAAGCTATCTTGACCACCCGCCCATGGTGGCTGTGTGGATCAGGCTGGGCATGGCGCTTGGTGGCGATGACCCGTTTGGCGTGAGGCTGGCGGGCGTGCTGGCGGGGGCGGGGATATCGTTTTTCCTGTTCAGGGCCGTGCGTGACCTGCTGCCGGGTGCGGCGCCTGTGCTGGCATGGCGGGCCTGCGCGCTGTTGCAGGCAACGCTTGTGCTGGCCATCCAGTCCGTTGTCATGACGCCGGACATGCCGGTGCTCTTTTTCCTGTCCGTGCTGCTCTGGGTCATGGGGCGCATCGTGGCCGGAGGGGGCGCGCGCTGGTGGCTGGCTGCCGGGCTCGTGGCCGGGCTTGCGTTTGATAGCAAATACACCGCCGTGCTGCCTGTGGCGGGCATTGGCCTGTGGTGGCTGGCTCAGAGCCTGTGGCGGCGCGTGCCGGGGCAGGGCAGGCATTGGGTCGCAATTGCAGGCGGGCTGGTTCTGGCCGTGCTGTGTGTCACTCCGGTACTGTGGTGGAATGAAACCCATGGCTGGGCCAGCTTTGCCCGGCAGGGTGGTCGCACGGCGGACTGGCACCCGGCAAAGGCCTTTCAGTTCCTGACCGAACTGCTGGCCGGGCAGGCGGGGCTGATGACGCCGGGCATTGCCGCGTTTTTCGTGTGGGGGCAGGTCCGTGCGTGGGGGCAGGCCCGTCAGGTGCCCGGTGCGGCCCTGCTGGCCTGTTTCGTGGCCGTGCCTGCGTGTGTGTTCGTGCAGCATGGCATAGGCGACCGGGTGCAGGCGAACTGGCCGGGGGTGATCTATCCGGGGCTGGCGGCGGCCACGGCGCTGGTGGGCTGGCGCTGGGGGCGTTGGGCGGTTGGTGGCGGCCTGCTGGTTGGCGCGCTGGTTTACGGGCAGGCGCTGTTTGCCCCGCTGCCCCTTTCTTCCCATACCGATGTGGCGCTGCGGCAGATGGCGGGGTGGCACAGGCTGGCGGCGGATATTAGCGCTGTGGCCAGGCCCGGCGAATTCGTAGCCGCGTGTGATTACGGCACGGCTGCGGAACTGGCCACGGTGCTGCCTGGCCGCATCGTGGTGGGCATTGAGCCGCGCTGGGCGCTGTTTAACCTGCCGCATGACGTGACGGGTGGGGGCATTATGGTCTGTAACCCGCGCCGCACGTTCGATGCAGGTGTCTTCGCCTCCATAGACAGCCTGGGCACGGTAACGCGCGGGCGCAAGGGGCGTGTGGCCGAGCCGGTCAGCCTGTATCGCGTGCAGTTGCGCGATGACCTGTCAGCCACCCAGCGCCAGACGATGGCGCGCCTGCCGGTAGTGGGCGGGGGATGAATGAAGATTTGTTTATATAAAATAAATATAGACGTTTTATTGTCTATTGCTTTCTATTTTATTTTAAACAGCGATTATAGGCAATTCTGAATATAATTAATAAAAGTTTTTGGGTGCCGCTTTTTCCAAAAAGGCGGCGTTCTCCAAAGCATTAAAAAAGCCTTACCAAAACGACGGGCGCGGCGTCGCGCTGCGGCAGCCTCAGTCAGCCACGGGCAATGCCTGCCGCACCTGTTCAAGCATGGCCTTCATGCGGAAGGGTTTTTCCAGCAGGGGCAGGGGGGCGTAGCGTGCCAGCCGGTCGGGGTCGCCGCTCATCACGATCACATGGCTGCCGCGTGCGCGGGCTGCAGCAATGAAGGCATCAGGTTCCCCATCAGGCAGGGTCAGGTCCACCAGCGCCAGGGCGCAGGGGCGGGTTTCAAGCTGGTGCATGGCCTCGGCCACGCTGGGGCATATGGTGGCGGTGATGCCGTCGCTTTCCAGCATGGTGGCGACGAGTTCGGCAATCATGGTCTCGTCTTCAACAATCAGGGCGGTGCGCGCGGTCATGACAGGAGGCTTTCGGCCCGATGGTGGGGGGCGGTATCGGTGGTCGTGCGGGTTTGCGGGGCCAGTGGCCACGGCGCGATGCCACGGGCTGACAGGGCCAGGGCACCGAGTTCGGGCAGGCCGGGGCTGAAGGTGGCCGGGCGGGCGTGCACCTGCTCAAGATCGAACCAGTCCACCGCATCCGCATCATCACCCGCATGGATGTCGGTCCAGCCATTGTCGTGGCATTTCACGGCCACGATCAGGTAGTGAAAGCGGATATGGCCCCTGCTGTCACGATCGATCAGGTCAAAGGCGGTCAGCGTGCCTTCGGCATGGGTGATGAAGCCGGTTTCCTCGCGCAGTTCGCGCGCGGCGGCCTCAAAGCAGGTTTCGCCATGCTCGATGCGCCCGCCGGGAAAGCCCCATAACCCCTGATCGGGCGGATTACGGCGGCGCACAAGCAGCATGCGCCCCTTGCGGACGATGATGGAAAGAACGGCCCCGGCCAGTGTCGTGTTATCGGACATAAACGGAATATATCGGATCATGGCCCCGCATCCATGCCTGTACGGGACCAGAGTGTTCCCGATTGCGTGAGCACGCCCGCGCGAGCGGTATGGCGGGCCTATCGTTTGAGCACGATATGCGCCCGGCAGCGCGGCGTGCCATAGATGCCAACGATGGTCTTGCCTTCGGGATGGGCCTCGAACACCATGGGGTAGGCAGCACCCGAGGGCTGCTGCAGCAGGACCTCGGCATGATAGTGGGCATATCCCTTTTCAGGCCGGCCCCGCAGCGGCACGGAGCCATCGGCGGGGGTGAAGGTGAGGGTTTTCGAGCCAACCTGAAAGGTGGAGGTATCGCGGGTTTCCTCGGTGCAGTTGCCCCTGTCGGCCACGAGCTGGCCGGTCCATAATCCTTTCGGGTCGTGCAGCGCATCGGCTGCGGCGGGGGGCGTAAAGGCAAGGACGCCGGCCAGGCCAAGGGCCACCACCGCTGGCCGCGCGAGGCATGCAATCATGAAAACGGACCTCTGGTTTGTGTTTCAGAACACGGCAGGCGACATGGGCCTGCCTCATGCCTTATATTGTGCTATCTGCGCCCGAAAGACTATCCCACCCTTGCACCGGGTCGCCCGCTCATGCTGGAAGCCCTGTGTATCGATAATGCCGCGACCGAAAGACACATGATGAACGACACCGTGAATACAGCCCCCCCATCGGCAGGACTTGATGAATCCCTGCATGAAGACCGGATCCTGATCCTGGATTTCGGCAGCCAGGTCACGCAGCTGATTGCCCGCCGCGTGCGCGAGAGCGGGGTGTATTGCGAAATCTGGCCGTATTCCAGCACGGCCGAGCGGATTCGGGCCTTTGCGCCCAAGGGCATCATCCTGTCAGGCAGCCCGGCCAGCGTGCTTGACGAGAATGCGCCGACCATCCCGCCGGTGGTGTTTGAACTGAACGTGCCGGTGCTGGGTATCTGCTACGGGCAGCAGGCCATGTGCCGCATGCTGGGCGGTAAGGTCGAATCATCCGAACATCGTGAATTCGGCCGTGCGCATATCGATATCATCAAGGACTGCGCGCTGTTTCGCGGCACATGGGCGCGCGGTGGGCGCGAGCAGGTGTGGATGAGCCATGGTGACCGCGTGACCGCGCTGCCGCCCGGCTTTCAGGCCGTGGCCGTGAGCGAAGGGGCGCCGTTCGCCATCATCGCCGATGAAGGGCGCAGGCTCTATGGCGTGCAGTTCCACCCTGAGGTGGTGCACACCCCGCATGGCGCGGCCCTGCTGCGCAACTTCACGCATGGCGTTGCGGGGTGCCGGGGCACCTGGACCATGGCGGGCTTCCGCGACATGGAGATCGCGCGCATCCGCCAGCAGGTTGGCAAGGGGCGGGTGATCTGCGGGCTTTCGGGGGGCGTTGATTCCTCGGTGGCCGCCGTGCTGATCCATCAGGCCATTGGCGACCAGCTGACCTGTATTTTCGTCGATCCGGGCATCCTGCGCGCGGGCGAGGCGGATGAGGTGATCCGCACCTTCCGTGACCGCTTCAACATCCACCTGATCCACCGCGATGCATCCGACCTGTTCCTCAACGCGCTTGAAGGGGTGAGCGACCCCGAAATCAAGCGCAAGACCATTGGCCGCCTGTTCATTGAGGTGTTCGAGGAGGAAGCCGCCAAGCTTGGCGGCGCCGAGTTCCTGGCGCAGGGCACGCTCTACCCCGATGTGATCGAGAGCGTGAGCTTTACTGGCGGCCCGTCGGTTACCATCAAGTCGCACCACAATGTTGGCGGCCTGCCCGAGCGGATGAAGATGCAGCTTGTCGAGCCGCTGCGCGAACTGTTCAAGGACGAAGTGCGCGAACTCGGCCGCGAAATGGATATTCCCGAAGCGATCGTGGGCCGCCACCCGTTCCCCGGCCCGGGGCTGGCGATCCGTATTCCCGGTGCCATCACGCGCGAGAAGCTGGCCCTGCTGCGTCGCGTTGATTCGATCTTCCTGGAGGAGATCCGCGCGGCTGGGCTGTATGACGCCATCTGGCAGGCCTTTGCCGTGCTGCTGCCCGTGCGCACCGTGGGTGTTATGGGCGATGGCCGCACCTATGATTACGCCTGCGCCCTGCGCGCCGTAACCAGCACGGATGGCATGACGGCGGATATCTATCCGTTTGACATGTCTTTCCTCAACCGTGTGGCCGGGCGTATTGTCAATGAAGTGCGGGGCGTGAACCGCGTGACGTATGACATTACGTCCAAACCGCCCGGAACGATTGAGTGGGAATGATGTTCGGGGCGGGCTGAATTCTCCCGTTCTCTCCCCGAAAACCAGCCTGACGGATATCGTCAGGCTGGCCGATCTGGAACCGTCATGGGCAGATGGACCTGTGACGGTATTTATGATCGGAAATGCTGCGATGCTTATGGCATGGTGCAGTTATATATTTTAAATACAAATTAAAGATAGAAACCGGCATTGCAGGCAAGTGGCCCGTTTTATTATTCAGCCGATCCTGGCTGTTCGATAATAATCCGCATGCCCCATGTTTTTCCGCCATCATTGGTCGTGAGTACAACCTGATAGGTTCCATTATTGGGGATTATGATATGGTCGAGTGGTGTATCGGTTGAGGGCCAGATGATGTTCTTGTCATCATAATGCTTCAATGACACCGTCATCGGCACAACAGGCGCTGCCGTGATCCCGCTTATGATGGCGGCTTTCTGTATATCTTTTGGCAGTAAGGTCTCGATTGCCCTTATATCGATATCGCCACCACGGTTGGAAGGCAGGCTCAGGATGGCGGAAATGCAGGTTTCGTATTCCTTGTAGCTCTCGCTTGTGCAGGGTGTCTGAACGGTTACGTTTGTCGGGGTTCCATCGGGAAGCTTCACGTCCGTTGCATACGCATGGCCAGTCAGCAGGAGCGCCGGAACAAAGGCAGAAAAGCTTTTACGCATGGGACGAGACACCTTACGGGAGATTTGAACAACGCTCACAATCCTGATTTATTACTCCAGATTATTGTCTCTGCACAGGAGGCGATGCGACCAGATCAGGTCGTTGATACACTATTTCATCATTACGTATGTTCCGTGAACATTGCTTTCATGTGCCGGGCAGGCGTGGGTTCATGTCAATTCAGTATAATTTACATGATTTTAATAATTTCGCACATTTCGCCATTCAGAATATCGCCCTGACTGCTGAGGGTTATATCATTGAAAATATTTATGAAATTATGGAAACATGATTTTTTCATTTTCGGATAAAAATCAATATAGTTACAATTCAAGAAAACCACATGCTAGCATGAGAAAATGTGTTTCAGTCATTTTATGAAGTCAGGTGCCCGTCAATCATCAAAAAGTAGTCAAGATTAATATAATACGTCGTATTGAGGGATGCAGGGTTCTGTTGTTATGAAAAAAATTACCGTGGTGCCGCTTATTTTATTGCTGAGCGGATGTTATGGTGTTGGCTCCCAAAGACTGGATCGCGATCAGCTTGATTATTCGCAGGCGTTGATTGGTTCTTCCAAACAGCAGACACTCCTTAACGTCGTTCGTTTGAGGTATGCCGATACGCCTGGCTTTCTGGATACGACCCAATTGATTTCCGGCTACCAGCTACAGCGTAATATTGCCATCGGGGTTGGTTCGGATTCCAATCCGATCAGGCCCGCAGGCACGATTGGTGCCCAGATACAGGAAAGCCCGACTTTTACATTCCAGCCCGTTACGGGTGATGCCTATGCGCAAAGTTTCCTGCGCCCGCTTCCTCCCGGGAGCCTGCTTCCCCTGGCCATGGGTGGGCTGCCCATAGATATTTTATTCCGCCTGTCTGTGCAGTCGGTTAATCTTATCAATAACGCAGGCGCCATAGGGGGTGATCTTGGAAGAGGTTCGCCTGAATTCTTTGAACTCATCTATGATCTCCGGCGGCTGCAGATTGCGGGCCTTTTAGGCATACAGCTTGAACATAGTGAAGAAATACCTGGCAAGACGCCAGCTTTTGACCGGGTATTTCTGACGGTCTCATCAACGACAGACCCCATTCTGGTCGAAGTTGTGAAGGCAACGCGGCAGTTTTTTGCAATGGGCCCCAATGACGAGCGTGTGGAAGTCATTTATGGCGCAGGAAAACCGCAACGTGGTCAGGTCAGGCTTCTCACGCGCACAATGCTGGGCGTTCTGGGGCAGATTGCCTATCAGATCGACGTTCCGCAGGAAGATATTGATTCGGGGCGAACCCTGCCCAAAATCATTCTGATCGGGCGCAATACAAAGCCGACTGTTTTTGTTCATGTCAGTAATGAACGACCAAAACTTTCCTTTGTATCAATAAAATACAATAATAAATTCTACTTTATATCAGATACTGATTATCCCAGCAAACTCGGGTTTACAATGTTGCAGATCCTGATGGAACTTTCCAAAACCACCAAAAATCCGGGTGCCGTGCTGACCATACCCGTAAATGGATAAATACTGTCGTTGTGAATGACATTAAAATACTGACTGGCACATTGCGTTTGTAAAATACTTTATGAGAACTGCTCAATAAAAGTTCTGCAAAGGACATTGCTTTTCAGCATGGTGGTAAAGCGTTCGTTTTTCCGCAACATGCAGCCCGGATGTAAAAGAAAGCGCGCATGGGGGCTATTCCAGGCACATCGTGGTGCGTGATGAATTCGTGCTGCGTCTGCCTGCAGGGTCTGATCCCTCCCGCGCATGGACCGGGGTGATGGGCATTATTGCTCCGTGATCGACATGACCTCGCTCACTGCAGCCTGACAGCCGTAAACGCTTCTGGCTGCCGCCCTTGCAAAGGCGGCATCAGTGGAAGGCGCGACCATGGCTTGCGGGGCAGGCCATTATGGTTTAATTCCATCCGGATGGAATGAAACTATGGAGACCCCGCGCATGGCGCGCCCGAGAACCATCGACCGTGACAGAGTGCTTGATTGTGTCGAACACCTCGTGCAGCGCGAAGGTGCTGCCGCCCTCACGCTCGATGCCGTGGCGCGCGAGGCCGGCATTACCAAGGGTGGCCTGCAATACTGCTTTGGCAGCAAGGATGACCTGATTACCGCCCTGATCGACCGCTGGATTGTGGTGTTTGATGCGCAGGTCAGCCAGAACATGCCCCCCGGGTCCGATGCCACCGATCGGGCGCGCGCCTATGTGGTGGTCGCCAGCCAGATCGATGAGGCCACGCAGGCCCGGATGGCGGGCATGCTCGTTACCCTCATGCAATCCCCCAAACATCTGCATCGGCTGCGGGCGTGGTATGCACGCTGGTTCAAAGTGTGTAATCCGGCCTCTGCCGTGGCGCGTCGGGCCCGCACGGCGCTTTTTGCCGCCGAGGGGGCATTTTTTCTACGCAGCACAGGGTTTATTGAAATGGATCAGGCGGAGTGGGAAACTGTCTTCGCTGATTTTGAGCAACTGGTCACGCCCCTGCGGGCCAGCACGGATTGACAAGGCCCCTGACTATTATATCGCCCACAGGTATGGATGAAATGAACAGCGAAAGTCGCCCTTCACGCAAGCAGGCCGGAACGCCCGGCTCCGACAAGACCGAATCCCGCCCCGATTCCGCTCTGGCGGCGGCTTTCAGGGGCATGGACAACAGCCTGACGCACACGATCTCATCCGCCTGCAAATGGCTGGTGGAGCAGCAGAAGCCCGATGGGCACTGGGTGGGGTCGGTGGCGTCAAACGCCTCGATGGAGGCCGAATGGTGCCTGGCCCTGTGGTTCCTTGGCCTTGAGGACCACCCGCTGCGCCCCCGTCTGGGCAAGGCTCTGCTGGAAATGCAGCGCGAGGATGGCTCATGGGGCATCTATTACGGCGCGGGCAATGGCGACATCAACGCCACCGTCGAATCTTACGCCGCCCTGCGCTCGCTGGGTTATGCCGCCGATGACCCCGCCCTGAGCCGGGCAGCCACATGGATCGCGAGCAAGGGCGGCCTGCGCAACGTGCGCGTGTTCACCCGCTACTGGCTGGCCCTGATCGGGGAATGGCCGTGGGAAAAGACGCCCAACCTGCCGCCGGAAATCATCTGGTTTCCCAACAAATTCGTGTTCTCCATATACAATTTCGCGCAGTGGGCGCGCGCAACCCTGGTGCCGCTGGCCATCCTGTCCGCGCGCCGTTCGTCACGCCCCCTGCGCCCGCAGGACCGGCTTGATGCGCTCTTTCCCGCAGGGCGCGAGAATTTTGATTACGAACTGCCCCCGCGTGACGGGCAGGATCTGTGGGCCACCTTCTTCCGCAAGACCGATCGCGCGCTGCACTGGCTGCAGACGAAATTCCTCAAGCGCAACACCATGCGCGAGGCCGCGATCCGCCACATGCTGGAATGGATCATCCGCCATCAGGATGCCGATGGCGGCTGGGGCGGCATCCAGCCGCCATGGGTCTATGGCCTGATGGCGCTGCATGGCGAGGACTATCAGTTCCATCACCCCGTCATGGCCAAGGGTCTGGCAGCGCTGGATGATCCCGGCTGGCGTTATGACCGGGGCGATGCAAGCTGGGTGCAGGCCACCAACAGCCCGGTATGGGATACCATGCTGGCGCTGATGGCCCTGCATGATGCCGATGCCGAGACCGATTTCAGCCCCGAGATGGACAAGGCGCTGGGCTGGCTGCTCGAGCGCCAGGTGCGGGTAAAGGGCGACTGGTCCGTCAAGCTGCCCGATCTGGAACCCGGCGGCTGGGCGTTTGAATACGCCAATGACCGCTACCCTGATACCGATGACACCGCCGTGGCCCTGATCGCGCTGGCTGCCTGCCGCGACCGGGAGGAATGGAAGAGCCGGGGCGTGGAGGCCGCCATCACTCGCGGCGTGAACTGGCTCGTGGGCATGCAGAGCACCTGCGGCGGCTGGGGCGCGTTTGACAAGGACAACAACCGCGCATTGCTCTCCAAGATCCCGTTCTGTGATTTTGGCGAGGCCCTCGACCCGCCCTCCGTTGATGTCACGGCGCATGTGCTCGAGGCCTTTGGCGTGCTGGGCCTGCCGCGCGACATGCCCGCACTCCAGCGTGGGCTGGCCTATATCCGCGCCGAGCAGGAAGCCGATGGCCCGTGGTTTGGCCGCTGGGGCGTTAATTACCTGTATGGCACAGGTGCCGTGCTGCCCGCCCTTGCCGCCATTGGCGAGGACATGACCCAGCCCTACATCGCCAAGGCCTGTGACTGGCTTGTGGCCCACCAGCAGGAAAATGGCGGCTGGGGCGAAAGCTGCGCATCCTACATGGAGATTGCCTCCATCGGGCGCGGGCCGACCACGCCATCCCAGACCGCCTGGGCGCTGATGGGGCTGATCGCGGCCAACCGCAAGCAGGACCATGAGGCCATCGTGCGCGGCTGCCGCTACCTGATCGACCTGCAGCAGGCCGATGGCCACTGGGATGAGAAGGAGTTCACCGGCACCGGCTTCCCCGGTTACGGCGTGGGGCAGACCATCAAGCTTGATGACCCGGCCCTGACAAGCCGCCTGCAGCAGGGCGCGGAACTCTCGCGGGCGTTCATGCTGCGCTATGACCTGTACCGGCAGCTCTTCCCCATCATGGCGCTGAGCCGTGCCGGGCGCATCCTTAAAAGCAGCACCTGAAACAGGGGGCAGGCGTGTTGTTCAATGCGCCTGCCCATAGCCTTTTTTCAAAAAAGGCGGGGTCCCCGAATACCCGTTATTTTTGCGTCTCATCTTTCCCGGGGGTGGCGGGGCTGGCTTCGATCTGTAGCGGCTGGGCTTTCATGGCATCAGCCGCAGGCACGCCGTTGAGGCGTATGGCCGCGATCTTGCGCAGGATCGGCTCCTTGGCGCGTGACAGGGCTGCTGTCAGCAGCCTGTCCATGCCGGTCTTGCGCAGGACAATCTGGGCATGAGGCGGCAGGTGCGCAATGACCAGATCGGCAAATCGGGCGATGATCAGTTCATCGGCCAGAATATCAAACGCGGCGGACGAGGCGACCTGCCGGATGGTCTGCTCGATCAGCGGACCATATTTTTCCAGCAGTTCGGAATCCCTGATGGACAGGGTCTTGTCCCGCAGCCACTGGATCTTCTCCTGTGATGCATCGCTTCTGTAATAGTCTTTCACCCCTTCCTTGACCTTGCCCGTTCTCTCGGCCACCGAAGCGAGCTTTGATTTCAGCCATCCCTTTTTGCCGCCATTTTCAGGGGGCAGGGGGGCATCGTCACCTTCCGGGCCACTCCGCGCGGCGTCAGTGTGTTCCTGGTCTGCTGTCATCATATTCTCCGACCGGGCGCTGCCATTTTGGGCACGGGTCTTGATAAAGGATGGCCAATGCCTGTCGGGCGGTCAGATGTAAAGCCAGGTTTATTGACATCCATGGGTACCTTTATCATAAGCACGGCCTCAATTCCTGCCCGTGAAAGAACTTTGCATGCGTTTTTCAGTTAAATCCCTGCGTTCAGGCCTGGTACTGTTTCCCGTGCTGGCGCTGACAGCCTGTGGCGGCCCTTCGACGGGCGACATACAGGCGGCTGTGGACAAGAGCATGAAACAGGAACTGGAGCAGGCAAACCACCTCAGCATGGAACTGATCGGGCGGCCCAACCCGCTCGTTTCACAGAACCCGCAGGTCAAGGTTGTTGATAGCGATTGCCACACGCAGGCGGGCGATGATTCCATCTACACCTGCAAGGTCACGCTCAAGAACGCTGAAGGCAACGTGCGCGAGGCGACCCTGCTGATGAAGAAAGTCGAGGGTGAATGGCTTGTTCTGCACAACTGAATAAGGTTTTTTGGAAGTAATGAAAGTTTTTCGAAGCTGACGATCCCTGACGCCCGGGGTCGGAAGCCCTCGGGCGGATGGCTTCAATCCTGCCCGGGCCCCGTGCTCAGCGCCATGCGCTGACGGCTTCAAGCCCCGTGCGCAACAGTTGCGCCGCCCGTTCGGGGCTGGCGGCCTCTACATACACGCGCAGTTCCGGCGCATTGCCTGACGGGCGGAGGTGAATGACCTCGCTGTCCGCAAAGGTCATGCGCAGGCCATCGGTTTCATCCACATGGGCCAGCGGGCCGCAGGCTCCGGTCAGACCCAGCGCGTCGGCCCCCTGTGCCGGGTTGCGGCGCAGGGCGGCAATATGGGCGGCACTCTGCTCGGTGGGCATGTCCTTCAGCCGGTCGCTCAGCGTAAAGCGGCGGGGCAGGGAGGCGACAAGCCCGGCAAGGTCGGTGCCCGTCTCGCGCGCGGCCACGAGCGCGCAGATCATGGGCAGCACGGAATCCCGCGTGGGCAGGGCCGCCAGCGTGCGCTCCCCGCGCGTGACCGGGCTTGCCAGCAGGAAGCCGCCATTGGCTTCATATCCGACCGAGGGTTCATGCCCATCGTGTGCTGCCTGCGTCATGGCCGCGACCACGTAGGGCGAGCCGATGCGCGTGCGCTGCACCGTATGGGCAAAGCCTGCCTGTTCCAGCGCCGTGTTGCTGCTGACCGGGGTGGCCACGGCACGGGCGGCCAGAAACCGCGCGGCCAGAATGCCCAGCACGTCGCCGCGCAGCCAGGCGCCGTGCCGGTCGGCCAGCAGCGGGCGGTCGGAATCACCATCGGTGGTCAGGATGCCGTCCAGCGTGCCATCGGCAGCCCACTCCCGCGCGAGGGTGGCATCCTCGGGGCGGACGGCTTCGGTATCGACGGGGATGAAGCTGTCCATGCGGCCGAGGGGCACGGCGGTGGCGCCAAGGGCCTCGACAATCTGCACCAGCACGTCGCGCCCCACGGCAGAATGCTGGTAAATGCCCAGTTTCAGCCTCGCCAGCGCATCGGCGCCAAAGAAATCACGGTAACGGGCCACGAAGCCGGGCACCACATCTGTCACGGGTGGCAGGTCGGGTGGGGCGGTCAGCGTGCCTTCGGCATCGAACCAGCCTTCGGGCAGGCTCACGTCAAGCGCGCGCATTGCTGCCTCGTCAGGCTTGAGGAACTCGCCGCGCGCGCGGTTGAACTTGATGCCGTTGCGATCGGCCGGGATATGGCTGCCCGTAACCATGAGCGAGGGCATGCCGTGCGCAAATGCGTGCAGGCACAAAGCCGGTGTGGGCACGTAACCGCAAAAGACCGGCACGCCATGCATGTAACGGATCGCGGCGGCACAGGCGCGCAGGATGCGCGGCGTACTCGGGCGCAGGTCCCCCGCCACGGCCACGGCAGCACCCGGCGCGAACTCGCCGAGGCTGGCCAGATGCCGCAGATAGCCCACCGTGTAGGCGAAGCAGACCGAATCCTTCATCGCGCTGACAAGGCCGCGCGCGCCGCTCGTTCCAAACGCGACACCGGAATGCTGCATCCACTGGGCTATCTTCATGGGTTCTTTCTCGCTTCTGGCCAATCCTGCGCGGACTTTCGCGCCTGCCTGCCGACAACGCAGGCGCGTGGACAGGCGTTTATACAAACAATCGTGCCCGATCGAAGTCCCGCATCCGCCACGCGGGCCAGCGTGGGGCAGGGGCGTGGCGCAAATAAGGCGGGCCGCCTGCCTGGAGGCGGCAGGCTGGCCTAGGCAGGCAAGCATTGCGGTCAATGTCTCGCCCCCCGCGCGTTTTCTGAGCATTGTGGAAGGGGCGCTGGCAGGCTCCGGCCTTGCGCCCGCGTGGCTTGAGGTCGAGATTACCGAAAGCATTTTCGTGCAGAGCAGCGCGGCCAACCGCGACATCGTGCCTGATGATGCGGCACCGGCTATTCCTCGCCGGGCTACCTGTGCCCGTTTTGCTTCCAGAAAATCAGGATCGACCGCGTCTTTGTGCACGAACCGCCCGGGCGCGGGTTCGCGGGCATCCATCCGCAGTATCATCAGCCTGGCGCAGGGCATGAACATTCCCATCACGGTGGACGCACCTCAACGCGTTTGGCTGCAATCAGGTGCAGGGCGGCCTGCCCGGTCGCCCACAGCCATCGGAGAGGGGCCGCCAGAGCATCCTGACCCATGCCTGAACGCTGTTGCTGCTGGCCATATCTGAAAATGCACGGCTGTCGCTGATGGAAACGTGAGCCACGCCGCGTGTCGTGCCGGTGCGTATGGTCTTGCAATCGTAACAGAAAACACGTAAAAGCGCGGCCTGCATCAGGAGTTGGGGCGACGCCCAACGCCAACCTGCCGTGCCGGGCAAGGTGGCGCTCCCGCAAGGGGGGATGTGGCCAGGCCGGCAACAAAACGGATCATGCCACGTAGCGCGTCATGCCCCTCGTAATTGAGGATGGACGCGGCAATGCCCATAAGAATACCCGATGATCTCCCCGCCCGCGGCACGCTTGAAGCCGAAGGCGTGATGGTGATGGGCGAGACCGACGCCATACGGCAGGATATCCGCCCGCTGCGCATCGGGCTGCTCAACCTCATGCCCAACAAGATCCGCACCGAGACCCAGATCGCCCGCCTTATCGGCGCAACGCCGCTGCAGGTCGAACTCACGCTGGTGCGCATGAGCGGGCATGTGCCGCGCAATGCTTCAGCCAGTCACATGACCTCGTTTTACCGGGCGTGGGAGGATGTGCGCAACGCGCGGTTCGATGGCTTCATCATCACCGGCGCCCCCGTCGAGCGCCTGCCCTTTGCCGAGGTGACCTACTGGGATGAACTGCGCCGCGTGTTCGACTGGACCCTGACCAACGTGCACCGATGTTTCAACATCTGCTGGGCAGCCCAGGCCGCGGTGCACCACTTTCATGGCATGCCCAAGCACGCGCTCGCCCGCAAGGCGTTCGGGGTGTATGACCACCGCATCCTCGCCCCGACCTCGCCCTACCTGCTCGGCTTTGCCGATGACCTGTCCATTCCCGTCTCGCGCTGGACGGAGGTGCGGCGCGCCGACCTGCCACGCAACACCGACATGACCGTTCTGGCCGAAAGCCCCGAGACCGGCCTGTGCCTGCTTGATGATCCGCGGCACCATGCGCTGCACATGTTCAACCACCTTGAATATGATTCCACCTCGCTGGCGGATGAATATTTCCGCGATCGCGAGAGGGGGCTCGATATTGCGGTGCCGCACAACTACTTCCCCCATGATGACCCGGCCCTGCGCCCCATCAATCGCTGGCGCGCGCATGCGCACCTGCTGGCAGGCAACTGGATCAACCAGATATACCAGACCACCCCCTTCAATATTGCGCGGATCGGGCATGAAAGCCGCGGTCCCGTCCTGGCCTGCGCCTGACAGTAAACGGATATGTGATGGGGTCATGCCTGTTCGCGCAAACGTCAGGCAATCAGCGCAATGGCGGGAGGATGGGGTATTCTCTCCTGTCGGCGGAGGTGCTAAAAAACGGTCAAGGCCATGATCAACGGCTATTTATTGCGGTAAAAAACCGACATAGTTACAGGCATGGCATTGCATGGCATGAAGATCGGCTTTCTGTTCAACCACGACTGTATCCACCAGGTTTCGCACACGGCCCCCATCATCTGCCAGCTCGTCGCATTGGGGCAGGATGTGACGGTCATTACCTCATCGGTGGAGCAGGAGGCGCATGTGCGCCGCACGGTGGCCGCGTGTGCGCAGAATGTCACCTTCGTCCGCATCGACATCAGCCTGCTCGCGCGTGCCGTCAACGTGGTGGCCCGTTCCTTCCTGCCTTTCCGCCGCATTGCCAACCTGCGCGAGAATGTGCGCCTGTTCTCCCGCTTTGACGCGTTAGTGGTGCCCGAGACCACATCCGCCCTGCTCAAGAGCCATTTCCGGCTCGATATCAAGCTGATCTATTTCCCCCACGGTGCGGGCGACCGCTCCATCGGGTTTCGGGATGTGACGCGGTTTTTCGATCTGGTGCTGCTGCCCGGTGAAAAGACGCGCGAGCGCATGCAGGCCAGCCGCCTCATCCGGCCTGATGCACATTCCGTGGTCGGCTACCCCAAATTCGATATTGTTGACCTGTCCAGACGCCGCCGGTTCTTTGATAATGACCGCCCGACCGTGCTGTACAACCCGCATTTCGATCCCGTCCTGTCCTCATGGTGGGACATGGGGCTTGAGGTGCTTGACTGGTTTGCGCGGCAGGATGACTACAACCTGATCTTCGCGCCCCATGTCATGCTGTTCCGGCGCAACCTGCATACATCGGTCGAGCACCGCAGGCTGCGGCTGCGGCGGATGATACCGCAGAAGATCCGCAATCTCTCGCATATCCTGATCGATACCGGCAGCGCCAACTCGGTCGACATGTCCTATGTGCGCGGGGCTGATATTTACCTCGGCGATGTCAGCAGCCAGATCTATGAATGGATCTACCGGCCGCGGCCGTGCATCTTTCTCAATTCGCACGGGGCGCGGTGGCGGGATAATCCCAACTATGCCCACTGGAACATGGGGCAGGTGATCGACCGGGTGGATGAACTGCCCCATGCCCTTGCCGTGGCGCAGGCGCAGCAGGAACTTTATGCGCCACGCCAGCAGGAGGCATTTGCCGCCACCTTCCATACCGTGCCCAACGAGAGCGCTGCCAGCCGCGCCGCCCGGGACATTGTGTATTTCCTCTCGCATGGTAAAACAGCCGCCGCCTGAAAGCTGAGAGAACCCATGACCATCGGTGTGGGGGGAGAGGGTCATGCGGATCGCCTATGTCATCAACACGTTCGAGGGTGGTGGCGCTGCCCTGCCCATACCCGATATCGTGGAGGTATGCCGCGCAAACGGGCACAGTGTTGATGTCGCTGCGCTCTCCCCGCGCAATGGCCGCGCCATGCCAGCCCTGCGCAAGGCCGGGCTGACACCGGTCGTGCTGGCCGAGGATACGTCATCCCCCGCGCTGATGCTGCACCGGCTTGATGCCTGGGTGCGGCAGGTGCAGCCGACCCATATCTGGACATCGCTGACTCGCGCGACCCTGCTCGGGCAGCTTGTGGGGCTGCGCCAGGGCATTCCGGTGGTGAGCTGGCAGCACAATGCGTTTCTCAAGCCAGCCAACCTTGCGCTGCTGCGGCTGATGAAAAACCGCAGCCGGTTGTGGGTGGGCGATTCAGGCTACGTGACCGAACTGACACGCCAGCGCCTTGGCCTGCCCGCAGATCGGGTGATGTCATGGCCCATCTTCCGCATTGATCCTGATCTCGCACCCGCAGCCCCGTGGCGCGCGGGCGAGGTGGTGCGGATCGGCTCGCTGGGGCGGCTTGATCCGTCCAAGGGGTATGACGTGCTGTTCCGCGCGCTGCTGGCCCTGCGTGACGTGCCAGGCCTGCCGCCCTACAGCGTCACCATAGGCGGCGAGGGGGCGGAACATGCGCGGCTGCTGGGTTTCTGCCAGCGCCATGGGCTGGATCAGGTGCATTTCGCGGGTTATGTCGAGGATACGGCAGCCTTCCTGCGCGGCTGCCACCTTTATGTCCAGCCATCGCGGCAGGAAGGGTTCTGCATCGCCGCCCACGAGGCCATGAACATGGGCCTGCCGGTGCTGGGCAGCACCGTGGGCGAGATGACGCATTCCATTACGGAAGGGGTCAGCGGCTGGCACGTCCGCCCCCGTCGCCCGCATGAACTGGCTGGCAAGCTCGAACAGGCCCTGCGCCAGCCCGAGCGGCTGGCCGACATGGGGCAGGCGGCACGGGCCTATGTGGCGCAGCATTTCAGCCCGGCGGCCTTCATGCAGGCAGGGAGCGCGGTGCTGCAGCGCATGGCGGCGCTGGCGTAGCGCCGTCACCTGATTCTGGCATTAAAATAGCAAAAGTTTCCGGGCACCGCCTTTTTGAAAAAAAGCGGCGTTCTTCAGATGCTTTTTGAAAAAGCTTCGCCAAAAACTTTTCAGGTTAAGGGCAGGGGCGTTTTAAAGGATCTCGTCTGGCGGGGTCTGCTTGGTCAGCTGGTCATAGCGCAGCAGGGTGCCCAGCAGGTCTTCCATGGCTGAAAGCGGCAGCATGGTCGCGCCATCGCTCGGGGCCGTGTCGGGATCGGGATGGGTCTCGATAAACAGGCCCGCCACGCCAATGGCAAGGGCTGCACGCGCCAGGATGGGCGCAAACACCCGCTGCCCGCCCGAGGCCGAACCCAGGCCGCCGGGCTGCTGCACCGAATGCGTGGCATCATAGATCACGGGATGGCCGGTGCCCGCCATGATGGGCAGGGCACGCATGTCATTGACCAGCGTGTTGTAGCCAAATGACGTGCCGCGCTCGCACAGCATGATGCGTTCGTTACCGGTCGAGGCGACCTTGGCCGCCACGTTCGCCATGTCCCATGGGGCAAGGAACTGCCCCTTCTTGATGTTGACGGCCGCCCCCGTCTGGCCTGCTGCCAGCAACAGGTCGGTCTGGCGGCACAGGAAGGCGGGGATCTGGAGCACATCGGCCACTTCGGCTACCGGCGCGCACTGGTCTGGCTGATGCACATCGGTCAGGACCGGCACGCCAAAACGCGCGCGCACCTGCGAGAGGATATCAAGCCCCTGCGCCATGCCCACGCCCCGCGCCCCGTTGATGGAGGTACGGTTGGCCTTGTCGAACGAGCTTTTATAGATCAGCCCGATGCCCAGCCGCCCGCATAGGCCCTGCAGGGCATCGGCCACCTCGGTCGCGTGCTGGGCGGACTCGATCTGGCACGGCCCCGCAATCAGCACGAACGGGTGCTCATTGCCAACCGTAAGCGAGCCGATATCGATCGTGGCGTGCGTCGTCATCGCTTGCTTGCCGCGTGCGTCACTGCCGCCTTGATAAAGCCGGAGAACAGCGGATGCGGGTCAAACGGCTTGGACAGCAGTTCAGGGTGGTACTGCACCGCGATGAACCACGGGTGGTCGGGGTATTCCACCACCTCGGGCAGGATGTCGTCAGGCGACATGCCCGAAAAGCGCAGGCCGGTCTTTTCCAGCTGCTCGCGGTAATGCACGTTGACTTCGTAGCGATGGCGATGGCGCTCGCGGATGTCGGTGCGGCCATAGGTCTCGGCTGCGCGTGAGCCTTCGGCCAGCTTGGCGGGGTAGGCGCCAAGGCGCATGGTGCCGCCCATCTCGCCGCCTTCGCGCCGGCGCAGCAGTTCGTTGCCGCGTGCCCATTCGGTCATCAGGCCCACCACCGGCTGGTCGGTCGGACCGAATTCGGTCGAGGAGGCATCAGGAATGCCCGCAAGGTTACGCGCACATTCCACCACCGCCATCTGCATGCCAAAGCATATGCCCATGAAGGGGATGTTGTTCTCACGTGCATAGCGCACGGCGCGGATCTTGCCTTCCGAGCCGCGCTCGCCAAACCCGCCGGGCACCAGAATGGCGTCGCTGCGGGCCAGCATGTTCACCGCGTCGTCCGATTTTTCGAAGCTTTCGGCCTCGACCCAGTTCAGCCGCACGCGCGCGCGGTTGGCAATGCCGCCATGCTGCAGCGCCTCGATCAGCGATTTGTAGCTGTCGAGCAGGGCGGTGTATTTGCCCACCACCGTGACCAGCACCTCGCGGTCGGGGTGGCGCACGGCGTCAACGATCTTCTCCCACCGCGACAGGTCGGGGGCTGTATCGGTCGGCAGGCCAAAATGGTGCAGCACCTCGGTGTCCATGCCCTCGGCATGATACGAGATGGGGCAGGCATAGATCGTGTCTACATCGCGCGCGGCAATGACCGCCTGCGGGCGCACGTTGCAGAAATTGGCGATCTTGCGGCGTTCGTTTTCCGGTATTTCACGATCCGACCGGCAGACGAGCATCTGCGGCTGGATGCCCACGTTCTGCAGTTCCTTGACCGAATGCTGCGTGGGCTTGGTTTTCAGCTCACCTGCGGCTGCAATCCAGGGCAGCAGGGTGAGGTGAATGAACATCGTCTGGTCAGGCGCAAGGTCGTTGCGCAGTTGCCGGATGGATTCAAGGAAGGGCAGGCTCTCGATATCGCCCACCGTGCCGCCGATCTCGACAAGCACGAAGTCGAGATCCTCGGTATCCGCCACGATCGTTTCCTTGATCGAGTCGGTAATGTGGGGAATGACCTGCACGGTCGCGCCGAGGTAATCGCCGCGCCGTTCACGTGCGATCACGCCGGAATAGATCTGTCCCGTGGTGGCATTATCCGCCTTGGTGGCGGGCACGCCGGTAAAGCGTTCATAATGCCCAAGGTCGAGATCCGTCTCGGCACCGTCGTCGGTCACGAAGACCTCGCCGTGCTGATAGGGGCTCATCGTCCCCGGATCGACATTCAGGTAGGGGTCAAGCTTGCGCAAACGGACCCGATAGCCACGGGTCTGGAGCAGGGCAGCAAGGGCAGCCGAAGCGATGCCTTTGCCGAGGGAGGACACCACGCCGCCGGTGATGAATACAAACCGCGTCATGGATGGCCTTCCTACACTGCTTGCAGCCCACGCGCAAAGCCTACCTGCGGGCTGATTGAAAAAATAAAAAGGCCCCCGCTCCGCACAGGCGGGGCGGGGGCCGCAACCCTTGCCCGAAAAGGGGCGGGCTTACTTGCCTGCGGGGGCCGATGTTGCGGGCGGCTGGGCCAGGATATCGTGGCCAACCCCGCTCGAGGCGCCCCGGTTCATGACCGCGAGCGTGAGCGACAGCACCATGAACGCCGTGCCGAGCACCGCGGTCGAGCGGGTGAGTAGCGTTGCCGTGCCACGACCGGACATGAAGGAGCCCATGCCCTGCGAGCCGCCGATTCCAAGCCCGCCACCCTCGCTGCGCTGGATCAGGATGGTGCCGATCAGCGCGATGGTGACGAACAGGTGCAGTAGAAGAAGAACTGTAATCATGCGTCTTTCCAGTAGATCCCCGCAGGCCGCGCGGCAATCACGATGCGCGGGCGGCGCGGACAAGCGGCACGAAGGACTCGGCCTTCAGGCTGGCATTGCCCACCAGCGCCCCGTCAACGTGTTCGACAGGCAGGATATCGGTGACATTGCGTGCGTTAACGGACCCACCATAAAGGATTCGGATCGTTTTGCCAGCTTCACCGAACTGCCGCACCAGTTCGGCGCGGATAAAGGCGGACATATCGGCAATATCCTGCTGGGATGCAGCCTGCCCGGTGCCGATGGCCCAGATCGGCTCATACGCCACGATGCCCCTGAAACCCTGCGGCAGCGAGCCTTCAAGCTGCCAGCCCACGGTCGCCTGCGAATCCCCCGATGAGCGCTGGTCGTCGTTCTCGCCCACGCACACGATGGGGGTGAGGCCAGCGGCCATGGCGGCAACCGCCTTCTCGCGCACCGTCTCGTCAAGCTCGTGGTGTTCGGCGCGGCGCTCGGAATGGCCAAGGATGACGTATTCCACCCCGAGATCGACCAGCATGGGGGGCGAAATATCGCCGGTATGCGCACCGGATGCATCCTTGTGGCAGTCCTGCGCGCCAAGGGCGATGCCCGCTGCCTTGAGCTTGGGCGCAAGGCGGGCAAGCTGCGTAAAGGGCGGACAGACCACCACGTCGGCGCGGGTGGGTAGGGCGGTCAGTTCAGTGGCCAGTCCTTCCACCAGTGCATCCGCCTCGGCGCTCAGGCCGTTCATCTTCCAGTTGCCAACAATGATCTGTTTCATGTTTCCCCTCCTGGCCATGGCCCGGTCGTGCGGCCTGCGGGCGGCACGGGGCATGGCGATGATGGCGGCAAGCCTACACCACGGCTATCGCGGTGTTGCAACCCGCGCGCGCGGCACAACCGGCCCGCATCACGCTAGCGCTGGTCAAACCGCTACCGTGACCGTATGGTGCCCGACCGGAAAACAGGGCCGCCCGCACGGCGTACGGGGTGCGCGGGTCTGATCCGTCCGCCTTTTATCTTGGTCCTGGTGCAGGGTTTTTCATGCTGTCTTTTCTGTATCGCGTGTTTGTCGATTCATGGGTGGGGCGTATCGTCGCCGGGCTGTTCTTCCTGGCCTTCATCGGTTTTGGCGTGGGCGACGTGCTGCTCAATATCGGCTCAGAGCGCGCTGACGTGGCCGCCCGCGTGGGCAACCGCCCCATCCTGGTGCAGACCTACCAGAACGCGCTGCAGACCGAGATGCCGCAGGTGGCGCAGTCCATGCACCTGACCGACCCCTCGCAGATCCCGGCCACCACGCGCGCGCAGGTGGCCCGGCAGGTGCTTGGTCGCCTCATGCTGCAGGCAGAGATTGCCGAGGCGGCCGACCGTCACGGCCTGATCGTGCCCGATTCCGTCGTGCGTGATGAAATCTTCTCCATTCCCGCCTTCAAGGGGCGCGATGGCCAGTTCGACCGCGCCCTGTTCAATGACCGCCTGCGCCGCACCGGCATGACCGAAGGCCGCCTGATCGAACTGGTGCAGCAGGAGCAGGCCTCACGCGTGCTGCTTCAGCCGATTCGCGATGGCGTGACCGCCCCTGATGTAATGGTGCGCCGCGTGTTCGAGTTCGAGGCCCAGACCCGCACCATCGACCTCGTGCGCGTGCCCTTTGCCGAGCAGGACGTGACCGCCACCCCCACCGCGGCGCAGCTGGCCCGCTATCAGGCCAACCATCCGTGGGAATTTACCGTGCCGGAATACCGTCATGCCCGCATTGTGGTGCTGTCAGCCGATACGATTGGCCAGCGGCTTGATATTACCGATGCCGACCTGCATCAGGCCTATGAGGCACAGGCCCAGACCTTCAACCAGCCCGAGCGGCGCAACGTGCAGATCGTGACCGTGCCGACCGAGGCGCGCGCAAAGGCGCTCGCCGCGCAGTGGACGGACGGCGGCGCGTGGGCCAGCGTGCAGAAGGGCGCGGGCAAGGACGCGGCGGCGGTGGAACTGCCGGGCATCAAGATGAGCGACGTGCCCTCGGCCGATCTGGGCAGGCAGATCTTCGCGGCCCCCGCCGATGCCACGCAGGGCCCCCTCAAGAGTGAGGGCGGCTGGGTTGTCTTTCGCGTGACAGCCATCAATGCCGCGCATTCCACGCCCTTTGATGACGTGAAGCAGGCCCTGCACGACAAGCTCGCGCATGACCGCGCCCAGGCGCTGCTCGCTGACCGGGTGCAGAAGCTGCAGGATGCGATTGCAGGCGGCGGGCTTGACGCCATTCCCACCGATCTGGCCGCCACCGCCGTTTCGGGTGATCTTGACGCGCAGGGCCAGACCCATGAAGGCACGGCCGCCCCCATCCCCGGTAGCGACGCCGCCCGGCAGGCGATCATCGCGCGCGTGTTCTCGCAGGCCAGGGGCGCAAACCCCGAGCTGCTGCAGGGGCCTGATGGTGTGTGGTATGCCGTGGCGGTTGATGGCGTAACGCCGGGCCATGTGCAGACCCTGGCCGAGGCCGGGCCGAAGGTTGCCAGCGCGTGGCAGGCGGCGGCCCGTCGCCACATGGCCGACCAGCAGGCCACTGCCTATTACACGCAGGCCGCGGCCCAGGGCGGGCTTGGCCATGTCAGCCCCGCCATTGCCGGGCTTGAGCACAGCCAGCCGATCTCGCCCATGCAGCCCGCGCCTGAAATCCCGCGTGAGGTGGCAGCCCTGATCTTCCGCCTGTCGCAGCCGGGGCAGAGCGTCATGACGCAGGCAGGCGATGCCTATGTCGTGGCCACGCTGACCGCCATCAACCATCCCGACCCGGCCACCCAGAAAAACCTGTATGATCAGGTGCGTGCCGGACTGAACCAGTCGATGGGCGATGATATTGAAATGAGCTATGGCGCGGCCCTTGAGGGCATCGTCAAGCCCAAGCCCAATAACGGTGCCATTCAGGCGGTCATGGCGGAAGTGACCGGCCAGCAGAATGCGGGAGCAGCACAGTGAGCGTACAGGCAGCAGGCTCCGGTTCCTCTTTCCATCAAGCGGCGCTGGCCAGCCTGCGGGCGGGACAGGCCAGTGTGGCGTGGCGCATCGAGCCTGCCGACCTGCTCACGCCGGTCGCGGCCTTCCTGCGGCTGGCAAAGCTGGCGCGCAGCCATGGTGGCGGCAATGGCGGGCATAACGCCTTCCTGCTTGAAAGTGTCGAGGGCGGTACCTCGCGCGGGCGCTATTCGGTCATCGGCCTGCTGCCTGACCTGATCTGGCGCTGCCATGATGGCAGGGCCAGCGTGTGCCACGACCCGGCAGCCCCCACCCATGCCTTCACGCCCGAGGCCGACGCCCCGCTGGTTTCGCTGCGCCGCATTCTACATGAAAGTCGCATCGAGCTGCCTGAGGCCCTGCCGCCCATGACCGGCGGGGTGTTTGGCTATCTGGGCTATGACATGGTGCGTCAGGTCGAGCATCTGCCCGACATGCCCGCCGATGACCTGAACCTGCCCGAAGGCATCCTCATCCGCCCCGGCCTGTTCGCCATATTCGACACCGTGCGCGATGAACTGCTGCTGGCAAGCCCGCTGCGCCCCCGGCCCGGTGTCGCGCCCGAGATCATCTGGGAAGAAGGGCAGGCCCGCCTGCAGCAGGCCCGCGCGGCACTTTCCACCCCGGTGGAACTGCCCGATGCGCCTGCGGGGGCCATCGAGGCGCCGGTGCCGCAATCCACGCTGTCGCGTGAGGCGTTCTGCGATATCGTGCGCAAACTGCAGGAGTACATCGCGGCGGGCGATGCGTTCCAGATCGTGCCGAGCCAGCGCTTCAGCGCGGCCTTCACCCTGCCGCCCTTTGCACTGTACCGCGCGCTGCGGCGCATCAATCCGGCACCTTTCCTGTTCTATCTCGACCTTGACGGGTTCAGCCTTGTCGGCTCCTCGCCCGAGATCCTGGTGCGCCTGCGCGAGGGCACCATGACCGTGCGCCCGCTGGCTGGCACCCGCCCGCGTGGCCACACCACGGCGGAGGATCTGGCGCTGGAGGCGGAACTGCTGGCCGACCCCAAGGAGCGCGCCGAGCACCTGATGCTGATCGACCTTGGCCGCAACGATGTGGGCCGGGTGTGCGAACTCGGTTCGGTCAAAGTGACCGAGCAGTTCGTGATCGAGCGTTTTAGCCATGTCATGCATATCTCCTCGAATGTGGAGGGCAGGCTGCGGCCGGGGCTTGAGGCGCTCGATGCGCTGATGGCGGGCTTCCCCGCAGGCACGCTGACGGGCGCGCCCAAGATCCGCGCCATGGAAATCATTGACGAGGTGGAACCCACCCGCCGCGCCACCTATGCCGGGTGCATCGGCTATTTTGGCCCCGATGGCGACATGGACACCTGCATCGGCCTGCGCATGGCGGTGGTCAAGGACGGGCGGATGTACGTGCAGGCGGGCTGCGGCGTGGTGGCCGACAGCGTGCCCGAGGCGGAATACGAGGAAACCCGCCAGAAAGCCCGCGCCCTGTTCCGCGCGGCTGAGGAGGCGGTGCGTTTTGCCAGTGATGATGGTGCATAAGGCAATTTGATAGCCGGGGCGTGCATGATAGGATGCGCCCAGACATGCCGGGGCAGGCCGCAGGGTTTGACCCGGCCCAGCGGAAAAGCCATGATACGCCCATGATCCTCCTGATCGACAATTATGACAGTTTCACGTTCAATCTCGTCCATTACCTTGGTGATCTGGGCGAGAAATGCGATGTGTACCGTAACGATGCCATCAGCGTGGAAGAGGCGCTTGCGCTCAGGCCCGAGGCCATTGTCATCTCGCCCGGACCCTGTTCGCCCAACGAGGCCGGGATCTGCTGCGACCTGATCGCCGCCGCCGCGGGCAAGGTGCCGGTTTTTGGCGTCTGCCTTGGCCATCAAGCCATTGGGCAGGTGTTTGGCGGCAAGGTGGTGCGCGCGCCCACGCCCATGCATGGGAAGGTCTCGCCGGTCTATCATGATGGCACCGATATTTTTACCGGCCTGCCGGACCCTTTCAACGCCACCCGCTATCACAGCCTGACGGTCGACCCCGACAGCCTGCCCGATACGCTGGTCGCCACTGCCCATACATCCGATGGTGTAATCATGGGCCTGCGTCACGCCAGCCTGCCCATCTTTGGCGTGCAGTTCCACCCCGAGAGCATTGCCTCGGAATATGGCCACGAGATCATGGCCAATTTCCTGTCCATCGCGCGTGGCAAGAACACACCGCGCAAGGCCGCCTGAGCCGGAATGAGCAGCACAATGGACAACGCCCCCGATCCGCAGGCCGCGTTCAGGGATATTCTGGCCCATGTCGTGGGGCAGGGGGCGGTGCCGCCCGAACTGGCGCAGGCCGGGCTGGCGCAGGTTCGCGCAGGGCAGGTGGCGGAAATTCCGGCAGTTGCTTTCCTCACCGCACTACGCCTGCGTGGCATGCTGCACGCTGACCCGGTGGAGCTTGAAGGCGTCATGACCGGCCGCACGGCCGACCCTTCCGCTGAATCTGCCACGTTTCGGGCCATTGTGGATGCGGTGCTTGAAGGCCGGGACCTGCCGCCCGAGATGGCGGATGAAGCCTTCGGGCTGATCATGGATGGCGCGGTGGGCGAGGGGATGCTGGCCGCGTTCCTGACTGCGCTGCACATGCGTGGCGAGAGCGTGGGTGAACTCGAGGCTGCCGTAAAGGCCATGCGCGCGCGCATGCTGGCCGTGCCCGGCATGCCCGATGATGCGCTTGATGTCTGCGGCACCGGGGGTGACGGGCTGGGCACGCTCAATGTCTCGACCGCCGTGGCCTTTGTGCTGGCAGCCCTTGGCGCGCCGGTGGTCAAGCATGGCAACCGCGCCCTGTCATCACGCTCGGGTGCGAGCGACGTGCTGCTGGAACTCGGCGTGCCGATGCCCGTTGAGGCTAGGCCGATCGGGCAGATGGTGGCGGCGCATGGCGTGGCGTTCCTGGCCGCGACAAGCCACCATCCCGCCATGCGGCATGTGGGGGCGGTGCGTCGGGCGCTGGGGTTCCGCACCATTTTCAACCTTGTCGGCCCGCTTTCCAACCCCGCCGGGGTCAGGCGGCAGCTCGTGGGCGTGTTCACCCCGCAGTGGCTTGATGTCATGGTGCGCACGCTCCGCGCGCTGGGTTCCGAGCGCGTCTGGGCGGTGAGCGGAGATTGCGGGCAGGGGCGCTTTATCGATGAACTGACCCTCGCTGGCCCTACGCAGGCCTGCGTGCTGGAAAATGGCCAGGTCCACACCCTGACCATCGAGCCTGAAAAGACCGGCCTGCAGGCTGCTCCCATCGCGGCCATTGCAGGCGGCGCGCCCGCCCATAATGCCGCCGCCCTGCGCGCGCTGGCAGCAGGCGGGCGGGGGGCCTACCGTGATACCGTGCTGCTCAATGCAGGCGTGGCATTGCATGTGGCGGGGCGAGGGGACAATATCATGCACGGCGGCGTGATTGACTATGCCGCCCTGCAGGAGAACATCCGCCGGGCTGCGGATGTGCTCGACAATGGCGCGGTCGCGGCCGTGCTGGAGGCTGTCCGGCAGTTCCGGACAGACGGGCCAAACAGAGTAACAGGGTAAAACATGAACGACACGCCAATGACCTCCCCCCAGACAGGCAGTGTCCAGCCCGTGGATGTGGACAGCATTCCCGATGTTCTGGAACGTATCTGTGCACGGACCCGGGTGGACGTGGCGCAGCGTGCCAAGATCATGCCGCTGAAGGAAATTACCGCCCGTGCGCGTGAGGTGAACACCCCGCCGCGCGGCTTTGGCCAGGCGCTGAAGCAGAAGACCGCCGATCACCAGATCGGCCTGATCGCGGAAATCAAGAAGGCCTCGCCTTCCGCCGGTATCCTGCGCCCCGACTATGAGCCCACAGTCATTGCCGAAGCCTACGAGGCGGCGGGTGCGGCGTGCATTTCCGTCTTGACCGAAGGCTCATGCTTCCATGGCAGCGCCGAGGACCTGACCCGCGTGCGCGAGGCGTGCAAGCTGCCCATCCTGCGCAAGGACTTCATCATCGACCCGTGGCAGGTGCATGAAAGCCGCCTGATGGGCGCGGACTGCATCCTGCTCATCATGGCCATCCTGACCGATGCCGAAGCCGCCGAACTGCTCGACATCGCCCGTGGCCTCGACATGGACGTGCTGGTTGAAGTGCATGATGAAGGCGAACTCAACCGCGCGCTGGCCCTCGATACCTCGCTGATCGGCATCAACAACCGCAACCTCAAGACCCTCCAGACCGATATCGAGACCACCTGCCATCTCGCCCCGCTGGTGCCGCCTGACCGGATCATCGTGTCCGAAAGTGGCATCCGTACGCATGCCGATGTCATGAAGCTCAACGCCGTGGGCGCATCGGGCTTTCTGGTGGGCGAGAGCCTGCTGCGGCATGAAGACGTGGGGGCCGCCGTGCATGCCCTGCTCGGCACCACCGCCCCGGCCAGCCCGGACGCGGGTGAGGCCGCTCCACCTGCCGAGAGCACGCCATGACCGCGCCCCGCCTGTCACACCTCGATGCGGCGGGGCACGCAGTCATGGTCGATGTCTCGGCCAAGCCTGACACACGCCGCGAGGCCGTGGCGCATGGGCACATAAAAATGCGCGCCAGAACGCTGGATCTGATCCTGGCGGGCGCCATGCCCAAGGGCGATGTGCTGGCCACGGCGCGCATCGCGGGCATCATGGCGGCCAAGAAAACGGCGGACCTGATCCCGCTATGCCACCCGCTGGCCATTTCCTCCGTCAAGGTGGAACTCGCGCCGGATAGGGCGGGTGAGGGGGTCGACATTATCGCGCGCGTGCGCACCACCGGGCCGACCGGGGTGGAAATGGAGGCGCTGACGGCAGCTTCCGTTGCGGCGCTGACGTTATATGACATGTGCAAGGCCGTGGAGCGCGATATGGAAATCGGTCAGATCCACGTGATCCATAAATCTGGCGGTGCGTCTGGCACTTATGACCGTGCATCAGGTTCCTGATGGCACCGGCAACACCCTGCAATCGCAACGGCTGCCCTACCCTGCGCGGGTGGCGGCACGGGCACCATGAACCAAGGACGTTCGATGAGTAACGAGACCGATCCCGGCCTGGGGGGCGGGCATAACAGCCGCGCCATGACCGAAGCTGACCTGAAGCATGCCTATTACCAGATGGTGCTGATCCGCCGCTTCGAGGAGCGTTCGGGCCAGCTTTATGGCATGGGGCTGATTGGCGGGTTCTGCCATCTGTATATCGGGCAGGAAGCTGTTGTGGTCGGGATCCAGATGGAGCTCAAGCAGGGTGACAAGATCATCACCTCCTACCGCGACCATGGCCAGATGCTGGCCGCCGGCATGGACCCGCGCGGCGTGATGGCCGAACTGACCGGACGTGAGGGCGGCTACTCCCACGGCAAGGGCGGGTCGATGCACATGTTCTCGAGCGAGAAACACTTCTATGGCGGCCACGGCATCGTGGGCGCGCAGGTCTCGCTGGGCATCGGGCTGGCATTCGCCAACAAGTATCGTGGCACGGACGAGGTCTCGGTCACGTATTACGGCGAGGGCGCTTCCAACCAGGGTCAGGTTTACGAGAGCTTCAACCTGGCCGCCCTGCACAAGCTGCCCTGCCTGTTCGTGCTGGAGAACAACCGCTACGGCATGGGCACTAGCGTGGAGCGGGCCTCGGCCTCCAAGGCACTGTGGCGCAATGGCGAGCCGTGGGGCATTCCGGGCATGTATGTCGATGGCATGGACGTGCAGGCCGTGCGCGCGGCGGCGGCCGAGGCCGTGGCCCATTGCCGCGCGGGCAAGGGCCCGGTGCTGCTCGAGGTCGATACCTACCGCTACCGTGGCCATTCCATGTCCGACCCGGCGAAATACCGCCAGCGCTCGGAAGTGGATGAAATCCGCAAGAACCAGGACCCCATCGACCGCGTGCGCCGCGAACTGCTGGCCATGGGTGTTGAAGAAAACGAACTGAAAGCCATGGACGAACAGGTCAAGGCGGTCGTGACCGATGCGGCGGCGTTTGCCCAGACCAGTCCCGAGCCCGACCCCTCGGAGCTGTGGACGGACATACTGGTGGAAAGCTGATCTAGAGATGGCAACAGAAATACTCATGCCCGCCCTTTCTCCGACCATGAAGGAGGGGAAGGTGGCCCGCTGGCTGCGCAAGCCGGGCGACGCGATTGCCGCAGGCGACGTGATTGCCGAAATCGAGACCGACAAGGCCACGATGGAAGTCGAGGCCGTGGATGAAGGCACCCTTGGCCAGATCCTGGTGCCCGAAGGTACCGAGAACGTAGCGGTCAACACGCCCATCGCCGTATTGCTGGCGGAAGGCGAGGATGCATCGGCCATGCCCGCGGCAGCGCCCACCGCCGCAGCGCAGGCGCCGGCGGCCCAGCCCTCGTGCGGGCCGGTTGCCGCCGCGCCGAGTGCCGCCCCCGTTGCCCCGCAGCCCGAAAAGGACTGGGGCGAGACCGCCGAGATAACGGTGCGCGAGGCGCTGCGTGACGCCATGGCCGCCGAACTCGCGCGTGACGAGGATGTGTTCCTGATCGGTGAGGAAGTGGCCCAGTACCAGGGGGCCTACAAGGTCTCGCAGGGGCTGCTCGACCAGTTTGGCGAGAAGCGGGTGATCGACACCCCCATTACCGAGCAGGGCTTTACCGGCATGGCCATTGGCGCGGCCCTGACCGGGCTCAAGCCGATTGTCGAGTTCATGACCATGAACTTCGCCATGCAGGCCATTGACCAGATCATCAACTCGGCGGCCAAGACGCGCTACATGTCGGGCGGGCAGATGTCGTGCCCCATCGTGTTCCGTGGCCCCAATGGCGCTGCGGCCCGCGTGGGGGCCCAGCATTCGCAGTGCTATGCCAGCTGGTACGGCCATGTGCCGGGGCTGAAGGTGGTGGCCCCGTGGTCGGCGGCGGATGCCAAGGGCCTGCTGCGCGCGGCCATCCGCGACCCCAACCCGGTCGTGTTCCTCGAAAACGAGATCCTGTACGGCCAGCGCTTTCCCTGCCCGGTGGATGAGGATTTCATCCTGCCCATCGGCAAGGCCAAGGTGGAGCGTGAGGGGCGTGACGTGACCATTGTCACCTTCTCGATCATGGTGGGCGTAGCACTTGAGGCGGCAGCGAAACTGGCCGAGCAGGGTATCGAGGCGGAGGTGATCAACCTGCGCACCATCCGCCCGCTCGATACCCAGACCGTGGTGGACAGCGTGAAGAAGACCAGCCGCCTCGTGACGGTGGAGGAAGGCTGGCCGTTCGCGGGCATCGGTGCGGAAGTGGCCATGCAGGTGATCGAGCATGCGTTCGACTACCTCGACGCGCCGCCGGTGCGCGTGGCGGGGGCCGACGTGCCCATGCCGTTTGCCGCCAACCTTGAAAAGCTTGCGCTGCCCAATACGGACTGGATCATCAATGCCGTCCGGCAGGTTGTGTGAGGGGAACGCGCGATGTCCATCAACATCCTGATGCCAGCCCTTTCCCCCACCATGAAGGAAGGCACGCTGGCCCGCTGGCTCAAGGCGGAAGGCGACACGATTGCCGCAGGCGACGTGATTGCCGAGATCGAGACCGACAAGGCCACGATGGAAGTCGAGGCCGTGGATGAAGGCATTCTGGGCCGCATCCTGATCGAGGGCGGTACGCACGGCATTGCCGTCAATACACCCATCGCCATTCTGGTGGCGCAGGGGGAAAGCGTGCCGGAGGCTCCGGTTTCGGCACCCAAGCCCGCACCCGCTGCGGCAGCATCGGCTCCGGCCGCAGCAACGCCCGCCGTGGCGCCTCAGCCTGCCCCGGCGGCCGCGACCACGAGCAAGCGCGTGTTTGCCTCGCCATTGGCGCGGCGCATTGCGGCGCAGAAGGGCATCGATCTTGCCAGCCTCAAGGGCAGCGGCCCCAACGGGCGCATCGTGCGCCGTGATGTGGAGCAGGCCGCCACGGCGCCCGCGCCAAAGGCTGCCGCACCCGTGGCGGCGGTGGAAGAGGCGGGCTTTGAGAGCATTCCACACAGCACCATGCGCAAGGTCATTGCGCGCAGGCTGACGGAATCCAAGTCCACCGTGCCGCATTTCTATGTGGAAATGGACGTGGAGCTTGATGCGCTGCTCGCACTGCGCAGCCAGATGAACGCGGCCTCGCCCGATGAAGGGCCGGGGGCATACAAGATTTCCGTCAACGACATGCTGGTCAAGGCGGCGGCGGTGACGCTGCGCCGGGTGCCGCAGGTCAACGTGTCCTTCACCGAGGAGGCTGTGCGGGTTTATGAGGACGTGGACATCTCGGTGGCCGTCTCCATCCCCGACGGGCTGATCACGCCCATCGTGCGCAAGGCCGACACCAAGAGCCTGCGCCAGATCAGCCTTGAAACGCGCGACCTCGTGGCGCGCGCGCGGGCAGGCAAGCTCAAGCCGGAGGAATTCCAGGGCGGCACCTTCTCCATCTCCAATATGGGGATGTATGGGGTCAAGGCGTTCTCGGCCATTCTCAACCCTCCGCAGGCGGCCATCCTTGCCATTGCGGCAGGCGAGCGCAGGCCGGTGGTCAAGGGCAACGACATCACCATCGCAACCGTCATGACCGTAACGCTCTCGGTCGATCACCGCGTGGTGGATGGCGCGCTGGCGGCGCAGTGGGTCTCGGCTTTCCGCAAGGTGGTCGAAAACCCCATGAGCCTTGTGGTCTGAGGGAGCGCGTTCAATGAGCACCACACAGTTTGATGTGATTGTTATTGGCGGCGGCCCCGGCGGGTATGTCGCGGCCATCCGCGCGGCCCAGCTCAAGCTGAAGGTCGCGGTGGTGGAAGCCGCGGCCCTTGGCGGCATCTGCCTCAACTGGGGCTGCATTCCCACCAAGGCGCTGCTGCGCGCCTCCGAGATCAACCACCTGCTGCACAACCTTGGCGAGTTCGGGTTTGCTGCGGATAACGTGCGCTTTGACTTTGACAAGGTGGTCAAGCGCTCGCGTGCCGTCTCGGCGCAGCTTTCGGCAGGTGTTGCCCACCTGCTTAAAAAGCACAAGGTCACGGTCATCAGCGGTTTTGGCAAGCTGGCCGGAACGGCTGGGGCCAACCGCAAGGTCTCGGTCAGCGTGGAGGGCAGGGAGACCACCGTGCTGACCGCGCCGAACGTGATCGTGGCCACTGGTGCCCGCGCCCGCGTGCTGCCGGGGCTTGAGCCTGACGGCAAGCTGGTCTGGTCCTACCGCGAGGCCATGGTGCCAAAGGCCATGCCGCGCAGCCTGCTGGTGATCGGCTCGGGCGCGATTGGCGTGGAGTTCGCCTCCTTCTACCGCAATATGGGGGCAGAGGTGACCATTGTGGAAGTCGCTGAGCGCATCCTGCCGGTGGAAGATGCCGAGATCAGCGGCTTTGCGCGCAAGGCGCTGGAAAAGCAGGGCATGAAGATCCTGACCGGGGCGACGCTGGGCAAGGTCACCAAAGCCGAGAATTCGGTTACGATAGACATAACTGCTGGCGGCAAGACCGCGCCCGTTACGGTCGAGCGCGTGATCTCGGCGGTGGGTATTGTCGGCAATGTCGAGAATATCGGCCTTGAGGGCACTTCCATCAAGGTGGACCGCACCCACATCACGGTCGATCCCTACTGCCGCACGGGCGAGAAGGGCGTGTTCGCCATTGGCGATATCGCGGCTCCGCCCTGGCTTGCCCACAAGGCCAGCCATGAGGGCGTAATGGTGGCGGAACTAATCGCGGGCCGCCAGGTTCATCCGATCAGCCCCATGAACATTCCCGGCTGCACCTACTGCCGCCCCCAGGTGGCCTCCGTCGGCCTGACCGAGGAGAAGGCGAAGGCAGTGGGTTACAGGATCCGCGTGGGTCGCTTCCCGTTCATCGGCAATGGCAAGGCGATTGCGATGGGCGAGCCCGAGGGCATGGTCAAGACCATCTTTGATGACGCCACGGGCGAACTGCTTGGCGCCCACATGGTTGGCGCGGAAGTGACCGAGATGATCCAGGGCTACGTGATCGCCCGCACGGGTGAACTGACCGATGGCGAACTGAAGGAAACGGTCTTCCCGCACCCCACCATATCGGAGACCATGCACGAGGCCGTGCTGGCCGCGTATGACGGGGCGCTGCATATCTGACCCCCCCACTGAAAGCCGGGGGCAGGGCCATACCGCACCCTGATCGTGCGGATGTGATCCTGCGCCCGGCTCAGGGCGGCAAGAATGCTTGACGTCGCGCGGCAGGCGTTTCACTTCTGGTTATCTGCCTGTTTACGGGATTTTTTGCATCATGTCCGTGCGTTTGATGATCGACCACCGCAAGAAGGGTGAAGCCACGCTGCGCCATCCAGAAAAGGCGCACAGGCCCGATAACCCCATCGCCCGCAAGCCAGAGTGGATCCGCGTGCGGGCACCCAACCACCCCACCTATCACGAGACGCGCAAGCTCATGCGCGACAACAACCTCGTGACCGTGTGCGAGGAGGCGGCCTGCCCCAATATTGGCGAATGCTGGTCGCAGCGCCACGCCACCATGATGATCATGGGCGAGATCTGCACCCGCGCCTGCGCGTTCTGCAATGTCACCACCGGCCTGCCCAACGCGCTTGATGCGGATGAGCCCGGGCGCGTGGCCGATGCCGTGGCCAAACTGGGCCTGCGGCATGTGGTCATTACATCGGTAGACCGTGATGACCTGCCTGATGGGGGCGCGCAGCACTTCGCCCGCGTGATCGGCGCAATCCGCGCGAGTGCGCCCGACACCACCATCGAGATCCTGACACCCGATTTCCTGCGCAAGCCCGGCGCGCTTGAGGTGGTGGTCCGCGCCCGGCCCGATGTGTTCAACCATAACCTCGAGACCGTGCCCCGGCTGTACACCACCATCCGCCCCGGCGCGCGGTACTACCAGTCGATGCGCCTGCTTGATGACGTGAAGCGGATGGACCCCTCCATCTTCACAAAATCGGGATTGATGCTGGGTCTGGGCGAGGAACGGCCCGAAATCCTGCAGGTCATGGATGACCTGCGTATTGCGGACGTTGATTTCATCACCCTGGGGCAATATCTCCAGCCTACGGTCAAGCATGCGGCGGTGGCCCGGTTTGTAACGCCTGAGGAATTTGCCGATTATGCGGGCATGGCCCGGGTGAAGGGCTTTTTGCAGGTCAGTTCCTCGCCCCTGACCCGGTCGTCGTACCATGCGGATTCAGATTTTGCGCAGCTACGCGCCGCACGTGAGCAACGCCTGAAGGCAGAGCGTGGCGCAATGGAGATCAAGTAGATGCCCACCCATGCCGAACGTCGGCTTATTGCCTATTCGCCCAGCCAGCTTTTTGAACTGGTGGCCGACGTCGGGAAATATCCCCAGTTCCTGCCGTGGTGCACCAGTGCCCGCGTGCGCACGCGCACCGCGACCGATCTGGTGGCTGACCTGACCATCGGGTTCGGCCCCTTCCGCGAGACATTTACCAGCCGTGTCCTGCTCGAGGCGCCCAGCACCATCCGCGTCAGCTACGAGAAGGGGCCATTCCGTTACCTCAACAACGTCTGGACCTTCACGCCCGAGCCGCGTGGCTGCCTGGTCGATTTCTTCGTGGATTTCGAGTTCAAGTCCCGCCTGTTGCAGGCTGCGATCGGGGTGGTGTTCAACGAGGCCGTGCGCCTCATGGTCTCGGCCTTCATCCGCCGTGCGCGTGACATCTATGGCCCGCCGCCCGCCGCCGAGCCCGCGCAGGTGAGCGCCGCCAAGGCAGGCAACGCCTGATCCGCCCGTATCGACGACAGGGAAAAACACTTCATGAACAGGATTCTCCCCGCCCTTCTGGGGGCGGCCCTTGTGTGCGCGGCCCCGCTGGCCCATGCCGCCTCGCCCGCGCCGCGCAAGGCGGAAGCCCCCGCGCCCGGCAGCGATGCCGAGACCGCTGACCTGAACGAGCAGAGCCTGCAGAAGGCCCGCGCCTCGCTTCAGGCCCCCGCGCCGGTTGCATCCGCAGGCCACCCGGTGCAGGCGCAGGGCACGGGCCAGACCGCAAGCCCCATCCGCGTGCCGGAAACCGGCAGCACGGTGGCCGGATACTAGATTGCGTTAGGATAGAAGAAAGTTTCTGGTTGCGCCTTTTTGACAAAAGGTAGCTCCGGAAACTTTTGTTATTGTGTTGCCCTCATTCCGCCGCCAGTCGGCCCGCATGATCAAGCAGCAGGCCAAGGGCCGCGCGCACGGCCTGGGTGCGTATATCCCACCGCTCGCCCGCAAAATTGTGCGAGACCGTATGGACCGTGCCGCTGCCAGCCACGGCAAACCACACCAGCCCCACCGGCTTGCCCGACGTGGCCCCGCCGGGGCCTGCAACGCCGGTAATGGCGACCGACAGGTTGGCATCGGGCGCATGGCCCAACGCGCCCTGCGCCATGGCGGCGGCCACTTCGCGGCTGACCGCGCCGTATTCTTCCAGCAGTTTCAGCGGCACGCCCAGCGCATGGTGCTTCATGCTGTTGGAGTAGGTGACAAAACCGCCGCACACGACATCGGACGCGCCAGCGGCCTCGGTCAGGGCGGCGGCCAGCAGCCCGCCGGTGCAGCTTTCCGCCGTGACAACACGCTGGCCTGCGGCGCGCAGGCGGGCCAGGGCATCGGGCATGTGGCCCAGAAAGGTGTCAGGTAACATCCGCGGCATTCTCCTCTTTCAGGGGCGTCAACGCATCAGGCAAGGCAACGGATGCCTGCCAGGATCGCGGCGGCCATGATTCCGGCCACCACGTCATCGCCCATGATGCCCAGCGCATCATGCCTGCGGTCGAACCAGCCCACCGGGCCGGGCTTGGTAATGTCAAACAGGCGGAACAGGGCGAAGGCCAGCGCCAGCCACAGCCCATCGGCCCAGCGCAGGCCATAAAGGGGCAGCGGGGCGAGGGGGAACATGGCGATCCACATGCCCGCCACCTCATCAATCACGATCCAGCCGTGATCTTCCCCGCCTGAGGCAAGCTGCGTGGCGCGGTAGCCCACAAAGGTCACCACCAGCACGGCCAGCGCCATCCATAGCCATTGCCCCAGCAGCGGCACGCCCACGATCAGGGCGGCAAGCGAACCGACCGTGCCCGGCGCGCGCGGCGCAAAGCCGGTGCCACAGAAGCTGGCAATGAAGCGTGCGGGTGAAAACGCCATCAGCCTGCCCCCAGCGCCGGGTCGGTCGCCTGATAGATGGCCATGTTTTCCTCCACCCGCTCCACGTAGTTGCGCGTCTCGCCAAAGGGGATGCTCTCGATCCAGTCCAGCATGGCATCGGGCACCGGGGTGTCGCGCGCGGGATTGCCCAGGGTGAGCAGCCAGCCATCGGTGCGGTGGGGGCCTGCGTTATAGGCGGCGGCCACGTAGGGCACGGCACCGCCCACGCGCTGGGCAATATCGGCCAGGTAGGCGGCGCCAAGCTGCATGTTCAGGTCCGGGTTGGTCAGGCTGGCGGCGCTGACATTTACGTTCAGGCCCGCCTTGCGCGCCACTTCACGCGCGGTGGGCACGAGCAGCTGCATCAGGCCAACCGCGTGGGCGGGGCTGACCACGCCTGCGTCAAACCCGCTTTCCTGCCGGGTTATGGCCAGTTCCACGTCGGGCGGCAGGGTGCTCGTGGGCGGCGCGCAGGCGCGGGGCCAGCCCTCATGCACCAGTGTCAGCCCATCCTTGCCTGCCAGCCGGGCCACCATCACGGCGGCATCGGGTATGCCAAGGCGGGTGGCCATGCGGGCGGCGAGCACGTGGGTGATGGGGCTGGTGCCCTGCGCATCAAGCGCAAGAACGAAGTCACGCGCATGGTGGCGGTCGTTCCATGCCACGAGGATCTCGGCCGCGCGGGCCAGGTCGGTGGTATCGAACCGCACGGAATCAGCCACGCTGGGGGTGGGTTCGCTCTCGCGCAGCAGTTGCGCGCGGATCTGGCGGCCCGCCTTGTCAGGCGTAATGAGCTGGTTGGCGTGGTTGCCTGCCAGCCATTCTATGGCCATCTGGCCATAAAAGGTGTTGGCAAGCGTTGCGGCCTGCGTCCATTGCGCGCGGGCCGGGCCGTGGCGCCCGCGGGCCCAGAGCGCGCGACCTGCCCAGAACAGCCCCCGGCTGCGGGTAATGACCGGCACCGCCTGCGCCAGCGGAGCAAAATCGGCCTGTGCGTGCTCGGCATCATGCAGGTATTCCAGCCGGATCCAGCCTGCGAGGAACAGGGCATCATAATGGTTGGCCGGGCCGATATCCGCCGTGTCGCTGGCCATGAACAGCGCGTCATCTACCCGGTGGGCCAGCAAAAGGTCACGCGCCAGCCCGTCACGCTCGCGCCAGAACACGGTGGCAATGGCGGGGGTCTGCTGTTTTTCGGTATCCACGCCACGGGCGCGCCACAGGGCCAGCGCCTCATCGAGGCGTTGCGCGTGATGCAGCCAGCGCAACTGGTCAAGAACCAGCGCGCCATCGGCCAGTTGCTCGGGCGGCAGGGCGCTCAGGGTATCTTCCGCCAGCGGGTCGTTGCGGCGAAAGGCCAGGCGCGCGCGGGCCACGGGCTGCTGCGTGGCTTCAAGCAGCGCCATCTGCCGGGTGGCGGCATCAATCCTGCCCGCGCGTTCCTGCCGGTCAAAGCGCTGCCAGTGGTCCTGTGGCGTCAACTGTGGCCCGAAGGCTGCCAGCAGGGCCTGCGCATCGGTGGGGCTGTCGGCGCGGTTGATCCATGTATCGCGTACCCATGCCGCCAGTTTTTCGGGGGCAGGGGTGGCATGGGCGCAGCGCAGCAGGGCGTGCACGTCCGTCAGCGGCAGGCGGGGGCACAGCGCGCCCGCCACCGCATCATCCGCTTCCCCCGCCAGCGCCTGCTGGTAGTGGGCAAGCAGGAGGCCACGCTGGGGCCATGCGGGGTTTTCGTTCAGGAAGGTGGTGTATTCCTCCGCCGTGCCGCCAGCACCCGAGAGCAGGCGCAGATAGACCAGCAGCTTGGCCGCGATGGGATCGTCATCGGCATTGCCGGTGGCGGCCTGTCGCGGCGTGGGCCAGTCGCCTTCAGCCGGTGCCGTGGCTGCCGGGGCAGGGGCGGCCAGCCCCGCCATGATGGTGGCAAGGCAGGCCGTCCGGCCCCATTGGCGCAGGCGGACGGAGGTCAGGTATGGCATCAGCCGCCATGCCCCACATGCGCCCAGACCTCGCCACCGCCCTTGACGATGAGTTCAATGGCCACGGCGAGCACTACCAGCAGCCCCACCCATGAAATCCATTTGTACCGCTCCAGCAGCCTGGCGATGAGCGAGGCCGCGACCGCCATCAGCACCACCGATATGACCAGCCCGCTCACCAGCACGCCCATATGCTCGCCCGCAGCCCCCGCCACGGCCAGCACGTTGTCCAGGCTCATGGACAGGTCGGCCACGATGATGCGGATGATGGCGTTACGCAGGGAACCGGGGGCAGGGGTATCCGTTTCGGCATGGGTATCGCCGCGCATCTCGCGGAACATGCGCCAGCACACCCACATCAGCAGAAGGCCGCCCGCCAGTGTCAGCCCGATGATGGCCAGCAGCCTGACCGCCACCAGCGCCAGCCCGATGCGGATGACCGCCGCCCCCAGCACGCCGCACAATATGGCGATTCGGCGTGACTTCTGCGGCAGGTTGCGCACCGCCATGCCCACGACGATGGCGTTATCACCCGCCAGGGTCACGTCAATCAGGATAACCTGGGCCAGTGCGTAAAGGGAGGAAGGAGAAAAAATGGCTGACATGGGCAGAGGGGTTCCTGAAGGAAAGGTCTTGTCGCCGCAGGGCGTGGCGGGCGTGACAGGTACTTTATGCCGCCGGGCGTGGATAACATGCAATCATGCCTGTCATGACAGATTATATGCCATGCGCAGAAAGCGGCGTGAATATAAGGGAGACGCACGCGCCAGAATTGGCTAGGAAGGCGGCCTGATCCTGATTGTGTCGCTTTTTTGAGCCAAGGAAGCCCGAGAACATGGTACCGCGCTATACCCGCCCCGTCATGGCCGCCATCTGGTCCCCCGAGAACCGCTACCGCATCTGGTTCGAGATCGAGGCCCTCGCCTGCGAGGCCATGGCGGAATACGGCGCGATCCCAGCCGAGGCCGCCAAGACCATCCGCGAAAAGGGCGACGCCGCCATGGCCGCCTTCTCGCAGGCCGATCTTGACCGCATTGACGAGATCGAGGCCGAAACCCGCCACGATGTCATTGCCTTCCTGACCTGGCTAGCCGAGAAGGTCGGGCCGGACAGCCGCTTCGTGCATCTGGGCATGACCTCGTCGGATGTGCTCGACACCTGCCTGTCGGTGCAGATGGTGCAGGCGACAGACCTGCTTTTGCAGGATGTCGATGCCGTGCTCGCAGCGCTCAAGCGCCGCGCGTTCGAGCACAAATACACGCTCACCATCGGCCGCAGCCACGCCATCCACGCCGAGCCAACCTCATTTGGCCTGAAGATCGCGGGCCATTATGCCGAGTTCGCCCGCAACCGTGAGCGTCTGGTTCGCGCGCGTGAGGAAATTGCCGTCTGCGCCATTTCGGGCGCGGTGGGCACCTACGCCCATATCGACCCCCGCGTTGAGGACTACGTGGCGAAGAAGCTGGGCCTGAAGCCCGAGGACGTGTCCACCCAGGTCATCCCGCGTGACCGGCATGCGGCCTATTTCTGCGCGCTCGCGGTCATTGCCAGCGGCATCGAGCGGCTGGCCACCGAAGTGCGCCACCTCCAGCGCTCGGAAGTGCGCGAGGCGGAAGAGTTCTTCCACAAGGGGCAGAAGGGCTCCTCGGCCATGCCGCACAAGCGCAACCCCGTGCTGTCGGAAAACCTGACCGGCCTTGCGCGCCTGGTGCGCTCGCATGTCATTCCCGCGCTCGAGAACGTGGCGCTGTGGCACGAGCGTGACATCAGCCACTCCTCCGTCGAGCGTAACATCTGCCCCGATGGCACGATCGGCCTTGATTTCGCGCTCATGCGCCTTGCGGGCATGATGGAAAAGCTGGTGGTCTATCCCGACCAGATGCAGGCCAATATCGAGAGCCTCGGTGGCGTGGTGCATTCGGGCGAGGTGCTGCTGGCCCTTGCGCGCGCGGGCATCCTGCGTGAGGATGCGTACCGCATCGTACAGCGCAACGCCATGGAAACATGGACAAAGCTGGGCCACAAGGATGGAAAGACCTTCCGCGAGAATCTTGCCGCCGACCCCGAGGTTGCAGGCCGGGTTCCGGCGGAAGTGCTTGATGCGGCGATGGACAGCAATGCCCATCTGGGCAAGATCGACCACACCTTCACCCGCGTGTTTGGTGAGGCAGGCCCCGCACGGAGCTGATGCCCCGTGCCCTGACGGAAAACAGCAGCAGGATATCGAGGCGTGTGCACAGTCGTCATTTCCCACGATCCGGATCAGGACTGGCCGCTGCTCATGGCGGCCAACCGTGACGAACGCCTCGACCGGCCCTGGCTGCCGCCGGGGCGGCACTGGGCCGACCAGCCCAACGTCATTGGCGGGCAGGACCAGGTGGCCGGGGGCTCGTGGCTCACGCTCAATGATGCAGGCGTTGTGGCAGGCATCATGAACCGCGTGGGTAGCCTCGGCCCCATGCCGGGCAAGAACTCGCGGGGCGCGCTGCCGCTGCTGGCAGGCCGGTTTGATACGGCGCGGGCGGCGGTGGAACACATTGCCACCATCGATGCAGGGGCATGGCGCTCGTTCAACATGATCGTGGCGGACCGGGCGGATGCGTTCTTCATCCGTGGCCCCGGTTATGGCCAGCCGCAAATCGAGGCGCTCGCGCCCGGCGTGCACATGGTCGCCACCACCGACCCCGATGACATGGGCATGCCGCGCATTGCCCGCCACCTGCCGCGCTTTCGGGCAGCGCACCGGCCCGTGCCGCCGGAATGGGCAGCCTGGACCACGCTGCTCGCCGACCGCTCGCTGCCTGCGGGCAGTGAACTCAACATCCCGCCGCGCTCGGGTTTTGGCACGTGCAGTTCATCGGCCATCGGGGTGGCAGGCGATGGCCGCCGGTCGTGGTTCTTTGCCGCAGGGGCCCCGGACCGCGTGGGCTACCAGCCCATAGACCTCGGGGCGCCACAGCCACGGGCCTGAGGTAAATATGGTATCTTCCCGCCCGGAACGCTGCTATGGCATGCGGACCATTGGGGATCATGCCGCAAACTGATCCTGCAGATCAGGGGAGGGGCCGCTCCCGGCCCGTCCCCACAGCGTTATGTGAAGGACAAGTATGGGCCGCCGCCGCCAGCTTTACGAAGGAAAAGCCAAGATCCTTTTCGAGGGCCCCGAGCCGGGCACGCTCGTGCAGTATTTCAAGGATGACGCCAGCGCCGGCAACGGCGCGAAAAAGGGCATCATCACCGGCAAGGGGGTGCTGAACAACCGTATCAGCGAACACCTCATGCTGCGCCTGCACGATATCGGGATTCCCACCCATTTCATCCGCCGCCTCAACATGCGTGAGCAGCTGATCCGCGAAGTCGAGATCATTCCGCTTGAGGTCGTGGTGCGCAACGTGGCGGCGGGCTCGCTGTCCAAGCGGCTGGGCATCCAGGAAGGCACGCGCCTGCCGCGCCCCATCATCGAGTTCTACTACAAGAACGATGCCCTGAACGACCCGATGGTAAGCGAAGAGCACATCACCGCATTCGGCTGGGCCTGCCCGCACGACATGGAAGACATCGTGGCGCTGAGCATGCGCGTGAACGACTTCCTGTGCGGCCTGTTCATGGGCATCGGCATCATTCTTGTCGATTTCAAGCTGGAATTCGGCCGCCTGTTCGAGGGCGACAACATGCGCATCGTTCTGGCGGATGAAATCTCGCCCGATAACTGCCGCCTGTGGGATGCCAAGACCAGCGAGAAGCTGGACAAGGACCGTTTCCGCAAGGACATGGGCAAGGTTGAAGAAGCTTATCAGGAAGTTGCGATGCGCCTGGGTATCCTGCCCGAGGCCACGAATTCCGACATGAAGGGACCGGAGGTAATGCAATGAAGGTGCGCGTGACCGTCATGCTGAAGGAAGGCGTGCTCGACCCGCAGGGCAAGGCCGTGGAACATGCGCTGCATGTGCTCGATTTTGGCAATGTGGGCGAGGTGCGCATTGGCCGCGTGATCGAGCTTGAAATTGATGAGACCGACCGCGAGCGCGCCCGCGCGCAGGCTGATGCCATGGCGCGCGCCCTGCTGGCCAATCTCGTGATCGAGGATTTCACCACGGAGGTCGTTGGATGAAGATCGCCCGCCTTCTTGCCCTTGGCTGCGTGCTGGCCGTGGGCCTGCCTGCGGCCCATGCATCCGCCCAGCGCGTCTCGCGCCTTGATGGCGCGCGGCTCGGCTCGCTGTGCACCAAGCCCGCAGGCACCGGCATCTGTGATGCCTACATCTCCGGCCTGGCGGATTCGGTAACGCTTGCGCACCTTTTCGATCGCAATGTGGAAAAGGACAGCAAGGACGTTCCGGCCTTCTGCATCACACCCGCCACGCCCACGGCGGACATGCGCGGCAAGGTCGTGAACTGGATGAAGGCGCACCGCGACGACCTGAACCGCCCGGCGGGCGAGGTCGTGTTTACGGCGCTGCATGAATCCTATCCCTGCGGCGGCGGCAAATGAAGGCGGCGATTGTAGTTTTTCCCGGAACCAACCGGGAGCGTGACATGGCCATCGCGCTGCGCAGCGTGACCGGGCAGGCCCCGGCCATGGTCTGGCACCGTGATACGGCCCTGCCCGAAGGGCTGGACCTTGTGGTGCTGCCCGGCGGCTTCAGCTATGGCGATTACCTGCGCTGTGGCGCCATGGCAGCGCATGCGCCGATCATGGCGGCCATCCGTGAATTCGCGCTCAGAGGCGGGCATATCCTTGGCGTGTGCAACGGCTTCCAGATCCTGACCGAAGCGCAGCTCCTGCCCGGCGCGCTGCTGCGCAACGCGGCGCTGCGCTTCCTGTCGCAGGACTGCTGGCTGCGCGTGGAGCGTAACGACACGCCGTTCACCCGCCACTGGGCCAGGGGCGACGTGTACCGCACCCCCATGGCGCATGGCGATGGCAATTACATTGCCGAGGCCGAGACCATCCGCATGCTCGAAGATACCGGTCGCGTGGCCTTCCGCTATGTGGCGGAGAATGGCCGGCTCGACGCAGGCGACCCGCAGATCAACCCCAATGGCTCGATGAACGCCATTGCCGGTGTGTTCAGCGAGAACCTGCGCATCTGCGGCATGATGCCCCATCCGGAGGATCTGGTTGATCCGCTGATGGGCGGCGAGGATGGTAAACCCCTGTTTACGGGACTTGTGGAGGCTCTGGTCGGATGAGTGCAAAGGCACAACGCCCCGTTGATGAGGCACTGGCGCGCGAATTCGGCCTGACGGCGGAAGAATACGGCAATGTCCTGTCCATCATGGGCCGCACGCCCAGCTTTACGGAACTGGGCATCTTCTCGGTAATGTGGTCCGAGCACTGCTCGTACAAATCATCCCGCGCCTATCTCAAGACCCTGCCCACCACGGCGCCATGGGTCATCCACGGTCCCGGCGAGAACGCGGGCGTGGTTGATATCGGGAACGGACTGGCTGCCATCTTCAAGATGGAAAGCCACAACCACCCCTCCTTCATCGAACCCTATCAGGGCGCTGCCACCGGCGTGGGCGGCATCCTGCGTGATGTGTTCACCATGGGCGCGCGCCCCGTGGCCAACCTCAACGCCCTGCGCTTTGGCGACCCCAACAACCCGCAGACCCGCCGCATTGTTGATGGCGTGGTGCGTGGCGTGGGGGGCTACGGCAACTGCGTGGGCGTGCCCACGGTGGGCGGCGAGATCAACTTCCACCCCGCCTATGATGGCAACCCGCTCGTCAATGCCATGACCGTGGGCGTGGCCCGGCAGGACCGCATCTTCCTCTCGGCTGCGGCAGGTGTTGGCAACCCGGTGATCTATGTCGGCTCCAAGACGGGGCGCGACGGCATTCACGGGGCCACCATGTCGTCCTCGGAGTTTGATGAGGATGCGCTGGCCAAGCGCCCGACCGTGCAGGTGGGCGACCCGTTTGTTGAAAAGCTGCTGATCGAGGCCTGCCTTGAACTGATGGCGACCGACGCCATCGTGGCCATTCAGGACATGGGGGCGGCTGGCCTGACCTCTTCCGCCGTCGAGATGGCGGGCAAGGGCGGCGTTGGCATCGACCTCGACCTTGACCACGTGCCCCAGCGCGAACGCGGCATGACGGCGTATGAGATGATGCTGTCCGAGAGTCAGGAGCGCATGCTGATCGTGCTGCGCCCCGATCGCACCGAGCAGGCCCGCGCCATCTTTGACAAGTGGGAACTCGACTTCGCCATCATCGGCCACCTGACCGATACCGGCAATATCGTGATCCGCCACAAGGGCGCGGTCGAGGCCGAGATTCCGCTGGCCCCGCTGGCCGATCAGGCCCCGGTCTATCATCGCCCCACCGCGCCTGCGCAAAAGCCGCAGCCCATGGAGCCGATCATCGACCCCGTGGGCGTGGAACAGGCGCTGATCCGGTTGATCGGCTGCCCGGACCTTGCATCCCGCGCGTGGGTTTACAACCAGTATGACAGCACGGTGGGCGGCCAGACGGTGCGCAGGCCGGGGGCTGCCGATGCCGCGATCGTCAAGGTCGAGGATACGGAAATCGGCCTGGCGCTGACCACCGACTGCACGCCGCGCTACTGCCGCGCCAACGCCAGGCTGGGCGGTGCGCAGGCCGTGGCCGAGGCATGGCGCAACATCACGGCCACGGGTGCCCGCCCGCTGGCGGTGACTGACAACCTCAACTTCGGCTCGCCTGAAAAGCCGGAGGTGATGGGCCAGTTCGTCGATGCCATTGCCGGCATGGGCGAGGCATGCCGCGCGCTCGACTTCCCGGTCGTGAGCGGCAATGTCTCGCTTTATAACGAGACGCGGGCGCCTGATGGCTCATCGCAGTCCATCCTGCCCACGCCCGCCATTGGCGGCCTTGGCGTGCTGGAAAACGTGCGCCAGGCCGTTGGTCTGGAAATGCCCGGGGGCTGCGATGTCATGCTGCTTGGCGAGACGAAGGGCCAGCTTGGCCAGTCGATCTGGCTGCGCGAGATCCTTGGCGCGCAGGATGGCGAGCCGCCTGAACTCGATCTGGCCGCCGAACGGCGCAATGGCGATTTCGTGCGCGGGCTGATCCTTGATGGCACGGTTGTCGCCTGCCACGATGTGGCTGATGGCGGCGTGCTGGTGGCGGTGACCGAGATGGTCATGGCAGGGCAGGCGGGCTGCGTGCTCGATGCCCCGCAGTCAGGCATGCGCCCCGAGGCCTTCTGGTTCGGCGAGGATCAGTCGCGCTACATCGTGGCCGTGCGTGCCGGGCAGGCGCTTGCCACCCTTGCGGCGCAGGCAGGGGTGCCATGCCGCAGGCTGGGCCGTTCGGGCGGCGAGGGTTTGACATTGCCTAGCGGCTCCACAATATCCAAGGCGCGTCTGCTCGCGGTGCATTCCGAATTCTTTCCGCGACTGATGGACCGATAGGGCAGGAGTTTTAAGCCACATGGCAATGACGGCACAGGAAATCGAGACCTACATCCGCGAGGCTCTGCCGGATGCAAAGATCACGATCGATGATCTGGCGGGCGATGGCGACCACTATGCCTGCCGCGTGGTGAGCGAGGCCTTTCGCGGCCTGCCCCGCGTGCGGCAGCACCAGCTGGTCTACAACGCGCTGCAGGGGCACATGGGCGGCAAGCTGCACGCCCTGGCACTCCAGACCCAGACGCCCGACTGACCAAAAAACGGTATCCTTACCCCCAAAGCAGGAAAACAAGATTATGGCCGAAACAATCGCACAGCGCATTCAGGCGCAGATCGATGCCAACCCCGTCATGCTGTACATGAAGGGTGACGCCAACTTCCCGCAGTGCGGCTTCTCCGCGCGCGTGGTGCAGGTGCTCAAGCACCTTGGCGTGCCCTTCAAGACCGAGAACGTGCTGGCCGACGCCGAGCTGCGCCAGGGCATCAAGGACTTCTCGAACTGGCCCACCGTGCCGCAGCTTTACGTCAAGGGCGAGTTCATTGGCGGCTGCGACATCGTGACCGAGATGTACCAGACCGGCGAGCTTGAAAAGCTCCTGACCGAGAAGGGCATTGCCACCGCCGCTGCCTGACCGGGCGGCCCGAGGGCAGTAAAAAACGGCGGGCGGAGCAGAAATGTTCCGCCCGTTTTGTATTTGGGGCATAACATCACTTGCGTTCTGCCACTGCTTTCGCCTAGCTTTCCCCTGCATTTGAAAAAAACAAGGGGGCCTGATGCGCTACACTGACTTGCGTTCTGCTACAATGCTGCTGCTTGGCGCAGGTCTGATTGGAAGCATCGCCACCCCCGCCCATGCCCGCACCCATGCGGTTACCGAGAGCGAGGCCGACCGGCTCACGCTTGGCGCGCTGATCGCGCCCCCGCCGCCAGTACGCCATGTGGCCTATCACCATGCAGCGGGCCGGGGACATGCCGCCCCGGTGGTGCTGGCGGCGCATCATGGCACCGCCGCCCATACGCAGCACACGATGGTGCATACCATCGTCTATCATCCGCATGGCAGCGTAACCCACCATATCCATCCCGCGCCGATCCGCCACCGCACCTGAGGGCCTGTTAAAAAAACAGACCTTCGGGAATATAATAGAAGTTTGTGGGTGCCGCCTTTTTCCAAGAAGGCGGCATTCTTTATTCTGGCGGGACAGCCGTGCTCAGTATTGCCTGAAGGCGTCCGGTATCCATTCAATGACATTGCCCGGCAGCACCGCGCAGACATCAAGGCGCATGCTGTCATAGGTCCAGTGCGGGTTGGCGGCACAGAGTGCCTGCGCCGCATTCATGATGCGCGTGACCTGGGCTGGCCGGATCGATTCGCCCGCTGCCAGCAGGGAAGGGCGCGCCTTGACCTCGATAAAGGCCAGGCAGCCCCCGCGCAGGGCCACGATATCAATTTCACCCCATCGCGTGCGGGCGCGGTGCAGCAGCACCTGCCAGCCTCTGGCCCGCAAATCAGCCATGGCGGCGTGTTCCGCAGCCAGGCCATCGGCAAAGGCGCGCCTGCCACGGCGCTGGCGATGAAGGGCTGGCGGGCGTGCTGTCATGTTTTGTTTTTACAGGTTTTCTGAAATGCCAGTCCAGCAGGCATCCGGCTCCAGAGGCGTGTTTCAAAGCACATCATTGGTAAAAAACAATAACTGTTTCTGGGTGCCACGTTTTTTTAAAGATGGCGTTCTTTGAAGCCTCTTTTGATTTTAAAGCGCCATTATGAGCAGCCTTTTTGACAAAAGGCGACAGGTGGAAAGTTTTATTATTATTTATCAACAAGGTAACTGAAAAATAAGTTCTGCCCCACCGGGGCGTGGCTGGGTAAAACCCGGCGGGTAGGATAAAAGCATGTGGGGTCATGACCGCTTTCATCCGCAGGGCATGACCGGGCTGGAGCAGGATTGAGGTGAAATGATCTTTTATTCCCTGACCATATGGGATCTGGCCCTGCTTGTGCTGCGGCTCTGTTTTGTGGTGCCGGTCGTGATCCATGTGCTCCTGACCAAGCGCGATGTCGGGGCCTCGATCGGCTGGATTGGCGTGACCGTGCTCATGCCGCTCACGGGCGGCATCCTTTACCTCATGTTCGGCATCAACCGCGTGCACCGGCGCGCACGACGCATGGCGGGGCAGCACCCGTGGCGCAGCCGCACCATGTCCTCGCAGTGGCGGTGCGACGAGAAGGGGGCCTTCGCCCCGCTCGGCTCCATGGTGGGCAAGCTGACCGGTCGGCCGCTGCTGGGTGGCAACGCCATCGAGCCGATGCATGATGGTGACACGGTCTACCCGCGCATGCTGGATGCCATCAACGCGGCGCAGCGCAGCGTGCTGCTGTGTTCCTATATTTTCCGCGCCGACAGCATCGGCCGCCAGTTCTGTGATGCGCTGATTGCAGCCCACGGGCGGGGGGTGCAGGTGCGCGTGCTGGTCGATGGCGTGGGGTCGGGGTATTTCAATTGCGGGGTGGCCCGCATCCTGCGCCGCGCCGGCGTGCCGGTAGGGCAGTTCATGCATTCCATGCTGCCGTGGCGCATGCCGTTCATCAACATGCGTGACCACAAGAAGATTCTGGTGACCGATGGGCTGACCGGCTTCATGGGCGGCCTGAACATCGGGGAGGAAAACATCGCCGCCTCCCGTCCCACGCATCTGGTATCCGATACGCATTTCCAGCTCACGGGCCCGGTCGTGCATCAACTGAGCGAGGCTTTCGCGCGGGACTGGGCCTTTACCGTGGGCGAGGAACTGACGGCTGAGATCTACTTCCCCCCCCAGCCCAGCTGTGGCGAAACGCCCGGCCGCATCGTGACCGCGGGGCCGGACATGGATCTGGAAAAGATCGAGTACACCATGCTCCAGGCCTTCACCATGGCGCGGCACAGCATCCGGCTCATGACGCCCTATTTCCTGCCTGATGACCGGTTCCTCACCGAACTGGAACTGGCCTCGCTGCGTGGCATCGAGGTGGATATCGTGGTGCCCGCGCATAGCAACCACACCCTGCTGGACTGGGCGCGCGCGGCCAACCTGCCGCGCTTTCTGGATTCGGGGTGCCGGATCTGGATGGCGCGGCCGCCTTTCAACCATTCCAAGCTCATGGTGGTGGACCGGCACTGGTCGTTCGTGGGCAGTTCCAACCTTGATGTGCGCAGCCTGCGCCTGAACTTCGAGATCAACCTCGAAACCTATGACGCCGCGCTGGCAGGCTCCCTTGATGCGTTTATCGCCAGCCACCGCCATATCAGGCTCACGCACCATGATCTCGACCGCCGCCCGTTCGTGCGCAAGCTGCGCGATGCGGCAGCGCGCCTCATGCTGCCCTACCTGTAGGCGCGACTGCCCGAGGGGCGCAACGTGACCGATATGGGCCGGTGGTCGGAGGCATAGTTCTCGATTACATGCCGCTCGGTGCAGGTCAGGCCGCGCACCAGGCAGCGATCGAGGCGTATGGGCAGCATGTCGGCCATGCGGTGGGTGGGGGCGCGTGGCCCCACATCATGAAAATGGCGGATCAGCGCCGGGCCAACCTGATTGAAATCGCCCAATATGGCGGCCTGATGTGGCAGCAACTGCACCACGCGGCGCAACTGACGGCGATTGAGTAGCTGCCCGTGCGAAAGATGCACGTTGGCTACCACAAGCGACCGGCATTCGATCACCTGCGCCACGCGGCGGATGAGCGTGCCTGCGGGCAGGGTGCAGGTCAGCGGCTGGCGGCGATAGGGCCACGGGCTCCAGCACGCCAGCCCGTGAATGCGGCCGGGCAGGGGCGAGCGCGCGTAGTGGCCGCCAATCAGGGTGGGCAGGGTGTCGATTTCCACCGTAGCCTCCTGCATGAGCAGCAGGTCCGGGCGCTCGGCGTGGATCAGGTTGATCACGTCGCGCACCGTGGCGCCAATGCGGCGCAGCAGGTTCCAGCTGATGACCTTGACCCCATCGCCCTCACGCGCGGGCGGGGTCAGGTCCAGCCGGGGCGGCGTGCCGTGGCGCGGCTGGACGGAAGGCAGGCGGAGATAGGGGCGGGCAAGGGTCATGGTTCGATAAACGGCTCGCGGATTTCATCAGGAACGGGATTGCGGCGGCGCACGTCACCCGCCGCGAATTCGGCCGTAAGCGTATAGCCCACGCCAATCAGCACGGGACCAAGGAAAATGCCCAGTCCCCCGAAGGTCAGCACGCCACCAAGCACGCCGAGCACCGTCAGCAGGTAGGGCATCTGCGCGCCACGGGCAATGAACATGGGGCGGATGATGTGGTCGGCGCCCGATACGATGATGGTGCCATACAGCAGCAGGAAAATGCCCCAGCCGGGATGGTGGGTGATGAGCAGGAACAGGGAAGCGGGAATCCAGATCAGCGGCGCGCCGATGGGCAGCACCGCGACAAAGGCGGTGACCGCACCAAGCAGAACGGGGCTGGAAATGCCCGCGATGGCGAAGCCGATTCCGGTCAGGATGCCCTGTATGATGGCCGTGCCCAGAATGCCGTAAACCGTGCCGCGTATGGTGCGGCCCACGATGCCCAGTATCCGGTCGGCATAAACGCCCGCGATGCGCCTGACCACGGCCACGAACGTGTTGCCCAGCGCATCCCCGCCCAGCCAGAAGAAAAAGGAAATGAACAGCGCCATGGCCAGATGCGCCAGCCCGCTGGCAAGCTGCATCATGGCGCTGAGCACCGACTGCCCGATGCGCCCGGCATAGGGGCGAACGACCTGGTCTATATTGCCGACATCGACCGACCATTTCTGCCATTTTTCAACAATTTCGGGGCCGAAATGCGGAATATGGGCAATTCGCGCAGGCAGCGGCGGCAGGTGCAGCGCGCCGATGGCGTTGACCATGTACTGCAACGTGGCGGGCACATCGGCAATGCTGCTCGACACCACGATGGCCAGCGGCACCACCAGCACCAGCGCGCAGAGCAGCGTCATGACCAGGGCCGCGGGCAGCAGCGCCATGTGGGCGCGCAGCCGCATGAATACCGGCCAGGTGGAAAAAGTCAGGATCGCGGCCCAGAGCAGGGCGGTAAGGAACGGATAGAGGATGAGAACGCAGCCAAATGCGATCCCCCCCAGCATCAACCCCATCATGATACGTTCGACCATATCGGTGGCCTATCTCCTCCTGCCATGAAACGAAAGACAAATGTTCAGCACTTCCGCTCCCGTGCTGTATGCTGCACCTTATTGCCAAACACGCAATTCCTTGAAGACCGGGAGAAGGTATGCATCCGCTGATCTCAGCCACTGATCTGTCACAGGCCATCCAGCATGGTGGTGATATTCTTGTGCTTGATGCCTCCATGGCGCTGCCGGGGCAGGCCTTCGACCCGCAACAACGTTTTGCCAACGCGCATATAGCCGGTGCGGTGCGCTTTGATATCGACAGTTTTTCCGATCCGGAGTCTCCGCTGCCGCATACCATCCCCGGTCAGGCCCGTTTCAGCCGCCTGGCCACCGAGCGCGGCATGGCCAATACAAAGCGCATCGTGTTCTATGATCAGGACGGCATGGCGTGCGCCGCGCGCGCGTGGTGGCTGACGCGCCTGTTCGGCCATGAAAGCGTGCAGGTGCTCGAAGGCGGCCTGCCCGCATGGAAAAGCGCAGGCCTGCCGCTGGAAAGCGGGCCGGACCTGACCACGCCCGCCCCCTTTGTCAGTCGCCCGCATTATGACCGGCTGCACGGCACGGGCGATGTGCTCGACATCGTGCACGGGCGCGTGCCCGGCCTGATCCTTGATGCCCGCAGCCGTGGGCGCTTTGAAGGGCGCGACCCCGAGCCGCGCGCGGGCATCGAATCAGGGCACATGCCCGGCGCGCGCAGCCTGCCTTATGGCGAGCTGCTCGATGAAAACGGTCGTTTCCTGCCAGTTGACGCGCTGAAGGCAAAATTCGGCACGCTGGGCGTGACCGACACCACCACCGTCACCTGCTCGTGCGGCAGCGGCATGACCGCGTGCATGATCGCGCTGGCGCTGGTCTGCGCGCAGGCGGGGGCGGGTGAGCCGGTGGTGTATGACGGCTCATGGGCGGAATGGGCCTCCACGCCGGATGCGCCCATCGTGTGTGGCGCGTAAGGGCGGACAGGCAGCATGACCGATCCGATGGGCCTTGTGCCGGCAGACCTGCTTGAACGCGTGGTGCGCGGCTGGCGCGACCTCTCGCCCCGGCTTGTGTCCCTTGGCCGTGACGCGCCGCAGGGGGCGAAGGGCGTATTCGTCAACCCGCCTGCCGAGCGGGGCTCCACCGTGCTGTTCTCCAGCGTCGGGGCGATGGAGCAGGCGGGTCAGGGCCGCTATGGGGATGAACTGATCTATGGCGCCATGGGCACGCCGATTGGCCACCGGCTGGAGCAGGCCATTGCCACGATCGAGGGCGGCACGCATGCGCAGCTCGTGCCCTCGGGGCTGGCGGCGTGCGCACTGCCGTTCCTGGCCTATGCCCAGGCGGGCGAGCACTGTCTGCTCTCTGATTCCGTCTATGGCCCGACCCGCCGCTTTGCCGAGAAGGTTCTGCGCCGCTTTGGTGTGGAGATCACCTACTTCCCCCCCACCGCGACCGAGGCCGAGCTGCGTGGCCTGATGCAGCCCAATACCCGCATCCTCTTTGCCGAAAGCCCAGGCAGCCATTCGTTCGAGGTGCAGGACGTGCCGATGCTGGGCCGCCTTGCGGCTGAAACCGGCGCGCGCCTGATCGTGGACAATACATGGGGTATCGGCCTGTTCAGCCCGTTTGCCCACGGGGCGCATGTGTCGGTGCAGGCGCTGACCAAATACCCCTCCGGCCATTCCGATACCATTATCGGCGCGGTGACGGTGGCCCGCGAGGCCGACTGGCGGCCCCTGCGCGATGCCGCCATTCAGGCAGGGCAGGTGGCAGGCCCCGATGACTGCGCGCTGACCCTGCGCGGCCTGCGCACCATGGGCGTGCGGCAGGCCCAGCAGGCCGCAACCGCGCTGGCCGTGGCGCTGTGGCTTGAGGGGCGGCCCGAGGTGGCGCGCGTGCTGCACCCGGCCCTGCCATCGTGCCCCGGCCATGAATACTGGCAGCGCGACTTCACCGGCGCGTCCTCGCTGTTTGGCGTGGTGTTTGATGCCGCGTTCACTGCTGATGACATGGTGGCGATGATCGACGGGCTTTCCCTGTTCGGCATCGGGGCCTCATGGGGGGGGTATGAAAGCCTGATCCTGCCCACTACGGGTGGCATTTCGCGCCAGTGCCCGTCGGTTACGCAGGCCGGGCCGACCTGCCGCCTGCATATCGGGCTGGAAGCGGGCGAGGCGCTGGTGGCTGATCTGGCCCGTGGGCTTGATGGCATGTCTGCTGCCCGCCACCGGCACGGGCGAGCCTGATACAGATCAAGGTTGATCTGCCGCCCCGGTGAAAGAGTCACACCCCGGATGCTGTTCCCATCGCCCTGACCGGGCCGGGGGTGGCAAGGTGCAATACCGGCCCGCTCAGGGCAGTGAAACTGAAGGTGCAAGATGGTTGGCAAGATGAAGGCGGCAGTCGTGCGGGAATTCGGCAAGCCGCTGACGATCGAGGAACTCGATATTCCGCAGATCAACGCAAACCAGATTCTGGTCAAGGTCGATGCCTGCGGCGTCTGCCATACCGATCTGCACGCCGCGCGCGGCGACTGGCCCACCAAGCCCAAGCCGCCGTTCATTCCCGGCCATGAAGGGATTGGCCACGTGGTCGAGGTGGGCAGCAACGTCAACTGGATCAAAACCGGTGACGTGGTGGGCGTGCCGTGGCTGTATTCCGCCTGCGGGCATTGCGAGCACTGCCTGGGCGGGTGGGAGACGCTGTGCGAAAAGCAGGAGGATACCGGCTATTCGGTCAATGGCTGCTTTGCCGAATATGTGGTGGCCGACCCCAATTACGTCGCCCACCTGCCCAGGGATATTGACCCCATCAAGACCGCCCCGGTGCTGTGTGCGGGCCTGACCGTGTACAAGGGCCTGAAGATGACCGATACGCGCGCAGGGGAGTGGGTGGCCATTTCTGGCGCGGGCGGGCTTGGGCAGATGGCCATCCAGTATGCCGTGGCCATGGGGCTGAACGTGGCCGCTGTTGACATCAGCGATGAGAAACTGGCCGAAGCCCGCAGGCTTGGCGCGCGCGTGACCGTCAATGCGCTCAAGGAAGACCCGGTCGCCACCATCCGCGCGCAGACGGGGGGCACCCATGGCGTGCTGGTCACGGCAGTGTCGGACAAGGCCTTCAGCCAGGCCGTGGGCTATGCGCGGCGCGGTGGCACGGTGGTGCTCAACGGCTTGCCGCCCGGTGATTTTCCGCTTTCCATCTTTGACATGGTCATGAACGGCACCACGGTGCGCGGCTCGATCGTGGGCACGCGGCTCGACATGATCGAGGCGATGTCCTTTTTCACTGATGGCAAGGTGACCACCGTGGTCAGCCCTGACCGGCTGGAAAACATCAACACCATTTTCGATAATCTCGAACATGGCCGGGTGGCAGGGCGCGTCGTTCTCGACTTCCGCAACGGGGCATAAGGCAACCCGGACCGTTTTGGGGCGTTTGGTTCAGTGACGACGCATGGCGGCCCGCAATGGCCCCATGCCGCAACAGAAAACGGACGGACAGGTAAGGATATCATGAAAAAGACAGTGATCGCGGCAGTGCTGTGTGCAACCGGCCTGAACGTGGCGACGCTTGCGCCAGCACTGGCTGATTCGTGCGATGGCGTGACTGATCATGCTGAATGCGAAGTGCGGCTCAAGGCACAGGACGCCAAGGAAGACACGCGGCATACGGCGCATAAGGCCCATAGAAAAGCTGAAGAAAAAACCGATAGCGCCAAGGACTGGGGCGACCGCACCGGCAAGAAGCTGGATAAATGGGGGCATGACACCAAGGGTGACATGAGCCAGTTCTTTACGGGTCACCGCTGAGGCGCTTGTTCAAAAACAACGCGTTGATGATTATTGCTGGATGCCGCCTTTTTTCAAAAAGGCGGCATTTTTTTTATGAGTGGACATGAATGCATCATCCCCTCCACCGTCGATTTTTACGGAGGCATGTCGATGATATGATCTATATAAAGTAAAATAATGTATAATGAATTTGAGTATTTGTATTAATTTAATACTTAAAATTTATTCCGTTTATATTGGGAATGGGTGGTCATTTACAGGCTCCTGAAAAAGACTTTCTCTTGGCTCGGTATAAGAACGGTGCCGGATCGGATTTGATCGTTTTCTCGCCTGCCGGGCCAAGGCAGTCGCAGTGCTGGCAAGCAATGCAACAGGCAGGGTCTGCATCAGCGAAATGCTTCGTTGACCAGTTGATCTAGCGTCATGCAGGTGTCGCCATTATTGGTGAGGGGCAGCAGCAGTCCGTCTATTGCGAGTACGGCCAGTCCATGCGCTTTTCCCCAACGGGCCGCCATGGTGGCTGCCTGGGTTGTACCTGATTCCCCTGGCCCCGGCAGGGCGGCCAGCCGCCTGAAGGCCCGCTCTGATGCCGTCACAAGGTGCGCGTCAGTGCGATTGATGGCATCGCTGCGAAACATGAGGGTGAACAGGCCCGGATTGGCAATGGCAAAACGGATGTAGGCCAGCCCCACATCACGCGCCAGAAGGGCGTGTGGCGGTGACATTGCTTCAGTCAGTTCGTCAAAACCTTGTGCTGCGAGGACGCTTAACAGTCCGGCCAGATTGCCAAAATAGGGAGCCGCCGCCGTGGCGGAAACACCGGCATGCCGGGTGATGGCCCTGAGCTTCAGCGCTGCAATACCGTCCCGCTCCAGCAGCACCCGCGCCGAGCGTAACAGGGTGGCTTGCAGGTCTCCGTGATGATAGCGGCCTTTTTCTTTTGTTTTCATGTGATGCCCCCCGACTGACTTTACATTGTAAAAATTACTTGACGACCATTCCCTGTCCCTGCCACGCTTTACACTGTAAAGTTAAGGGGAAGCCATGCTGAATAACCGCAATCCGGTCTATCGGGAGATGGATGCAGCCTGCCTTTCCATCGAGGGCAGGCTGCCGCCCGGGCTGCAGGGCACGCTGTATCGCAACGGCCCCAACCCACGGCCGGGCGAAGCCAGCCAGCACTGGTTTCTGGGGCAGGGCATGATCCATGCCATCTCGCTTGGGAGTGGGCAGGCCATCTATCGCAATCGCTGGGTCATACCGCCGCTGAACATCACCCCACAGTTGGGAAAAGCCAATACGCATGTCATCGCCCATGCTGGCACGTTAATGGCGCTGGAAGAGGCGCATGCGCCGGTCCTGCTGGGCCCGGATACGCTTGCCTTTCATGGTCATGGCTGCATGACCGGTCGCTTCACCGCCCACCCCAAACATGACCCTGCCACCGGGGCGCTCGTGTTTTTTGCTTACGCCGCGGATGGCCGGCACACGCGCACCATCCGGTGTGGCAGTCTTGATGCCCACGGTCACCTTGGGTGGGAGACCTGTTTTGAGGCCCCTTTTTGCAGCATGGTGCATGATGCGGCGGTAACAGCGCGGCATATCGCGCTGCCGGTGCTGCCACTGGCGGCAGCGCCTGCGCTGGATGAGGGTGATACCCTTGGATTTGCCTGGCAGCCAGGGCTCGGTGGTCATCTTGCCGTGCTGCGGCGCGGTGCGTATGGGAGCGAGGTGCGCTGGCATGAAGCACCACCGGTCTATGCGTTTCATATCGCCAATGCGTGGGAAGAGCACGACCGGCTGTTCCTTGATCTGTTTGTCTATGATGTGCCGCCTTTGTTTCCTACGTCAGGCGGTGTGCGTGCCAAAGCCGCGCCTGCACGCCCATGCCGCTGGAGCGTGGCGCTTGAGGGGCGCGAACCCGTGCGCGTTGAACGCCTGCATGACATGGCGGGCGAGTTTCCGCGCATTGATGAGCGCCATGCGGGCAGATCTTACGACCAGATTTATTATGCCAGTCGTAGTGGAGTGGAACAGGTGGGTTTTCAGGCCATCACGCGCCTTGATCTGTCGCGCGGGGCGATTGACCAGTTTGATTTTGGCCTGGCGGCTTTTGTGTCCGAACCGGTGTTCGTGCCACGCGGAGATGATGCGTCGATTGATGATGGGTGGCTTATGAGCACGGTCTGGCGACCGGAGTGGGCGGGATCAAAACTGGTCGTGTTCGATGCCGGTCATGTGGCCGATGGCCCGGTTGCCGCTGTCATCCTTCCGCAGCGTGTGCCTGACGGGTTTCATGGCAGTTTCGTGCCTGATGTCTTTCTTGATCTGGAAAAATCCCGATGAAGCGCCCATCGGCTTTGGCCACGATTGCCCTTGATGCAGGTGGCCTGATCCTGTCATGGGTTCTGGGGGTGTTGGGTCTGGCGCCGTATGCCACCATCGCCGTGATCGTGTTCATGGCAGGCGACGGGCTACGGCGCTGGTATTGTGGCCTGGGTTTTCCCCGGGTGTGGTGGCTGTTCAATGGGCTGGCTCTGGTTCTGGCCATTACGGATCTGATTGTCGTGGTCTGGCTGCCTGCGGCGTATGAACCCATTCCTGCCAGTTTGGTTTTTGCTGTGGTGTTTGCCCTGGGGGCTTCGGGCCGCAGGCCGATCGTGCAGGAAATTGCCGAGCAGCGTCGCGGCGCGCCCTTTCCCCCGGAGCGTCATGACCTCAGGGCATTTTTCCGGCTCTATAGCTGGATCTGGGCATTGTATTTTTTCATCAGGGCCGGGCTGTATCTATGGTTTGCGCACAACCTGTCGCCTGAGCGTGCCCATGCGCTTGAGAATATGATCGGGCCTGTCAGCCTGTTCGTGATGCTCATGTCCAGTTTCAGGGGGCAGGCATTGTTTCAGTTGGCCCAACGGGCCGGATTGTTAGGACAGCGTGCAGGCCTGCCTACACCGGCGCCCGACGAGACGCGTGGCTGAACGCCAGCCCGGTTCCGTCGCACTTAACAAAAAAGGGGGCGGGCATTTAATGCGTCGTCCCCTTTGGCATGACCGTGTGCGCAGGATCAGGAATGGTGGTGATCAGCCGCCTCATGCTCGCGCCAGCCGCTTTCAATCGCGTGCAGGAAGGTCTTGAAGTGCTTCTTCACCTCATCGGGCGAGGCCTTTTCCATCACGTCCTTCTTGGCTGCCGTGAGGGTGGCGGCGGCATGGATCAGGGCTGCGTGGATGACGTCGGTCGGTTCTTTGCTCATGGAATTCTCTCCGTTACGTGATGCGTCACGATGGAATAGGACATTGGCGCTGGCAACCTTGCCCCCTGCATGACAGCCGTTCCCTCTCCAAGCCTTGATTTGGCGCGTGGCCATCACGGGGGGGTAGCACTTGTGGCGGGGAACTTCATGCGCACCCTTCCGTTGCCTTGGTCAGACACAGAACAGATGGGATATCCGATGTTTTCAAGGTTTACCGCACTTGCCCTTGCCACTACGGCGGCTCTCGCCCTGCCGGTTGCAGCCCAGGCCGAGCCGGGCGGCTGCGTCAAGGGTGCCGTGGCGGGTGGCGTTGCGGGGCACTTTGTTGGCAGTGGTCATGGCAAGGGCGGTGCCGCGGCAGGCTGTGCCGCAGGCATGGTGCGCCGGCATAATGCCCGCAAGGCCGAGCGCGAAGGGGCCGCGCAGCAGAACCAGCAGCCCGAAGGCGGCCAGCCCGGCGGCAATGGCGCCCCGCCGCCTGCGCCCACCAATGGCAGCAGCGAATAAGACAGGCGCAGCGCTCCGTCAGGGTACCGCCCTGACGGAGGATGCCCCCATGGCCCACGCGTAACACATGGTCAACTGATGGCGCGGGTTGGGGTTGATACCAACGAATATGATGTCCTTGTGCACATAAAGAAGCTTGTGCCGTGGCCCCATGGTGACCTGATGCAGCACGACCGGCTGGTCACGCGCCACCTGCGCGCGCGTGCTGACCACCCAATTATGGCTGATGCGGGCCAGCATTGTCAGGTCAGGGATGACAATGGCCAGATGCATGACTGCAAGCCCTGCGCAGGCTGCCGTCATGACCCTGTTGAAAACCGGCCCCATCGGGCATGAGAACAGCAGGCAGGCCAGATAGCACACCAGAAAGACACTGGCGGGATAGGACACGCGGGCGGCCAGCGCCTCGCGGGGGTAGATGAACAGTAGCAGCATGTAGGCCAGCGCCAGTGCTGCAAACATCCACCCCCGTCCACAGCGCAGGCAGGCGGGAAAGGGGTGCCGCCGCCTGCCCATAAACAGGCCAATGCCAATCAGGAGCACGAATGGCACCCAGAACGGGTCGAACAGGCTGCCAAGATTGCCAATCAGCCCGTCAAGCCGGTCGAGGGGCGAACTCGGTGTCATCACCCGCGCGCGCGCGTAGTTGCCTGGCGCCACGCCCAGCGTGAACGTGCCCAGCGCGTGGCTTGCCGCCAGCGCCCAGGGCACCGGGCGGCTGTTTTTCCATGCCCATGCGGCCCATCCCAGCAGGAGGATCGCCATCAGGAGCGAAATCGATTCCATGGCCGTGGCGATCAGGAACACCGCCCCGTACTGCGCCACGTTCATGCGCGCGCGCCCTGACAGCACCCGCGACAGGATCCACATTTCGCCCGTAACGGCCCACAGATAGCCAATGGCGCCGGTTTTCCATAAGGCGACCTCGGCAATGGTGCGTGGCAGCCACCACAACATCAGAAAAACCAGCAGGCACTGCACAAACCCGACCCGCGCCGTGGGGCCGGGCTCATGGCCTGCCTCGCGCCTGCACATATGCACCACCACATGCACCAGAAACACGAACACCCCCGCATTCACCACCGCAAACGCGGCCAGCGAGCCGTAATGGTGCAGGTCGAGAATGAAAAAGGTGACAAGGGTGATGAACCACCGCCCGGTCCAGAAAAAATAGTTGCCCCACACGATATGGAAGATCATGCGGGGGCTGAAGGGAATGGTGCGACAGTAATCATCTGCCCAGAGTGGCGTAACCCAGTTCGCCCACAGCAGGAACACGAAGCACAGGCCAAGAGCCAGCTTTTCACCGGGCATGAAGCGGGGGGCGGCAGGAACTGGCTCGGTCATGGGGCGGCATCTTTTTTGCGGTCTGGGGCCAGCGTGCGTAACACGGCATGGCCCATACGCGAAAATGATGACCCATAATGCGCCCCGAGGCGGGGTTGTGTCATGGATAAAGGACTGTTGCATCGCCTATGAAGGAAGGGTGAGCGGCGCGGTCGATCCGGATGGCGCCGCAGCGCAGGGGATCAAGTCACGTGTCACAGCCCGTATCTTCGTCCATCGTCACGCCATGCCCGCCGCAGGCCTCTCCGCCCGGTGCCACGGGCGCGCGCGCGGCGCTGACCACCGCCATGGCGGGGCTGCTCGTAGGGCTCGATACCGGGCTGATTGCCGAGGCGCTGGGCTTTATCGGCCACGATTTTCATGCAAGTGCCCGCACGCAGGAATGGATCGTGTCGGTGCTGATGATTGGCGCACTGCTCGGCTCGCTCGGGGCGGGGGTGTTCTCGCGCCGCTTTGGCCGCAGGCTGGCGCTGGGGGCCGCCACCTTGCTGATCGGGGCAGGCGCGCTGCTCTGCGCAACGGCCGGGCTGATCGGGCAGATCCTGCTCGGGCGGTTCCTGATCGGGGCGGCGATCGGCATCTGCACCTTTACCGCCCCACTCTACATATCGGAACTGACCACGGGCAAAATGCGCGGCACCATGGTCTCCACCTTTTCCATGCTCCAGTCCTGCGGCATCCTGCTGGGCTATCTGGCGGGCGGCCTGTTTGCGGGCGGAGGGCACTGGCGGCTGATGGTGGGGCTGCCGGTGGTGCCAGCCATGGCGCTGTTTGCCGCATGCGCGCTGCTGCCCTCCAGCCCTTCATGGCTGGCAGCGCGTGGGCGGTTCGAGGAGGCGCGCAAGGTGCTGCGCGACCTGCGTGGCGATGAAGCCGAGGCCGACCGGGAACTTGACTGCATTCGCCACGAACTCGGCGCGGGCAAGGCGGTCGGCGGCTTTGCCCTGTTGCGGACCAGACCGTATTTCCGCCGCTCGGTGGCGCTGGGCATCGGGCTGCAGGTCATGCAGCAGCTCACCGGCATCAACGTGGTGATGTATTACGCCCCCAAGATTCTGGAAGGCGCGCATTTTGGCACGACCGCCGCCGCATGGGCCACCGTGCTGGTCGGGCTGGTCAATGCCGTGGTGGGCATCGGGGCCATCTATCTGGTCTCGCGCTGGGGGCGCAGGCCGCTGCTGGTGTCAAGCTGCATCATCATGGCCTGCGCCCTGGGGGGTGCCGCCGTGATCGAGGGGATGCACCTGCAGGGTCTGGGGGCCACGCTGAGCCTGGTCGCGGCCCTTCTGGTGTTCGTGGCGGGCTTTGGCATGGGGGCGGGGCCGCTGGTGTGGACCCTGTGTTCCGAGATCCAGCCCATCGCGGGGCGTGACTTTGGCGTGGCGTGCTCCACGCTGGCCAACTGGGGCATGGACTGGGCGGTGAGCAACACGTTCCTCACCATTGTCGCGGCACTGGGGGCGGGATGGACCTTTGCCGGGTTCAGCGTGATGAACATCGGCTTCATGCTGTTTACCGTGCTGCTGGTGCCCGAGACGCGCGACGTGCCGTTGGAGGTGATCGAGCAGCACCTTGAGGCAGGCCTGCCCCTGCGCCGCATCGGGCGCTAGAAACCACGCATCGGCCCGTGGCTGTAGTGCAGCAGCATGCAGCCCACCGCCGTCATGTGCGTGCCTGCGCCAAGCACCACCATCACATGCCACAGTGCGTTGGAAAACAGCATGTTCTCGCGCATGTAGAACACGACCCCGATGCTGAAGAAGAACAGCCCGAGCACGATGAGGAAAAAGATCGGGCTGGGCAGCATCCACACCTGCGGGTCAGGACACAGGAAGAAAACCCACGCCACGCACAGGTAAGGCACGACATGAAACCGGCGTGACCAGGTGAAGAAGCACATCTTGGCCATGATGCCTGCCGCAGCCATCGCCCACAGCAACCCGCAGAACCACAGGCTGGCGCGCCCCTGCCCACCGAGCAGGATGAAGGGCGTATAGGTTGCGGCAATGGCTACGAAGATGATGGACTGGTCAATGCGCTGCAACCCGCCCTTCAGCCGGCAGGGCGGGCAGAAATTATAGGCCGCCGATGACAGGCAGGTGCCCAGTATGCCGCCGCAGTACAGCATGGTCACGCCCGCCGCGAGGCCTGAATGCGCCAGCATGGCCGTGTGCAGCAGCCACACGACGCCATAGCCAAGCCCCACGACGCCGATGATATGGACCGCAAGGTCGGCCGCCCGTTCGGCTACGGAATAGATGGGAAAACGCGTACGGGTGCTCATGCGGCGGAAATTACTCCTTCTTTCAGCTCTGGTCCGGTCCTGTAGCGTGAATAAGTCTGTTTCCCCATATGCAGAAGCGTTCAGGCCTGCGTGAAGGCGGCCAGACCCGTGCCGGACATGGCAATGATGCGCGCGTGCCAGGCCCGCGTGCAGGTCTGCTGTCATAGCCTGCGGTCATGTCGCACGCAAAGCCGGGGCCCCTGCGGGCGGGGCTTGCGGGGCAGGGGCTTGTGGCGCACAACGCGCCCGAAATAACAGGGAGAAAGCGGGACATGGCCCGATTATGGCCACTGGCCTAGGTGCTGATGGCGCTGGGGGTAGGGCATTTTGCCTGCGGGCTGGCACTGACGCCGTGGCATATGGCTGCCATGTTGCTGGCGGGGCTGGGCGGCTTTGCGCTGGTATGGGGGCTGTTTCTGGGCGGCCTGATGCTGCTGGCCTATGTCAGCAGCCTGCTTGAGCGCACGGGCAGCAAGATGCGGTGGTAAAGTGGCGGTGCTGCGGCGGCTAGAGGGTGTTATGCACCTTGGGCGAGCATAGCTGCATTTCTAAGCATGAAGCACGCGAACGCAATGACATGGAGACTTGCGAGTGTTGAAGCGTAACGCTCGTAATCTTTGACGAGCCTACGACAACGTGTTGCCCATGCGAAAGATCGCTCGACAACCCATCGGCGCGGCAGCAGCACAAAGCCGCGTTTGGCTTCGGACAACCTGACGACCTCAAGGGCGATCCCCTGGGCCCGTGCTGCCCTGGCAGGCTTCTCGCCGGTATATCCCTGATCGACATAGGCCAGTTCAACGCTCTCGTCCGTCGCGTCCTGAATGGCGGCGGCAAGACGTCCGACTTCGGCGCGATCATCCCGACTGGCTGGTGTGACATGCAGGGCCAGCAGATACCCCAATGTGTCCACGGCCATGTGCAGCTTTGATCCCCTTTTGCGCTTGGCCCCATCATATCCGGCGCGGGAACCGCTTTCCGGCGTCGAACGTAATGTCCGGCTGTCGATAATGGCTGCCGTTGGCTCCGCCCTGCGGCCAGAAGCGATACGCAGCACGGCACGCAGATCAGACACCAACGCGTCAAAACAACCTGCCTCCATCCAGCGACGGGATTGCTGGTAGACCGCCGACCACGGCGGAAGGTCATTCGGCATGGCGCGCCAGGCAATTCCGTAGCGGATCACGTAACGCAATCCATTGAACAGTTCGCGCAATGCGTGATGTCGTTGGTGCGCATCCTCGCGCATCAGAACCAGATACGGGACAACCAGAGACCATTCTTCATCTGATACATCAGAGGGATACGGTTTGCGTGCAGGCGTCATCCCTCATTACTGCACCAATCAGGCACGAAAATACATAACACCCTCTAGTTCCGTACATAAAAAAACAGGGGTTTCCCCCTGTTTCTCGTTGTGGCGCGAGGCCGCTCAGCGCGCGGTGCGCTCGCCGGTCACGTGGGCGCACAGGGCCTGGATTTCAGCTGCGGTCACGCCTTCGGGGTTGTGCTCGGCCTTTTTGGCGATCTCGTGCTCGGTGCCCGAAGCGCGGCCATGTTCCTTGGCCACATGCTGGGCAATGGCGATCACCTCTTCCTTCTGCAGCAGCTTGGGCTCTTTCAGGCCTTTTGCTGCAAGCTTGTGCATGTGTTCGCGGGCGGCGGCGGTGGGTTTGTCGGTCATGGTCAGGCTATCCTGTTAACGTGGCGCGCTCGATGCGCGTAAGGGTGTGTTATAACTTATAGGATGCACGATCTCACATCGTATTTTACATATCAGCTTTGTCCTGCCTGGTACGGGCGGGCATCTTGACGGAACGCCATATGCAAACGCCCGCTTCCCCCGCGCCTGACAGCGCCCTGACCCGCCTTGCGCCCACCGTGGGGCTGACCGGCCCGCAGCAGGCGCTGATGGATGAGGTGCTGGCCTTCTGCCGCGCCCATACTGCCGATGCACATGCGCTGTTCGTGATCGAGGGGGATGCGGGCACCGGCAAGAGCCTGCTGCTCAACACGCTGTTCACCGCCATCCAGCACGCGGCACGCGGCCGGGATGCAGATGACCCGCTGCATGGCAGCCATAACTGCCTGCTGGTCAACCACCCGGAAATGATCAAGCTGTACCGCAATATTTCCGAATCCCAGCCCTGCCTGCGCAAGAAGGATTTCGAGCGGCCAACCACCTTCATCAACCAGATGGCGGGGCAGGGGCGGCGTGCCGATATCGTGCTGGTGGATGAAGCCCATCTGCTGCTGACCCGAAGCGATGCCTATAACCGCTTCCGCCAGGATAACCAGCTGGCCGAGATCATCCGCCATGCCCGCATCGTGGTGATCGTGTTCGATGCGAGGCAGGTGCTCAAATTCAAAAGCCTGTGGACCGATGAGCGCCTGCGCGCGCTCGTGGCGGGTTATCCGGTCGTGATCCGCAGGCTTGAGCAGCAGTTCCGCATGCAGGCCCATGCGGATGTGATGGACTGGGTCCGCGCCCTGCGTGATGGCTGCCTGCGTGCGCTACCGGCGCCGCAGCCCTTTGATTTTCGTATTTATGATGATGCGCAGGCTTTGTACGAGGCCATATGCCAGCGCAACGCGCAGTACGGGCTGTGCCGCATGCTGGCGACCTATGATTATCCCTACACCCTGAACGGGCAGGACCATTTCATTACCGAGGGGCGTTTTCACCTGCGCTGGGACCGCGCCATGCCGCAGGCCCGCCTGCCATGGGCGGAACGGGCGGATACGATTGATGAGGTAGGTTCGGTCTATACCATTCAGGGTTTTGACCTGAACTATGCGGGCGTGATCCTTGGCCCATCCGTAACCTATGACCCGGCCACCGACCGGATCGTGATCGACCCCACCCGCTACGAGGATCGCGCCGCCTTTACCGGGCGCGACGGGGTGGAGAACCCGCCCGCGGTCATGGCGCGGATCATCCTCAACTCCATCAACGTGCTCATGACACGCGGGGTGAGGGGGCTTTATATCTATGCAAGCGATCCCCGCCTGCATGCACGGCTCAATGCCTTATGGAACGCGCGGCAGGCTGTTCCCGCCGCGCCGTAGGCGTCAGCCCTTCTGGCCGAGGCGCTGGAGGTAGGGCAGGATTTCGGAGCCGGATTCAATGGCGTGGCCGAGAACGGTCTCGACGAGTGTTGCAAGCCCCTGCGCATCAAGCCGCGCGAGGGTCACGCTCAGGTCATGCTTGTCGGCATCGGAAAGCTGGGGGGACTGGATGATGCGCCGTTCGATCGCCGCCTTCATGGCGTCGGTGGTGAAGGGCATGTCGATAATCTGGTCTTTGCTCATGGCCATAAATTTCCTGCATGGATAAAAGGAACAGGCCATGGTACGGGTTGCCGGTTTTCCGGCAACCACCCTGCACGCGATGCGGTTATGCGTTTGCTATTACAGGTGCCGGGCAGGTTTTCAGCCCTGTTCCGGCTGGTCCATGCTGGCCATGCGGTGCAGGCGCGCCGTTTGCGAAAAGCCACGCATTTCCTGTGCAATGCCCTGACGCTCCAGCCGCCGCAGGCCCGTGGCATAGCCAATTTCCTGCTTGAGCTGGCCGAGCAGCATGTTGGTGCGACCGCGGAGCATCGTCTTGAAACGATCCATGTCACATCTCCCCAAAAAGATTCATAGAGCAATGCTGCGTTAAACGCATGTCAGATAACAACACGATGCATGAACGAATGCAACGCTTAATGCATACCTGACAGACATTTAATGCATGAATGGAGGGGGGCTTGCGTGAGACCTATGGGCGCGGATTGGGGCAGAGGAAACGTGTGAAACACGGCTTTAAAAAAACAGATAGGTTTGAGGGCTGCTTTCCCTGTTTCCGGCAATCATATTTTATAAATTATGGAGAGTAGAATAGTAATATTAGAAAGTGATGTTATTGCGATATGTAAATAAATTGTTAGAAATTTTGAGGTGCGAGAATTTTTATCGGGGAAGTTCAAGAAAAAATCATTAAAACATACGACACTTGCTGTGGATACGGGCATTGGATTTGGTTGGATGAGACCCTCACGTGAAGTTATCGTTTACTTTTTCCTTTATTTATAGAGTAAGCAGGCAATGTCTCTATGTAAAAAACATTAGGACGACAAATGGTTGCGTCGATCATATTATTTTAAATAATTATAAGTTACATCAATATTATTACAGAGTTTACGAAATATACATCGCGCTTTATTCAGGTCAGGGCAGGGTTTATACGCAATAATAGGTCTGGTGAACCATATTGGAGAGACATTCCTGAACGTCCAGGCATTATTGAGCGCGTGCTCATGCAGGGGATTTCTTTATTTGAAAAACATGATGATTTTTCAAGAGAAAAAATATGTTGGAGTCTCTGCCAGCAAAATACAGGGTATCTTCATCTGGCAGATGTCAGGAATATGAAAAAAGCAAAGGCGTTATGTTATGTATCACCCGGTACGTGCTTGGAGATAGTGCGATTGAACAGACGGTTATTATCCAACCCGATTGCATGCCCGGTTCGATTGCCCTGCTTTCAATGCCAGTCAGGGCAAAGTGAACAGGCTCCGCATGCCTGAAACAGGCGGCTGGATATGGCAGTCATACGACCATAAAAAGCGTCAGGCTCAGCAGGTTGCTTGCGCGCTTTATTGACCGGACTTATTGTACAGGCAGGTCTTTTCCAGTGCTGTCTTAATATTTTCTTAAAAATAAGGTCTTCCCATGCGCGTTTCTGGCTGGTTGAGCGGCAGTTTTCTGCCTGTCATGCTCCTTTGGGCACCGGCTTTTGCCGCCCCGGCCTACCATCCCGGCTTTGCCTGCCCCCGGCCCGATGGGGCCGATGTTCTGGCTACGGCGCTCTGTGCCGATCCGGTCATGGCAAAAGCTGAACTCGACCTTGAAAAAGTGTTTTATGCCCATCGTGCGCAGGAAGGGGCGGGGGCCTATCCGGCCATCAAGGCGCAGGCTGTTGCCTATGACACGGCACTGCGTAATGCCTGCGCCATTCCGGCAGCGGGTACGCCGGGGGCGGTCCTGCCATCGGGGGCGGCTTCATGCTACGTAAAAGTAACGGAGCAGCAGGCCGGGGAGTGGGCAAAATCCCTCAGCGGGCCTTATGCGCAGGAGGCCGCGCGCGATATCGACCTGCATATCGCCCTACAGCAGAAGCTCATCAATGCCGGATATTCATCCTCTCCCATGGACAGGGCTGATGGAATTTATGGTGATGCCACGCGCACGGCCATCAAAAGCTGGCAGGCTGCCTATGGAGATAGCCAGACCGGTGCGATTACGGATGATGAAGTGCCCCATGTTCAGAAACTCGGCGTCTCGCGTGCCGTGCGGTGGGCCAATCGATCGCCCGAGCCCTCCCTGAGCAGCGATACGGGTGCGCCGCCGCTCCTGCGCATCTTCCAGTTGGACATGCTCGGCATCCAGCGGCCCTTTCTCGAGCAGCTTACAGGGCCCGCCAAATACGTGAACCATTATGCGGACAAGACCACGGCCTATACTTACATCGTCAAGGCCTGCGAACTGACAGCCTATGAACAGGGCGACCAGATTCAGGGCTATGGGCTGAAGGTGACCCCGGCATGCTCGGTGCCGTTGACGCCGTTCATCCAGAATTCGACCCCTACGGTGGCCGAACTGACAATGGGCGACATAAGTGCCGCGCTGAACGGTATCGCCAGGCCTGTTTCCGATTGTCTTGAAAGTTGTGGCAATGCAACTGATCCTGATATCGGGCTCATGGAGCAGGGATCGCATGCCGAGGATTACGTGAATGTTGAGGTCTATGCCCCGGTGATGGATGAACTGGCCCTCAATGCCTCTTCAAACTGGGTGGATGTGCTCAGGAAGCATGAAACCGATGACTACATTCTCAATGGCAGGTTCAATTGCGATGGCAAATATGCCGCCGAAGGGCTGCACGCCATGCGTGACGTGCCGGTGAAGCAGCTTTTTGTGGGCAGGGGCGCATCGGGCACTGGCCAGTACATCAATGGGCAGTGCGGTCAGTAAAAAACCGGCATGCTCTGCGCCGGGCTTCAGCATGTTTTACAGGTCGCCGCAATAAAAGCCATGAGTGGTGACCATAGGCAAAAATGGTTGCGGGATTGTTCATCAATCCCGCGAAGCTTCATCTGGAGCAAATGATTTTTTTTAATTGTTCAGGACAACCCAGTGGCCATCAACCTTCTTCATCGGCACGGGGAGTTCATTGAGGCTGCCCTCCGCGTTCTTCAGCGTAACCGTGCAGTTATAGGCCGAGAAATCAATCCCCTGAACTAATCTGGCATTTACTATCCACGACCTCGATCTTCATGCTCTTTGGCATCATCGGGTTGGAGCCGCCAAGGAGTTGCTGGCTCAGGTCGTTCTCGGTGTTCATGCACTGCTGGCGTGATCTGCCAACCCCCTTTGGCAGACTGGATGACTGTGCACAGACGTCTGCATTATGATGCAAAAGCGGCGTCATCGAGCGGGTTGTGCAGCATCTGGCTGCTGACCATACCAACGAATATAGGATGGTCTACGGCATTCCGCCGACATGGCCTTCACGACCTGGAAGAATATTCCTGATCCGCTTCTACTGAGTGTCGCTCAGACCATACCGTATCAACCTGATCACGCCTGCTTCTGCTCGGTCTGCCCGAGCAAGGCAATCAGGCCAGATGCCACCATAAGCTGCAACGGGCGCAGACGCAGGAAAAAACGCGGCAGCCTGTGCCCGCGCGCCAGATATAGGTCACCGCCCAGCGTGGCCAGCATGCCAGGTGTGGCCAGACGCCACGCGGCCTGCGGCGATAAAATCATGATGCCCAGCCCCATGAAGTGCATGGCCAGGAAAATGACCGGGTCGGACAGTTGCGGCCCCCGCGGGTTATAAAAACTCGCCCCTCGGTGTACTCCGCCAAAAAAGCAGAATAGTCCTGCCACCCACATGCGCGCGAACCGGAGCACGAAGGGCACAAGCGGCCGGGGCACCATCCGCACGCCCACCAGACACACCCCGAGCATAAGCACGGCAGCCCAGCCCAGCAGGCCGCCCTCCAGCGGGGTGCGGGTGGCGGTGGCTTCGCATCCGTCATGTATCCGTACTGTCATGGTCGGGCAGCCCCCGTATCCGCCCTGCGGCTGCCCAGCGCCATGCCGAGGACCATTGAGAGATAGACCAGCGCCATCCTGCGCGGCGACATGACCAGTTCCCACCCGGGTGTAAAGCGCTTTGGCGTGGCCTTGTAATCTACCATATAAGCAACCGGCCCGAGGGCTGCGGTAACAGCCAGCCTGCGCATAAGGCCCGGCTGCCTGCCCAGTGCCCTGTCATACAGCCATGCCCAGAACATGGTGGCGGCGGTGTTGGTGGCGAGCCCCACAAGCGTGACCCGCCCGCCTGTCCGGTCCATATGGGCGGCCTTGTCACCATAAAGCCAGTGCGCGGTGCAGTTTATGCCCGGACCATACGCGCCCGTCTGCCTGCGGCCCTGCAGCATGGCCATGCCCGATGACATGACAGATCCCAAAAGGGTGATCTTGAGTATGCGCGGTATTGCCATGAAACGATGCCCCTGAACTGCGCGTGACGAAAATGCCATAAGTTGTCTTATAGCCAACGCAGCCCTGTCCGCCTTGTTTCCATCAGCCAGCCTCGCTTGACCGCGGGCAGCATCTGCCCGGCGATGGGAAAGGGCGGCGACAGATACGCGGGGCCTTTCAGTAAACAGGTCTCCCGACCTGCTTCAGGATGTCTGCCTTTTATTCGTCTTCTTCAACCATCACTCAGACTACATTTGGGTCGTCTAATTTATTTTCTTGGAGAGGAGGAAAATATGCTGCAAATTATGTTATTACGAGTTCATAACACATATTTTTTATATGAATAAATGACAGGTTTATTTATTGCAATAATGAATGTGATGGTTCGAAATTTTAGAGAAAACCGCGAATTCTTAGTGTACTTGCGCGGCATATGCTCAGCATACGATTTTCTGGATTTCTGAAAATCGATTAGGTATGCACAAAACGCATATGAGACATAAAGTGACATCAGAATGCATCGTTATTATATATCCGCGATACATCTTTAAAATTCATATATATTACAAGAGGTTGTAAAATAATGAAGGGTATCGTTTTTAATATTCTGGAAGAGGTCGTGGAAAAGAACCACGGCGCGGAAGCATGGGATACCCTGCTGGAGGCCGCCAATGTCAGCGGCGCCTATACTTCGCTGGGCAGCTACCCCGATGCCGAAATGCAGGCGCTGGTAGTAGCGTGTTGATTTTCACTGAGAACTGACCCGGGTTTTTCATCAGGAATTGACCCAGCCAGATGCTATTTCAGGCATAGTGAGGCGGGCGGTCAAGAAGAGGATCTGTCCTTTTTGTTTTTTGACGCGGCGGTGCTGGCGCGGAACCTGTAGCTGTCATTTCCTGTCTCGAGGATATGACAGTGATGGGTCAGCCGATCGAGGAGCGCCGTCGTCATCTTCGGGTCACCAAAGACATCACCCCATTCACTGAAGCTGAGATTGGTTGTGATGATGACACTGGTGCGCTCGTAGAGGCGGCTGAGCAGATGGAACAGCAGGGCGCCCCCTGATGCACTGAAGGGGAGATAACCGAGTTCATCAAGGATCACGAGATCCAGGCGGAGCAGCCTGTCGGCAATCTGCCCGGCCCGGTTGGCGATCTTTTCCTGTTCGAGCGCATTGACCAGGTCGACCGTTGACCAGAAGCGCGCCTTCTTGCGGTGATGGGTGATCGCCTGGATGGCCAGCGCGGTCGCCAGGTGGGTTTTCCCGGTTCCCGGGCCACCGATCAGCACGACATTTTCAGCACGCTCGATGAAGTCCCCGCCATGGAGCTGGCGGATCATGGGCTCGTTGACCTGCGTATCGGCAAAGGAGAACCCGGACAGGTCCTTGTAGGCGGGGAACCGGGCGGTCTTTGTCTGGTAGGCGATGGAGCGGACTTCGCGTTCGGCCAGTTCCGCCTTCAGGAGCTGCGAGAGGATGGGGATGGCCGCCTCGAAGGCGGGCGCGCCCTGCTCGATGAGGTCGGCCGTGGCCTGGGCCATGCCATACATCCGCAATCCACGGAGCATGACGACAAGTGAAGCAGCAGCAGGATCATGACGCATGGCGGCTGTCCCTTCGCAGGATGTCATACCGCCCTGTATCGGCGCACGGTTCGTGTGCGAGCACCAGGGCCTGTGGGGCATCAAGCCGGGGAACCACGGTTCTCTTGGCATCGATCAGGCGATGAAGCGTATTGAGAACATGGGTCTTGGTCGCCACGCCGTCTTCAAGTGCCAGTTCAACCGCGCAGAGGACAGCCTGCTCATCATGCTGCAGCACAAGGGCCAGGATTTCAGCCATTTCCCGGTCGCCTCCAGGCCGCCTGAGCAGTTGATCCTGCAGGGTCCGGAAGGCGGCTGGCAATTCGGTAAACGGCGCGCCATTGCGCAGGGCGCCCGGTTTGCGCTGGATGACCGCCAGATAATGCCGCCAGTCATACACCGTGCGGCCTGGCACACCATGCGAACGCGTGATGATCCGGTCATGCACGCACAGAACCTGCCCTTCGGCGATAATGCGTAGCCTGTCGGGATAAACCCGCAGGCTGACCGGACGATTGGCAAAGGAGGCCGGCACGCTGTAGCGATTGCCTTCGAACTGGATCAGGCAGGTTGGTGAGACGCGCTTGGTCTGTTCGACAAACCCGTCAAAGGGCCGCCCCGGGATCATGAGGTGGGGACGTTCGCTGGCATGGACCTCGGAGACGCTGTGCGGCAATTCAGCATGCTGCAGCCGTTCCCAACAGTCCAGGCAGCGGGCTTCCAGCCAGGCGTTCAGCGCCCCCAGATCAGGAAAGGCAGGCAGATCCTGCCAGATCTGGCGCCGGGCATCCTGCACGGTCTTCTCGATCTGCCCTTTCTCCCATCCGGCTGCCGGATTGCAGAAGGTCGCCTCGAACAGATAATGGCTGGCCAGGGCCATGAAGCGCAGATTGACCTGACGTGCCTTGCCCGACCCAATCCGGTCCACGGCGGTCTTCATGTTGTCAAAAATACCCCGCCGCGGCACGCCACCGAGCACGCGGAAGGCCTCGGTAAGCGCATCGAAAAGCATCTCGTGGGTCTGCAGGGGATAGGCCCTGAGTATGAAGGCCCGGCTGAAGGACAGTTTGGTGTGGGCAACCTGCAGCTTGACGCGATGCCCGGCAATCACCGCCCAGTCCTCGCCCCAGTCGAACTGGAAGGCTTCCCCGGGCTGGAAGCACAGGGGCACGAAAACACCCCGACCCGTTGTCTGGCGTGCCTGGCGCTGTTCGTGTTTCCACTGCCGGATGAAAGCGGCCACCCGTCCGTAGGACCCATCATAACCCAGCGCCACAAGGTCTTCATGCAGTCGTCGCGCCGTGCGCCGGTTCTTGCGGGGGCGAGCGGCTTCCAGGACCAGCCATCCCCTCAGCCTGTCAGCAAACGGGTCCAGTCGGCTGGGACGTTCGGGAACCTGAAACCGTGGTTCAATACTCTGTGCCCGGAGATATTTCCGGATCGTATTGCGTGACAGTCCCGTCCGGCGTTCGATCTCGCGGATCGGAAGATGATCCCGGCAGTGCCACCGACGGATCACACTCAGAAGCTCCATGTCAATCACTCCTCAAACCCCCAGCAGATGCTGCCGGGGAGTGTGAAGGCATGGGTCAAATCTCGATGAAAATTTCCGCCCTACCCGGGTCAGTTCTCAGTGAAAATCAACAATTAAGCCGATAACTGAATGCATTCCCGGCGTAATAGGTGCATTTCGAGATACGTTCGGCATGTATGTCGGTGACCCAATAAAGGCTGCTCGTCAAAAGAAAAACCTGGAACGTATTGCGTTTATGGTAAAAGATATCGTCGGGAATCGGACTCTGGATGAAAATATGTCTCAGACAGTTGCTGAATCTGTTCTTGAAGCTGCAAAAGATCAGGATAGAGAGCCGCTTCAAGCAATATGGGCCTCGCTTCTGGCTCGAATAGCTTTAGGTCAAGCAAAAAACATTCGAATCGATTACTTTGAAACCCTAAAAAAATTTGAGCCAATAGACGCTATAACATTTGAAGTTTTATCAAAGCAGGCACTTGTTGGACGAGTATTTCCTGTCGATATGAACGGATGGAAAAGCGTCATAGATGATATTCGACATAAGGCTGAAGTGGATCAGGATGATGTATATATTTCGTTGGAAGCTTTAGTTCAGATGGACTGTGCTCAACGGCACCCAAGCCATAGTCTTCCCATGATAGGCATATCACGAAGAGGCGGAAAAATTTATCAGGCTATCCAACCTCCTCAAGCTTAAGGGAAATTAAGCACGAGCAATATCGAGCGGCACCTGCCGGAAATCATTATCCGGCAGGTCGCGCTCATGAAAACGGATGTAGGCCTTGGTTGCATCAATACGGATGCTGTCCGAAATGGCTTGCATCGCGCACTCCCATTCTGCGTCCTCAATGTTCAATCGGCGCAACCCAAGGATCTTGTCCGTGCGGATCTTGCCCTCTTTGCCGACCTCGAATGCATCCGTCACGATGACCTTAAGGTTCGCATCAGCGCCTTCCGACCAACGCCCCAAACAGCTATCGATCAAAGACTTGGCCGCCTGCAATTCCGGGCCAAACGAAATGGAATCGCCTATGGCAATAGTGATCCGCTTGCGACCGTCGAAGCTGGTCAGAGTAATGTTGCCCTTTTGGCCGCCATACGTGGTGCCATATTGCTCGGTAATGAGTGCGAGAGCGGTGTGGATTAGGTCGAAGGTCTCATCACGAAACCCTTTCAGACCCTCACGTATGGTCCGGGCTTTATCAAACCGTTCCACTACCAAGTCGTTCACCATCAGCTCCTGAGGCTTAACCTTGTCACGCGGGACCAGGCGGCCAGCGGAATCCTGCATGTAACCGTCAGGCATGCCCATCACGCGGCCTCCCGCTGCGCACGACGCATGTTGCTCGCGCATTCTGCCGCGCGGTCGCTGGCCCAGATGCGGACACCAGGGCGACGGTCACGGCCCGCGATGCGACGATAATGTGCGGCGGCGCGTTCCCATACGGTAACATCCGTTGCGGGCTGGCGCGGCTTGCGGCTCGGCTTCATGAGGCTTCCTTGCTTCACAGGTGAGGGGACCGGCGCGCGTGGCGCTACAGGTCCAGAAATTTCCCAGCGCCCGCGCCTTCGCGTGCGTGGCTGTATCGTGTTGTGGTGGCCAGCGATGTGTGGCCCAGCTGCTGCTGCACCACATGCGCTGGTGCGCCGTTGTCCTGCATATGACTGGCGTATGCGTGGCGCAGCCAGTGCGCGGAAACCTGCCCGGGCAGGCCCGCGCGCTTCGCGGCCCGCTTAACGGAGCGGTGGACCGCATCGACGCTAAGCGGACCGCCATCGTGGCCGGGGACCATCGGCGCTTCTGGCCGACTATCAACACGCAGCGCCACGATTTCCTTCCACACCTTGGCGGGGATCTCGACAGTTCTGTTCTTGCCGCCCTTGCCAAACACATGGGCGACGCCGCCCTGCTGGCGGCGCTTGAGGTCTTTCCACCGCACGGCGCAAAGCTCGGATATGCGCAGGCCGGTGGCATACAGCACGCGCAGCATGGTGCGCCTGCGCGGGTCCGTTTCCCCATCAATGAGGTCTCGCACCTGTTCCTGCGTGAGGATCCGCTCATGCAGGCTATCGCGCATCTTCGGCACGCGGACGGCAGGCCCCACATCGCGGGGCAGCATCTCCATGGCAGCGCCGTAGGACAGCAGCGACTTGACGGCCATCAGCTTGCGCCGTCGTGTCGCATCGGCTCCCGTCAGGCTGTCGAACCAGTTCTGCAGGTCGGGCGCAGTCACTTCCGGCAGGGTCTTGCCCACATGCGCAAGGAAGGCGCGGACATCGCTCTCATAGGCCCGGCGGGTGTTCTCGCCACGGTTATGGAGCCATGTCTTGATCAGCAGATTGTCGGCCGAGTTCTGAGGGGCTTTTGGGGCCTCATCAGTGGACGGCATGGCGCGGTCTCCGCTAACCATATGATTTCATTATAAAACAGGGTGGTTGATCCCCCCTGAAATCCGCGTGATAACTGGTGTTATCTTGCGGCGATCAGGCCCCTGTCAGGGGTTATCTTGCGGATGCCAGATCAGGACATGCCAGATAACTTTGAGTTATCCTTGCGGCTATCGGGCACGCCATGCGGCAACACACAGCATGGGTTGCGCCACGATCCATCCCGCGAGAATGAGCAGATCAAAGAACCGGATGACCGGCATTGCGTTCAGTTCATGGATCAGATCGGTCATTTCACGGCCGCCTTGCGCTTCGCGGGAACTGCTTTTCGTCGATGGACCTGCCGCCGGTTACGGGCCTGTAAATAGGCGACAGCGGGCTTGGAACAGATCCATGCAAACACGAGCATCGCAATCACTAGAAAGCGCCATGCGCTCAGATCATTCATCGCTTGTACCGATAGAAGCAGTGAGATAAAATGTGCCAGTTTCATCCTCTGGTCCGTGCAGGGGTGGAACAGAAGGCCGTCGGTGTGTCAGCACCGGCGGTCTTCGCGTATCGAGCCCGTTAGGCTCCAATGCAGTTGACCTTATTGATCTTCATGCACCTCTTTCAGGGAGAAGGATTTCCCCCTGGGCTGTCATCCCAGCGAAGGCGCGCCAACGCGCCGCCCGCGACTGCCCATCATCGGCCCGAAGGCCAGCGTCGATTTAACCAGGCCGGCAGGCATCCGCTCACTCTCGCGAGCCAGTGCCTCACGCCTGATGGCGGCGAGAATGCCTTCCATGGCCTTGGGCAGCATCCGCCCGGCAAAGCGCTGTCCACCACGTCGCACCCAGTGGCTGTCCCAGCAGCGAGCGACTGCATCATGGTAAAGCACTTGGGCAGCCAGCGTGCCGATCCCGATATCTGCGCGGTGGCGCGGGAAGGGGTTCCATTCCAGCGGCACAAGAAGCAGGCGAGATTCAGTCGTGGTTACGACAACGCCGTGCCGGTGACCGCGCACGACAATATCGCCGCGCGACAGGGTCGGCAGCTGTTCTTCCATCTGATGGCTCTATGTTGGGAGCGCCCGAGCGGGCATAAAAAAAGCGTGGCGTCCATTCTCTGGACCCACGCATAACGATAGTTTGCCATAAATGACTTAAAAGCGGTGGCACGTCAACCTTTCCATAAAGGCCCCGGCATCCCGTCATAATGCTCGGTCAACTGCTCCAGCAGGAAACATAGCGCGCCAGAGGTGTTGCGCTTGTCCTGGTGCAAATGGCTGGCGATGTCATTGAGGGAAAGCCCCTCAATCATCAGCAGCACCAGCAGCTGCTCTCCACGCGCCCCAATGCGCTGGCGGATGTAGTCGCGGCGTGCGGCGGACCCCATGCGCCCGATCATGGCATCATGAATATCCCCCCGTTTTGCACCGTGTTCCATTTCGGGATCGGTTCCACCCAGCACGCCGATTTCGTAATCGGTTGCCCAGAACTGGGCAGCGCTGACCTGCCCCTCGGTAATCGCGCGCGAGCGCAGCAGGCCATACAGCCCGGCGCACCGGCGCCAGACTTCGACAGGACGGGATTTCTTGGTGAGCGCAATATCCACCAGCGCAAGGTCATGGTGGGCGATACGTGTTTCCGACGGCTTGAAAGCGGGCCGGAATGTAGACTGAACGGGCGATGGTACCCGACGACGGGAAAGGGCGGCGACAGACACGCGGGGCCTTTCAGTAAACAGGTCTCCCGACGTCATCGTCTCTTTGCGGAACCTGCAACACCGGGGAGCAGGCAGGATCGATCAGCGGCCGGGAAGTAGCATTATTATAACCGCGTTTTTTACATAGGTCAGTAGCCATTTAGCTTTTAGGGACGCTTCGTCAGTTCATCGGGCATCTCATTCATGGTCGTGGCATTTGATTGAAGATGTAGGTCGCACTGGTTTAAAGTTGTGCAGATATTTTGCGTATTTTTTCTTAGGCTACTCTTTTAAATCGATAATAATTGTTTGCATGGTGTACCGTATACCGGGGTTTTTGCAGAGCTTTTTAAGCCATATTTTAATATGCCGCAGACACTGTCCCGTGACATGTTTTGTCATGATTTATCTACCAGGGAATGGAAACGCGGCATGACCCACAATTCGACTAAAGCCGATCCGGGCCCGCTTGGGCTGATGGGGTTTGGTATGACGACTGTCCTGCTTAACCTGCATAACGCCCATATCGTCCCGATGGGCGCAGCCATTCTTGCAATGGGCCTGGTGTTTGGGGGCGCAACGCAATTTGTCGCGGGCCTTCTGGAATATGCAAACAGCAATACCTTTGGCATGACAGCGTTTATGTCCTATGGCGCGTTCTGGCTGTCGCTTGTCGTACTGTTGTTCCTGCCCCACTGGGGGCTTGCGCCTGCATCTTCGCCCGCCCTGATGGGCAGTTACCTGCTAATGTGGGGCCTGTTCACCGCTATCATGACGATCGGAACACTTCGCGCCTCGCGTATGCACCAAGTGGTGTTTGCCACTCTGACGCTGTTGTTTGTCCTGCTAGGCTGTGCGGAAATCTTTGAACAGCCGATCCTGACAATTGTAGCGGGATATGAAGGTCTCTTTTGTGGCTTTAGTGCTATCTGTCTCGCAGCGATGGAACTTCTTGCAGATCAGTCCGCACATGCCGAGGTGCCTGTCGGCGTGGCAGGCGTGCCGACCGAGGTTGCAGCCTGAAGAGAAATTTTAACAACGATTTTGAAAAATTATGCATTGTTTCCAAAGATCGGAAACGTATGAGATGAATGAAACAGGCGGATATGGCTCTTGCTAGTCAGCGAGTAGTGCCAACGCCTTTTCATGCCGCCACGTCCTGCGGGCGGTAGGCGGTCAGATAGGCCTCAAGGGTCAGTTCTGTGGTGGGGCGGCCGCGCTTGGCTGCCATATCGGCCCATTGCTGCTTGGCGCGACCGTAATCCCCCAGTTCCTGCATCAGCGCGGACCATGCCCGGTGATCCTCCATCAGATCCGCGCGGGCCTGCTTCTCCCAGTCCTGCATGACTGGCGATGGCGCGGGCTCGGGCAGGTCAGCCGAGATCTGGTGCTGCGCCCATGCGGCCCGCACCGGTTTGTCGAAGCAGCCGGCATGTTGCGGTATTTCGCGGTTCTGGTGCATCGCGGCCGTATGGTCGGCCACGGCCTGGACGATCACCGGCTCGGGTATGCCAGCCTGTAGCCATTTGCGGACAATGCCCGTATGTCGCCGCGTGCTGTCCTTGGGGAAGCATGCCGCTTCCATGACGGTCCGCACGGCCCGGTCGAGGGTGGCGTCATCGATGACGGCCTCGACCTGGGCAAAACCGGTTTCGGCAGATTCAGATATAGATGAATTAATTTCCTTATCTTTATCTATATCTAGCAGCCTGTCGGGTTGGGCATTTTGCGGCTGATAACGCCAAGGCTGACCTGGCTTATGCTGCCTGAAGCCGCGCCATTCTTTTACAGTTGTATGCGAGAGCAACGAGTGTCCATTCGGTCGTGACTTTTGCAAGGCCACGCAGGCTGAATTTTCTGAAGCCCATGATGCTTTTGATAATTCCAAAGACCGGCTCCACGGTCTGTTTTCGTCGTCTGTAAAGATCTCCGGCTTCTGTAGTTTCCAGCCTGTCCTTCATGGCAAGCCGCCAGGGTTCGGTTATCCGGCGTGGCTCCCTTTCTGCGGGCCGGGGTCGGAAGTCGTAAGGTCTGCGGGCACAGGGCCGTCCAATGGCGACCAGCGGATCAATGCCCTTTTCCCGCAGTTTCCGGACCGCCTGCCCGCTGGCGTAACCGGTATCGGCGAGCACTGTCTTTGGGAGACCGATTGTGTCTTCCATCGACAGCACCGTGTCGGCAAAGGACGGCGCATCCGCTGATGTGGCGACAACGTCGGTTGTCACGATCAACTGGCTGCCTTCGGCGCACACCACGGCCTGGGCATTGTAAGCCTGCCGGAACTCGTGGGCGTCCGAACGCCGCATGAGGCGGCTGTCGGGATCGGTCAGACTGATCTGTCGGTCGGGTGGTGGTTCATCATCGGGCGGTTTGGGCGCCCGGCCGCGACGCCCTGTTTTCGCATCATAAGCGGCTTTCTTCTTCTCGTAGGCCGGTCGCGCCGTTTCAGCCTGCGCCTTCGCATCAGCTTCCAGCCGGGCGCAGGCTTCGTCCAGCTTCGCTTTCAGCGTTTCCCGCCGGGCAAGCTCTTCCGGCAATGCCTGCGGATCTCTGTCTGTGACGTCCGCATGCTCCGCCTGGTCCATCAGTTTCGCGATATCCACAGCCAGCTGTTCGCGCAGCGCCCTGATCCGGTCGTAGCGCACCGAACGGTATTTCGATGCGTCAGCATCGATTTTCGTGCCGTCGATCGACACCACGCCCAGACGCAGCAGACCCGTCTCGCGCGCCAGAAGCAGGACCTGCGCAAATGCAGCTTCAATGGCTGTCCGGTTCGTCCGGCGGAAGGTCGCAATCGTATCATGATCCGGATGCAGGTTCGCCGCCACGAATCGCACCCCGATGTCGCGATATGTCGCCCGCTCGATCCGGCGTGAGGAAAACAACCCGTTCGCATAGCTGAAGATCAGAAGGGCCAGCATCAGGCGCGGATGATACTGCGCCTTGCCTCCCGTGCGCACTGGCACGCAGAACGCACTCATCGGAACCCGCTCAACGGCGGCTACAATGAAATGCGCCATATCATCAGCAGGAAGCCACGACTTCAGATCAGGCGGCAGAAGATACGGCTGAGACCGGTCAAACGGGATGAAGCTGCTCATCACACCACCTTACAATCGCCCCCCTTCACAGGGTACCCCAACCCGACAGGCTGCTAGGGAAACCTCAGAACCCAAAACCGAAACCGAACCCCCGGAAACCGAAAACCGGTTTTGGTTTAGGTTTCGGTTTTTTGCTTCCGCCGGAGCGGGCAGGGATACCATGAGCGGGATGTTGCGCTGGCGGGTGGCGGCTTCGGCTTCCTGCGCGCGGCGGATCCTCGCCTGCTCGGCATTCTCCGTTTTGCGCGGCCTGCCACCCTTTCCACCATTGATCTTGGCATGGTGGCCCCGCAGCGTATCATCAGCCGGGATGATACCCGCCGCCTGGGCAGCCTCGAACCGGCGCAGGTTCTCCTCACGCTCGGCACGCTTTCGCGCACGCTCCTGCCGCCGTATCTCGCGCTGCAGCAGGTGGGGGCTGTATAGCGCGCCCTCATCATCCCGCGCGGCGAAGCCCCATTGCTCGATCAGGGGCAGCGTACGGGCCAGCGTGACCGGGTTTTCGCATATGAACGCTGCAATCTCGTCATCGGACAGCATGTGTGTGCCACTGCGCATCACCACCATCCGGTTGGCCTTGAGCGTGTCGAACAGCGAATGCGCCACGCCACGCGCCTCGGCAGGCATGGTGCGGATCAGTGTCCAGGCTGGCACGGCACCGGCATCAAAATCGGCAACTGTAGGCAGGCAGGTCATGCATCACCTTCCTTGTTCTGGGGCGTGCATTCATGAGGGCAGTCAGCGCACCGAGCGCGCATGCGCTCCAGTTCATCCAGCGCCTGGCGCAATGCCTGCCGGTTCGCCGTGAAATGCGTGACAATGCCAGTCAGGCCGTCAGGCAGCGCATAGATCCGGGTCAGGAACAGGCTCAGGGATGGGAAGCAGCTGCCACGGTCCAGCCGCAGGCCAAAGCCGCGCCCAAAGTCGAAAGAGATGCCCCGTGGCAGTTTTATTCGTTTGGGCATTGTTGCTTGCCTTCATCCACCAGACGGAAAATTTCGTCGCGCAGCTCGTCGCACTCGATCATCAGTTTCATCAGTTCTTCGCCACGCGGGGCGGAGACACCATCCAGCCAGTTGCGCACGGTGCGCGGGCTGGTATCGATCCGGCCGGCAAGCAGCTTGGCGCCGTTACGGATCCGCCCGTACTGGCGCATCAGCACGCCCCGGACCGTGTCGCGGTAAACGGCGGCCGTCATGAAATGAATCTTTTGAGTAAAAATTGACCAATTCTTTCCCACCCTTTTCCTCCATGATCTCTCTCAGCAGCGAGTGAGAACTGGTTCGGGTAGGAGAGAGGTCTATATGCAGCAGCGCGTGCCCCAGCCATCGCGGGTGACGGACGGGGCATGCGCTGCGACAGACCTGATGATGCCTGCTTCATGCTGACACCTCATCCTGTGCAGGCACGTCCTGACCGGCATCGCCAACAGGGGCCGCAAACACGCGCGCCGCATGCTCACCACACCACACACGACGCACGCACGCAGGCCGCCCGCAGAACGCGGGCTGCACGCCATGACGCACATCTCCCTCGATCCGCTGGCAGGTTGCGCTGCCGGTCATGGCAGTGGGTGAACGGCGGGTCATCAGGCTGTAGCAGCCGTGGCGGGGCGCCACGACACGCACGGGAAGTCGTGCCGGTCATAATGGACAACGCAGAGCCACCCACGGCAGTAAAGATTGCGCATCTCCCGCGTGATACCGTCACAAGCAATCTGCAGGGCAAACGTCTCGAATGGGTTTTTATTGGGGGGAAAATCCCATCCAGCGCCCAGAAAGCCATTTTCAATGACGATACGCTTCACTTTCAGGCCGAGCATGGCTGCCTTCGCCAGAGCTTCTTCGACTTTCCGCTTTTCCCCATCGGCGTCATAGGGGGCCTTCGCTGCCGTAGCCGCCCGCAGCATGGCCTCGGGTACGCGGAACCTACCACCAATAATCCGAGCATTCAGGACGCCCACATCAGCTGCTGCTGCAGGCTCATCATCCACAGCAGCCACTTCGCCAGTCAGGATGTAATCCCCAAACGCGTCTGCATGTTCGATGATGTCGTCAGCGTCATACTGGATGCAGGCCGCATCCGCGTGTCTGATGGCCATCTCAAGGCACTGCGCGCGCCTGGTCTTCGGGTTCAGCCAGAAATCGTCTTTCTTGCCCATCGGGTTTGCTTCCAGTTCAGATTGTGGAGGGGAACGGGGCACGCACCGGCTCGACCGCATAAGCGGGAACCCTCGGTGCATATGTCTGGCCTGCAGGCGCATAGGCACCCTTGCGGGCCGACCGATTGTCCGACCGGCCCGCTTGGTCCACCATGGTTGTTGCAACACACACCATGGAGGAACTCGTGTACTCAAAACCCATGCTTATGCGGGCAGGACGATGCCCGCGCTGATCGGCATAGTAATCGTGCTGCTGGTCGGCACATGGATCTGGGGGAAGATAGAAGACGCCTATCATGCAACCATCGGGAAAGTGACGAATGGTGATAGTTTGTCGTTGATTCTGCTGTTTGCGTTTTGCGCCTTCGTACTGGTGTGTCTGTGCATCAATATGTTCGGGCGACGCAAAACTGCCGGGACCGATGGCACGCCTAACAACCGTCCCCAAAGCGCAGCAGGTGGCATTCAGAAACTGCCCCAGAACGCCATACTGGGCCGGTACACTGATGGAGTTGTCGACAATCTCGCAATCGGAGCAGGTGGCAAGGATAGCGTCCGTATTCCCCTGCACATCAGCTATCTGGGCGGAAGTGGAATACCGACCGACCGCAATATAGATGTCCTGTCGTACACGCTGGGATGGACGCCGAAGCACGTTGTTGTGCCACTCTATCTGATGGCTTTCTGCCACCTGCGGAATACGCAGCGCACGTTTCGCGCTGACCGCATCCTTGATGCCTATGATCCTGAAACAGGGGAGGAAATACAGGACTTGTGTGCCTATCTGGACGAAAAAGCCCCTTTGTGTCCACGTGAGCCCAAATACGCTGGTGATGACATCGAATTGCCCAACAATCGTCGTCGGGAACCATCCCGTGACACGATCTTGATCCCGATCTCTCCGTGCAATCTCGTCGTCGAGTATGAAGATCAGAACGGACCAGAAACAAGTGTCGGCACCGTTGAATCGTTCACTTACGTCGTCAATCAGCGCGTGACCGTGGTGATCGATATCAATATCCGACGTGCCTCTGACCAGAAAACGCAGATCGTCAAATACCGACAGGTCACATCTGCGACTGATCCCGCAAGCGGCGGCGCTATTCCCAGTCTGGGCAAGTGGCTCTGGTCGCATCGCATCCGGTAGGGAACAGCATGACCGCCACGCACAGGCCAAGGCAGGGAAGTGTGTTCTCATGCTGCCCCCCGCTGTCCAGTATGTCTGGCGGGCAGTTCCCGACATGGGGCTGTCAGTGCTTGTGCGTGCTGCTGTGGCTCGGGGCCAAACACATCCGGACGAATCGCGTGCGGTGATATGCCTGACAAGCTAGCTACGGTCAGTACATGCACGCTGGGAACCTTTTTCCAGCGGCATACCGCCGAATGGGTTTTCCCGATGGCCTCTCCGATACGAGAAGGGCCACCTGCCGCCCGAATGATATTCCGTACATCCATGCTAGAGAGTGAGCATAACTCACATTCATATGTCAAGCGCGTGCGTGCGCCAAGCTCACACATGGATTGTGCCTAGTGGGCATACTCATTCACATGGAATCTAAGAAAACCATCGGACAGCGCATTCGTGAGCTGCGTAAAGAGATGCAAATGAAACAGGCCGATTTTGTATCTGGGCTGTCTATTTCGCGTTCTTATTTATCCAAAATCGAAAATGGTGATGAGCAACCTGGACGGGAGCTACTCATCAGAATGTGCAGTGAATTTGGAATATCCCTCGACTGGCTGACGTCAGGAGTTGGAGACATGCGGAAGGCCGAGGCCCAAAACGATGAGGAGGCCCTTCTTCTCTATGCGTTTCGGTCTATGCCTCGGGACGAGGCAGAGACACATTTGAAGCTCATGCTACAGCGCGTCAAAAAGGACGTCATCGGGGATGCATGAGTGTGCATAGCTCACAAATCGCTTGACTAAAAATGTGAGCTAATATCACATTCCCTTCATCGCCACCCGCGATGGAGGTTTTTTTGTGTCTACCGATTCCAATATCCGGCCGGAACCGCCCGGCGACCTGATCCGCATCGAGCCGCCAGAGCAGCTTATCGAGTTGCATACCCTGCGCCTTGGGGAGACCGGCCGCGATCGCTGCGTGACCTTCACCGCTGCGGATGAAGCCCGTGCCCGAGCACTCATCGCCGATACCGAGCATGACTGCCTGAAAAAAGGCGAAATGCCCTTCCGCCTGACTGTGCTCCGTGCCCAGCGGGTAGCCACGGCCACCAGTCTGATCCGTATGCTGAGCGGCACTGTCACATTCCCGTCGGCTCTGCACCCCATGGAAGTGTCAGAGCTGCAGCAGAAATGGCAGGCTTTTCTGGCAACCGTTCTGGCCGAGAAAATTGCGGACAACGGGGAAGGTCAATGACTGTCCCGCTTCACGCGGTCTCGCTTGGTGAAGTGCAGGACCTACAATCCGCGGTCCTGCTCCGCCAGGACTGTGAGCGCCAGATGCGCGCCGCCCTGTCCAGCAGCCCCACGCCCGGCCTTGTCCTCACCCACGCTGAACGCTGGCGTATCCGCCACTGCATCGCGCAGCTCACGCGCGCGCTCGATGCCGAGGATATCGCCCTGCACCAGATCAGCCGCCACCGCGCTGCCAGCCATACCCCGAACAGGAAAGAAACTGCGGCATGACCGACATTTTCCGCCCTCTGTCACCGCGCGACCTCGCCGCGCGCATGACCCTCGTCAACCAGTCCGTCAGCCAGAACCTGCTGCATCAGTTCAACCGGTTCATGATCGATGCCGAGCAGGCCAAGGCCGAGGGCATACCACAGGCCTGCCGCCACGCCACCGCCCAGGCCGATGCCCGCTGGCAGGACATGGAAAGCATGCTCATGGGGGCCGCCCCGATCGACCGCACTGGCGGCGAGATCGAGGCCAGCCTGTTCGCCCAGCGCCGCAAAGCGGGGAAGGTGCGGTCATGAGGCTACCCCGGCCAATCCGCCAGCAGCTTCCCACCACCCAGCAGGTTCTGGGCTGCGTGGTGTTCTACGCCCTCATGTGGGGTGCCAGCCTCCTGCTCGTGCTGGAGTGCCTGCCATGAAGCCGAAAGAGCGCGACATGCAGGAAAAGGTGCTGGGAGCCCACCGTGAGGCGATCCGTATCACCCGCGAGCCGTCCGTAACCGCCCACACCGTGTGGCACTGCATGCCCGGCCTCAAGCGCCGCTCGCACGTCACGCGCATCCTGAATAGCCTTGTCGACAAGGGCCTGCTCGCCATCAGCGGCCATCAAGGCCAGCGGGGCAAGTTCGTGGTCACCTACGGCATGCCGGGCAGGATTGGAGGCACGGCATTCAGTGATCTGTCGGAAATGACGGGCCGCGCAGCCCCGCCGTCGCGCCGATCTGATCAGGCATTCACCGACGGCTATCGGGAAGAGCGTAAGGCAGTCCTGCATGCTCCCCTCTCTGGTGAGAACCGTCTGGCTATCACGGGAGAGGTCGCATGAAGCTGCCTGTCAGGCGAAAGCGCATTACCGCGGCAACCATCAAGGCTGGATGGAAAAAGAAAGCACGTGCTCTCACCCAGCCCCAACGCCAGCAGGCCCTCGATATGCTCCGGTCTGGAGCAACTATCGGATCGGTTCAGGAGACCCTTGAAATTGATACGGGCACTGTCCTGGGCATCCTTGAACTGTGCACCGTCAAGACCGTGATCACGTCCCTGAAGGAGGTCGCTCCATGACCACCATTCCCAGCGCGGTAGTGGAGGCTGCCGCGCGTGCGCTGTGCGAATCATACAATGACCCGCGTGGCCCCGATGCAATGGTCATGACCATCAAGGGCGGCACGTTGGTGCCCAACTGGCAGACCTATCGCCGGGCTGCGGCCAATGTCCTGATTGCGGCGGCCTACGCATCCAAGGGTCTGAAACCTCAAGCCCTTGATGACCAGGCGCATCCATGCCTGCGCGGGCTCCAGTTCGGCCGGGAGATCTACGATGTCGAGATATACGGCAACGGTCAGGGCGAATACCTCGGCATCGTGGTCGAGGAGGGTGGCCCATGCTGTATCGTGTTCCGTGGCCCGCTGGTGACCGAGGGCGGCCGCAAGCTCATCCGTGCACGTGGCACACAGGCCTGGCCGAAGGGCACGGAAACATGAAGGACGCGTCGCGCCTGCCATACTGGCCGCGCGCAATGAGCGAAGATATGGCGGCAGCCTACGCAGGCGGCATTAGCGTCACCACGCTCAGGCGCGAGGTGGCGGAAGGTCGGGCTCCCCGGCCACATCATATCTCCGGCCGTCGTGTCGTGTGGTTCATTGAGGAACTCGATGCCTGGCTGGACCAGATCAAGGGCGGCAACGCGAATAAGCCGTCAGAAGTCAAGCAGACTCCAAACTCATGGGCTGCAGCAGCTGCTGCAGCCACAGGAAAAAGCCGTGGCCAACGTCGTTCTCCCTTACGTTAATGCCTACCAGTCCCGTCGCAGGAAGTATTTCTATTACCGCCGTGCGGGTGTGCGGTTGCGGATTGCCGGAGAGATGGGCAGCCCCGCGTTTTTCCAGTCTTATCAGGAAATCCATGAGCGCTTCGAACGCAATGAGCAGCCACGTCCCGGTATTGTACCGGGCAGCCTGATCGAATTGATCACTCGCTATCGCGCAACACCCGAATGGGCGCAGCTCAAGCCCAGCACCCGCAAGGACTATGAAAAATTTCTCCAGCCGTTGGAGGATGATTTTGGCACGGCCCTCGTGGCCGAACTGGACCGGGCGGCCGTTCGCCTGGTCAGGGACCGATATGCAACCCGACCGGGCCGGAAAGAAGGGGATGGTCCAATCCCCAGCCCGCGCCGCGCCAATAAAACCGTATCAATGCTGTCGATCCTGATGAGCTATGCGATCGAGATTGGCATGCGTACGGACAACCCCGCATTGAGACCGAAGCGCCTCAAGACAGGACCGGGATACCGGGCCTGGACACGCGAGGAAATCCAGACCTTTCTGGGCGAGATGCCTGAGTTCCGTCTCCCTCTGTTGCTGGCGTTGGGAACCGGTCAGCGCGGCATTGATCTGATTGCCATGACATGGAGTAGCTTTGACGGGGACGTCATTGAGGTCGTGCAGGAAAAAACAGGTGCCAAGGTATGGATACCCTGTCATCCGGAACTGCAGGAAGCGCTTGAGCGAGAACTGACCCTACGCACGGCACAGACCATTCTGACAACTGATACAGGCAGGCCATGGGAACTCGGGTCATTTCAGACCGCTGTGAGCAAAGCAATTCGCGGCGCGGGGCTGCGCGGTATCGTCTGGCACGGCCTGCGCGCCACAGCAGCCTCATGGCTGGCGGAGATGGGATGTACCGAGCGGGAAATCATGTCGATCACAGGTCACACAACGGCAGCATCGGTGAGTGTGTATGTGCGCCATGCCGAGCAGAAAACGCGCGCCGTCAATGCCATTGCCAAGTTCTCTGCCCGTGCGCTTGATGCCAAGCGGCAGAGAAGGGGAGTGACTAGCGTTTCTGAAAATGGGGAAATCAAGTGACTAGCATCAGCCTCACAAAAGGGCTGTATCAGGATGCCAAGTCCTTGAAAATAAACCCTAACGCAGATGGTAGCGGTGGACGGATTTGAACCGCCGACCAAGGGATTATGATTCCCCTGCTCTACCGCTGAGCTACACCGCCATCGCGTTAGGATGAGTGCGGAATACCCGCGCTTATGGGGCAAGTCAACCCGTGTTTTCGCATTCGGTTTCAAAACACATAAAAAAGCCCCGGATTTGGCACATCCACCCGATAGGGGGTACTAAGGCAGACCCACCCCCCAAAACGGCAACAACCAGAAAAAGGCTGCGCATCCTTCGTGAAAACCGAATTCCTTACACTTCTGACCCACATCAGGCACCTGTTCGGATGGCTGCCGGGACTGCTGTCCTCCATCCTCATGCTGTGTGTGGCCGGACTGGTGGCGGAAATGTTCAGCCGGTTCATCACGAAACTCATCGTGCGCATACCGGGGCAGAAGCGCGGGGCCTTCGTGCGCTCCTTCACCATGGCCATGCAGCGTCCGGTGCGCATCATGCTGGTCATCGTGTTTGTGGGCACCGCGCTGCCGGTGTCGGGCCTGCCGTATGACATCATGCAGGCCACAACCCACGCGCTGGTGGTGCTGTTCGTGCTCATGCTTGGTTATGCCGCCGTCGTGGCCACCCGCATCCTGTCCGATGCGTATCTCAAGCGCATCAACGGCAAGGATGACAAGGACGACATCCTGCTGCGCACCCACATGACACAGGTGCGCGTGCTGCGCCGCACGAGCGACCTGCTGATCGGCCTGCTCACCATAGGCGCGGCTCTGATGACATTCGAGCCGGTGCGGCAGTATGGGCTGAGCCTGTTCGCCTCCGCCGGTGCCGCATCGCTGGTCGTGGGTCTGGCCGCCCGCCCGCTGCTGACCAACCTGTTCGCGGGCATGCAGATCGCCATGACCCAGCCCATCCGCATGGAAGACCTCATCATCATCAACGGCGACTGGGCGTGGGTGGAGGAAATAACCTCCACCTATGTCGTGCTGCGGGTGTGGGACTGGCGGCGGCATATCGTGCCGATCTCGTATTTTCTTGAAAATACGTTCCAGAACTGGACCCATAATTCGGCGGCCCTGATCGGGGTGGTGTTCCTGCATCTTGATTTCAACGCGCCGATGGACCGCATCCGCGAGCGCCTGCGCGAGATCGTGCATTCAGCACCGTTGTGGGATGGCAAGGAATTCGCAGTTCAGGTGGCCGACTGCAATGCCCATGTCATGACCGTGCGCGTCATTGCCAGTGCGCGCTCGGCCATGCAGAGCTGGGACCTGCGCTGCGAGATCCGCGAACAGATCATCGCCTTCCTGCGTGATGAATGCCCCGAGGCGCTGCCGCGTGAGCGCCTGTCTCATGTGGCATCCGTCTCGGGGCTTGATGTGATGACGGACCCGGCATCCCTGTCGCCCCCGGTCAGGCGGCCGCCGCCGGGGGCCTATCTTGGTCCGCGCAATGGCGCGGGTGGTGCTGGCATGGGGTTCAGCGATGGTGGCGGGCAGGGCCATGGCTGAGCGCCCCATGCGGGTCGGTCAGAACGACAGGTAGAGGAACGCGACCACGCCCGCGCCCATGCAGTACCAGCCAAACGGGCGCAGCGCCCAGTCCTCATGGTCGCGGAAGTAGCGCATAAGGATGCCCGTGCACACCAGCGCCACGACACCCGCCACGATGGCGGCGATGATGGCCATGTGCATCTGTTCGGGCTGGGGTGGGGCATGGCGCAGCTTCAGCGCCTCGAGCACGGTTGCGGCCAGAATGACCGGCTGCGCCATGAGGAAGGAGAAGCGCGCCGAATTCTCATGCGAAAGCCCGCGCAGCAGCCCGCCCACAATGCACGCGCCCGAGCGCGACAGGCCGGGAAAGAACGCAAGGCACTGGAACAGTCCGATCACCAGCGCCTCGCCAAAGCCGAGGGAGGCGAGCGGGCGGTCGTTGTGGTGGCGCAGTGTGGCGCGCATGCGGTCCACGGCTAGGAGCATGACGCCATTGAGGGTAAGAAAAACAGCAGCATAACGCGCCGTGCCGAACAGGTTGCGGATGGCATGCTCGAACAGGCCGCCAATCACCACGGCGGGAATGGTGGCCACGCACAGCAGGGCAAGGATGCGGATGCTGTCCATCTGGCAGGTCTCGCCATGACGGCCCGCAGCGCCCGTGAACAGCGCCACCCAGTCGCGCCAGAAAAAGACCAGAAGGGCCGCACAGGTGCCCAGGTGCAGCATGACCAGCAGGGGCAGGAACATCTCCCCATGCAGGTCGAGTGGCCAGTGCAGCATTGCCGGCACGATGGCCGCATGCCCCAGGCTGCTGATGGGGAACTGTTCGGTCGCCCCCTGAATGATGGCAATAATGATAGCCTGAAGGAGTGTCATTGTCCCCCCGTCCATGACGCAGTAGAATGAAAAGATAAGGCAAGGTGTTGCGCCGCATTCCCCTCGCACCGCATTGCGGCAGCTTTGGGGATGGTGTGGCGCACGGGCGGGCAGGGAACCAGCATGGCACGGCAGAGAAGTGGAGCGATCATATGCAGCGGGCTGGTCCTTCTGGTGGCGGGCGGGTTCTGTATTTACGCCCGGGCCTCGCAAAGCGGCGGATCACATGATCGCTATCCCGTCATGGCGCGGTTCGTTTCAGCCAACGGGCTGAAGGTTGGCGCGGATGTTGACATGGATGGCGTGCCCGTGGGCCGCGTCACCTCCATCGCGCTCGACCCCGCCACGTACATGGCCAATGTGGGGTTTACACTCGACCGCACCGTGTTGCTACCGGAAGATACAACCATTTCAATCGGTAGCCCCACGCTCACGGCCGATACCGCGCTGATGGTCGAGGCCGGGCAGGCCCCGGGCCGCATTGCGCCGGGCACCGTCATTACAAATACGCGCGAACCGCTCAGCCTCGAGCAGCAGGTGAGCAACTACATTTTTGGCAATGGTGGCCTGCCCAGCAATTAAGCCGTCTTGCTGATGGCGGCGGAGGCCTGATGCGCCTCCTGCCAAGACAGGCACGGGTTATATGATTTTTATTGTGCAATATTAAAAAAGAAACACGCGAGCGTTTCACGGGCGATGGAGCAGGAAGGAAATATCTGTATCAAACTCGACAGGGCAGAGGTGCTGATCCTGTTTGAAATTCTATCGCGGGAAATGGACCGTCCCCGATACGGAAAATTTCAGGCTTTTGCCGGTTCTGATGCGCAGATATGGGCCTTTGACGGACTGCTTGCCGCCCTCGAGCACGTGCTGTCCGAACCTTTCAGCCACGATTATGATCGGTTGCTGTCAGAAGCCGCCAATGCCCTGATCCGGCGGCGCGGCCGAATTGAACCTGAATGGTAACATGGAGGCTGAAGGGATAAGTATATTTACTATAACAATAAATAATATTCAAAATCTGACAATCAGGTTTATTTATATTTAACAAAATAAGAGCAATGCATCTTTCTTTTTTATCCGTTATGCATAATACATACTATGAATTATAGTTGAAATGCTCCCATTTTGGGTGAGCGCGCCAAATAAATATCAATTTCCGTCGTACCGGGGGCAGCATTGCGGTATGCGGGCCCTACGGTAATGAACGCCCCCTGCATCTGCCTGCAACAATGGAGTGCAGGGCGTCTGTAGCCGCGATGCATGACCATCGCGCAGGTTCAGTCGTTAAGCGGGTAAGTGGCCATGAGTTTGCGCTGGCGCAGCCAGGCGCGGAGCATGGCCATCGCGCCGCTGCTCTTCCAGCCCTCGCGGCGCTTCTTGGCGCCGATGCGGAAAGTTTCGCCGTAATGCTCGAACTGCGTGGCGTAGGCCTCGCGCAGGGTGGTGCGCGCATCCCAGATATGGGTGGCCTCGGAGCCGACGCCATTGATCTCGATGATCTGGAAATCCTTGCCCTCGCGCAAATGGGCGAGACTCAGGGCCTTGGCGTCGATGCGGCCAAAATGAAAATCGGGAATATCGCGCATGATCGCGTTCACCCGCGCAGTCAGTTCAGGCGTGATGTCGGCGGCGCAATCATGAAAGATCGAGCCCTTGCAGTGATTGCCCGCAAAGACCAGCGGCAGTGACTGCCCGGCGGGCGGCACTTCGTTCAGGCGGGGCCTGAGGCGGGGGATGTAGATGTGCGGCACAAGACGGGTGCGCGGGTCGGCGTGGAGCAGTTCCTCTACCGTGGAGTGGCCATCGCCCGTAAGGCAGGGCACTTCCTTGTAGGTGAGCGAGGTGATGCGGCCCTCCGCCTCATCGGGGTGGCGGATGTAGAATATGCCCACCTCATGCCCGTAGGGGATCAGGTGCTGCAGCATGACCGGCACCCCGCGGCCAAAGGCGGCCAGGCCTTCGCGCAGGCTGTCGGCATCGCGCATGATGCGCACGCCGGTGCCGTTGCAGCCCACATCAGGCTTGAGCACGACGGGAAAGGACAGGCCCGCCTGTTCCATGGCGGCCAGCGCGCGGGCGGTGTCGTTCTCGCCCGTGGTCAGCACCGCGTAGGGGGCGATCCACTGCCGCGCCTCGTCGCCTGCCATGTCCAGGATCGAGCTTTTGCTCTCGCCACACAGGCCGCCGGTCTCGATGCGGGGGTTGGCGGCGGTAGGCAGGCTGAAATCGCGGTAGCGCAGCCCGAGCATGATCCAGTACAGCACGATGGGGGTATAGAAGATCCAGCCGGGCCAGAACTCGAAGGCGGAAACCGTGGGGGCGGCAGGCTGCGCATCGGGTCGGCCGTTCACGGTGGTGGTGGTGTCGGTCATCTGGTCTCGTTACCCTGCAAACGTGCGATCATGCGGCTTATCAGAAGGATGGTCAGGACAAAACCACCCATGCCCGCCCATTTCCATGTTCCCAGATGGTCGATCAGGAACTGCCCCACCTGAAGCGAGACGAGAAACAGCATGGTTGTCCATATCAGCGTGGCCAGGATGGCCGCGATACAGAACAGCCCGAACCGGGCATGGAAGAAACCACACGCGGTATAAAGCGGCAAGCGGGCGCCGGGCACGAAGCGGCTGATGAACACGATGCGGAACACGTTGCGGTCAAACCACTTGCCCTCGCGCGCGCCACCGGGCAGCGTGATCCAGCGCCGCGCGGGCGGCCACAATGCCGCCAGCCTGCCCATGCCATACAGCCCCATGTCACCCACCACGATGCCGATATACAGCGCCACCAGCGCCACCCATAGCGCCACATGCCCGGTGCGCACCTGCATGGCGGTCAGGATCGTGGCGGCATCCTCCAGTATGAAGGTGCCGACAATGATCGCCAGCGCCTGCAGGAAGGGGGAGGCGCCCGCCGTGGCCAGGAAAGCTGTCAGCGACGCGGGCATGCGGCGCGCTTTTGCACATCCGGGCGGGACGGGCGGGAAAAACCGTGGCTGGACAAGAACATGCCTTTTGGTCGGCCCGGCATGCGGGCAGGTAAGAAAGATCGGCCATTCACCCAACGCGGGGCGGCGTCCGGCGTTCTTGTCGCATGCTTCGCCTATGGTCACAAACGCGAAATTATGTCGCATAATGTATCGCACGGCCTGCCAGGGGGGTGCTGGTGCAAGTCAGAGATTGAAACGGGCGTGGTGGCGTGGCACAGCATCGGACATGCTCGTACGTCGTCGCCTCCTTCATGCCGCCGCCGCCTCCCTTGCCGGGGCGGGTGCCGCGTGGCTGCTGCCCGCGCAGGCGGCACGTCACAGGCCCCCGGCCACGCCTGCGGCCAGCGGGGATTACACCGCCTTTCTCGCCGCCATCCGGCGCGAGGCGAGTCGGCAGGGGCTGAACGCGCCTGCCGTAACCCAGGCGCTCGATCTGCAAGCGCCCAACGCGCAGGTGATCCAGCGCGACCGCAACCAGCCGGAGTTTCATCTGACCTGGGCGCAGTACCGCAGTCGCGTGCTTGGCGCGCGCAAGATCAGTGACGGGCGCACGGCCTTCGCCGCCCAGCGCGGCGTGCTCGAGCAGCAGGTGCTGACCCGCTATAACGTCGCGCCCGGTGCGGTGATGGGCATCTGGGGGCTGGAATCGGCCTATGGCGCGCTGACCGGCAAATTCACTGTGGTCGACGCGCTGTGCACGCTGGCGTTCGAGGGCAGGCGGGCGCAGTTCTTCCATGATGAGCTGTTCCACGCGCTCGCCATTCTCAATGCGGGCGACATCACGCCAGACCTCATGACCGGCAGCTACGCCGGCGCCATGGGCCAGCCGCAGTTCATGCCCAGCGCCTACCTCAAATACGCCGTGGATATCGATGGCGATGGCAGGCGCGACATCTGGCACTCCATGCCCGACATCTTCGGCTCCATCGCCAACTATCTGGCAGGCTCGGGCTGGGTGGGGGGCGAAAGCTGGGGGCAGGAGATCACCGTGCCCGACAGCGTGGCGCAATCCGCACTCGGGCGCACCCACACCCGCACCCATGCGGAATGGATGGCCATGGGCATCCGCCAGATGGGCGGCGCGCCCTTTGCCGACCCCGCCACGACCGGCGCGGTGCTGCGCCCCGATGGGCCAGGGGGCGAGGCTTTCATGGTCTATCGCAATTTCGCCGCGATCCGTCGCTACAATCCTTCCGATTTCTATGCGCTGGCCGTGGGCCTGCTCGGTAACGAAATCACGTGACGGCTCCCGTCACGCCAGTCGTGCGCGCGGCTGGCACCTACCGGACCAAGGACGCAATGCACACCCGACGTTTCCTTCTGGCTGGGGCCACCAGCCTTCTTGTCTCTTCCACCGCGCTTGCCGCACCCGCGGCCCGACGCCGCCACCCCGCCGGTCCTGCCGCTGTTGACGCGGCGGCGCCGGTCGTTGCGTCCTCGCCCGCCAACAGCCTCATCGGCCCGATCGACACCATCGCGCGCTGGGCGTGCATTGTTGATTACACCACCGGCGCCGTGATCCTGGAGAAGGCGGCCGACGAGCGCATGCCGCCCTCATCACTGACCAAGATGATGACTGCCTATATCGTGTTCGGCATGCTGCGCGCGGGCCGACTGACGCTGGAGCAGATGCTGCCGGTGAGCGAGAAGGCATGGCGCATGCAGGGCTCGAAGATGTTCGTGCCGCTCAATGGCACCGTGGCCGTGGCCGACCTGATCCAGGGCATGGTGATCCAGTCCGGCAACGATGCCTGCATCGTGCTGGCGGAAGGCGTGGCAGGCTCGGAGGATCAGTTCGTGAGCCTCATGAACACGCAGGCAGCGCAGATGGGCATGACCAATACCCACTTTCTCAACGTAACCGGCTGGCCGATGGACGGGCATTACATGTCCGCGCGTGATGTGGCGACCATCGCCATGCACCTGATTCACGATTACCCCGAATACTACCATTTCTTCTCGGAAAAGAGCTTCCGCTACAACAAGATCACGCAGGAAAACCGCAATGCGCTGGTGGTCAAGGGCGTGGCCGACGGGCTCAAGACCGGCCACACCGACGCCGGTGGCTTTGGCCTGTGCGCCAGCGCCGAGCGCGGCGGCAACCGCGTGGTCATGGCCATCAACGGCCTGCCCAGCAGCAATGCCCGCGCCAATGAGGGCGAGCGGCTGTTCGAGTGGTCGTTCGTCAATTTCGAGAACGCGACGCTGCTCCATAACGGCGCGGTGGTGGATCATGCCCCGGTCTGGCTGGGGCAGGCGCCCACCGTGCCGCTGGTGGCCACCCGTGATGTCACGCTCACCCTGCCGCATGGCTGGCAGAACCGGGTGCATGTGAGCATGGACTACCGCAGCCCCGTGCCCGCCCCGGTCACGGCGGGCCAGCAGCTTGGCGAGATGGTGATTGCCAATACGGGTCTTGCCGAGATCCGCATTCCGCTGGTGGCGGGCGCCGATGTGCCCCGCCTTGGCCTGATGGGCCGCGCCACGGCGGTGCTGGGGCGCAAGCTGGGGCATGGCTAGGTCATGACGGGCCTGTTCATTACCCTTGAAGGCGGCGAGGGGGCGGGCAAGTCCACCCAGGCGCGGCTTCTGGCCGAATGGCTGCGCGCGCAGGGACATGATGTCGATCTCACGCGCGAGCCGGGGGGCACGCCGGGGGCGGAGGCATTGCGCGAGCTGCTGCTGTTTGGCGGGCATGGCCTTTGCGCCCGCGCCGAGGTCATGGCCCATTTCGCCGCCCGCGCCGATCATGTCGAGCAGCGCATCGCGCCCATGCTGGCCCGGGGTGGCGTGGTGATCTGTGACCGCTTTACGGATTCAACCGAGGCCTATCAGGGCTATGGCCTGAGCCACGGCGACCCTGCCATGCTGGGCCTGATCGCAACCCTGCGCGGTCTGATCCCGGTCGCGCCCGATCTTACTTTCATGCTTGAGGTGCCGCCCGCCGTGGCCCAGGCCCGTCTGGCCGGGCGGGGCAATGCCCGCACCGATCGGTATGAGGCGGAGGGCGCTGCCTTCCATGCCCGCGTGGCCGAGGGCTTTGACGCCATTGCCCGGCGCGACGCCGCGCGCTGCCGCCGCATTGATGCCAGCTCCGCCACGCAGGCGGTGCAGCATGCCCTGCGCGACGTTGTCACCCCGCTGTTGCCCCATGCATGACCCGCGCACCTGCCGCCGCCTGCTCGGGCATGACACGGCATGGCGGGAATTCCAGGCGGTCATGCGCACGGGGCGGCTGCACCATGCCTGGCTGCTGACCGGGCCGGAGGGCATCGGCAAGGCCAGCATGGCCTTTCTCATGGCGCGCGCCCTGCTGCGGGCCGAGGACCATGACAGCCCGGTGGGCCGCCGCGTGACCGCTGGCACCCATGCCGACCTGCTGGTCATCGCGCGCGGCATGGATGAAAAGCGCAACCGCCTGCGCCGCGAGATCGTGGGTGATGACATCCGCCCCATTGGCGCCTTCCTGCGGCGCACGGCGGCCGAGGGCGGCTGGCGGGTGGTGATCGTTGATGGCGCGGAATACATGAACCGCACGGCAGCCAACGCCATTCTCAAGATTCTGGAGGAACCGCCCGAGCGCGCCATCCTGATCCTGACCACCGCCGTGCCGGGCCGCCTGCTGCCCACCATCCGCAGCCGCTGCCGGGTGCTTGGCTTGTCCGCCCTTGATGAAGCGACGATGCGCGCCGCACTGGCCGCCTTGCCCGATGCCCCGCCACGGGATGCGATCGAGGCCATCATTCCGCTGGCGCATGGCGCGCCGGGCAAGGCGCTCGAACTGCTTGGCGGCGATGGCCCGGCCCTGTCGCGGCTGGTGGCCGATGTGATGGCGGGCACGGCAGGCGAGGGGGCGGGCTATGACATTGCCGCACAGGTCACAAGACGGGAAAATGACTTTTGCGTCTTTTTCGATCTGCTGTGTGATGCCATATCTCAAAAGGCACGCGCCCTGGCCGCCAGCACGGACAGGGTGCACAAAGAGGATCTGCGCCCGGCCCGTCTGGCCCTGCTGTGGCAGGACATGATGCGGCTGCGCGCGGAGACGGAACAGTTCAATCTGGATAAACAGCAGGCGGTCCTTACGGCCCTTGCGCGGGTGAGTGAAACATGACACGGCGCTACTACGTCACAACACCAATCTATTACGTGAACGGGGCGCCTCATATCGGCCATGCCTACACCTCGGTCGCGGCCGACGTGATCGCCCGCTTCAAGCGGCTGGCGGGGTTTGACGTCTTTTTCCTGACCGGCACCGACGAGCACGGCCAGAAGGTGGAGCAGGCCGCCGGGGCAAAGGGCATGCCGCCGCAGGCCTTCGCCGATGCGGTCGCCGCCGACTTCCGCGATATGTACGACACGATGGACATCTCCTACGATGACTTCATCCGCACCACCGAGCCACGCCATGTGCAGGCGGCCCAGGCGCTGTGGAAGAAGCTCGAGGAAAACGGCCACATCTACCTCGATGCCTATGAAGGCTGGTACGCAACCCGCGATGAATGCTTCTATGGCGAGGAAGAACTCATCGACGGCCCGGACGGCAAAAAGGTCGCCCCCACGGGTGCCGCCGTTGAGTGGGTGAAGGAGCCGTCCTACTTCTTCAACCTGTCCAAATTCGGTGACAGGCTGCTCGAACTCTACGAAACCCGCCCCGGCTTCATCGAGCCGCAGAGCCGCCGCAACGAGGTGAAGAGCTTCGTGAAGCAGGGCCTGCGCGACCTGTCCATCAGCCGCACCAGCTTCAACTGGGGCATTCCCGTGCCGGGCGACCCGAAGCATGTGATGTATGTGTGGGTCGATGCGCTGGCCAATTACCTCTCCGCCGTGGGCTACCCCGACGAGACGGCGCCGCGCTGGGATTTCTGGCCCCCCAACCTGCATCTTGTGGGCAAGGACATCCTGCGCTTTCACGCCATCTACTGGCCCGCGCTGCTCATGGCCGCCGACCTGAAGCTGCCCGAGCGCGTGTTCTCGCATGGCTGGTGGACCATTGAAGGCCAGAAGATGAGCAAGTCGCTGGGCAACGTGGTGGACCCGCGCGACCTGGTGAAAACCTTCGGTCTCGACCCCATCCGCTTCTTCCTGATGCGCGAGATGCCCTTTGGCGGCGATAGCGACCTGAGCCGTCGCGCCATCATCTCGCGCATGAATGTCGAGCTGGCCAATGACCTCGGCAACCTTGCCCAGCGCACGCTCTCGCAGGTTGCGCGCAACTGCGAAGGTAAGTTGCCAGCCCAGGGCAGGCATACCGATGAGGACCGCGAACTGCTGGCCACCGCCAGCCTGCTACCTGACATCATGCACCAGCAGATCGACCGGCAGGCCCTGACCGATGCGCTGGAGGAAGTGTGGAAGCTGATCCGCGCGTGTAACGCCTATATCGACCATCAGGCCCCGTGGAAGCTCAAGAAAACCGACCCCGAACGCATGGCCGACGTGCTGCGCGTGCTGGCCGATGCGCTGCGTATCATCGCGACCGTGCTCCAGCCCTACATGCCCGGCAGCATGGACAAAATGCTGACCCAGCTTGGCGTGGCAGAAGACGAGCGTGATTTCGCCGCCCTCGATACGCCACTGCCCGCGGGCCGCGTGCTGCCCAGGCCGGAGGGCGTCTTCCCGCGCTATGAGGAGCCGGAGGCATCATGACCCGCACGGGACTGACCGACTCCCACTGCCATCTCGACCATTTCTCCGATGAGGAAATGCCTGAAGTCCTGGCCCGCACGCGCGAGGCCGGGGTGGACGGGCTGGTGACCATCGGCACGCGCCTGTCACGCGCGGACCAGCAAAAAAAGCTGGCCACGCTCGATACGCCAGGGCTGCGGGTCTGGTGCACCATCGGCACCCATCCCGACCACGTGGATGAGGAGGCGCTGCCCACCGGCGCCGAACTCGCGGCCATGGCGGATGATGCGCGCGTGGTGGGTATTGGCGAGAGCGGGCTGGACTACTTTCACGGCAAGGAAGACATCCGCCCCCGCCAGCAGGAGAGCTTTCGGGTGCATATCGACGCCGCCCGCCGCACCGGCCTGCCGCTGGTCATCCACACCCGTGAGGCCGATGACGATACGCTGGCCATATTGCGTGACGAGACCGCGAACCGGGGGGCGTTTCCGTTCCTGATCCACTGCTTCTCATCCGGGCCGGACCTTGCGCGGGGCGCGCTGGAACTGGGGGGGTATATCAGCTTCTCGGGCATTGCCACCTTCAACCGCGCGCAGTCGGTGCGCGATGTGGCGAAAGACGTGCCCGCTGACCGGCTGCTGGTCGAGACCGATTCACCCTATCTTGCGCCCGTGCCCAAGCGCGGCAAGCGCAACGAGCCGGGTTACGTGGCCTATACGGCCCGCATGCTGGCCGAACTGCGCGGCATGGATGATGCGGCATTTGCCGAGATGACCACGGGCAATTTCAATCGACTGTTCACACAGGCGGTATAACGGCATGGATATGATCATACTGGGCTGCGGCGGTTCATCGGGCGTGCCCATGCTGGGCGGGCCTGACGGGGCAGGGGACTGGGGCGAATGCGACCCGACCGAGCCGCGCAACCGGCGCACGCGTGCCTCCGTGCTGATCGATGACGGGCCGGGCCGCCGCCTGCTCATTGATACGGGGCCGGACCTGCGGGCGCAGTTCCTTGCGCAGCGCATCGGCATGATTGATGCCGTGGTCTATAGCCATGCCCATGCCGACCATATTCTGGGGCTCGATGAACTGCGCGCCATCAACCGCATCATCAACGGCCCGATTCCCATCTATGGCACGGCTGTCGTGCTTGACGAGATCCGTACCCGCTTCGATTACGCCTTTCGCCCCTGGACGCCGCCTGCCATCTTCCGCCCCATATTCGACGTGAATGTCGTCAGCCTGCCGTCTACGCAGGTCATAGCCGGGATGGAGGTGCAGCTTTTTGCCCAGACCCATGGGCACACCGAAACGCTGGGCGTGCGCGCGGGGCCAATGGCCTACTGCACCGACGTGGCCGAAATGGATGAGCACGCCCTTGCCGTGCTGCGCGGGGTCGATACCTGGGTGGTGGACTGCTTCCAGCGCGCGACCCATCCCTCGCATGGCTGGCTGAAGCGCGTGCTGCAATGGCGCGATGTCATACAGCCGCGCCGCACCGTGCTGACCCATATGGGACCGGATATGGACTGGGCGTGGATGCAGGCCAACCTGCCCGCAGGGGTCGAGGCGGCATATGATGGCCTGCGCCTGAGCGCGTAAGGACAGGCTGCCTGCTGTTTTTTGCCCTGCGCGGGCAAGAAAGCGCACGAAGCCCGCGCGTAATGCTTGCCAGCGCCCGTTTAGCCCCCTAAGAGGGTGCGCCAACGGTCGGTGACCCGAGGCGCGGGGTAGCCGCCATCTGCTGACGAGGGCCCTGCATCATGTCTTCCATTTCCAAAACCACATCGACACCCCGGCTTGAGGACCGCATCCGCGAGGCCCTCGCTTTTGATGATGTGCTGGTCGTTCCCGATGAATCGAGCGTGCTGCCTGCGCAGACATCGACAAAAACCCGGCTGACCCGCAAGATCACCCTCAACATTCCGCTGATTTCCTCGGCCATGGATACCGTGACCGAAGATAACATGGCCATCGCCATGGCCCAGAACGGCGGCCTTGGCGTCATCCACAAAAACCTGACCATTGAGCAGCAGGCCGAGCAGGTCCGTCGCGTCAAGCGCTTCGAATCGGGCATGGTGGTCAATCCGGTCACCGTCTATCCCGACCAGACGCTCGCGGAAGTGAACGCCACCATGTCGCGCCACGGCATCAGCGGCCTGCCGGTGGTCGAGCGTGAGACCAACCGCCTCGTGGGCATCCTGACCAACCGCGACGTGCGCTTCGCCACCGATCCCGCCCAGCGCGTGTATGAACTCATGACGCGCGAGAACCTCGTGACCGTGCGCAACGGCGTGGACCGCGACCAGGCCCGCCAGCTCCTGCACCGCCACCGTATTGAAAAACTGCTGGTCGTTGATGACGAGGACCGCTGCATCGGCCTTATCACGGTCAAGGACATGGACCGCGCGGTGCAGTACCCGCAGGCCAACAAGGACAGCCTTGGCCGCCTGCTGTGCGCAGCGGCCACCGGGGTGGGTGATGATGGCGTGGCCCGCGCGCGTGAACTGATCGCGGCGGGCGTGGACGTGGTGGTGATCGACACCGCCCATGGCCACTCGGCAGGCGTGCTGAAAAGCATCGAGCGCATTCGCGCCATCGAGAACGATATCCAGATCATTGCTGGCAATGTCGCCACCCCCGAGGCGGCGCAGGCGCTCATCGGCGCGGGCGCTGACTGCGTGAAGGTGGGCATCGGCCCCGGCTCGATCTGCACCACGCGCGTGGTGGCGGGCGTGGGTGTGCCGCAGTTCTCCGCCGTGATGGAAACCTCGGCCGCGTGCCACGAGCTTGACGTGCCTGCCATTGCCGATGGCGGCGTGCGCACCTCGGGCGATATTGTCAAGGCGATCGGCGCGGGGGCCGACGTGGTCATGATCGGCTCGCTGCTTGCGGGCACGGAAGAGGCGCCGGGCGAGGTGTTCCTGTATCAGGGCCGGACCTACAAGTCCTACCGTGGCATGGGCAGCCTTGGCGCCATGTCGCGCGGGTCGGCGGACCGCTACTTCCAGCAGGACATCAAGGACACGCACAAGATGGTGCCCGAGGGCATCGAGGGCCGCGTGGCCTACAAGGGCGCGATGGGTGCGGTGGTGCACCAGCTCGTGGGTGGCCTGCGCGCGGGCATGGGCTATACCGGCTCGGCCACCATTGCCGACCTGCAGAAGCGCGCGCGCTTCCGCCGCATTACCGGCGCGGGCCTGCGCGAGAGCCATGTGCATGACGTGTCCATCACGCGTGAAGCCCCGAACTACCGGCAGGACTGATCCTGCCGGCCTTCCCCACTATAACGGTTCCCTGATTCATGACACCCAGCGCACGGCTTTCTGCCGCCATTGACCTGCTTGCCGCAATGGAGGCCACGCCGCAGCGCCCCGCCGATGCGCTGGCCAATGCCTTCTTTCGTGAGCGGCGTTATATTGGTGGCGGCGACCGCCGGGCCATCTCGGCGCGCGTGTGGCGCGTGCTGCGGCACTGGCGCAGGCTGCACTGGTGGATTGAACGCGTGGGGGGCAAGGTCACGCCCCGCACGCTGGTGCTGGCCATGATGGCGCTCGAGCCGGATGTGCGTGAAAACCCGCAACATCTCTTTACCGGCGAGCGGTACGCGCCGCTGGGGCTGATCGGCTCGGAAAGCAGCCTTTACACGCAGCTTGAAGGGCAGGGGCTGCTCCACCCCGACATGCCGCCTGCCGTGCGGCTTGAAGTGCCGGACTGGTTGCTGCCCCGCCTTGAGCGCACTTTTGGGGAAGGGCTGGAAGCCGAGCTTGCCGCCATGGATGGCGAGGCGACGCTGGATTTGCGGGTGAACCTGCTCAAATCCGACCGCCCTACCGCGCAGGCGGCGCTTGAGGCGGAGGGCATCCACGCGGTGGATACCACGCTCTCGCCATGGGGGCTGCGGGTTGCGGGCCGCCAGCCCATTACGTCGTGCGCTGCCTTTCGCAGCGGGCTGATCGAAATTCAGGATGAAGGCAGCCAGCTTGTCGTCGCCGCCGTGGGGGCGCGGCCGGGCATGCGCGTGCTTGATTACTGTGCGGGCGCTGCGGGCAAGACGCTGGGCATGGCCATGACCATGGAAAACCGCGGGCACATCGTGGCGTGCGACGTATCCGAGCCCCGGCTGGAAGGCGCGGTGCGCCGCCTGCGGCGCGCGGGCGTGCATAATGCCGAGCGCCACCTGCTGGTGGCGGGCGACCGCTGGGCGCGCCGCCGCAGTGGCAGCTTTGACCGCGTGCTGGTCGATGCACCGTGCACCGGCACCGGCACATGGCGGCGCAACCCCGATGCCCGCCTGCGCCTGCGCGAGCAGGATCTTACGGAACTGACCGAAAAGCAGGCCGCGATCATGGACCGGGCCGCCGCCCTGGTGCGGCCGGGCGGGCGGATGGTCTATGCCACGTGTTCCGTGCTGCGCGAGGAAAATGGCGACCAGATCGCAGCCTTTCTGGCCCGTAACCCGGCTTTTTCGCTGGTTGTGCCCGATGGCGCTGATGATGACCTGCCTGCGGGGCTGAGTACGGATGGGCAGGTCAGTCTGACGCCGCGCCAGCACCATACGGATGGCTTTTTCGCCGCCATCATGCAGCGTGAAGCGGGCTGAAACCCGTTTCCCGATAACAGGGTAAAGTCTCCGGGTGCGGCCTTTTTTAAAGGCAGCATTTCGCCAAAAGTCGCTCCCGGACATTCCTGGCGCGAAACAGGCACCAAAAACCCTGCGGCCCGCCATGCCTGCGCACAGGCATGGTGAACACAGCCATCAATAAAGCGTCAGTATAGCAAAAGACAGTCAAAGGGCACCTGCAGGGTCTTTAACATTCACGCCGTATTCTGTTGCGGCAAGAAATCTTTTTGGCTTATCTATAACAGGCCGGTTCTGGTTTCCTGCCCTGGGGCGTTATTGTTGCACATATACAGTGTCATGTGCCGAAGCTGACGGGATCATGGATGCGGCGCAGGGATGGGTGTGCGCTTGCCGCGCGCGGGCCGGGGGAGGCTTTTCCATCCGTGCTCCATCGGCAGGCTGGCGCCAGCGGCATTAGCAACATTATGGGACATCGGGATGCAGGCAACAAACCTGGCAATTGGAATTCTGTTCGTGCTAGGCGGTGGCATTGCGGCCCAGTGGGTGGCGTGGCGCTTCAAGCTGCCTGCCATCGTGCTGCTGTTCGCCCTTGGGCTGATCTGCGGGCCGGGGCTGGGCATCCTGCATCCGGCCACGGCCATCGGGCCTTATTTCCACCCGCTCGTGTCCATGGCCGTGGCGTTCATCGTGTTCGAGGGCGGGCTGGCGCTTGACCTGCGCCAGTGGCGTGAATCGGGCGAGGGCGTGCTGCGCCTGACGGCCGCGGCGCTTCCCATCAACTGGGTGCTCGGTTCGCTGGCAGCGCATTACGTGGGGCACCTGAACTGGGGCACGGCGTGGCTGTTTGGCGCCATCGTGGTGGTGACGGGGCCAACCGTGGTGCTGCCCCTGCTGCGCCACACCAAGCTGCGGCCAAGGGTGGCGGCCTTCCTGCGGTGGGAGGCGATCGTGAACGACCCCATCGCGGCCATTCTGGCAACCCTGATGCTCGAATGTTTGCTGATCAGTTCCAGCCACACATCCGATGCGTCGCTTGCGGCGGTGGAAATCGGGCCGCATCTGCTGTTCGCCACCATGTTTTCCATCGGGTGCGGTATTTTGCCCGCCCTGCTCATCAAGTTCCTCTCGGCGCGCGACCTGCTGCCCGAGATCCTGCGCATTCCCATGATCCTGGCCTTCGCCATGGGGGTTGCGGCCATCTGCAACCTGCTCATGCAGGGGGCGGGGCTCATGGCGGCCACCGTGTTCGGCATGGCGCTGGCCAACCTGCATGTGACCGGCATGTCCGAGCTTCAGCGCATCAAGGAATCGCTGGGCGTGATCGTGGTCTCGTGCCTGTTCGTGCTGCTGACGGCGGACCTGCAGCGCACGGTGCTGTCCGAACTGTCCTGGCCCATCATGGCGCTGACGTTCACGGTCATGTTCGTCGTGCGGCCGCTGGGCATCTATCTTTCCACCATCGGGGCGAGCATGTCATGGCAGGAGCGGCTGTTCGTGGGCTGGATCGCGCCGCGCGGCATCGTGGCCGCCGCTGTGTCCGGCGTGGTGGGGCTACAGTTGCAGGAGGCCGGTTACGCCGGGGCCAACATGATTACGCCCGCCGTGTTCGCGCTGATCGCCTCGACCATGATCCTGCACGGCTTCTCGCTCAGGCCGCTGGCGCGCGCGCTCAAGCTGACCCTGTCCGATGAGCCGGCGCTGGCCATCATGGGGGCCAATGCGTGGTCCACCAACCTGGCCCGCGTGGTGCATGACCGGGGGGTGCCGGTGCTGCTTGTCGATACGTACGCGCCTGCGCTCAACAAGGCGGCGGGGCTGGGCGTGCCGGTGCTGCGGGCCGAGCTGCTCTCGGTCGAGGGGCAGGAAAGCCTGGAGGAACGCCCCGCCGACTACCTGATCGCCACCACGCCGGATGCCATCTATAATGGCCTGGTCTGCGCGCGCATGGCGCCCGATCTGGGGCGGCAGCGCGTGTTTCAGGTCAGTCCGGGCATTGCGCGGCTGGACCTGTATCACGGGCTGAGCCGGGATTCGCGCGGCAAGGTGCTGGGCGAGCCTGCGTGGAATTTCTCACTCATCGATTCCCGCTACGCCCAGGGCTGGCGCTTTGGCAGCTACATTGCCGATGAAACCATAAGCGAAGCCCGGCTGACCGATGGCCCGGCCATGCTGTTCATGATTATCCGCAAAGGTACGGCAATCTGGGTTTTCTCTGCCGAGGATGCGATTCCGGCCGAACCGGCGGAGGGCGACATCATCGTGCTGTTCATGCCGCCAGGCCAAGATGCCAGCCGCACGGACCTGCCCGTGGTCGATGGGCCTATCCCGGCGGCCTGACCTCGATTTCCGCAAGCCCCGCGGCCAGCAGGCGGCGCAGCGCAGGCTCGGGCAGGGCGATGCAGCCTTCCGTGGGCCTGCCCCCCTTTGGCGGCAGATGCAGGAAAATGGCCGACCCCGCGCCGGAATGGACAGGCGCGTCGTTATAACCAAGCACCACCACAATGTCGTAAACGTGATCCTCGCGCCACAGACGCTCGTGCCGGGCGGGGTGGGGCAGGGTGACATGACGGTTGTAATCGGGGCTGGCGGGGTCATCGCACCAGCCATCAAGCGGCGAGAGCGGCTCAACCGGCAGATGACAAACAGGTGATGCCACCCGGTCGGCGCGATAGAACACGCGCCGTAATGGCAGAATACCGGCAGGCGTTGCGTGATCTCCCTCGATTTTACGGGTTTTTACGCCGCCCGCGCCGATGATGGCGGGCATAATTTCGCGAATGCAATGCAGTTGTGCATCCAGCCCTGTATTCGTTTGCAAAATAGCGCGTATCATGAATTCCTCTGGATCGGGTCGTATTTATGTTATCTCCGGCCTCATCCGGCTGCATACGGCATCGGGGCCGACGGGTCATGGGCCTGTCGGTCATGGGGCCGGGCATGAACGGCAAGACAGAGAGCGGTTCGATAAAGGGCCGTTCTTATAAGTGATAAAGAGGGTTCGATGGCAGGAGCACGTCCCATACTGATAGCGGACGACGATCAGACTTTACGTCAGATGCTCGTTGAACAGCTACAGATTGATGGTGAATTTGAAGCGATCGAGGCTGGCTCCGTCGCCGAAGCCTGGGAAAAGCTGCAGAAACCGGGGGCGCGTTTTGACGCGATCATCCTCGATGTATCCCTGCCCGACGGGGATGGGCGTGATTTCTGCGCTGACCTGCGGCGCAAGGGCAAGCGCATCCCCATCATCATTCTGACTGGTTCTGATGACGAGACGGATGTGGTGCGCGGGCTTGATGCGGGCGCCAATGACTATGTGGCCAAGCCGTTCCGCATTGCGGAGCTTCTGGCCCGGCTGCGGGCGCAGATGCGCATTTTCGAGAACAGCGAGGATGCCGTCTTCGCCATCGGGCCGTATATCTTCCGCCCATCCGCCAAACTGTTGCAGGAAACGGCCAAGAATCGCCGCATCCGCCTGACGGAGAAGGAAGCGGCCATCCTGAAGTTCCTGTACCGCGCAGGCACGCGCCCCGTGCCCCGGCAGGTGCTGCTTAATGAGGTATGGGGCTACAACGCGGCAGTGACCACCCACACGCTGGAAACCCATATCTACCGCCTGCGCCAGAAGATCGAGCCAGACCCCACCAATGCCAGCCTGCTGGTGACGGAAGGCGGTGGCTACCGTCTCGACCCCGAAGGCGGCAAGAGCGCCCTTGCCTGAACAGGTCTTTTTCTGACCTGCGGATTGTGACGGGCCGCCCGGTTTCGGGCGGCCCGGTCGCGTTTGGGCAACCGATTGATCAAACTGACTTGAAGTCAGCCCTCAATGTCGATCAGCACCGGCACATGGTCGGATGGCTTTTCCCAGTCGCGGGCGGCACGCAGCACCTCCATGCCACGCAGGGCGCCCCGCAAGTCGGGCGTGACCCACACATGGTCCAGCCGTCGCCCCCGGTTTGACGCGCTCCAGTCACGGTTGCGGTAGGACCACCACGTGTAAAGCTTCTCATCGGGCGGCACGAATTCGCGCATCGCGTCGATGAAGCCGGTCTGCTGCCAGGCCAGCAGGCGCTCCGTCTCCTCAGGCGTGTGGCTGACGATTTTGAGCAGCTGCTTGTGGCTCCACACATCCTGCTCAAGGGGGGCGATGTTCAGGTCGCCCACCAGCACGGTGCGCCGCATGTCACGCGCCGAGAACCACGTGCGCGCCTCATCAACAAAAGCCAGCTTGTGGGCGAATTTGGGGTTCTCGACCGGGTCGGGCACGTCGCCGCCCGCGGGCACGTAGAAATCATGCACGTCAATCGCGTCATCTCCCGTGCCATGGCGCACGGCGATGTGGCGGCAGTCGCCCTTTTCGCACCAGTCCGGCGTATCCTCCAGCATGGTTACGGGTTGGCGTGACAGGATGGCCACCCCATTATATCCCTTCATGCCGCGAAACACGACATGCCCGAAGCCAAGGGCGCGCACGTCCTCAAGCGGGAACAGGGCGTCGGGCACCTTGGTTTCCTGCAGGCAGACGATATCGGGCGATGTGTCCTGGCACAGCCGGGCGAGAAGCGGCATCCGCAGGCGGAGGGAATTGATATTCCAGGTAACGATACGCATATCGGCTGCATTGCCGATCCGTGGCAGGCTGACAAGAATATTTTTTTCCCCACGCCGCCCAGCGCAGGACGAAAACAGGAACGAATGGCAAAAGGCGGCTGATATTTCCTGCAAAAATGTAATCCAGGCATCAGGACACAGGGATGCCATAATTTGTCCACCTGCGGGGTTGACAGCCCTGAATCCGGCCTGTCGAGGAGCGGATTTTTTTTCCGGCCTCCGCCTTGTCCAATATAGTTGTTTAAAAACAGTAGGTTGTTGTTAGTGATGTTTTTTTGGGCAATCCAAGTACAGGAACGGAAAACCGCCACCCGCACGTTTTTTTCGGCCCCTGCTCCACAGACTTATCCACATAATCGGTGGATGAACGGCTGCTGTCCATGACAACGGCCATTTCCGACGCACTAGCCCGCCCGGTGGGGGTCGACGCGATCCATCATGCCCTGCGCACCATGCCGCAGGCCCCCGGCGTGTACCGCATGCTCGGTGAAAAGGGGGACGTGCTGTACGTGGGCAAGGCGCTGAACCTGAAGAAGCGCGTGACCTCCTACACCCATGTCAGCCGCCTGACCGAGCGCCTGCGCCGCATGGTGTCGGAAACGCGCAGCATGGAAATCGTCACCACCCATACCGAGGCCGAGGCCCTGCTGCTCGAGGCCAATTACATCAAGCGCATGCAGCCGCGTTACAACATCCTGCTGCGTGATGACAAAAGCTACCCGTGGATCATGCTGACCGACCGGCACGACTTCCCCCAGATCAGCAAGCACCGGGGCAAGCCGGTCAAGGGGGCGTCGTACTGGGGGCCGTTCGCCTCGGCCTGGTCGGTCAACCAGACGCTGAACCTGCTCCAGCGCACCTTCCTGCTGCGCTCGTGTTCCGATAGCGAGATGCAGGGCCGCACGCGCCCGTGTCTGCTGCACCAGATCCATCGCTGCTCGGCGCCATGCACCGACCGTATCAGCCGCGAGGACTATGCCGAACTCGCCGCTCAGGCGCGCAGCTTTCTGGCGGGCAAGGACCCGGACATGCGCGAAAAGCTGGGCCGCGAGATGGAACAGGCCGCCGAGGCGCTGGAATTCGAGCGCGCGGCGGCCATCCGCGACCGCATACGCGGGCTTTCGGCCCTGCAGCAGGATTCCAGCGTCATCAACCCCTCCAGCGTGAGTGACGCGGATATCATTGCCATCTGGCAGATTGCCGGGCAGTCGTGCATTCAGGTGTTTTTCATCCGCGCGGGGCGCAATAACGGCAACCGGGCGTTCTTTCCCAGCCATGCGCGCGATGAGAACGCGCCCGACGTGCTCGCAGCCTTCATCGGCCAGTTCTATGATGACAAGCCGCCGCCCGCCCAGGTGCTCGTTAACCAGGACCTGCCGGAGCTTGACGTGCTTACCGCCGCGCTGAGCCTGCGCCGGGGCCGCAAGGTCGAGATCATTCACCCCCAACGTGGCGAAAAGCGTGGCGTGATCGAGCATGCCGCCCTGAACGCGCGTGAGGCGCTCGAGCGCAGGATGGCCGAAAGCGCGGGGCAGGCGAAGCTGTTGCAGGGTGTTGCCGACCTGTTCGGCCTCGAGTCTGCGCCCAAGCGCATTGAAACCTACGATAACAGTCACATTCAGGGGGCTAACCCCTATGGCGTGATGGTGGTGGGCGGCCCGGAAGGGTTTGAAAAACGCGCCTACCGCAAATTCTCCATCAAGGGGCCGGTCACGCCGGGCGATGACTTCGCCATGATGCGCGAGGTGCTTGAGCGGCGCTTCCGCCGTGCGCTGAAAGACCGAGAGGAAGGCGTGCGCCCCGAAGACTGGCCCGACATCCTGCTGATCGATGGCGGGGCAGGGCAGTACACCGCCGTGCGCGGCGTGCTCGATGAACTTGGCGTGACGGGCGTGACCCTGGTGGGCATTGCCAAGGGGCCGGACCGTGATGCGGGGCGGGAATGGTTCCACACCGCCGACCGGCCACCCTTCCAGCTCCCGCCGCGTGATCCGGTGCTGTACTACCTGCAGCGCCTGCGCGATGAGGCGCACCGCTTCGCCATCACCACCCATCGCGCCGGGCGCTCCAAAACGCTGGTGCGCTCGGAACTTGATGATATTCCGGGCGTTGGGCCGGCACGCAAGCGCGCGCTGCTCAAGCATTTTGGCTCGGCGCGCGGCGTGCGGCAGGCTGGCCTGGGGGAACTGGAGCATGCGCCGGGTATCAACCGCGACATGGCGCGGGTCATTTACGGTTTTTTTCATCCCGACTGGACAGGAGAGTGAGCGGCTGTCATGCAGATGTGAGCCTGCAAACTGCCTGACAGGCGTTATCAGTATCTTGGCTTTCTCCCTTTCTTGGTTATAGCAGTATCAGCATGCTTACCGACCTGCCCAACCTCCTGACCCTGTCCCGCATCATCGTGGTGCCGATTGTCGTGGCGCTTGTGGTCATCCACACGGCGCAGACCGATTGCGCCGCGTGCGTGCTGTTCATTCTGGCGGGCATTACCGATTACTTCGATGGCAAACTGGCGCGGGCATGGAACCAGAATTCCGACCTCGGCCGCATGCTCGACCCCATTGCCGACAAGCTGCTCGTTGGCGCGTCGCTCATGGTCATGGCGGGGCTGGAGCGGCTGCCTTACGCATGTCTGTATCCGGCCATCATCATCCTGTGTCGCGAGATCCTGGTCAGCGGCCTGCGTGAATATCTTGCCGCCACCCGTGTTGGCCTGCCGGTGACGAAGCTCGCCAAATGGAAGACTGGCTTCCAGATGACGGCGATTGGCTTCCTGCTGGCAGGCGACAGCACGGCGGGGCTGCTGCATATCGGCTGGCTGCCGGTCAATGCGCTCGGCGCCGTCATGATGTGGATCGCCGCCGCCCTGACGCTGATCACCGGGTGGGATTATGTCTCCACCGGGCTGCGCCATGTGGGGCGCGGCACTTCGGGCGCCACCAAATTATCTTCCTGACCTACATGAAAAATTAACGCGCTTCATGGCTCATCGTCCCTGCGGGCCTCGTGCCCGCCGGTTTGGCGAGGGGGCGAGGGAAGAGCGTGGTGCGCAATGCAATGGTGCTGTCATTGCTGGTGGGGCTGGCAGGATGCGGCGGGTTCGGGCCGATCCTGGCCGATAATACCGAATTTCCCGGCAGCCTGCCCAATACGCCGCGCGCGGAGGGCGAGAACATGCGCCGTGTGAGCGGGCAGGCCCCGCAGGTGCTGCCGATTGTGCCGCAGGCGCGCAACATCTGGCCCGTTCTGGCTGGCGGGCAGATGGCCCCGGCGCAGGGGGAGGTGGTCGCGGCCATGCAGCCCGACGCGGGGCCTGAGCATGACCTGCCCGCGGGCGGCGAGATGCAGATCGGCAACGATGCAGCGGGCGATGGTCTGCCCGGGCACGTTTCCGCATTGTCTTCAGGGCAGGGGGCGACGCATAAGGACGCATCGGATGCGGCGATCATCGTGCCCAATGGTGATGGCACCACAACCGAGGTCAGCGCCGATGGCATGGTGCATGAACAGCAGGCCCCCTGACGCGACCCGCCTGTGCGGGGCGTCGGGCCTGCCCTGAGTGGGAGAGAAGAGCGGAATGCTACGCATTCTTTATTTTGCATGGCTGCGCGACCGCCTTGGCCGCTCCGGCGAGACGCTGCCCCTGCCGCAAGGCGCGCATTGCGTGCAGGATCTGATTGCGGCCCTGCGCGCGCGTGGGGGGGAATATGCTGCCATCTTCGCCAAACCTGAACTGATCCGCGTGGCGGTGAACCAGAGTTTCGCCACGATTGCTGCCCCTATTGCCGCGCATGACGAGATTGCCTTCTTCCCGCCGGTTACAGGAGGCTGAGACCATCATGCCGCGCATCACGATCCGTGTTCAGGCCGAGGCGTTCGATAGCGCCCATGAAACCGCGCTGCTGCTACGCGGGCATGAGGATGTGGGGGGAGTCGCCGCCTTTACCGGAATCGTGCGCGGTGGCGGCGGGCTGGTGGCGCTGGAACTCGAACATTATCCCGGCATGACCGAATCCATGATGCGCCGCATAGCGGAATCGGCGTGCGCGCGATTCGGGCTGGTGGGCTGCACGGTCATCCATCGGGTCGGGCGGCTGGCGGTGGGCATGCCCATCGTGCTGGTGCTGTGCGCCTCCGCCCATAGGGGGGCGGCGCAGGAGGGCACCGCCTTCATGATGGACTGGCTCAAGACCAGCGCACCGTTCTGGAAACGCGAGGAATTTGAAAACGGGCACAGCGCCTGGGTCGAGCCCCGCGCACAGGATGAGGCGGCAAAGGCGCGGTGGGGCAGCCTTACGGCCTGAGGCGGAGGGGAGAAAAATTAAAAAAAATAATCTCCCGTCAATCCGCTTGACGTAAGCTGGCCGCTGATTCGGAACAACGTTCCCCATTTTCCCGGGCCACATTATCTAGTGCAAAGCAGCATGAAATAGTCCATATATAGGGGCATATCATAAAACCCCGTCCCACCACGCAGGCGCCCGAAAGGCCCTGCGTGCCTTGGCGCGGGCCGATTACGGAGAATGTAAATGGTCCTGGATGACGTATCCGGCGGCATGGCCGATCGTTCTGCCAACGGGGATGGGATCGTCCAGGGAAAGGACAGTACGCCCATGCCTGACACGTCTGACATGCTGGACAGCGTGGTCCAGCTTCCCGGTCATCATCCCGTGCGCGTGGACCATTCCCGCGATGCGCTGCTCACGGCATTTGGCAAGGCAACGCTCAACAACCGCTACCTCCTGCCTGATGAGAGCTATCAGGATCTGTTTGGCCGCGTGGCCTCGTATTACGGGGCCAACCCCGCCCATGCCCAGCGGCTGTATGATTACATTTCGCGGCACTGGTTCATGCCGGCTACCCCGGTGCTCTCCAATGGCGGCACCTCGCGGGGGCTGCCCATCTCGTGCTTCCTCAACGAGGCCAATGACAGCCTGCGCGGCATCGTGGACCTGTGGAACGAGAATGTGTGGCTGGCCTCAAAGGGCGGCGGCATCGGCTCCTACTGGGGCAACCTGCGCTCGATTGGCGAGAACGTGGGTCGCAACGGCAAGACCTCGGGCGTCATTCCCTTCATCCGTGTCATGGACAGCCTGACGCTGGCCATCAGCCAGGGTTCGCTGCGGCGTGGCTCGGCTGCGGTGTACCTGCCGGTCTGGCACCCCGAGATCGAGGAATTCATCGAACTGCGCCGCCCCACCGGCGGCGACCCCAACCGCAAGGCGCTCAACCTGCACCACGGCGTGCTGGTGTCGGATGCGTTCATGCGCGCGGTGGCCGATGATGATGAATGGGCGCTGCTCTCCCCCAAGGACAACACGGTCATCCGCAAGGTTTCGGCGCGTGCGCTGTGGATTCGCATCCTGACCGCGCGCATGGAGCAGGGCGAGCCGTACATCATCTATTCCGACCACGTGAACAACGCGCGCCCCGAGCACCACAAGCTGGCGGGGCTCGAGGTCAAGACATCGAACCTGTGCGCCGAGATTACGCTGCCCACCGGCATGGACCACCATGGCCGCGAGCGCACGGCGGTGTGCTGCCTCTCCTCGCTCAACCTTGAAACATGGGATGAGTGGAAGGATGATCCGCAGTTCATCGAGGACGTGATGCTGTTCCTCGACAACGTGCTGCAGGACTTCATCGACCGCGCGCCCGATGACATGGAGCGTGCCCGCTACGCCGCCATGCGCGAGCGCTCGGTGGGGCTGGGGGTCATGGGGTTCCACTCCTTCCTGCAGGCCAAGAACGTGCCGTTCGAGAGCGTTGTGGCCAAGAGCTGGAACCGCAAGATCTTCCAGCACATCCGCGCGCAGGCCGATGCCGCCTCGCGCAAGCTGGCCGAAGAGCGTGGACCCTGCCCGGATGCGGCGGAATATGGCGTGATGGAGCGCTTCTCCAACAAGATGGCGATCGCACCCACGGCGTCGATTTCCATCATCGCGGGCAATGCCAGCCCCGGCATCGAGCCGATCGCGGCCAATGTGTTCCTGCAAAAAACGCTGTCCGGCTCGTTTACCGTGCGTAACCGCCACCTTGACAAGCTGTTGACCAGCAAGGGCCGGAACACCAGCGATGTCTGGTCGTCCATCACGCTCAACAAGGGCAGCGTGCAGCATCTCGATTTCCTGACCCAGCAGGAGAAGGACGTGTTCAAGACCGCGTTCGAACTCGACCAGCGCTGGGTGATCGAGCATGCGGCAGATCGCGCGCCGTTCATCTGCCAGGCGCAGTCGGTCAACATCTTCCTGCCTGCCAACGTGCACAAGCGCGACCTGCACCAGATCCATTATATGGCGTGGAAGCGGGGAGTGAAATCGCTGTATTATTGCCGCTCGCTGTCCATCCAGCGGGCTGACGCGGTGAGCGACGGACAGGAAAAGCGCGACGTGCCGCCAAAGGATGGCGGCAGCCCCCCTGCGACATCGGGCGATTATGAGGAATGCCTCGCCTGCCAGTAGGGCGAGGGAACAAGGTTTTTGGTGAAGCTTTTTTCAAAAAGCCTTGAGAGACCGCCGCCTTTTTGAAAAAAGGCGGCGGCCCGGAAGCTTTTATCTTTTTTCAGCCATACCACTTCGCTTACGGCATAAGCGGCATGCCCTGTTCCAGAATGGCGCGGGCTTGTGGCGTAAAGCGGCCATCTGGCTCATGCAGCACAAGGCCGGGCAGCATTTCGCTGCCCGCGCGTGAGTTCGCCCGCCCCTGAACCAGCATGATACGCGCAGCCTGCCCCGCGCGGGGCCAGAAAGGCAGCACCCTGATCCGGCCCAGCTGCGCGCGCTCCATGGCCGTGCAGCAGGCTGCCAGCAGGCTGCACGGCAGGGCCAGCGTCAGCGTGCCGTGGTGGCGTAGCTGGGCTGCGAGAGCACGCACCCAGCCCCCGAGCGCGCCTGTGGGCAGGCGGCGGGCAAGATCACGCTGGCTGTGGGGGGAAGCTGACGATTCCTGATCGTGCCATGGCGGGTTGGCGAAGGCGTGGTCGATGCGGCGCACGCCGGGGCCGGACAGCAGCGGGTCATCGGGCAGGGCAGGCAGGGTGGCACGATGCACGCGCAGGTCGTGACGATGGTTGAGCATGAAGTTGTGCCGGGCCAGCGCAGCGGTGGCGCCATCATGCTCCAGCCCGATTCCGGTCAGCCGTGGCACCCGATTCGACAGGCAGAGCAGCCCGGCGCCCGCGCCGCATCCACCTTCCATTACGGTCTGCCCGGGGCGCGCGGGCACGAAAGCAGCCATCAAAACAGGCTCAAGTCCGGTCCTGTTTCCGGTCGAAAACTGGCGATAGACCACCTTTCCACCCAGCAGATGGCCTGTGGTTACAGGGTCCATGCCCGAGGGGGGGAGAGGCAGATCATGCGCTGCTCCGTGCCGTATGCCTGTGTGCTCCGGCTTGACCGTTATTCCAGCGCCGCCCATATACTCATTCTATGTTGATACATTCGGAACCGGGAGAGTAACCTTTTGGCCCTAGCAGTTAGTCTGCCGGAATCCGACGAAACGGCAAGTCAGAAAGACGAAGGGGCTCGCCGCCCGATGGCAGATGGATCAGAAGTCGCCCTGCGCGATCTGGCGGAATATCTTGCGGATGACATGGCGGCGTGCAATCGCGCCATTGTCGAGCGGATGGACAGCCCGGTCGCCCTTATTCCCCAGCTTGCAGCCCACCTTGTGGCCGCCGGTGGCAAGCGGCTGCGCCCGCTGCTGACACTGGCTTCCGCCCGGCTATGTGGCTACCAGCCCGATGCCACACACCAGCGCCACGTGGCCCTGGCGGCCTGCGTTGAGTTCATCCACACGGCAACGCTTTTGCATGATGACGTGGTGGACGAGAGTTCGCTGCGCCGGGGCATGGCCAGCGCCAATGCGGTGTTTGGCAACAAGGCCTCGGTTCTGGTGGGGGACTTCCTGTTCGCCCGCTCGTTCCAGCTCATGACGGATGATGGCTCGCTCAAGGTCATGAATATCCTCTCATCCGCTTCCGCCACCATTGCGGAAGGGGAAGTGCTGCAGATGTCCACGCAGAATGACCTCTCCACACAGATCGATCAGTATCTGGAGGTCATTCATGGCAAAACTGCGGCACTGTTCGCCGCAGCCTGCCGCGTGGGCGCTGTCGTGGCTGACCGGGGCGAGGCCGAGGAGCGTGCGCTCGAATCCTATGGCACCAATCTGGGCATGGCCTTCCAGCTGGTGGATGACGCGCTGGATTACGCCGCCGACCAGGCCCGCCTGGGCAAGACGGTGGGTGATGACTTCCGTGAAGGCAAGATCACCCTGCCGGTGCTGGCGGCCTATGCCGCAGGCTCGGAGGAGGATCGTGCCTTCTGGCAGCGTGTGATCGAGGAAAGCGAGCAGAAGCCCGAGGATCTCGATCATGCCCTGCGCCTGATTGAACAGACCGGCGCCATCCGCATCACGCTTGAGCGTGCAACGGAATATGCCGATGCGGCGCGTGAGGCGCTGTCCATCTTCCCGCCCGGCCGCCTGCGCCAGATGTTGCAGGATACGGCCAGCTACACCGTCAACCGCCTGCGCTAAGCAGGCGGCACCTGCAGGGATGGCTTGAAAAGCCTCTCCCTGACACTCTCTAAAAAAACCAGAAGAAGTTTTTGGTGAAGCTTTTTTCAAAAAGCATTCAAGGAATGCTGCTTTTTTTGAAAAAAGGCAGCATCCAGAAACGTTTATTTTCTGTATTCAGGTCCGGGGCTGGCGTCAAACAGCCTCGGTGCATCCTGGCCGTAGCCCAGCGCCACCAGTCCGGGCCGCAGGGCCGCCAGGTCATGCGGTAATGCGGTAAAGCAGAACTGATCGGGCAGGGAAGCGGCAGGCCCGGTCAGGGCAGGGCACGTGGCCAGCACGCGGCGGGTCTGGCGGGCTACGGCAGGGGCCGGGTCCAGCCAGGTGACATGCGGTGGCCCGACTTCACGCATGGCCTCGAGCAGGAAGGTATAGTGCGTGCAGCCCAGCCCCACCACGTCAATTGCCGCCCCGCCGGGCTGCCCGAACAGGCCTGCGAGTTCCGCCTTGAGGCGGGCAGCATCGGGCGGGGTGCCGCGAAAAGTGTTTTCCGCCATGTCCGCCAGTCCGCGCGCGCCATGGGCGAGCAGGGTGCAGTTGGGGGCAAAGCGGGCGCTGAGCGCCTTCAGGTAAGGGCGGCGCACGGTGGCCCGCGTGGCCAGCAGCCCGATCGTGCCGGTGCTGGTCTGGTCGGCGGCCCATTTTATGGGCGGCACGCAGCCCACAAAAGGCACATCATAAGCCGCACGCAGGCTGTCGAGCGCCAGCGTGCTGGCGGTATTGCACGCCACCACCACCACGCTGGGCCGCAGGCGGTCAATGGCAACACCCACCAGGCGCACGATCCGCTCGCGCAGCAGGGCATCGGGTTGTTCGCCGTAAGGGAATACGGCCGTGTCGGCCAGATAGTCGATCGGTATGCCGGGCAGGAGAGAGCGGAGCTGGGCTACGATGCCCAACCCCCCAATCCCCGAATCGAAGGCGAGAACACGCGGCATCAGCCAGCCCGTGGATCAGGCCCCGGCATCACGCTTGGCCTTGAGCGCCAGGGCTTCTTCAGCGCTGCCCACGCCGCCATGCTTGGCCGACCACGCGCAGGGGTCTTCAAGGAAGCGACGGACCTCGGCCGCGTCCTTTTCCGAGAAATAGGGCTTGCCCGCGCAGGCCTCGAGCACATCCCACCAGGTGCACAGCGCATGCAGGCTGATGTCCATATCCGCCAGCGTGCGGTATGCGCCGGGGAAGACGCCGTAGAAGAACACGACAAAGGTGTGGTCCACGATCGCGCCCGCCTTGCGCAGCGCGTTGGCGAACTGCACCTTCGATGAGCCATCGGTAGTCAGGTCTTCCACCAGCAGGGTGCGCATGCCCTCGGGCACGTCACCTTCGATCTGGGCATTGCGGCCAAAGCCCTTGGGCTTTTTGCGCACATAGGCCATGGGCGCCATCATGCGGTCGGCAATCCACGCCGCGAAGGGAATGCCCGCCGTCTCGCCGCCCACCACGGCATCGATGCTTTCATAGCCGACATGGCGGCCGATCTTTTCCACCGCCAGTTCCATGATCTTCTGGCGCGCGCGGGGGAAGAAGATGATGCGGCGGCAATCGATGTAAACTGGGGATTTCCAGCCCGAGGTCAGGGTGTAGGGATCATCGGGGCGGAAGTTGACGGCCTTGATTTCCAGCAGCAGGCGCGCGGTCATGAGGGCCGCGTCGCGGTCCCATGCGGTTGTGCCTGTTGAAAGTCCTGCCCCATTCCCCGTGGCGTCGTGCATACCCTATCTCCGGCCAAATGAATTGCGTGTACTGAATGTCAGCACAGACGATTAACCGCAACAGGGCGGAAAATCCATCGGTGTCCGGGCCAATGGGGGCGGAATTGCCAAAAAAAGGCCGCATCGGAAATATAACGTTACCCGATCAGCAGAGTGTGAGGGCACGCGTACCTTGCCCCCACGGGGTATTCGCTCTAGTATCTCAATATTAATAATCATTCTCAGTAGTGGATCATCGCATCGTGTCTGTTGAAAACAGTCGCATCGCCCGCAAATGCGAGCGTGCCGTAATCACCGCCTACCAGGAACTGCGTGGCGTCGGGACCAGCGATGTGTCGGCTTTCCATGCCTGCACGACCCTCTACCGTATCCACCACCCCGAATCCTCGCTCAACGAGGCCAGGCGTCTGGTGTCTGAATGGATCGACCATCACGTGATCCAGCAGCGCCCTGGGCCGACGGCCGGGTGTGAGTGCGACTGACCACAGGGCAGGGTTTCATGCAAAGCCATAAGGGGCAGGCCGCGTTAGCAGCCTGCCCCTTTCTGCGTGCCCTGTTCTGGTTTTCAAACACTCTCCAGCAGGGCGCCAAAGCCGCCAGGGAGGCCATGCCCCCTGGCGGCAGGGCCGTTCAGGCCCGCTTGTCAAACGGCACGAAGTCGCGCTGCGGCGAGCCGGTATAAAGCTGGCGGGGGCGGCCGATGCGCTGGCCGGGTTCCTCGATCATTTCCTTCCACTGGCTGATCCAGCCGGTGGTGCGGGCTACGGCAAACAGCACGGTGAACATGCTGGTGGGGATGCCCATAGCCTTGAGGATGATGCCGGAATAGAAATCGACATTGGGGTACAGGCTGCGCTTGACGAAATATTCGTCGTGGATCGCAATCTTTTCCAGTTCGATCGCAAGGTCGAGCAGCGGGTCGTCCTTGATGCCCAGTTCGCCAAGCACCTCGTGGCAGGTGGCCTGCATGATCTTGGCGCGGGGGTCGAAGTTCTTGTACACCCGGTGGCCAAAGCCCATCAGGCGCACGCCGCTGGTCTTGTCCTTCACCTTGGCGATGAATTCGGGGATGTTGTCCTTGTGGCCGATATCGGCCAGCATCTTCAGCACCGCCTCGTTGGCCCCGCCATGGGCAGGCCCCCAAAGTGCTGCGATGCCTGCGGAAATACACGCAAACGGGTTAGCCCCCGTCGAGCCGGCAAGGCGCACGGTGGAGGTCGACGCATTCTGCTCATGGTCGGCATGCAGGATCAGGATGCGGTCCATGGCGCGTGCCAGCACCGGATTGATCTTGTAGGGCTCGCTCGGCACCGCGAACATCATGGACAGGAAGTTCTCGGCATAGGACAGGTCATTGCGCGGGTAGATGAAGGTCTCGCCCTGCGTGTATTTATAGGCCCAGGCCGCAATGGTCGGGATCTTGGCGATGATGCGCATGGCCGACTGGTAGCGCGTGGCCGCGTTCGAGACATCCAGCCCTTCATGGTAGAAGGAGGACAGCGCGCCAACCGTGCCGCACAGGATGGCCATGGGGTGAGCATCACGGCGGAAACCGTTAAAGAAATTGCGGATCTGTTCGTGCAGCAGCGTGTGATGCTTGATGGAATTCACAAACCCGTCGTACTGCGCCTTGTCGGGCAGCTCGCCGTTGAGCAGCAGGTAGGCCACTTCCATGAAGGTGGCCTGTTCGGCCAGCTGAGCAATGGGGTAGCCACGATGCAGCAGCACGCCCTTTTCACCATCGATGAAGGTGATCTTGCTGGAGCACGATGCGGTCTCGCCATAACCGGGATCATAGGTGAATACGCCAGCCTGGGCGGGCAGCTTGCGGATGTCGACAACATCCGGCCCCATCGTGCCGGACAGCACGGGCAGTGCAACATCCTTGCCGTCTAGCGAGATTGTGGCAGTTTTTCCGGACTCGCTCATCTACAACTCTCCTCCTGGGGCCACGCCTGCGCTGGTGGGGCAGGGGGCCATATCTCCAACCTCCAGGCATTCTGCCGTTCGTGCGGCAGTTTATGGATATGCCCAAATTATATGCCCGCGCGCCGCCAAGGTGCGGCAATCATCGGGCCTCGGCTCTGACGATAGGAACGAAACCCCCGCCGTGGCAATCCATGCACCCCCTTCGCCGCAATGACATTATTGGCAAGACAGGGCGCTTAGGTGGATTTCCTGATCGGTGGCGGAATTCCATGGATTTTCGGCAGTAAAGCAGGCGATCGAGGCGGGCGGGAAGCCACGCTGCAAAGGAGCCTCAAGGGCGGGCGGGCAATGCCGCGCCCCCCAGCCAAACACCAGGGCACCCAAGGCCGGATTGTGGCCTAAGATCATGATATTACTCGTTTTATCGGCAATTCCATAAAGCAGGTCACGCACCGTTTCGGCGGTTGCCTCATACAGTTCGTTCACATATCGGATATCGGGTTTCCGATCGCCATAAAATGATCCCAGTGCCGCAAGCGTCTCGACCGTGCGCCGCGCGGGGCTGACCAGCACCACCTGCGGGGCAAAGGCTTCCGCCCGCAGCCATGCGCCCTGGGCACGCGCGCTGTCGCGGCCATGCGGGGTCAGCGCGCGGTTGAAATCGGCCTGCGCACCCACATCACCAAACGCGGCAGGGGCGGCCTGGGCATGGCGCATGAGCACAAGCTGGCGGGGCATGGCGGCGGTTACTGGCCTGTGCCCGCGGCAATGGCCTCATGGTGGCGAATGACTTCGCGGATGATGAAGGCCAGGAATTTTTCCGCAAAATCGGGGTCCAGATGGGCAGCGGTGGCCAGTTCGCGCAGCCGAGCCACCTGGCGTGCCTCACGCGCGGGGTCGGCGGGCGGCATGTCGTTGGCGGCCTTGAGCTGGCCCACCGCCTGCGTGTGGCGAAAGCGCTCGGCCAGCATGTAGATCAGGGCGGCATCGATGTTGTCGATGCTGCAGCGCAGCTCTTCAAGCTTGAGCCGGGCTGCTTCCTGTCTGGCCTCGATGGTGGTCATAAGTGTCGGCGCTCCTGCGTTGGGAAAGAAAAGGGGAGTGAAAAAAGACTTACAGCACCGGCGGGAGGTCGATCCACGCCAGGTGCCCCCCCTTGCCGGCCCCGGTATCGGTAAAGATGGCCCGCCCGCCCATGCGGCCGTGGCGCACCCAGGGTCGCCCGTCGGTGGAGCGGCGGTCATGCCCGCAATAGACCGTATAACCCGGCGGAATGTGATCGACCCAGTTCAGCCTGCGCTCGGGGTAGCCATCTTTTTGCATGCGGCCCGTCGTCTCGCCAAACAGGGCGCGTGACAGCAGGGGCGTGACCGTGCCCAGCCCCGGCGGCGGCAGTTCGCCCAGCATGCGGGCATGAAAGCCGCCATGCACGAATATGGACTGCCCCAGCACGATCCACGCGGGCGCGCGGGCAAGGTCATCCAGCGCGCGCTGGTACACGTCGCTGTTTTCCTCGCGCAGGAAGGCGGCCAGCGTTTCCATCAAGGGCGGGTCGCGGCGCATCTTGCGGCCCTGCAGCGCGCGGGCCAGCTTGCGGTCATGGTTGCCCAGTATGAACAGGCCGCGCCCTTCATCGATCAGGCGCTGCATCAGGCGGAACGCGCCCGCGCTGTCCGGCCCGTAATCCACTAGGTCGCCCAGTTGTATGACAAACCGGTCCGTAGCAGCCGCGTGGCGAAAGGCGTGCAGGTCGCCATGCACGTCGCCCACCACGCGCAGGGGGCGACCGGCCAGCAGTCCTGCCAGCGGGTGCGTGGGCAGCGTGGACGCGATAGGGGGGGGCGCTTCTTCCCGCCCGGCGGCGGGCGGGAATGTGGCATCCCGTGCCATGACAGGCCGATGAGAGGGAAAGCGACGTCTCAAACGAAAATCCTCTCCTGTTGATGGCCGGTCCGGGTGGTGCCCCTTGCTGGGTCTGGTCTCCTATTATTCACAAGATTGGCCGCCATGCACTAGGGGGGATGGGCAATAATGTATCCTTAATGACACAAACCGGTTGCATCCGGGTAACGATATTGTACACCAAAAACCGGAATATATTGCCCAGGACACAGACCGGCATAAGGCGTGGCACCCCTGCCGGTAGCGTGGCTGATGGAGTAAACGTGAAACCGCCAACCGGAGTCCGGCTGCGGTGTCACACTCTTTTGTTGTGACGTAGCCTGCAGGACGGAGAACAGATGAAAGCGTCATGCTGAAGTGAAACGCAGGGACAGGCGCCGTGGTGCAAAGGGAATACCCGCGCCACTGCCGCCGCCCCGGCAGATCGGCCCCGGCCAAGGGCCGTGACGGCGGCATACGACATATCCGGCGCGGTCTCGACCGGCCGGGCATAACGATAAGAGTTTGAGGGAAAGTTCATGATCGACCACACCCGAATCCGGAATGCGGCGCTCCGGGCCAAGATCACCACCGCCGAGCAGGCGGCCTCCCTTGTCCGCCCGGGCAGCACGGTGGGCACCAGTGGCTTTACCGGCGCCGGTTACCCCAAGGCCGTGCCGCAGGCGCTTGCCGCATTGATGGAGCGCGCGCACGCCGAGGGTAAGGAATACCGCATCCGCCTGCTCACGGGCGCCTCGACCGGGCCGGAGCTTGATGGCGCGCTTGCCAAGGTCAACGGCATCTCGTTCCGCATGCCCTACAATTCCGATGCCGGCCTGCGCGCGCGCATCAACAAGGGCGAGACGGAATATCTCGACATGCATCTCAGCCATGTCGCCCCCATGGCCTGGGCGGGGTTCTTTGGCACGATCGACACCGCCATCATCGAGGCCACCGCCATCCGTGAAGATGGCAGCATCGTGCCGTCCTCTTCCGTCGGCAATTCCAAGACCTGGCTCGACACCGCCAAGCAGGTCATCATCGAGGTCAATAGCTGGCAGGATGCAGCGCTCGAGGGCATGCACGACATCTGGTATGGCGCAGCCCTGCCGCCGCACCGCCAGCCCATCCCGCTGCTGCGCCCCGATGATCGCATCGGCGGCACCTCGCTCAAGGTCGATCCCGCCAAGATCGTGGCCATTGTCGAGACCAATGCGCCTGACCGCAACGCCCCGTTCTCACCACCCGACGAGACCGCGCGCGGCATTGCGGGCCACCTGATGGAATTCTTCCGCCACGAAGTGAAGATGGGCCGCCTGCCACCGTCGCTGCTGCCGCTGCAGTCCGGCGTGGGCAACGTGGCCAATGCCGTGATGGGCGGGCTGGAGGAAGGCCCGTTTGATGACCTGACCGCCTACACCGAGGTGATTCAGGATGGCATGCTTGGCATGCTGGAAAGCGGCAAGATGCGGGTGGCCTCGGCCACGGCCTTCTCGCTCAGCCCGGAAGCGGCCGAAGCGCTCAACAGCCGCATGCGCGAGTTCCAGAAAAAGATCATCCTGCGCCCGCAGGATATCAGCAACCATCCCGGCCTGATCCGTCGCCTTGGCTGTATCGCCATGAACGGCCTGATCGAATCGGATATCTATGGCAACGTGAACTCGACCCAGATCATGGGCTCCAAGATCCAGAACGGCATTGGCGGCTCGGGTGATTTTGCCCGCAATGCCTATATTTCCGTGTTCATGACGCCGTCGACTGCCAAGGGCGGCAAGATTTCCGCCATCGTGCCCATGGCCTCCCATGTCGATCACATCACGCAGGATTCGCAGGTGCTCGTGACCGAACAGGGTCTTGCCGACCTGCGCGGCCTCTCGCCCAAGCAGCGCGCGGAAGTCATCATCGCCAACTGCGCCCACCCCGATTATCGCCCGATGCTGCAGGATTATTACAAGCGTGCCCGCGCGGGCTCGTTTGGCCAGCAGTCGCCGCACCTGCTGACCGAGGCGCTGTCATGGCACCAGCGCTTCATCGAGACGGGCAGCATGATGCCGTAAGGGCCAACTGGTCGCTGACGGGATGCGGGCAGGCGCCGCCCCCGTCGCACCATATATTGGCAATCATAAAAGTTTTTGGGTGCCGCCTTTTTTTAAAGGCGGCGTTTTCTTTCGAGACTTTCCGGGGAAAGCTTCACCCAAAACTTTTATTTTTATCAACCTGTTATCTGACAGGTTCGGCATCCACCATTTCGGTCGCGCGTTCGAGGTCAACCGACAGCACCCGGCTGACCCCGCGCTCCTGCATGGTCACGCCATACAGCCGGTCCATATGCGCCATGGTCAACTGATGGTGGGTCACGACAAGGAAGCGCGTGCCCGCCTCGGCCACCATGTCGGCCAGCAGGGCGCAGAAGCGGCCCACATTGGCGTCATCGAGCGGGGCATCGACCTCATCAAGCACGCAGACCGGGGCAGGATTGCAACGGAACACCGCGAAGATGAGCGACAGCGCGGTGAGCGCCTGCTCGCCGCCTGAAAGCAGCGAGAGCGTGGCCAGCTTCTTGCCCGGTGGCTGGGCATAGATTTCAAGCCCGGCCTGAAGCGGGTCGTCATTGCCCACCATGCCCAGATGTGCCCGCCCGCCATTGAACATGCGGGCAAACAGCGCCTGAAAGTGCTGGTCGATCTGCGAGAACACGGCCATCAGCCGCTCGCGCCCCTCGCGGTTGAGCTGCCCGATCATGCCGCGCAGGCGGGCAATGGCCGATTGCAGTTCGTCGCGCTCATGCAGGATCGTGTCGATCTTGCCCGATGCCTCCTGCGCTTCAAGCTCGGCGCGCAGGTTGACCGGGCCAAGTTCATCGCGTTGGCGGGTCAGGCGGGCGACCTTGCGGCGCAGGCCGGTCTCGGCGTTCACGCTCAGGTCGGCGGGTACCACGCCAGCGGGCGGCGTTGAGTCGGCCTGCAACTGGGCCAGGAGCACCTGTGCCTGCTCGCGCCTGCCTTCGGCGCGGACCACGGCTTCACGCGCTGCGGTCAGCACCTCTTCCGCCGTGCGGCGGCCCTGCTGCACTTCCGCCATGCGGGTTTCGGCCTGTTGCAGTTCCACCATCGCTACATCGTGGCTGGCTTCGTGCCGGGCCAGTTCGGTTGCGATTGCATCGCGCCGCTCGCGCACGGCAATGGGCTGGGGGGCCACGCGCTCATGTTCGGCGCGCGCATTGCGCAGGCGGGTCTCGGCGGCCTCGGCCTCCAGGCTTGCGGCCTCCACGCGGGCGGTCCACTGCGTCATGTCCTGCCCCGATGCCTCAAAGCGCTGGCGCAGGGTGGCGTCTTCCGTGTGCAGGCGGGCCAGGGTTTCGCGCTGCTCGGTTTCCTGCGCGCGCAGGGTCTCGGCCTGTTCGCGCAGGCTGGCCAGTGCGTGTTCCAGTCCGCTCATGTCGGGCAGGGCTTCAAGGCGGGCGCGGGCTGCTGCAACATCTGCTTGCGCCTGTTGCAGCCCATCGGTCAGGTCGGCCATGCGGGCCTGACGGGCTTCAAGCCGGGCGCCGGTCTCGCGCATTTTCTGCTCGAGGGCGGCGCGTGCGGCGCGCGCCTGTTCCAGCCGGGTCGTGGTCTCTTCCACCACCATGCGGGCCTGTTCCAGCGCCTGGCCTGCCTGTGTCGCGGCGGCCGTCGCCTGCCGGGCTGCATCCTCGGCCAAGGCAGGGGCGGGCAGGGCGGTCAACTGTTCGCGGCTGGTGTCACGTGCCGCGCGGGCGGTGTCGCGATCGTTTTCCAGTCGGGCCTGTTCGGGCAGCAGGGCCTGCAGGCGCGTTTCCGCCTCGCCATGCCGGGTCGTTGCGGCCTGCAGGGCGCGGCGGGCCTGTTCCAGTGCAGCTTCAGCCTGCTGGTGGCGGGCGCGTAGCGCCTTTTCCGCCGTCTGGGCCTGTGTTGCCGCCTGCGTGGCATCGTGGTGGGCCTTGGCCAGTACGTCGAGATCGGGGAGGCTGGCTTCCTGTGCTGCCGCGCGCGTGCTGGCGGCCTCGGAATCTGTCAGGGCGGCCTGTGCCGTGGCCTGCTGCACTGAGAGTGTATCGATCTGGGCCGCGATGGTGGCGTGCTGGCGTGCAAGCTCGGCCTCTGCCGTGCGGGCGGTCTCCAGCGCATTCTCGGCGGCCATGCGGGCGTCGCGTGCCGCTGTCAGGGCCTTGCCGGTCTGCTGGCGGGTGGTTGTGGCGGCCTGTGCCGCCTGTTCCAGCGCCGGGACAGCGCCGCGCACCTGCTCAAGTTCGGCGCGCAGGGTGCGCAGGCGGCCCAGCTGTTTGAGCCGGAGTGCTGCACGGTCTGGCAGGTTGGGGGCCTGAGTGTAGCCATCCCACCGCCAGAGCGCCCCCTCGCGGGTGACAAGGCATTGCCCTGGGGTCAGGCTGGCCTGAAGGGGCGCGCCATCCATGCCATCAGGTAGCAGGCCTGCTGCGCCTAACGCGCGTGACAGGGCAGGCGGGGCCTCAAGCACGGCGGAAAGCGGTTCGATGCCCGCGGCAGGAAAGGGCGCTGGCGTGGCCGGAGGCAGGTCATGCCATGAGCGCGGCGCCGTGCCCTTGACCACCGCCTCAAGCCCATCGGACAGCACTACGGCCAGCGCGGTTTCCAGCCCGGCGGGCACATGCAGGCTGTCGGCCAGCGTCGTGCCACGGGCGGGGTCGGCCTGCGTCTCGCTGTGCAGTGCGCGGGCCAGGCCATCGGCTTCCGCCTCCAGGCCCGACAGGCTGGCGCGGGCTTCGGCAATGCGGGCGGTACAGGCTTCATCTTCCTGCGTGGCGGCAACCGTCGCGGCCTCGACTGTCGCCATGTGCTGGCGGGCAGAGTCCAGCGCTGCTGCGGCGGCCTCGCGTCTGGCCACGAGCGCCTGCAGGGCCTCATCAGGCACGGCCTGTGCGCGCAGGCGCGTCATGCTGGCGGTAAGTGTATCGACTGCGTCGCGCGCGCGCTTATGGGCGGCCCGGGCGGCGCGGAGGGCTTCCTCGGTGGCGTTGCGGGTGGCGCGGGCTTCCTTCAGGCGGGCATTGGCCTGAATTTCGGCCTGTGTTGCCTGCGTTCGGGCCTCCTCTGCCGTGGCGCGTTCGGCGCGAAGGGCATCAAGGGCCACTTCGGCCTCGGTCGCAGCCTGTGCCAGGCGCGTGCGTTCGTCCTCGGGCACAAGTTCGGCGCGGGCGTTGCGCACATGGTTGCCCAGCGTCGCCACGTCGCGCTCAAGCGCTTCAAGCCTGCTGGCGGCGGTCGCGGCATCCTGCGTGGCCTGCGCATGCACGCGCTGGCTTTCGGTCGCGGCATTGCGGGCAAGGTCGGCCTGCAGCGTGGCATCCGCATGGGCGCGGGTGGCGTCCTCGCGGGCTGTCAGGGCGGTGGCGGCCTGTTCTTCGGCCACGCGGATCTGTTCATCGTGGGCGGCAATGGCCTCTGCCGTTGGCATATCGGCTTCCAGCGCCGCGATCTCGGTGGCGAGGGCCGCGTGCTGCGTGGCAAGGCGCTCATGCGCCGTGGTGGCGGTGGCCAGCCCTTCGCGCGCCTGTGTTGCCTGCAGTTCGGCCTCGCGCACGGTGGTGGTGGCCTCTTCCACACGGGCCGCCATTCCGGTCATGGCCTGCGCCAGCGTGGCGCATGCGGCCTGCGCTGCCTCACGCAGGGCGGGCAGGGCGGACAGGCGTTCTTTCACCTGCGCCCGCTCGGCCTCAAGCTGCCCGAGCATGAGGGTGGCGTCATCACGCCGGGCAAGGGCCGAAGCGTGCACGCCTTCGCATTCGGCAAGGCGGGCCTGTGCCTGTTCCAGCGCGGCCTCGGCGCGGGACAGTTCCTCGGCAATGGTTTCGGCGCGGACCTTGAAGCGTTCGAGCGCCGTGCGCCGCATATCCACCTGCTCGCGCAGGGCGGGCAGGGCCTTTGTCACTTCGTAATCGGTGAGAACGGCGGTCTCGGCCATTTCCTCGGCGGCCTTGAGGTCGGTGCGGGCGGCAAGCAGGCCAGCCTCGCCCTCGGCCACGCCGTTATGGGCACGGGCATGCAGCAGCGCCAGAAGGGCGGTTTCGGAGTCGCGCAGTCCCTGCGAGAGTTCGCGGTAGCGGGCCGCCTGTTCGGACTGCTCCTGCAGGTCACCGAGCCGGGATTCGAGTTGCAGGCGCAGGTCTTCCGCGCGCGCGAGATTGGCCTCGGTCGCGCGCAGCTTGAGTTCGGCCTCGTGGCGGCGGCCATGCAGGCCGGTAATGCCCGCGGCTTCCTCCAGAATGGTGCGCCGTTCCTCGGGGCGGGCATTGACCAGCGCCGAGACGCGGCCCTGGCTGACCATGGCCGATGAGCGCGCGCCCGAGGCCAGATCGGCAAACAGCGTCTGCACGTCGCGCCCGCGCGTGGTGCGGCCATTGATGCGGTAGCCGCTGCCCGCCCCGCGCTCGGCGCGGCGGCAGACCTGAAGCTCCTCCTGCCCGGTAAAGGGCGCGGGGGCGATTTCGGCGGCGCCTTCCAGCGTAAGCGTCACTTCCGCCATGTTGCGCGCGGCGCGCGCGGTGGTGCCAGCGAAGATGAGGTCATCCATTTCGCCGCCGCGCAGGGCGCGGGCATTGGTTTCGCCCATGACCCAGCGCAGGGCCTCGACCACGTTGGACTTGCCGCACCCGTTGGGCCCGACAATGCCGGTCAGGCCGGGCAGGATCTCCACGGAGACCGGGTCGGCGAAACTCTTGAAGCCTGCGATGCGCAGCCGGACAAAACGGGCGGTCATGCTCAGCGGGCCGCCGCTTCAACCTTCTGGGCAAACTGCTCGTAAGTCAGTTCCTGCGCCACCTGCTCCTTGTCATTGAAGCGGAAGGTGGGCGTGCCGTCGATCTTGTACTGGGTCTGGGCGCGGTCTTCCTCGTCCATGATGGCATGGCGCAGCTTGTCGTCATGGATGGTCTGCTGGAACAGGTCGGATGACATGCCTGCAAGGGCCGCCATTTTCTGGATCTCGGCCTCGGCTTCCGCCGGTTCCTTGCCAAAGGCCCAGTGATCCTGGCTGGACAGCAGCGCAAGTACGAACGGCTCATAGCGTTCTGGCGCAAGCGAGCGCGCGATCATGCAGGCGGTCAGCGCCACCTGGTCGAGCGGGAAATCACGGAAAATGTAGTATACCTTGCCCGTATCGATCAGCTTGCTGCGCACCTCGGGGAAGACCTCGGCGGCAAAACGCGCGCAATGCGTGCAGGTGAGCGAGAAGAATTCCTCCACATGCACCTTGGCCGCGGGGTTGCCCACGGCGCGGATGGCCAGGCGTGGGTCCGCCGTCTGCGCCATGGCCCGGCCAGACAGCAGGCCGCCAGCCATGAGGGTGGGGGTAAGGGCAAGCAGGGTGCGGCGTGTGATGGGCATTACGGTCACTCTCCGGTGGGGGACTGGGGTGGGGCATGGCCCCGGCACGATCAGTATTAAGGCGGTGCGGGCCGGGCGTAAATCCATCATGCCCCACCGGATGGCGCGCCGGGCTGACGCGCCATCCGTTCAGGCGGGCTGCGCGGCCGCCTCACGCGGGGGCAGGCGCACGCGCACGTGGCGGATATGGCGGGCATCCGAATCAAGGATGCGGAACACCATGCCGCTTTCATGCGTCACGATCTCGCCGCGCGTGGGCACATGGCCCGCAAGGCGGAACACGAGGCCGCCCACGGTCTCGATCTCGGCCTCGCGCTCCTCACGCGTGAGCACGGGGCCGACTTTTTCCTCAAAGGCGGCAACGGGCGTGCGGGCATCGACATCGAGCGTGCCGTCGGGCCGTTCGCGCATCATGTTCACGGTCGGTTCGTCATGCTCGTCCGAAATATCGCCTACGATGGTCTCGATCAGGTCCTCGATGGTGACAAGGCCATCAATGCCGCCGTACTCGTCGATCACGAGGGCAAGGTGCACATGGCGCAGCCGCATCTGCAAAAGCAGGTCGAGCACGGGCAACTGGGGGGCGACCATGAGCGGCTGGCGCAGCAGCGGCTCCATGCGGAAGGCTTCCGACGTGCCGACATAGGCGATCAGATCCTTCACATGGATCATGCCCACGATGTCATCAAGCTGGTCGCGATAGACCGGCATGCGGGAATGGTTTTCCCGCCGCATCATGGCCAGTGCCTCATCAAGGCTGATATCGACCGGCATCGCCACGATGTCGGCGCGCGGAATCATCACGTCATCCGCCGTGATGCCGCGCAGGCGCAGCACGTTGGCCAGAAGCGCGCGCTCCTGCCGGTCGAGTTCGGAGGCGTGGGGGTTGGCGTCATCCCCCGCCGCATCATCAGCTTCCTTGACCAGCGCGGCAATGGAATGGCGCAGCCCCGGCTCAGCGCGCCTGCGGCTGAACAGCGACAGAAATCCCTTGCCGCGCGATCCGGACGGAGGCTCCTCGTTGGCATCGGTGCCGGGGCGGCTCATGAGCGTGCCCCCCGGCTCACCATGCGGCCCGGCTTCCACGGGTTGGCAACGCCAAGACCGGACAGGATGCGGGCCTCGAGCATTTCCATCTCGCGGGCCTCGCCGGGGTGGTGGTGGTCATATTCGGCCAGGTGCAGCACGCCATGCACCACCAGATGCGCCAGATGGGCGGCCATGTCGCGGCCTGCCGCCTGCGCCTCGCGCGCCACGGTCTCGAAGGCGATGATGATGTCGCCGCCCCATATGCCGCCCGCGGCCGGATATTCGAACGTGAGGACATTGGTGGGCTTGTTGCGCCCGCGATGCCGCCAGTTCATGCGGGCCACGGTGCGGTCATCGGCCAGCACCACCGTGACCGGGCCATGGCAGCCCGTGGCCACGAGGGCTGCGCGCGCCGCGCGGTCAACCACGCGGGCAGGGTAGGGGACGGCGCGGTTCCAGCGCCTGTCCGCCACCGTGACATCGGGGCCATCAGGCCCGGCCTTCAGGTCAGGCTGCATGGCCCGCCCTGCTGCGACCCCGCCCGCGTGGGCAGGGCCTGTGCTACTTCGAGGTTTCATCGTTCTCCTGCTGCGACCGGGCGCGGTGGGGGCGGCGTTCGGCCCCGGCACGCTGGTCGTATGCCTCCACTATACGCGCCACCAGCGGGTGGCGCACCACGTCACGCGATTCAAATCGCATCATGCCGATCCCGGGCAGGCCGTCGAGGGTATCGACCGCCTCCCGCAGGCCGGATGTCACGCCACGCGGCAGGTCAACCTGGCTGAGATCGCCGGTAATGACCATGCGCGTGCCTTCACCCATGCGGGTGAGGAACATCTTCATCTGGGCGGGGGTCGTGTTCTGCGCCTCGTCCAGAATGACAAAACAGTGCGCCAGCGTGCGCCCGCGCATGAAGGCCAGGGGTGCGACCTCGATCTCCCCCGTGCCCATGCGCCGGATCACCTGATCGCCCGGCATCATGTCGTGCAGGGCGTCATACAGCGGGCGGAGGTAGGGGTCGATCTTTTCCTTCAGGTCGCCGGGCAGAAAGCCCAGCCGCTCGCCTGCTTCCACCGCAGGGCGTGACAGCACGATGCGGTCGACCTGGCCCGCCTGCAGCATGGCCACGGCCTGGGCTACGGCAAGGTAGGTCTTGCCCGTGCCTGCGGGGCCGAGGCCAAACACCATTTCCTGCCGGGCCAGCATGGCCATGTATTCGGCCTGGCCAACCGAGCGCGGGGCCACGGGGCCGCGCCGGGTCATGATGGTGGGCAGGTCGGCAAGCGTCGGGCTGGCGGGGGCCGTGGCGGTACGGGTGTCGGGCATGGCGGGCAGTCCTCCCGTAACAGGGCGTGGCGCGGGCGCCGAAAAGGCATGGGCGGCAAGCCGGATGGCGGTATCGACGGTGGCGGTATCGACCGCCTGCCCCGCTGTGGCGCGGCGGTAGAGTTCGGTCAGCGTGGCCTGTGTCAGTTCCACTCGCTGGGCAGCACCCGTAATGGCAATGCGGTTGCCCCGACACGCCAGCCGGACATCAAATCCACGTTCAAGATGCAGCAGGTGGCGGTCATGGTCACCCACAAGCTGCGCCAGCAGCACGTTATCTTCAAACTGCATGGTCACGGTGCGGTCATTGGCCGCGGCCGTGCCACCGGGGGTACGCCGCCCGCCGCTGCGACGGGGGGCGTGGAGCGTGGATTGTGTCTGTTCTCTCAAGCCCTGTCTGTCTCCTCTGTCAGGATGCCACCAAGCGAGTTGGTGTACCTGTGGCGGATATCCACATTGGCGATCTGGCCGATCAGGCTGTCCGGGCCTTCAACGCTCACGGCCTGCAGCCATGGGCTCTTGCCCGAAACCTGACCGGGCTTGCGCCCCCGCCCCGTAAAGAGCACGGGCACCACCTGGCCTATGGTTGCATCATTGAATGCATCCTGCTGCACGCGCAGCATGGCCTGGAGTTCCTGCAGGCGGGCATCCTTCACATCCTCGGGCACGTGCATGCCAGCACCTGCGGCAGGCGTGCCGGGGCGGGAGGAATACTTGAAGGAATAGGCCTGCGCGAAGCCGATCTCGTCAATCAGACGCATCGTGTCGGCAAAATCGGCATCCGTCTCGCCGGGATGGCCCACGATGAAATCGGATGACAGCGCAAGGTCGGGCCGCGCCTCACGCAGGCGGGCCACGAGCGTGCGGTAGTCATCAGCCGTGTGGCCCCGGTTCATGGCCGCGAGCACCCGGTCGGAGCCGGACTGCACCGGCAGGTGCAGGAACGGCATGAGCTGCGGCAGGTCGCGGTGGGCGGCGATCAGGTCATCCTCCATGTCGCGCGGGTGCGACGTGGTGTAGCGGATGCGCTCGATGCCCAGCTCTCCCGCCAGCACGCGGGCGAGGCGGGCGAGGCCCCATGTGCGGCCATCCGGGCCTTCCCCATGATAGGCATTCACGTTCTGGCCCAGCAGCGTGATCTCGCGCACGCCACCCGCCACGAGCCTGCGGGCCTCATCAAGCACGGCCTGCGCGGGCCGGCTGCTTTCCGCCCCGCGCGTATAGGGCACGACGCAGAAGGAGCAGAATTTGTCGCACCCTTCCTGAATGGTGAGGAAGGCGGACCCGCCCGCAGGGGCCGCGCGGTCGGCGGGCAGGAAATCGAATTTCTGCTCGACGGGGAAGTCGGTCTCGATCACGGCGCCCGCCGCGCGGGCGGCACGCGCCACCATCTCGGGCAGGCGGTGATAGGTCTGGGGGCCGAGCACGATATCGACATACGGCGCGCGGGCCAGGATTTCCTTGCCCTCCGCCTGGGCAACACAGCCTGCCACCGCGAGCACGGTGGCCGCACCCTGTTCGGCGCGCGCTTCCTTGACCTTGCGCAGGCGGCCGAGTTCGGAGAACACCTTCTCCGCCGCGCGGTCGCGGATGTGGCAGGTGTTGAGGATGATCATGTCAGCCGCATCCGGCGTGCTCACGGCCCGGTAGCCGAGCGGGCGCAGCACGTCGGACATCCGCTCGCTGTCATACACGTTCATCTGGCAGCCCCATGTTATGACATGAAGCCCCCTGGTGGATGACGTGCTGGCTTGTGGCGTGGCCACGCCGGGGCGGGGAGACAGGCTGTTCACGGTCAGGTATCCTCAGGCATCATCGCGGGCACGCGCCCACGCAACGGGGGCAAGACATCGGGCCTTGCCTGCGCGCGGTCAAGAGGCTTGCCGCCGATAAAGCCGGGAACACATGGTCTGCCCATCAACGCTCCTGGTGCGAAGGGTGGGGTGCCGGGCGCGGCCCCCTTGCCCGTTTGAACCCGATCATGCCTGCCGGAATCGGGGGTATGTCAAGCCAGGAACGCGGGCGTGGAGACAGTTTGCAACATCCCCGGCCCGTTTTGTCCTTCAATGCGACAAATTCGGAACTTATTAAGGGAGAAGCGTTAATATCGGTTTGATCATGCATGACGGGAATGGCAGACAATACCCTGTGGGCAACTGACCGCATGAAAGAAGACAGCAACAGGGGCAGCACCGTTTGACAGGATTGCGTCATCCCCGCCTGGCAGCCAGTGCCCGGCGCAGGGCCGGTTATGTTAGCCTGTTCGCGGTCATGACGGTTCTCCTGCCGGGGGTGCCCGTGGCGTTCGCGGCCGACCCGCAGGATTACACCACAACCATCCGCCCCACCGGCAATGCCGACCTTGATGCAGCGCTCAAGGCCTCGTCAGACTTGCTTTCGCTCCAGAAAACACAGGCTGTCAGCCCCTTTGCCCTGACCGGGCGCATCCACAACGATTATTCCCGCCTGATCAGCGCGCTGGAAAGCTACGGCTATTACGCGGGCGCCATTACCATCACCATAAGCGATGGCAGCCACAAGGGCGCCACCCCCGCCGATGGCGGGCAGGACGGGCGCGACCCCGACCTGCCGGAATGGATGCAGGCCCTGCCCGCAGGCCACAAGGCGCAGGTCAGCATCGCGGTGAGTACCGGCCCGCTGTTTCATATCGGCACGGTCACGCTCAACCCTGACAAGGGGGATGCCCCCATCCATCTCAACCCCACCGAGGTTGCGGCCTTCGGCATGAAGCCGGGTGCGCCCGCGCAGGCCGAGGCCGTGCTGACGGCGGGGGCGGCACTCCAGACCGCGCTGACGGAGGAAGGCTACGCGCTGGCCCATGTCAGCACCCCGCAGGCCTGGCTGCGCCCTGCCACCCATACGCTCGACATTGCCTATACGGTGCATCGCGGCCCGGTGGTGAACCTTGGCGCATTCGCCTTTGGCGGGCTGCAGCGCACGCACCCGGCCTATATCGCGCGCAGGCTGACCATTGCGCCGGGCGAGCTGTACCAGCCCTCGCGCATCGAGCGCGCCCGGCAGGACATCGCCTCGACGGGGCTGTTCTCCGATGTGCAGGTCAACCATGGCGATACGCTCGCCCCTGATGGCTCCATGCCGCTCGATTTCGGCTTTCATGAAGGCAAGCGCCACAGCGTGGGGGCCGAGGGCGGGTATTCAACCGACCTTGGTGGCCGCGCGGGTGTGACATGGACGCATAACAACCTGTTCGGCAATGCCGAGCGGCTGCGGCTCACCGCGCTGATTACCGGCCTTGGCGGCTCGGCGGAGCAGGGGCTGGGCTATGATTTCTATGCCGACCTGATGAAGCCCGATTTCGGCTCACGCCAGCAGAACCTGAGTGCCCGCATCGAGGGCATCAAGCAGGAACTCTATTCCTACCGCCAGACCGCGCTGCTCGCGCGCATAGGCATCGTGCGCCATGTCAACCGGCACTGGAACGTGTCGTTTGGCGGGCAGATCGAGCAGGAACAGATTGAGCAGATGCGCGCTACCAACAGCTACTTCATTCTCTCTGTGCCGCTGACTGCCAATTACGACGGCACGGGTGTGGACAACCCCATCACCCCCGCCACCCATGGCGTGCGGATCGGGGCCAGCATCACGCCCTCGGCCTCATTGACCGATGGTACCTCGTTCTTCGCCATCATGCAGGCCACGGTCTCGACCTATTTCGACCTCAAGAACTTTGGCCTCAGTCGCCCCGGCCGCAGCGTGCTGGCGTTTCGCGGTACCATTGGCAATGTGGAAGGGGCCTCGACCTTCGCCATTCCGCCCGATCAGCGGCTTTATGCCGGTGGCTCGGCCACGGTGCGCGGTTTCCGCTATCAGGGCGTTGGCCCGCAATTTGCCAATACGCGCTACGCCATTGGCGGCACGTCGATGGATGCGGGGTCGTTTGAATACCGCCAGCGCATCTTGCAGAAATTCGGCGCGGTGGGCTTTATCGATGCAGGCCAGGTCACGGCAGACCGCACGCCGTTTCAGGGCACGGTGCGCGTGGGGGCCGGGGCCGGGGCGCGCTACTACACCCCCATCGGCCCGGTGCGGCTTGATGTGGCGGTGCCGCTCAACCGCCCCGCCCGGGGCGACAAGTGGGAACTGTACGTGGGCCTGGGGGAGACATTCTGATGCCGCAAGACATGCCATCTTCCTCCGCGCCCCGCGCGGGGCGGCGCATCGCGCGGGCCTGCGCGCTGGCTGCTGGCATTCCTTTCGGGCTGGTGGCCGTGGCGCTGGCCATCGTGCTGGTGGCGGCCAATACCGGGGCGGGCCAGCGCGAGATCGAGCGCCGCCTGCCGGGCCTGACCGGGGGCAGCGTGCATCTGTCAGGGCTGGGGGGGCGTTTTCCCGATGCGCTGCATGTCCAGCATCTTGAACTCGATGACTACAAGGGCGCGTGGCTGTCGATCGATGACCTCCAGCTTGACTGGTCGCCCCTGCGGCTGCTCACGCGGCGGGCGGTCATCAGCAACCTGTCCATGGCGCGGCTGGCCATTCCGCGCCTGAGCGAGGATGACCCCGCCCACCCGCCAGAGCCTGAAAAGCCCTCGAGCGGCAGCATCCATATGGGCGTGGACATCAGGGCCGTGCATGTGGCGCGCATTGACGTGGGCGCGGCCCTGGCGCAGGTTCCGGCCGCCTTCAGCCTCAATGGCCATGCCAGCCTGGCCGATATCGCCCCGGTGCTTGACCATTTCTCGGTCGCCACCCTGCCGCCAGCCGATATCGCGCTGAATCTGACCCGGCTTGATCATCCCGGTAGCCTCGACCTCGTAACGAAGCTGGGCAAGGCCGACGTGGCGCTGGACCTGCACGCCCGCGAAGGGGTGGATGGCTTCCTCGCCACGCTCAGCGCGGTGCCTGCCCTTGCGCCGCTTGATCTCTCGCTGGGGCTGCATGGCCCGCGCGAGAACACGCAACTCGCCCTTGCGCTGGCCACGGGAGGGATTCATGCCAGCGCGCATGGGCAACTGGGCCTGCTCGATCACCACATGGCGCTGGATGTCGCGGCCCATAGCGATGCGGTAATGGCGGCTGGCGGCACGGGCTGGCAGGGCGCGGATCTTGCCGCCCATCTGGGTGGCACGCTGGACCGCCCTACGGGCAACGGCACGCTCGACATCGACAGCCTGGCCTATAACGACACCAGCTTCACCAACCTGCATCTGGTAGCCGACGGCCTGAGCGCCCCGGTTGCGGGCCAGCCGGAACATGCGGCGGTGCACGCTACCGTAACGGGCCTGCGCATTCCGGGTAGCCAGCCCACACTGTTTGCAGCCGATCCGCTAAAACTTGATGTGCTGTGGCGGCCCGACGCGCCCAAGGGGCCGGTCACGCTATCGCTGTCGCACCCGCTGGCGCAGGTGACCGGGCAGGCCACCACCACGCAGCCCATGGCCGCCACCTTCCATGCTAACCTGCCCGACCTGGCCCCGCTGGCAGCGGCAGGCGGCACGGACCTGCATGGTCATGCCGCCCTTGATGGCACCATGAGCCTGTCCGCGAGGGGGCAGGACGGGCAGTTCGGCCTCGAGAGCCAGATCGTGCTTGATGGCGGCCTGCCGGTGGCCGTCGGGCTGATAGGCGATAAAGGGCATGCAAGCGTTGCGGGTACCATGACATCGGGCGGGAAGGACGGCAATACAATCCGCTTCACCACGTTGCAGGTTCAGGGCCGGACCCTGCAACTTGATGCCACGCCCACCCGGATCGTAACCGGCACGCCGCTCAACGTGGATGCCACGGCGCATCTGGCCCTGTCGGACCTGCATGTGCTGGCGCCGACGCTGAAAGGGCACATGCAGGCTGACCTGCATGCAGTCGGGCCGGTCAATGACCTCATGGCCAGCCTGAAAACCCAGGCCAGCATCGCGGCAAGCAACACGGCGGCGGGTGATGTGCAGGCCAGCCTGACCATGGCGCATCTGCCCCAGATCAGGCAGGGGGAACTTGCCATTTCCGGCACGGTGGACCGCGCGCCCATACAGGTCAGCGCCCATCTGGACAGCAATGCCGATAACAGCCGCCACCTGCAGATTGCCCAACTGGGCTGGAAGAGCCTTGGTGGCACGGCGGACATGACGCTGCCCGATGGCCACAAGGTGCCAACCGGCATGCTCGATGTGCACATGACCCGGCTGGCCGACCTGCACGACCTGACCGGGCAGGACATCAGCGGCCATGTCGCCGCCACCGTGCACACCACCAGCGCCACGGCCACGACGCCCGCAGCACTGGCCGTGAATGTGGATGGCGCCCTCAATGCCGCCATAGCCCGCATCGACCGCGTGGTGCTCAAGGGCCATGTGCTTGACCTTACGGGCAATGCGCCCACGACCGACCTCGACCTTGTGGTGGATAACGCCCATTTCCGCGATATGGGGGGGCGGGCGCATGTTACGGCCAAAGGGCCGCTTTCGGGGCTGGATGTAAATGCCCAGTCCACGCTCGATACGCCCTGGACCGGCCCCGCAACGCTGGACATGGCGCTGGTGGCCAATATCAGCGGGCAGTCGGTGAGCGTGCGCCGCCTTGTGGCGCAGGCGCGTGGCGAGCAGGTGCGCCTCGATGGTCCGGTCAGCGTGGGGTATGGCAAGGAAATCGCGCTCGACCACCTGCGCGTGAGCCTCATGCCGCCACGCGGGCAGGCGGGCAGCGTGGAAGCCAGCGGCAAGGTCAGCCCGGCGCTTGACCTGCATGTGGCCATCAACCGCCTCTCGCCCGATCTGCTGGCGCCCTTCGTGCCCACGCTGCACGCGCAGGGCCAGCTCTCGGCCGAGGCCCGGCTGACCGGCACGCCCGCCAGCCCCACGGGCAAGGTGAGCCTGCGCGGCACGGACCTCAAATATCACACCGACTACACATCCTCGCTCGCGCCGGCCTCGATCGAGGCCACGGCCAACCTCAATGCGGGCATGGCGCGGGTGGATGCCCAGATCGAGGCGGGGCCGCAGGTCAATCTGGGGCTGCATGGCACGGCGCCAGTCAATAAGGCCGGGCAGATTACCCTGCAGGCCGATGGCCGGGTGGACCTGGCGGTGGCCAATGCCTATCTCGGCGCGCAGGGCATGCAGGCGGGGGGCAACCTGCAGGTGGCGCTGGGTGTGCGCGGCACCCCGGCCCAGCCCCGGCTTAATGGCACGCTCAGCCTGAGCAATGGCCTGTTCCATGACTTTGGCGAGGGGATACAGCTTTCAGGCATGCAGGGCACGGTCAATGCCCTGGGTGACAGGCTGGTCATTGCAACGCTCACCGCGCAGGCGGGCAAGGGCAGCCTTGCGGCCTCGGGCAGTTATGGCGTGCTCCAGCCCGGCCAGCCGATCGACCTGCACGTTCATGCCGATAACGCCCGCCCGCTGGCCAGCGACCTGATTACCGCCACGCTGAATGGCGACATTGGCGTAAAGGGGCAGCTTTCGAGCCGGATCGACGCCACCGGCAACCTCACGCTCAAGCGGGTGGATATCAACATTCCCGATTCCCTGCCCAGTTCGGTTGCCCATCTGGATGTCATCCGGCCCGAGGATGAGAAAAATCAGGACAAAACCGTCAAAGCCGCGCCGCTGGTGGTGGGGCTGGGGCTCGATGTGACCTCGCCGGGGCAGTTCTATGTGCGCGGGCATGGCCTGAATACGGAAATGCATGGCCATATCCACGCAGGCGGCACCGCCAGCGCGCCGGTGATGACGGGGGCGTTTTCGCTGGTGAAGGGCGGTTTCTCACTCGGTGGCATCTCGCTCGACTTCAGCAAGGGGCAGGTGGGGTTCAATGGCGTGGGGGTAACGCATGCCATTGACCCGACGCTGGATTTCGTGGCCGAGCGCAGCACCAATGATGGCACGGCCCGACTCAACGTGGGTGGCTATGCCAGCGCGCCCAAAATTACCTTCTCGTCCTCGCCGCCGCTTTCGCAGGACCAGATTCTGGCCATTCTGCTGTTCGGCACCGATACGCAGTCGCTCTCGCCCACGCAGATGGCCTCCATCGCCGCCGCCGTAGCCAGCGTGAGCGGTGGCTCCGCCTTCGACCCGCTGGGCATGGTGCGCAAGACCCTGCATCTGGACCGGTTGCAGATGAGCAGTTCCTCCAACGGCTCGGGCGGGAACGATACCGGGGCCATCGAGGCGGGCAAATATGTCATGCGCGGGGTCTATGTGGGGGCCAAGCAGGCTACATCGGGTTCAGGCACGCAGGCGCAGGTGCAGGTTGACCTGACCAAGCGGCTCAAGATCAACACCACCGTGGGCACCGGCGGCAACGTGACCGGCTTCACCACGCCGGAGAATGATCCGGGCAGCAGTATCGGCCTGCTTTACCAGTTCAAATACTGACCTGGGGCCAGCAGGTTCAAAAAAACAGCCCTCAAAACAAAACCGCTGGCACAAAGGCCAGCGGTGTCTTGTCGGTATGGTGGGGATGGGGCGGGATCAGGCCGCCTTCATCACCTCGGTCAGGTTTTCCAGCACTTCGGTCGGCTCCTTGCCTTCCAGCACGGCCACTTCGGCCACGAAGCGTTCCTGTGCCGCCTCGAACAGCTTGCGCTCGCTAAAGCTGCCATCAAGGCTGTCGACATTGCGGCGCAGGTCGCGCAGCACTTCGGCAATCTGCACGAGGTCGCCGGAATTGATCTTTTCCTGATAGGCCACCGCGCGGCGGGCCCACATGCCACGGCTGACATGGGGCTTGCCCTTGATGATGGCCATCGCCTTGTCCACGATCTCGCGCGAGACGATCTTGCGCAGGCCTGACTTGCGCGCCTTCGAGAGCGGGATGCGCAGCGTCATCTGGTTGCCGGGGAACGAGATCTGGATCATCTCCAGCTTCGTGCCCGCGATCTCGTCGACCCCGATCCGGTCAACGCGGCCCACGCCATGCGCGGCATAGACGATGGCATCGCCCTCGCGGAACGGATCTTCATCTTTTACAGCCGTGCTGGACTTGGCCTCGGCTGCCGTGGTCGCGGCGGCGGTCCGCGCCATGGCATCGGTCACAGTGCCCTTCTGGGTGGTTCTGAACATGCTCATGGCCACCCCATAGCATAAATTGCGCCTGTTGTCTTGAGGCGCTTGCACCGCGCGGCTTCAGCCCTGAACGCCCCTGACCGGGGCCAGCGGCGGCGGCGCGGGCAGCCCGCAGGACTGCATGAGGTCGATCTCGATGGTGCGCGATATGGTCAGCATGGGCATGCCGTGCGGCGTTGAGCCAAAGGGGTCCTGCAAATCGCTGCCGATCTTGTCGAGCGCCACGAACAGAAGCCCCACGAGCGATGAGCCGAGCGGCGTGATCCACCCCAGCGTCTGCACCATGGAAAGCGGCAGGATGATGCAGAACACCGCCGCCACCACCTTGGGCAGAACCGAGAACTGGATGGCCAGCGGCGTGTTGCGGATGCGCTCGAGCCCGCCCTGCGCATTGCTCATGTCAGACAGGATGCGGTCGATCTGGCCCTGCAGCGCGCCATCAATATCCATCCTGCGGCATTCCGCCTCCACCCGCAGCCCGATCTGGAACAGGATGGCGGCGGGAATGTTGGCGCGGCCTTCGATGCCGGGCTTCATGGAATCAGGCAAAAGGCGCAGCACGTCATCAATGTCATCAAGCCGGCCGAGCGCGCTGCGCAGCGCGTAGGGGTAGGCGGCCATGGCGCAGGCCAGATCCGGGCAGCCGCGCAGGATGGTGCCCGCCTGCCGCGCAAACGAGCGGCTGTTATTGGTCACGGCCCCCCACAGGGTGCGCCCCTCCCACCAGCGGTTATAGGCGGTGTTGTTGCGAAAGCTCATGAACAGTACCAGCGCCGAGCCGATGAGCGATATGGGCAGGGTGGGCTGTTCCATCCATTCCTGATGGAAGATCTGGAACATTACAACCACGACCACATCCCACGCACAGAGCAGCACGAGCGAGAGCAGGCTCTCGCGCATGAGGATCCACAAGCCGATTTTGCGATTGATGACCATATGGCGTTCCCGGACCGTTTGAAAAAAAGCGGGGTGCTGCTGCCAGCCCCGCTTTCGCGCTTATCACATCCAGCGCCCGGCAGGGCAGCATGGCATGGCGCGTGGCATCATTTGTTACGCAGAGAGCTTAACGCTTTCCTGACCGGGCGACATTGACGTGCCGCGCCCCAATGCCCTTAATCGTTGCGAAGATGTACGGGCCCTGCTGCCTGTAACGCATGTTAAGGAAAGACTGCTTCAATGGATGTAAGGGCCGCCGTTGCCTTCGAGGCTGGCAAACCGCTTGAAATCGAGACCGTGCAGCTCGAGGGCCCGCGTGAGGGCGAGGTGCTGGTGGAAATCATGGCCACCGGCCTGTGCCATACCGACAAGTTCACCCTCTCGGGTGCTGACCCGGAGGGGCTGTTCCCCGCCATTCTGGGTCACGAAGGGGCAGGGGTCGTGCGCGAGGTCGGCCCCGGCGTGCGCCATCTGAAGCCCGGCGACCACGTGATCCCGCTCTACACGCCGGAATGCCGGGAGTGTAAATCCTGCCTCTCGCGCAAGACCAACCTGTGCACGGCCATCCGCACGACACAGGGCAAGGGGCTGATGCCTGATGGCACGTCGCGCTTTTCGTTCAAAGGGCAGCCGATCCATCACTACATGGGCTGCTCCACCTTCGCCAACTTCACCGTGCTGCCCGAGATCGCACTGGCCAAGATCCGGCCCGATGCCCCGTTTGACAAGGTGTTCTACATTGGCTGCGGCGTGACCACCGGCATCGGCGCCGTGCTGTTTACCGCCAAGGTCGAGGCAGGGGCCACGGTGGCCGTGTTCGGGCTGGGTGGCATCGGGCTGAACGTGATCCAGGGGGCGAAGATGGTTGGCGCCGATCGGATCATCGGCATCGACATCAACCCCGAGCGCGAGGCCATTGGCCGCAAATTCGGCATGACCGATTTCATCAACCCCAAAGATCTTGGCCCCGATGGCGACCTTGTCGGCCATATCGTGGAACTGACCGGCGGCGGGGTGGATTACTCGTTTGAATGTGTGGGCAACCCCACGCTCATGCGCCAGGCGCTGGAATGCGCGCATCGCGGCTGGGGGGTCTCGACCGTCATCGGCGTGGCAGGTGCAGGGCAGGAGATCAGCACGCGTCCCTTCCAGCTCGTGACCGGGCGGCGGTGGATCGGCTCGGCCTTTGGTGGCGCGCGCGGGCGCACCGACGTGCCGCGCATTGTAGACTGGTTCATGGAAAACCGCATCGACATTGACAGCCTGATTACCCACAGGCTGCCGCTCGAGCGCATCAATGAGGGCTTCGACATGATGGCGAAGGGCGAAAGCATCCGCACGGTTGTGGAGTTCTGATCCATGAGCAAGATCACAACCCTTGAGGAACACGCAACCTGCGGCGGGCAGGTCGGTTTTTACAGCCATCCCTCCACCACGCTGGGGCTGGAGGCGCGTTTTGGCGCGTTCCTGCCCGCCCGCGCGCTGGCGGGCGAGAAGGTGCCGGTGCTGTTCGTGCTGGCCGGCCTGACCTGCACGCAGGAGACCTTTCTCATCAAATCAAACGCCGTGCGCTTTGCTGCCGAGCACGGGCTGGCGCTGGTCGCCCCCGATACCTCGCCACGCGGCGCTGGCGTGCCGGGCGAGGACGAGACATACGACCTTGGCACCGGGGCCGGTTTCTACCTTGATGCCACCACGCCAGCATGGCGGACGCATTACCGCATGGGCAGTTATATCGATACGGAACTGCCGCAACTGGTGCAGGAGCATTTTGCCGTTGATGGCGCGCGACGTGGCATCATGGGGCATTCCATGGGCGGGCATGGCGCGCTGGTGCATGCGCTCACGGCGCCCCAGGAATGGAAGTCCGTCTCGGCCTTTGCCCCGATCTGCCACCCGGCCATCGTGCCGTGGGGCGAGAAGGCGTTTGCCGCCTATCTTGGCCCGGACCGCAAGGCCTGGGCGCGGCATGATGCGACGCTGCTGCTTGAAGCAGGTCATACCCACCCCACCACCATCCTGATCGATCAGGGTGCGGCGGATCAGTTCCTGCACAATCAGCTCAGGCCCGACCTGCTGCGCGTGGCGGCAGGTGCTGCGGGGCAGGGGCTACAGTTGCGCGAGCATGCGGGGTATGACCACTCCTACTGGTTCATCCAGTCTTTCGTGGCGGAGCATATCAAGCATCATGCCGCGATTTTGGGTGCGCTCTGAATTGCTGTAGGATTCAAAAGAAACGCCGCCTTTTGAAAAAAGGCGGCATCCAAAAATTTTTACGCTTTTCATTCACCCATCAGGTGCAGCACGATCTCGCGCCGGTGGGGGCGGGCGCGGTGCTCGAACAGGTATAACCCCTGCCATGTGCCCAGAACCGGCCTGCCACTGGCCACGGGGATGGAAAGCTGCGTGTTGGTGAGCATGGCGCGCAGATGGGCGGGCATGTCATCCGGGCCTTCATCATCATGGATGTAGCGACCGGGCTGCTCGGGCACGAGGGCCTCGAAATACCGCTCTATGTCCGTGCGCACGGTCGGGTCGGCATTTTCCTGCACGCATAGCGATGCGGAGGTATGGCGGCACCACAGGGTGAGCAGGCCGGTTTCAATGCCGCTGTCGCGCACCCAGGCCAGCACCGGCCGGTCGATCGGAACCAGCCCCTTGCCCCGCGTGCTCACCTGAAGGCTGTGCAGTTCCTGGCGCATGGGGCGGTTCCTTTCGGGTTTATTTCAGGAAGCCGATCAGTGCCTCGGCTTCCGATACGATGGGCTCGGCAATGACGCGGGCGCGGTTGGCTCCTTCGCGCAGGGTGTCGCACAGGAAGCCGGGTTCCCTGAGCAGGCGCTCCGTCTCGGCGGCGATGGGGCAGACAGCGCCTACCACCACCTCGGTCAGCGCCGCCTTGAACGGGCCAAAGCCCTGGCCGCCAAACTGCCGGAGCACATCCGTAACGGGCATATCGGCCAGAGTGGCATATATGGTGACAAGATTGCGGGCCTCGGGCCGGTTTTCAAGGCCTGCTTCCTCTGATGGCAGGGCTTCGGAATCGCTTTTGGCGCGCTTGATCTTGTTGGCGATGGTATCGGCATCATCCGTCATCTCGATCCGGCTCTGGGCGGAGGGATCGGATTTGGACATTTTCTTGGTGCCATCGCGCAGGCTCATCACGCGCGCGCCCTGCGGCGGAATGAGGGCCTCGACCTGCGGGAAGAACTCCACCCCGTAATCATGGTTGAATTTCTGGGCAATGTCGTTGGTCAGTTCAAGGTGCTGCTTCTGGTCTTCGCCCACCGGCACCGCCGTGGCCCTGTAGGCCAGGATGTCGGCTGCCATGAGGTCGGGATAGACATACAGCCCTGCGGAATGCTTCTCGCGGTCCTTGCCCGCCTTGTCCTTGAACTGGGTCATGCGGTTGAGCCAGCCCAGGCGCGCAACACAGTTGAAAATCCACCCCAGCCGGGCATGCGCGCTGACAGCGGACTGGTTGAACAGGATATGCTTCTGCACATCAATGCCCGAGGCCAGCAGCACGGCGGTCTGGGCCAGTGTCTGCTGGCGCAGGGTGGCGGGGTCCTGCCATGTGGTGATGGCGTGCATGTCCACCAGGCAGAAGATGCACTCATGGTCGCGCTGGAGCGCAACCCAGTTGCGTATCGCGCCCAGGTAGTTGCCAAGCTGCGGGATACCGGTCGGCTGAATGCCGGAAAACAGGCGTTGCATAAAAGTATTTTCCGTTTATTTGCCCGCGCCGGTCAAGGTGCGCGGTGGTCAGGGCAGGGGGTGGATTGCATCAAGGCGGCGGCGTTCATCCGCCACCATGCTGCTGCTCAGGGGGTGGGCGCGCTCACGCGCCACCTCGGCTGCGGTAAAGACCGGGGCGGGGTGGGTGTCGCCGCGCGTGGCCAGATAGCTGAGGATGGAGGCGATCTCCTCATCCGACAGATGGGCGCGGAAGGACGGCATGAAGAAGTTGTAGGGCACGCCATCGATCTTCAGCGGGCCATTCAGCCCGTTCAGCAACACATGCATGAGGTACTGCCTGCCCTCGGGCGAGGTGGCGATCCTGTCCACGCGGCCGGTAATGGGCGGGATCTCGCCCTTCAGCCCTTCACCGCCGTGGTGGCAGATGCCGCAATTGGTGCGGTAGCGCGCATAGCCTTCCTGCCCGTGGCGCGTGCAGGCGGCCAGCAGCGCCACGGCGGCCAGCATGCAGCCTCCGCGCAGTACGGACGCCATGCGCCCGGTAGCAATACCCATGTCGGTTGTCCGGTTCCTGTCCCATCATGTGAAAAGAGCCACCCACCCGGCGGATGAATGGCTCTTTCAGGGCTTAACGACCGCCGGGCGAGACGCCTAGCAGCTGGATCTTGAAAATCAGCGGGCTATCCGGCTGGATGATGCCCATTGATTTGTGGCCATAGCCAAGTTCAGGCGGCACGTACAGCATCCACGTATCGCCCACATGCATCTTGGGCACGGCTTCCTGCCAGCCCTTGATCACCATTTCCAGCGGCATCTGCATATACGCGCCGTGGCCATGCTGGTCGGAGCTGTCAAAGATGCCACCATCGGGCAGGCGGCCTTCATAGATCACCATCACGCTGTCATTGATGGTGGGCTGCGCCCCATCCTTAGGGCCGGACTGGAGCACTTTGTAGGCCAGCCCGTCGGGCAGGGTCTGGACACCGGGCTGCTTGCGCACGTTGTCCATGAACTGCGCCGGGGTCAGTTCCGGCTGGTCATCCTTGTTTCCGCCGCCACAGGCCGCAAGTGGCACCGCCACCACGGCTGCGGCAAGAAGGGGAATGACACGGGAAAAGCGTTTCATGACACCTCGGCAGGCTGTTGAAGGGATGAAAGAAGGGGCGCAGGCGATCAGAGCGCGCCACCACGGCGGCCAATCTTGGCGCCAAGCCGCAGGCGCAGCGCGTTGAGCTTGATGAAGCCCTGCGCATCGGCCTGGTTATACGCACCCTGATCGTCCTCGAAGGTGACGACGCGGGTATCATACAGGCTGTTGGGGCTTTCACGGCCCACGCAGATCACGTTGCCCTTGTACAGCTTCAGCCGCACGCGGCCCGATACGGAATGCTGGCTGCGGTCGATCAGCGCCTGCAGCATGTGCCGCTCGGGCGAGAACCACAGGCCGTTATAGATCACCTCGGCATAGCGCGGCATCAGGCTGTCCTTGAGGTGCATGGCCTCGCGGTCGAGCGTGATGCTCTCGATGCTGCGGTGCGCGGTCAGCAGGATCGTGCCACCCGGCGTTTCGTAAATGCCGCGCGACTTCATGCCCACGAAGCGGTTTTCCACCAGGTCGAGGCGGCCAATGCCGTTGTCGCGGCCGAGTTCGTTCAGGCGCGTGAGCAGCGTTGCGGGTGACATGGCCACGCCGTTGATGGCCACCGGGTCGCCGGATACGAAATCGATGGTGATTTCGGTTGCCTTGTCGGGGGCTGCCTCGGGCGAGATGGTGCGCTGGAACACGATCTCATCGGGGCCGACCGCCGGGTCTTCAAGCAGCTTGCCTTCCGATGAGGAGTGCAGCAGGTTCGCATCGACCGAGAAGGGGGCCTCGCCGCGCTTGTCCTTGGCGATGGGGATCTGGTGCTCTTCAGCGAATGAGAGCAGGCGCGTGCGCGAGGTCAGGTCCCATTCGCGCCAGGGCGCGATCACGGTGATGTCGGGCTTGAGCGCGTAATAGGCCAGTTCGAAGCGCACCTGGTCATTGCCCTTGCCGGTGGCGCCATGGGCCACGGCATCGGCGCCGACCTGCTCGGCAATCTCGATCTGGCGCTGGGCGATCAGCGGGCGGGCGATGGAGGTGCCCAGCAGGTACTGCCCTTCATACAGCGCATTGGCGCGGAACATGGGGAAGACGAAATCTTTTACGAAGGTCTCGCGCAGATCCTCGACAAAGATTTCCTTCACGCCAAACATCTCGGCCTTGCGGCGGGCGGGCTCAAGTTCCTCGCCCTGGCCAAGATCGGCAGTGAAGGTCACGACTTCACAGTTATAGGTGGTCTGCAACCAGCGCAGAATCACGGAAGTATCAAGACCGCCCGAATACGCGAGAACGACCTTTTTGACATCCTTGGCGGCCATGGGAGAACGCTCCTGTCGACAAAACGTTTGACAATACTTTGCCGGGAAAACCGGCGGCCTGCCCTCCTAGCATCCCACGCTGCGGGCGACCAGAAGCGAAAGGCGGATTTTTACGTCATTCCACCGGATCGGGCGCGTCATCAGGGCGGGCGGCGCGGCGCAGGCGCTGGCTTTCGGTGCGCAACTGCCCGCAGGCGGCCAGAATGTCGCGCCCGCGCGGCATGCGGATGGGCGAGGCGAAGCCCGCATCCATCACGATATTCGCAAACTTCTCCAACTGCTCGCGCGTGGAGGGTTTGTAGCTGCTGCCTGGCCACGGGTTGAACGGAATGAGGTTGACCTTGGCCGGAATGCCCGAGATCAGCCGCACGAGTTCACGCGCATCGGCCTCGCTGTCATTGATGCCGCGCAGCATGATGTATTCAAACGTGATGCGGCGCGCATTGCTGGCGGCGGGGTAGCGGCGGCAGGCGGCAATGACTTCCTTGATCGGATACTTGCGGTTGAGCGGCACGATCTCGTCGCGCAGGTCATCGCGCACGGCATGGAGCGACACGGCAAGGTTAATGCCAAGCTCGGCCCCGCACTGGTCCATCATCGGCACCACGCCGGATGTGGAGAGCGTGATGCGCCGGCGCGAAAGGCCGATGCCCTCGCCATCCATGATGATGCGCATCGCCTTGGCCACGTTGTCGTAATTGTAGAGCGGCTCGCCCATGCCCATCAGCACGATGGTCGAGAGCAGGCGCGGCGTGTCGCCCTTGGGGCTGGGCCATTCGCCATAGCTGTCACGCGCGGCCATGAACTGGCCCACGATCTCGGCAGCGCCAAGGTTGCGCACCAGCGCCTGCGTGCCGGTATGGCAGAAGGTGCATGACAGCGTGCAGCCCACCTGCGAGGAAATACACACCGCACCCCGGTCTTCCTGCCGGTCGGGGATGTAGACGGTTTCCGCCTCCTGCCCATCACGGAAGCGGAAAAGGAATTTGCGCGTGGAATCCTGCGAGGTCTGCTCCGTCACCACGCCGGGGCGGCCGATGACAAAGCGCTCGGCCAGCTTTTCCTGCAGGGGGCGGGCAATCGAACTCATGCGCGAGAAATCGGTGGCGCCCTGGTGGTAGATCCAGTGCCACAACTGCTTGGTGCGGAATGGCTTTTCGCCAATCTCGACCATGATCTCGGTCAGTTCCTCGCGCGACAGGCCCACAAGGTCTCGCCTGCCATCGGGCAGGGCTGCGGTGGGCGGCGCGAACTGGGCGGATTTGGCCCGGATGCGCGTGCGCTCCGCATCATCAAGGAGCGAGGCCGCCGTCCCGTCACGTAACCGGGAAGGGGAAGTTGCGGGGGCTGCGGACATACCGGGGCTGCCTCTGTTTTTCATGTCATGCGTAAGGGGAGGGGCATTGCATCCCGCTCATGCGGCCTGTGTATCACAGCCGGGGCCGTGGATGCGACTGCCGATCAGCCGTCCTTGCGGGCCGCGATCAGAAATTCCCGGTTGCCTTCCGGCCCGGTGATGGGGCTGGCATCAATGCCCAGCACGGTCCAGCCCGGCAGGTCAGCCCACCAGTCGCGTATCATCGCGCACACGGCCTCATGCACCGCCGGGTCGCGCACCACGCCCTTGGGGCCAACCGCATCGCGCCCGGCCTCGAACTGCGGCTTGATCAGCGCAATGGCCCAGGCGCCGGGCACGCACAGGTCAAGCCCTGCGGGCAGTACCGTGCGCAGGCCAATGAAGCTGGCATCACATACCAGCGCGCCAATGGGGTCGGGGATGATCGTGGCATCGAGCGCGCGGGCATTGCATTTTTCCAGCACCACGACCTGCTCGGTATTGCTGCGCAGCTTCCACGCAAGCTGTCCGTGGCCAACATCGACCGCATAGACCTTTGCAGCCCCTTCATGCAGCAGCACGTCGGTAAAACCGCCGGTCGATGCTCCCACGTCAAGACAGGTCAGGCCAGTAGGCGAGAGGCCGAAATGCTCCAGCCCGTGCGCCAGCTTGATCCCCCCGCGCGAGACCCACGGGTGGTCCTGCCCCTTGAGCGCAAGCGGTGCGTCTTCGGGCAACTGGTCGCCCGCCTTGGCAATGCGCCGGTCGGATGTATAGACCAGCCCCGCCATGATGAGGGCCTGCGCCCGGGTGCGGCTTTCCACCAGTCCCCGGTCCACAAGCATCTGGTCAACGCGTCGTTTTGCCATGAGCGGTACTACCCCGACCGGCCCGCAGCTCAGGCCATCTGCCGTGACTGCGGCACGCCAAGGGCGGAGAGCGCGGTCGCCACGATGGCGGGCGCATCCAGCCCGGCCTCATGGTACTGGGCTTCCTGGCTGTTATGATCGATGAAGCGGTCGGGCAGTGTCATGGGGCGGAAGCGCACGCGGTCGAGCAGGCCGGTTTTTGCCAGATGCGTCATGACAAAGGAACCGAATCCGCCAACCGAGCCTTCCTCGATGGTGATCAGCACCGCATGGTTGCGCGCGAGCTGCTCGATCAGCGCCGTGTCGAGCGGCTTGGCGAAGCGGGCATCGGCCACGGTGGGGGAAAGCCCCTGGGCGGCCAGCATGTCAGCGGCCTTGAGCGCGTCGGCCAGCCTCGGCCCGAGCGAGAGGATGGCGATGCCGCCCTGCTCGGGGCCGGACTGGCGCGCCATCTCGCGCACGATTCGCCCGCGCCCGATCTCGAGGATCTGGCCCGCCGCCGGCAGGTCCAGCCCCAGCCCCGCGCCGCGCGGGTAGCGCAGGCCAAGCGGGCCTTCGTCAAACGCGATCGCGGTGGCGGTCATGTTCAGCAGTTCAAGCTCGTCGCTCGGCGCCATGAGCGTGATGCCGGGCAGGCAGCCCAGATAGGCGATGTCAAACGCACCGGCATGGGTCGCGCCATCAGCGCCGACCAGCCCCGCGCGGTCGATGGCGAAGCGCACCGGCAGCTTCTGCAGCACGACGTCATGCATCACCTGGTCATAGGCGCGCTGCAGGAAGGTGGAATAGATGGCGCAGAACGGGCGCAGTCCCTCGGTGGCCATGCCGGCGGCAAAGGTCACGGCGTGCTGCTCGGCAATGCCCACGTCAAAGAAGCGGTCGGGATAGGCCTTGGCGAACTTGTCGAGCCCGGTGCCCGAGGGCATGGCGGCGGTGATGGTGACGATCTTGTCGTCAGTCGCCGCCTGGCGCACGAGTTCCTTGGCAAACACCGAGGTATAGCTCGGCGGGCCGGACGGGCCCTTCTTCTGCTCGCCGGTGACCACGTTGAACTTCGAGACGGCGTGGTATTTGTCGCCAGCCGATTCGGCCGGGCTGTAGCCGTGGCCCTTTTCGGTGATGACATGCAGCAGCACGGGGCCGACATCCTCGGCATCGCGCAGGTTGCGCAGGATGTGCACGAGCTGGTTCATGTCATGCCCGTCAACGGGGCCGACATAATAGAAGCCGAGTTCCTCGAACAAAGTGCCGCCGGTCATGATGCCGCGGGCGTATTCATCGGCCTTCTTGGCGGTGCGCTCGAGGCGGCCGGGCAGGCGCTTGGCCATCTTGGCGGCGAGTTCACGCAGGGACAGGAACTTGCGCGAGGACATCAGCCGCGACAGGTAGCTCGACATCGCGCCCACGGGCGGCGCGATCGACATCTCGTTATCGTTGAGCACCACGATCAGGCGCTCGGCGCCGGGGCCGCAATGCGAGGCGTTGTTCATCGCCTCATACGCCATGCCCGCCGAGATCGAGCCATCGCCGATCACCGCAATCACGTTGCGCTCGCGGTAGGAGGGGTCTTCCTCCGCGCGCAGGTGATGGGCGACGGCCATGCCGAGGCCCGCCGAGATGGAGGTGGAGGAATGCGCCGCGCCAAACGGGTCGTATTCGCTCTCGCTGCGCCGCGTGAAGCCCGAAAGCCCGCCCGGCTGGCGCAGGGTGCGGATGCGGTCGCGCCGCCCGGTCAGGATCTTGTGGGGGTAGGTCTGGTGGCCCACATCCCAGATCACGCGGTCGGCGGGGGTGTCGAACACGGCATGCAGCGCCACCGTGAGCTCAACCACGCCAAGGGAGGCGCCAAGATGGCCGCCGGTGGTGGACACGGTATCGATCGTCTCCGACCGCAGTTCCTCCGCAAGCTGCTTGAGCTGCTCGACCGAGAGGTTGCGCATGTCGTGCGGCCACTGCACCCGGTCAAGCTGGGCATAGCGCCCAAGGGTGGGGATGGGGGAGGACGTGTTGCTCTCGCTCATGTCGATCAGTTCCTGCGCTCGACCACGTAATGCACCAGGTCGCGCAGGCGATCAGCCTCGGGCCCGAAGATGTCGATATGGGATTCGGCCTGCGCGGCCACGCGCCGCGCCTCACGCGCGGCCCCCTCCACGCCCAGCAGGGCGACATAGGTGGATTTGCCAGCTGCCTCGTCCTTGCCTGCGGTCTTGCCGAGTTCCTCGGCGCTGGCGGTGGCGTCGAGCACGTCATCGGCAATCTGGAAGGCGGCGCCAAGGTCGCGGCCATAGGCCGAGATGCGCTTGCGCACGTCATCGCTGGCCTGGCCGAGGATGGCCCCGGCCTCGGCGGCGTAACGGATCAGGCAGCCGGTCTTGAGCGCGTGCAGGCGGGCGACTTCCTCAAGCGACAGGGCGCGGCCTTCGCCTTCCATGTCGATCATCTGGCCACCCACCATGCCAGCCGCGCCCGAGGCATCGGCCAGCGCGCGCACGAGATTGATGCGCACTTCAGCGGAAGCATGCGTGAGCGGATTGGCCAGGATGTCGAACGACATGGTCTGCAGCGCGTCACCGGCGAGGATGGCGGTGGCCTCATCGAACTTGCGGTGGGTGGAAGGCTGGCCACGGCGCAGGTCGTCATCATCCATGGCGGGCAGGTCGTCATGCACCAGGGAATAGGCGTGCAGCATCTCGACCGAGGCCGCGACACGGTCGGCCGCCTCGGTGCTGGCCTTGAACAGGCTGGCCACTTCGGCCACCAGGTAGCCACGCAGGCGCTTGCCGCCGCCAAGGGTGGCATAGCGCATGGCATCGATCAGGCGGGCCTCGCCGCCTTCCACGCGCGGGAGCAGGCGGTCGATCATCGCCTCGATGGCGGTGGCGCGCGCGGACATGGATGCACGCAGACGGACCATGCGATCCGTTCCGTCTGTTTGGGACGAGGGTGCTGTTGTTTGGCTCATCTGGTGCATCAATCCATTGGTTTCGCTTCCAGCGCGCCATCGGCACGCTGGACAATCGCCTGAACGCGGGCCTCGGCCTCGTCCAGTTTCTTCTGACAGTACTGTCGCAGGGCGGCGCCACGCTCATAGGCCGTGATCGCGTCTTCCAGCCGCAGCTGGCCGACCTCAAGCTGGCGCACGATGGCTTCAAGTTCGGCCAGAGCCTCCTCGAAGGAAAGGTTGGTCAGGTCATCGGTCATGTGGGCGCGGCACTTCCTGAAATAACGGGGCTGGCGGAGGCCTTACATCCTTGAAGGCCCTCCTGCCAAGGGGACAACGCGTTTTACGGCATTTTGGAGTCTATGCCGAGGCCGGTGGCGTGGCGGGGGCGGGCGTTGCGTCGGGCCTGCGGCGGATGACGAAGGAAAGCGTGCCGCCTTCCTCGCCAAAAGCGATGAGGGCATGGCCCGTTTCGCGGCAGAAAGCCTGGAAATCCGCAACCGAGGCCCGGTCGGTCGCGATCACGCGCAGCCGCGCGCCGGGTGGCAGCCCGCGCAGCATGCGGTTGGCCTTGAGCACGGGCAGGGGGCAGGTCAGGCCGCGCGCGTCTAGCAGGATTTCACTCATGGGTGGCCATGCCTCCTTGGTGGTTGGCAGCTATGCCCTTGCATCAGGGTTTGATGTTGCGTGCAGGTACGATCATAAAAGCAAATGCGCCACTGATAAAACATGATGAAAGAAAGACTCCGGATGGCCGACTATCGTATTGGAATTGATTTTGGCGGTACCAAGATCGAAATAACCGCCCTCGGCATGGATGGTGCCGAGCTGCTGCGCCGCCGTATTGCCAATCCTGGCAACTACCCCGCGGCCATCGAGGCCATGTGCGACCTGATCCGGGGTGTTGATCAGGAACTCGGGGGCACCGGCACGGTTGGAATCGGCATTCCCGGCTCCATCAGCCCCGATACGGGCGTGATCAAGAACGCCAATGCCACGTGGCTCAACAACCAGCCCCTGATCGTTGACATGACGGCAGCCCTCGGGCGCGAGGTGCGCATCGAGAATGATGCGAACTGCTTTGCGCTGTCAGAGGCGATTGATGGCGCGGGGGCGGGTCATCACAGCGTGTTTGGCGTGATCATCGGCACCGGCATGGGCGCAGGCATCGTAGTCGACCAGAAGCTGCTGATCGGGCATAACCATATTGCGGGGGAATGGGGGCATGTGCCGCTGCCCTGGCCGCGCATTGAGGAATTCCCCATGCCCAAGTGTTTCTGCGGCAATGAGGGCTGCATGGAGCGCTTTCTCAGTGGCTCGGCGCTGGCGCAGGACTGGAAAGGTCCCGGCCACCGCAGCGCTGCCCATATCGAGCAGGAGGCCGAGGCAGGCGACCTGACCGCCATCGGCGCGCTCGACCGCTACATGGACCGCATGGCCCGCGCCTGCGCCATGGCCATCAATTTCATGGACCCCGACATCATCGTGCTGGGCGGCGGCGTATCGAACCTTGATTCGATCTATGAGCGCGTGCCCCGCCTCATGCGGCGTTATGTCATCACCCCCAACTGCACCACGCCCATCGTGCGTAACAAGCATGGCGACAGTTCCGGCGTGCGGGGCGCTGCATGGCTGTGGGATGACCATCACGCGGCATGATGGCCCGCCGGGGGGAGGGTGGCTTCAGCCTTCCCCTTCGCCATCAAGGCCACGAAAGCCGGTGGCCACCACGTAAAGCTCGCTGGATTCCTTGCGGCTCGCGGGGGGCTTGGCGTGGCGCACCTGCGTGAACAGGCGCTTGAGTTCAGCCAGCATCTGCTTTTCCGATCCGCCCTGAAATACCTTGGCCACGAACGCGCCGCCGGGGGCGAGAATGCGCGTGGCGAAATCCAGCGCGAGTTCGGCCAGGCCAATGATGCGCAGGTGATCGGTCGGCGCATGGCCCGTGGTGTTGGGCGCCATGTCGGACATGACCACGTCGGCCCGCCCGCCAAGCAGGTCCGTCAGGCGGTCTGGCATGTCGGGGTCATTGAAATCCCCTTCGATAATGGTCGCGCCCGGCACCGGATCGACCGGCAGCAGGTCCACGCCCACCACCTCGGCCGCGCCACGCTTGACTGCCACCTGCGTCCAGCCGCCCGGCGCCGCGCCAAGATCGACGACGCGCGTGCCCGGCGTAATCAGGTGAAAACGGTCATCGAGTTCGATCAGCTTGAAGGCCGCGCGTGAGCGCCAGCCCTGCTTCTGGGCGGCCTGCACGTAGGGGTCGTTGAGCTGGCGCTGCAGCCAGCGGTGCTGGGCGGTCGTGCGCCCGCGTGCCTTCTTTACGGTTACGGTCTTGGTGCGGTTGGACTGGGCGGCCTGGCCGTCGCTTGCGCTGTCACCGCCGGGGGTGAGACTGCTGGTACGGGCCTTGCCCGGAATGCGGGTGGTGGAACGCTGCTTCATGACGGGACGCGGTCAGGGACTGACCTGGTGCTCCAAACGATTGTACAGGGAAAAGGAAGGTGGCGCGGTGGCTGGGGCCGCCTGTCGCCTGCGGTCGCCAATCATGCGTAAAAGCAGGCCGTCGCGCAATCCCCGGTCGGCCACGGTCACTTCCGGCATGGGCCATGTGGTGACGATGGCCTCGAATATGGCGCAGCCCGGCAGGATGTAGCGCGCACGCTCCGCCCCGATGATGGGGTTGCGCACCAGCCCTTCCAGCCCGCCGGCGCGCAGGGTGTCGATCATGCTCAGGGCGCGGGGCACGGACAGGGCGGAGCCATCAATGCTGGCCCGGTCGTAACGGTCCTGGCCCAGGGCAAGGCTGGCCAGCGTGGTTACGGTGCCGCTGGTGCCCAGCAGCATGACATTCTGGCGCGCGATTTCACGCGCAATGCAGTGCACGTCGTCAAAGCCGCGCAGCACGTCGCTGATTTCGGATACGACGCCGTGGTAGCCCTGGTCGGTAAAGATGTCGGCGCCATGGCGCTCGGCCAGGGTCATGATGCCCACCGGCAGGCTGACATAGCCCGACAGGTCATGCCGCCCGGCCTCGCGGTCGATGCGCGCCCAGGCGATCTCGGTCGAGCCGCCGCCAATATCGAACAATAGCCCGCGGCTGGTGCCCGCGCGCCCGCCCTGCAGCAGGGAGGTGCACGCCGCAAGGGCAAGCTCGGCCTCCTCCCGCGCGGAAATGACGGATATGTCGAGCCCGGTCTCGTGCAGCACGCGGCCGATGAACTCCATGCCATTGGCCGCCCGCCTGCAGGCTTCGGTGGCGATGGCGCGGTGGCCATGCAGGTCATACAGCCCCATGCGCGCCACACAGGCCTGAAGGGCGGTCAGGGTACGCTCCATGGCGGCATCGGCCAGCTGGCCCGAATGGTGCAGCCCTTCGCCAAGGCGCACGGCGCGGCTGAAACTGTCGATCACGCGCAGACCGTGCTCGCCCGCGCGGGCAATGAGCAGGCGGCAGTTATGGGTGCCAAGGTCAATGGCAGCATAAAGCGGCGCGCGCATGAAGCGGCGGTGCATGGCGGGCGGGCGGGGTGCAATCCCTGCCGGCTGGCGTATATTTGCACTGGGCGGCTGCTGGACCATGTTCATCCCAAACCCGTTTGACGGCCAAGGTATTACCTATTGTGTTGAGTGTTCTGCATGAAACGCAAGACAAAAGAGAAAAGTTTATAAAAAAGCGTGGCAGGGGGTTGCGTGCCCCGGAGCAGGCGGGTATATGCCTGATCACCGCAGCGCATCGCGCCGCTCTCTCCTTGCTGGGGGATAGTTTAGCGGTAGAACTACCGGCTCTGACCCGGTCAGCCCTGGTTCGAATCCAGGTCCCCCAGCCAAAAATTTCCTTAAAAATCGACCAATATCAACAGTCTGCTTCCGGCAGGGCTGTCTTTTGTGCTTTCCGCTACCGCTCCACCCACCGGCTGAGCGTGCGGGCGAGTAGCGGGCCGGTAAACAGCACGAGCACGAAGCGCACGGTCTGCATGGCCATGACGAAGGGCATGTCAACGCCGGGCGTGGTGGCCGCGATGATGGCCACGGTATCCTCACCGCCCGGACTGGTGGCCAGATAGGCGGTCAGCAGCGAGACATGCTTGAAACGGGCGAGCACAAGCGCCATTGCCCCGCAGCCTGCAATCATCAGCGCGATGGCCATCAGGATATAAGGGAGCGCGCGGGCGGCATAATGCAGCGTGGCGCGCGTAAAGCGCAGGCCGATGCCCCAGCCCAGCACTGCATAACCGGCAGCAAGAAACCACGGTGGCAGCTCGATCGAGAGCAGGCCCATATCCTGCAGTCCCGTTGCAATGATAAGCGGCAGCATGAGCGCGCCTGCTGACAGCCGTACTACATGTGCCAGGCATACACCGATCACGATGACGCCAATCGTCTCGCCAAAGGCGGGCCAGGATGCGGGCATCGCCCAGAATGCACTTGCGCCGTCAGCAGTCGTGACCGGGGTTGTGCTGCGCGCCATGGTCGTAGTCGCTATGGCAACGGCGGCGGCCCGGAAATACTGCATGAAAGCGACAAGCCGCATATCCGCGCCATAAGCCTGCGACATCAGCGTCATGACCGTGGCAGCACCCGGCGAGGCCCCCCATAGCGCCGTGCTGCCGGGCAGAACCTTCCACCGCGCCAGGCAGAAGCCGATCAGGGTGCACAGAACGATCACGCACATGACCCCGCCGAGGAAAAGGGGTCCCTCGCCAATCACCTTGGAAAAGATCCTGACCTGCAGGCTGCAGGCGATCATGCACCCCACAATGCCCTGCGCCAGCAAAAAGGCCGGGCCAGGAATGGGGAGATGGGCCTCGTTGACCGCCAGCGCCACGGCAGCGAACATCGGGCCGATCAGGATGGCGGCGGGCAGGTGCATGGCATGTAGCGGAACGGTAAAGGCAACCGACAGGGCAAGCAGGCAGCACCACTTCACGCCTATGTTGCCATTACGGAACGAAAAGGGTCTGGCGGGAGGCTTCTGGGCAGGGGCGGGCGTTGTGTCTGGCATGGAATATCTCGATCGGACGCAGGCGGGCATCAATGCCACGTTTCATCCTGCCCGGATACGGTTTCGCAGCGCGGCGCGCGCGAATGGCTGACCCTTCCGCAAGGAATGGCTTCACGGGCGGGAGCGGGGCGTGGCCGTGCGTGATCGGTGTCGGGGCCGGGCGGCATGGTCGTGCCGCCCGGGTCTTCAAGGGTGGTTCAGGCCGTGATGCCGCCATCGGTCGTCAGCGCCGAGCCAGTAATGAAGCTGGCCTGCGGGCTGGCAAGGAACGAGACCACGGTGGCGATGTCGCTCACCTGCCCGTATTCCTTGTGGCACATGAAGCTGCGCAGCAGGTCGGCCGCTGGCCCGGTGGCGGGGTTCATGTCGGTGTCGATCGGGCCGGGCTGGACCACGTTGATGGTGATGCCGCGCGGGCCAAGGTCACGCGCCGCCCCACGGGCAAACCCGTTCAGCGCCGCCTTGGAGGCTGAATAGAGCGAAATGCCGGGGAAGGGGGAGCGATCGGCAAAGGCCGAGCCGATCAGGATGATGCGGCCGCCCTTGGTCATGTGGCGCGAGGCCTCGATGGCCTCGATCATCACGGCGCGCACGTTCAGGCCCAGCACGGCATCAACCTGCGCGTCGGTCATCTCGCTCACGTCGCCATGGGGGTAGACGCCCGCATTGCACACCAGCGCGTCGATGCGGCCAAGATCACGCACCACGCGCTGGATCGCCGCGCGGTTGCCATTGCCTTCGCCATCGCAGCAGATGGCCATGGCGCGGCGGCCCATGGCGCGGATTTCGGCCACGGTTGCCTCGGCGGCCTTCTCGTTGCGGGCGTAGGAGATGGCAATGTCATACCCGTCACCCGCCAGTGCCCTGGCAATGCCTGCGCCAATGCCGCGGCTGCCGCCGGTTACGTAGGCTACGCGTTGGGTCATTGTGTTTTCCTCCTGATTTATTATGTGCTTTTCCCTCCTACAGCATGGGGCGGGCAGGGGAAAGGACGGCTCAGGCCATCAAGGGGGTTGATCGGGCCTGTCAGGTTGTCTATAGCCTGCCTGTTCGCGCGTCCGGGCCTGTAGGGCATGCCCGGCCGCAATGGCGTTCTTGCCTGTAACAGGGCAGGGCGCAGCCTTTAACCTTAAGGAGAAGCAAATGCCCAAGATGAAGACCAAGTCTTCGGTCAAGAAGCGGTTCAAGATCACCGCCACCGGCAAGGTGCTGGCAGGGCCCGGCAACAAGCGCCACGGCCTGATCAACCGCTCGCAGAAAATGAAGCGCACGAACCGTGGTTCGCAGGTGCTGACGGAAATGGACGGCCGCACTGTAAAGCAGTGGGCCCCCTACGGCCTGGCATAAGGAGCACCTGAGATATGGCACGTGTAAAACGCGGCGTAACGACGCTCGCCCGTCACAAGAAGGTTCTGGCAGCTTCCAAGGGCTTCCGGGGTCGTTCCTCCACCAATTACCGCATCGCGCTGGAACGCCTGGAAAAGTCGCTCCAGTACGCCTACCGCGATCGCCGCAACAAGAAGCGTGAGTTCCGCGCCCTGTGGATCCAGCGTATCAACGCTGCGGTGCGCGAGCATGGCCTGACCTACAGCCGCTTCATCAACGGCCTGGACAAGGCTGGTATCGAGATCGACCGCAAGGTTCTCGCCGCCATCGCCTATGACGACGCGGCAACCTTTGCCGAGATCGTGAAGAAGGCCCAGGCCGCTCTGGCCTGATCCCTGTTTCCGCCCGCGTGGCGACAGGTCCACGAAACGGGTCGTCCGCAGGGGCGGCCCGTTTTGTTTTATACGATGCCCGCGCCCTGCCGCATGGCAGGTGCGGGCGCAAACACGCGCCGGGTCTGGTGGCCAGACTGATGTCCCTATGCCCGCCCGCCCGATTGAGAGCCTGTGCGAGGTGCTATGAGTGACGATCTCGAAACCCTGAGGGAACAGACAGTTCAGGCACTCGCTGCCGCGACCGACCAGCGCGCGTGGGATGCCGTGCGCGTGGGCACGCTGGGCAAGTCGGGCAGGCTGACCGCGCTGCTCAAGGAACTCGGGCGCATGACGCCCGATGAGCGCCGCGCCCGTGGGGCCGCACTCAACCGCCTGCGTGATGAACTGACCCGCCTGATCGAGGCGCGTGGCCAGGAACTCGAGGCGGCCGCGCTCAACGCCCGCCTTGCCGCCGAGCGCGTGGATGTCACGCTGCCCTGCGCGCCCGAGACCAGCGGCCTGCTGCACCCCATCACCCGCACCATCGAGGAAATGGCCGCCATTTTCGGCGCGATGGGTTTCCAGATTGCCGAAGGCCCCGATATCGAGAGCGACTGGCACAACTTCTCGGCGCTCAACACGCCCGCCCATCACCCCGCCCGGACCGATCAGGATACGTTCTACCTGCCGCCCGAGGCCGAGGGGCAGCCCGAGCGCGTGCTGCGCACCCAGACATCAGGCGTGCAGATCCGCACCATGCTGGGCCAGGAACCGCCCATCCGCATCATCGCGCCCGGCCGCACCTACCGCGCCGACCATGATGCCACGCATTCCCCCATGTTCCATCAGTGCGAGGGGCTGGTGATCGAAAAGGGGATTACGCTCGGTCACCTCAAGGGCTGCCTGTCCGACTTCCTGCGCGCGTTCTTCCAGATGCCGGAGCTGCCGGTGCGTTTCCGCGCCTCCTATTTTCCGTTCACCGAGCCGTCGATGGAAATCGACATCGGCTGGTCGCGTAAGACGGGCCAGATCGGCGCGGGCGATGACTGGCTGGAAGTGCTGGGCGCGGGCATGGTCCACCCCCGCGTGCTGGCCAATTGCGGGCTGGATGCGCGTGAGTGGCAGGGCTTCGCCTTTGGCATGGGCATCGAGCGGCTGACCATGCTGCGCCATGGCATCCCCGATCTGCGCTCGTTCTATGAAAGCGATGTCCGCTGGCTGCGCCATTACGGCACCAGCCCCCTGTCTCCCGCCCTGCTGCACGAAGGTCTGTGATCGATGAAGTTCTCCCTGTCCTGGCTGCGCGAACACCTTGAGACCACCGCGACGCTGGAAGAGATCACCGCCACCCTGAACACCATCGGCCTTGAGGTGGAAGGCGTGGAAGACCCCGGTGCCGCGCTGGCATCCTTCCGCACTGCCCGTATCATCGAGGCCGTGCAGCACCCCAATGCAGACCGCCTGCGCGTGTGTCAGGTCGATGCGGGTGAGGGGTTCGAGCGCGTGCAGGTCGTGTGCGGCGCGCCCAATGCCCGCACGGGGCTGCATGTCATCTTCGCGCCGCCGGGCACGCATATTCCGGCTTCCGGCATCACCATCAAGGCAGGCAAGCTGCGCGGCGAGGCCAGTGGCGGCATGCTGTGCTCGCTACGCGAACTCGGCCTTGGCGAGGACCATGACGGCATTGCCGAACTGCCCGAGGGCACGGCGCCGGGCCAGTCCTACCCGCTCTTTGCCAAGCTTGATGATCCCGTGATCGACATCGCCATCACTCCCAACCGGGGCGATGCGCTGGCCGTGCGCGGTGTGGCGCGTGATCTGGCGGCAGCCGGGCTTGGCAGGCTGAAGCCCTGGCTGGTCGATACGGTGGAAGGCCAGGGCGAGAGCACGATTGACTGGCGCATCACCTACCCCGAGGCCTGCCCGTGGGTGCTTGGCCGCACCATCCGTGGCGTAAAAAATGGTCCCAGCCCGGCATGGCTGCGCCGGAGGCTGGAATCAATCGGCCTGCGCCCGATTTCGGCGCTGGTCGATATCACCAATTTCTTCACCCATGACCTTGGCCGCCCGCTGCATGTGTTCGATGCGGACAAGATCCGTGGCGGTGAACTGACCATCTGCCGGGGCGCGGGCGAGCGCTTTACGGCGCTTGATGGCAGCGAACATGTCATGACGCCTGATGACTGCGTGATTGCCGATAGCAGCGGCGTGCTGTCGCTGGCAGGCATCATGGGCGGGGCCGAGAGTGGCGTGGGCGAGGAGACGACCACCGTGTTCGTCGAATGCGCGCTGTTTGACCCCGTGGCCATTGCGCTGTCCGGGCGGCGGCACAACCTGCATTCCGATGCCCGCCAGCGCTTTGAGCGCGGTGTGGATCAGGCCCTGCCGCCCGCAGCCCTGGAGGCCGCGACGCGCATGATTATCGATCTGTGTGGCGGCGTGGCTGATAACGTGGTCTCCGCCGGGGCCGAGCCCGCGTGGCAGCGCCAGGCGCATCTGGAATTCGCCCGCCTTGAAACCCTTGGCGGCCTGGTGGAAGAGCCGGATCATGCCGTGCATCTGCTCGAGGGGCTGGGCTTTGAGGTGCGTGAACGCGACGCCCGCCATGTGGTGGTGGATGTGCCTTCATGGCGCAACGATATTGCCACGCCCATGCTGCTCGACCAGCAGCCCGACCTGCCCGAAGCCCGCGCCAGAGCCGCGGCGGAAGGGGCCGTGGCGATCAACCCGGAAGTGGACCTGATCGAGGAAGTGCTGCGCCTGCGCGGGCTGGACAGCGTGCCCGCCGTGTCGCTGCCGGTGCACAGCGCCGTGCCGCTGCCAGCGCTTACGCCCCGACAGGCCCGCATTGCCAGCCTGCGTCGCACGCTTGCCGCGCGCGGATTGCTCGAGACGGTCGGCTTCTCCTTCGTGGCGCAGGAACAGGCCGCGCAGTTTGGCGAAACGCCCGCTGGCCTGCATCTGCTCAATCCCATTGCGGCTGATCTTGACCAGATGCGCCCGACCCCGCTGGTCAACCTGCTGGCCGCGATCAGGGCCAACGCGGCGCGTGGCTACCCTGATATCGGCCTGTTCGAGGTCGGCCCCGGCTTCGATGCCGATGGCCAGAAGCAGATCGCGGTCGGTATCCGCAGTGGCTATTCCGCCCGTCAGCCCGGCCAGCCAGCCAAGCCGGTTGACCTGTGGCAGGTCAAGGCCGATGCGCTGGCGGCCCTTTCTGTCATGGGTGCCGCCATGGAAGGGCTGAGCCTGAGTGCTGATGCGCCCGCTTATTACCATCCGGGCCGCTCGGGCGTGATCCGGCAGGGACCGAAGCTGGTGCTGGGGCATTTCGGGCAGTTACATCCCGCCCTGCTGGCCGCGCGTGGCATTGATGTGCCGGTGTGCGCGTTTACGCTTTACCCCGATGCGGTGCCCGAGCCCAAGCGCAGGCGCAAGGGCCCGCCCGCGCTCTCGGCCTTCCAGCCGCTCAAGCGTGATTTTGCGTTTGTAGTGGACGCGGATGTGCCAGCGGAAAAACTGCTCAAGGCGGTGAAGGGCGCGGAACGCAACCTGATCGTGGCCGTCAGCCTGTTTGATGTGTATGAAGGCGACAAGATCCCGGCGGGCCAAAAGTCGCTGGGCATCGAGATAACCCTGCAGCCGATGGACGGAACCCTGACCGATGCAGAGATCGAGGCTGTGTGTGAACGGGTGGTGGCCGCCGCGCATAAAAGCTGCAATGCCGTTCTGCGGGGTTAAGCCGCGGGGGCGGAGCATGCGGCGCGCCTCAGGCATGGGGCTGACGGTCATGCTGGCCATGGCCAGCCTGCCTGCCTTTGCGACTGATATAACGGGGGCTGGCTCCAGCTTTGGCGCGCCGATTTATGGCGCCTGGGGGGCAGGGGCGGCAAAGGCCACCGATATCCGCCTCAATTACCAGACCATCGGCTCGGGGGCAGGGCAGAATCAGGTCAAGGCCCGCACGGTGGATTTCGGCGCCTCTGACGCGCCCATGACCGCAGCCCGGTTGCAGCAGAACGGGCTGGTCCAGTTCCCCACCGTGCTGGGCGCCATCGTGCCGGTTGTGAACCTGCCCGGCATTGATGCCAGCCAGTTGCACCTGACCGGCCCCCTGCTGGCTGATATCTATGGCGGCGAAATCAGCATGTGGAATGACCCGCGCATTGCCGCGGAAAACCCGGGCCTGACCCTGCCTGCCATGCCCGTGGCCCCGGTGCGCCGGGCGGATGGGTCTGGCACCACCTTCGTGTTCACCTCCTATCTTGCCCGCGTTTCGGCGCGCTGGGCGCATGAGCAGGGCAGCGGTACCTCGATTGAATGGCCGGTAGGCGAGGGCGCGCGTGGCAATGACGGCATCGCCGCCGCCGTGCGCAACACCGAAGGCAGCATCGGTTATCTTGAATATGCCTATGCGGCAGGCAATCACATGCCCATAGCCCAACTGCGCAATCATCATGGTGATGTGGTGGCGGCGGATGATGCAAGCTTCCGCCAGGCCGTGACTACCGCTCACTGGTCAACCGATGCCAGCCATTCCGCTGATGTGCTTGATGGCGCTGGCGCGGGGGCATGGCCCATCATGGCCGCGACCTATGTGCTGCTCCCGACCGACCGCGCCGATACGCCACAGGGCCGCGCCGTGCGGGAATTCTTTACCTGGAGCATGGCGCATGGCAGCGAGGCGGCGGTGACGCTGAACTATGTGCCGCTGCCCGATGACATACGCGCCAGCATAATCAGCCTGCTCAACGCCCGGTAAAACGACCCAAAAACGCAGCCTTGCTGAAAAAGGGGCAGCAACCAGGAACAGTCAGGGCGGCATCATTGTCGCGGGCACCAGGTCCGGCACGGGGAAGGGGGCAGATATTTTTGCCGCTGCCATTTGCGCCTTTTGTCCCGACACGATAAGCCGGTCTGGCATGACCCAGCCTTCATCTTCCCCTCTGCCTGCTGGCATTTCCCCCTCCGGCCCGACCATATGGATCATGGCGGGGGAAGCCAGTGGCGACGTGCTGGGCAGTCGCCTCATGATCGCGCTGCGCCAGCTGCGGCCTGACCTGCATTTCGCGGGCATCGGGGGGGAGCGCATGCAGGCGCAGGGGCTGCAATCGCTTTTTCCGTTGCGCGACCTTGCGGTGATGGGCCTGCTTGAAGTGCTGCCGCGCATCCGCCACCTCTCGCGCAGGCTTGATCAGGCCGTGGCGGATATTACCGCGCGCAGGCCCGCGCTGGTCATTACCATCGACAGCCCCGGCTTTACCCTGCGCCTGCTGCGCCGCATCGCGCCGCTATCCATTCCCCGCCTGCATTACGTGGCCCCGCAGGTCTGGGCATGGCGCGAGCACAGGGTGCGTGAATTCCCCGGCCTGTGGGAGCGGATGCTGTGCCTGCTGCCCTTCGAGCCGGAATTTTTTGCCCGCCATGGCATCGAAGCCCGTTTTGTTGGCCATCCGGTGGTACAGTCGGGGGCGGATGAAGGATCGGCCGCGGCGTTCCGGGCGCGTTACAGCATTGCGCCGGATGCGCCCATCCTCGTGCTCATGCCCGGCAGCCGCCGTTCCGAAGCGCCGCGCCTGCTGCCGGTGTTTGGCCGCATGCTGGCCCTCGTGCAACGCAACAGGCCCGATATCGTGGCCGTGGTGCCGGTCTCGCCCGTTATTGCCGATATTGTGCGTGCGGGCGTGGCCCGGTGGCCGGTGCGGCCCCTGATCGTGACCGATATGCATGACAAGCACGATGCCTTTGCAGCCGCCTCTGCAGCCCTGACCAAATCAGGCACCTCCACGCTGGAGCTGGCCATGGCCAACGTGCCCATGGCCGTGACCTACCGCGTCAATCCGCTGACGGCAGCCATCGCGCGGCGGCTGATCCGCGTGCCGTATGTTGCCATGGTCAACCTGCTGGCGGGCCACAGGCTGGTGCCCGAACTGTTGCAGGAGCGCTGCACGCCCGAACTGCTGGCCGCCACTGTCGAGCGCCTGCTGGCAGACCCGGCCAGCCGCGACCTGCAACGCGCGGGGTTTGCCCATATCCGCGCGGCCCTGCATGGCCCGGGCGAAAACCCGGCCCATGCGGCAGCCCGCGAGATTATTGACCTGCTGGAGGCGGGGCAGGCGATTGTGCCGGCGCGGCCTGGTCCAGCGTAGCGGGGGCGGTCGTTGCCGCGGGCGGGGAGGCGGGTTCGTTTTCCGAAATCAGGGCGTGCATTTCATTGCGCAGCATGAAAAAGCCCATGAGAACCGTGCCCACCACGGTAATGCCGATCCAGACCAGCTTGCTGATCTGTTCACGTCTTTCTTCGTCGTTTTCCTGCATGATCCGTTCAGCCCTTGCCATAAAGTGTTTCAGCCGCAACCTCGGGTTGCGTGATCTCTACGATCCCTTCGGGGCGCAGCGCATTATAGAAGCAACTGCGCCGACCGGTGTGGCAGGCAACACCTTTCTGGTCGACAAGCAGCAGCACCGCGTCGCGGTCGCAGTCCAGCCGCGCATCCACCAGAGTCTGCACCTGGCCTGATGTCTCGCCCTTGCGCCACAGGCCGTTACGGCTGCGCGAGAAGTAGCACACGCGACCGGTGCGCAGGGTCTCGTCGAGTGCCTCTGCATTCATCCAGGCCAGCATCAGCACCTCGCCGCTGTCATGCTGCTGGGCAATGGCGGTAATCAGGCCGTCGGCATTGAATTTGACGCGCTCGATCATGGCTGCGCGCGTGGCCGGTTCAGGTGGCGTGTAGGGCATGGATCTAGACCTTGAAACGTGAAAACAGGGGCGGGCAGGGCGCCCTATTGCGGCTTGGCGGGCAGGCTGAACCATTGTGGCAGATGCACCTGCAGCGCGTGGTTGGCTGCCATGAGGCCCGTATCGTGCAGATGCTCGCTGCGGATCATGGCCAGCCCCGCGCCATCGCGTGAGGAGCGCATCTCGCCTACCGTCTTTTCCCCCGCCATGATGGGCGTGCCCGGCACGGGCAGGTCGTGGCGGGAGGATACGGGCACGAGATGGCGGCGCACCAGCCCCCTGTAGCGCGTGCGTGCGGTCAGTTCCTGGCCCATGTAGCAGCCCTTGGTCCATGAAATGCCATTGAACTGGTCGAAATTGGCTTCGAGCAGCAGGGTTTTGTCACTTTCGCAGTCACGCGGCCCATCGGGCAGGCCTAGGGCGAGGCGATGACGGTCGTAATCGACTTCATCCGCCGTCGGGTGAGGCATGGGATGACCAAGCAGGAAGCGCCAGCCCGCCCTGGCCACGCGCGGGTCGGGGGCGGCGGGATAGCCTTCGGGTGGGGTAAAGCCTTCGCCCCAGGCCGCATGCACGGCGTAGCCGGTCTCACCGAGTTCAACCTGAGCGCGCAGGCGGTAGCGCGACAGGCGCTGGCGCAGCATGTCAGCCTGACCGGCATTGCAATCGAGCAGCAGCCGCTCGCCCTCGGGATCGGCAAAAACGAAGAAATCCGCCAGCCATTTGCCCTGCGCGGACAAAAACGCGGTCCAGACCGCCTGGCCGGGGGCGACCGTGGTCATGTCGTTGGAGACAAGCCCCTGCAGGAAAGAAACGCGATCAGCACCTGATACGCTGAGCACGCTGCGGTCGGAAAGATGAGCAATTCTGGCCATGGGTGCAATCTGGCCACGCCGGTGCCCGCAGGCAAGGGCAAAGAGAGGTTGGCACGCACGCAAAACCTGACTAGCACCAAAAAAATGCACATCCTGTTCATCACATCCACCCGGCTTGGTGATGCCATCCTTTCCACCGGGCTGCTCGATACGCTGCTCAGGCGCTACCCCGAGGCCGATTTCACCATTGCGTGCGGGCCGGTGGCGGCCGGGCTGTTCGCGCACATGCCACGCCGCGTGCGCACCATCGAGATGGTCAAGCGCCCACGCAACATGCACTGGGTCGATCTGTGGCGGCAGTGCCGGGGGCAGAAATGGGACCTGTGCGTGGACCTGCGCAGTTCGATCGTGAGCTATTTCCTGCGCGTGGGCGAGCGCCACGTCATGCAGGGTGGTCGCCGCAGGGGGCCGCGGATCACGCATATCGGCAACCTGCTGGACCTTAATCCCGCACCGCTGCCGGTAACATGGACGAGTGAGGCCGAGTGCCAGGAGGCCGCGCGCATGCTGCCCGATGATGGCACGCGCTGGGTCGCCCTTGGCCCCACCGCCAACTGGGATGGCAAGATATGGCCGCCCGAGCGGTTTGTCGCGGTATTCAGGGCCCTGCAGGCGGATGATCCGCGCCTGCGGCCGGTCATCCTGTATGGTCCAGGTGATGCGGAGCGTGCCCGCGCCCTGCCGGTGATCGAACACCTGCCCGATGCGCTGGATACGGGGGGCGGCCTGACGGTGACGCAGGTCGCGGCGCTGCTGGCGCGGTGCACGCTGTTCATTGGCAATGATTCGGGGCTCATGCATCTGGCTGCTGCCAGCCGGATTCCCACGCTGGGCCTGTTTGGGCGCAGCAAGGCGATGGAATACGCGCCCGCCGGCCCGTGGGGGCAGGTGGCAATGGCGCCCGGCCCGGTAGGCAACGCGCCAATGGAGGGGCTGAGCGTGAAGCAGGTGGTCCTGACCGCGCAGAGGCTCCTGCGCGACCGGGCACAGGCGAAACGGTGAAAAAACCGGCTTTTTTGCATTTTCCGCCCGCTTATCGCTAGCGGTGCAAAACAGGCCGGTCTATGTGATCGAACAGGCAGAAATGGGCCGTGGCGCTGGCTGGGTGGTTTGCCGTGCCGCGCCGGGCCGGGTATGCTGGGCCGGAAATCACGACGCGTAAGGTGCGATGCGCCACGCAAGCGAGCAGGGAACGACACGAACGTGGCTGACGACATCTTCATGGAAGTCGATGAGGAAATCCGTGCCGAACGCATCCGGGCACTGGCGCGGCGCTATCTTGTCGTCGCCGGTGTCGTGGTGGCGGCCGTGTGCATTGGCGCGGGGGGGTGGCAGTATTCCGTCTCTCGCGCGCACAAGGCGGATGCCGCCGTCTCGGCTGCCTATTTCACCGCCATGCAGGATGCCGCCCGGCCGCCCGATGCCACTGGCGCCGATACCGGCCTGACCACCCGGCAGAAAAAGGGCCTGCAGGAGCTTGAAGCGATTGATGCCAAGGCCCGCCCGCCGCTGCGCGTGCTCGAGCGCATGGAGCGCGCGGCCCTGCTGGCTGAAAGTGGCAGCATGTCCGCCGCCCTAGGTCTGTGGGATGGCGTGAGCCAGGAACATGCGGTTGACCCCACCATTGCGGCACTGGCCAGCCTGCTGTGGGTGCAGCACCAGATTGATGGCGGCGACCCCGCCACCCTGCGTTCGCGGCTGGCGGTGCTTGACGGTGCGGGCCAGCCCTGGCGCGGGCAGGCCATCGAGGCCGAGGCCCTGCTTGACCTGCGAACAGGCAGGCCTGCCGATGCACGCGCCAAATTCGAGCGCCTGGCGATGGATATGACCATTGCCGATGGCGTGCGCAGCCGCGCCGAGGCCATGCTCCAGACGCTGGGGGGCGACGCTGGTGGCTAGCCCGACCCCTGATTCCCCCACGCCGACCGACAGGAAGACCATGAAATCAGCCCTGAGCCGCCGCCATGTGTTGTTGGGCGCGGGGGCGGCGCTGCTGCCTGCGCTGGCCGCATGTTCCGCCCAGCAGAAAAAAGCCCCGCTGCTGATCGGTCATCGTTCGGACGTGCTGCACACCGCCGCTGGCCTGACGGTTGACCCCGAGGAAACGCAGGCCGTGACCGTTCCCGCCCCTACGGCGCTGAACGCATGGCCGCAATCGGGCATCACCCCTGACCACGGGGGGCGCGATATCGCCTGGGCTGGCCAGATGCGCCATGAATGGACGCATGGTATCGGCGCAGGTAATTCAGAGCCGGAACTGCTGTCATACGTGGCGCTGGGTGATAGCGGGCGTGGGATCATCCAGGCAACGCCCGTGGTGCAGGATGGCCGTCTGTTCGTGGTGGATGCGCAGGGCGTGGTCCGTGCCTATCGCTGGCCCGGCATGCACAAGCTGTGGGAATACAACCCCAAGCCGCGCAAGATGATGTCGAACAATCTTGGCGGTGGCATCAGCGTGGACAAGGGCACGCTGTACATTGTCGATGGCATCGGGCAGGCGCTGGCGGTCGATGCGGCTACCGGCAAGCTGAAATGGCGCGTCAACATCCAGGCGCCGGGCCGCTCGGCACCCACCATCGCCGATGGGCGGCTGTTCCTGGGCACGATTGACGAACACCTGTACTGTCTGGATGCGGAAAACGGCAACGTGTTGTGGACCTATGCCGCAACGGCCGCCGATACCGTCATCTATGGCCAGCCCGCGCCCGCCGTGGCCGATGGCGTGGTGCTGGCGGGCTTTGGCTCGGGCGACCTCGTGGCGCTGCGTGCCGAAGGTGGCGAGGTGGTGTGGGCCGATACGCTGGGCAGCACCAACGGCCAGCAGGCGTTGATCGATTTTTCGTGCGTGCATGGCATGCCGGTCATTGCCGATGGCACGGCCTATGCCATCAGCACCGGTGCCGTTCTCGTCGCCATCGACATGCGCTCGGGCCGCAGGCTGTGGGAGCGCGGCATTTCAGGGCAGAACACACCGCTGGTGATCGGGGACTGGATTTTCCTCATCTCCATGGACCAGCAGGTGGCATGCCTCGACCGTCTTTCCGGCCATGTGCGCTGGATCACGCAGTTGCGGCAGTACGAGAATTCCGACAAGCAGAAGCGTGGCATCGTATGGAACGGCCCGATTCTGGCAGGCGGAAAGCTGGTGTTCATATCGAACTTCAAGCAGAACGGCGTTGTCATCATTGATCCCGCGCAGGGGCATATCGACTCCCTGCACGAGCTGCCAGCTGAAGTGACGACCGCGCCGATCGTGGTCGATAATACGCTGTTGCTCATGGATAATAACGGCTACCTTATAGCCTATACCTAAAAAGAAAGTTGCCGCAGTGAGTTCATCTTTTCCATCCGCGCCAGTGGATGCGCTGCCGGTTGTCGTGATCGCGGGCAGGCCAAATGTTGGCAAGTCAACCATTTTCAACCGGCTGGTTGGCCGCAGGCAGGCGCTCGTGGCCGACACGCCCGGCGTTACCCGCGACCGCAAGGAAGGCCAGGCCATCGTGCGGGGCCGTGCCATTCGCATCATCGACACGGCCGGACTGGAGGAGGCAGCACCCGATACGCTGTATGGCCGCATGCGAGCTTCATCCGAATCCGCCGTGGCCGGGGCCGATCTCGTGCTGTTCTGCATTGATGCGCGCAGCGGCATTACGCCCGCCGATCAGCATTTTGCCAACTGGCTGCGCCGTCAGGGTCGCCCGGTGCTGCTGATCGCCAACAAGGCGGAGGGGCGGCAGGGGGCCGCTGCCGCCATGGAGGCATTCTCGCTGGGGCTGGGCACGCCGCTGGCCATGTCGGCCGAACATGGCGAGGGCGTGGCCGATCTCATGAGCGAGATCGTGGACCGCCTGCCACCCACCGATCTGCCACCGGTGAAAAAAGTCACCCGCCGCTCCCGGCGCGAGGATGCGCTGGCCGAGGGCGAGGAAGAGGACGTGCGCCCGCCCGGTCCGCTGCGCCTTGCCATTGTGGGGCGCCCCAATGCGGGCAAGTCCACGCTGCTCAACCGCCTGCTGGGCGAGGAACGGATGATCACTGGCCCCGAGCCGGGGCTGACGCGCGATTCCATTGCCGTCATGCTGCATGATGATGAAGGCCCGATCCAACTCGTCGATACGGCAGGCCTGCGCCGCAAGGCCCGCATTGACGAGACGCTGGAGAAGATGTCCGTCTCCGCCTCCATCGAGGCGTTGAAAATGGCGGAGGTCGTGATCCTCGTGCTCGATGCAACGCTGGGCGTGCATGAGCAGGATCTGCAGATCGCCCGCCTGATCGAGCGTGAGGGACGGTGCTGCGTGCTCGCGCTGAACAAGTGGGATGCGGTGGAGGACAGGGCGGTGACCCGCCAGGCCATCAAGGACCGGATCGAGACTTCGCTTGCGCAGATGCGTGGCATTCCCGTCGTGTCATTCTCGGCCATGACCGGGGCAGGCATCAACCGCCTACTGCCCACCGTGCGCCGGGCGTATGAGGTCTGGAACCGCCGCGTGCCCACCGGCGCGCTCAACCGCTGGTTCGAGATGATGGTCGAGCGCCATCCGCCGCCGCTTGTTGATGGCCGCAGACTCAAGCTGCGCTACATCACGCAGGCCAAGTCGCGCCCGCCCACCTTCATCCTGTTCGGCACCCGTACCGACCAGTTGCCAGAGGACTATCAGCGCTATCTGGTCAACGGCATGCGCGAGACCTTTGACCTGCCCGGCACGCCCATAAGGCTGCTGCTGCGGGCCTCGAGCAATCCGTACGCCAAAAGCTAGGGAAACAGATAAAAGTTTTTGGTGAAGCTTTTTTCAAAAAGCTTCGAAGAATGAAGTCTTTACGAAGTAAAGGCTGCACCCAGAAACTTTTTTCTTTTCGGCAGGGGGCAGCATGACGGCGAACGGGCATTCAAAGACCCTGTTCATCAAGCCCGCCGATGCGCTGCTGGTCATCGACATGCAGGCCGATTTCATGCCCGGTGGTCCGCTGGGCGTGTCTGGAGCCGATGGCATCGTGCCGCTCATCAACCGGCTGTGTGAACTGCCCTTTGGCCTGATTGCCGCAACCCAGGACTGGCACCCGGCGGATCATGTGTCCTTTGACATGCAGGGCGGTCCGTGGCCGGAGCATTGCGTTGCGGGCACGAAAGGGGCAGCGTTCGTGCCCGATCTTGCGCAGGCCCATATTGGCGTGGTGCTGCGCAAGGGCATGCAACCCGACACCGACAGCTATTCCGCCTTTGAGGATAACGCGCGTGCCAGTCGCACCGGGCTTGAGGGTCTGCTGCGGGGCAGGGGGATCAACCGCGTGTTCGTGGTGGGGGTCGCGCTGGAGTACTGCGTGGCAGCCACCGCGCGCGATGCTGTTCGGGCAGGTTTTGCCACCGTGGTCCTGACCGATGCCTGCCGTAGCGTGGCGCACTCTGTTGCTGAGGTGCAGGCGGCGCTCGTCAGTGAGGGTATCGAGACCGCTCACGCGGTGGATGTACTGGCCCTGATGGACAGGGGCCTGACACCCCGGTAGATCGCCAGCGTGCTCGAATCCCTTCTTGCCCGGAAATCATATGTGCAGGCCATCGCTGACAAGGCGCTGGAGATGGGCAACAGCCATTACCGCCCCAGATCCAAAATATTATCGGATGCCCTGATGGAACTCGCCGTGATGGATGCCGGACCGGAATTCGAACTGGACCGGGATGCCATCCGCGCCATCATCAACCGGATCAGATCTGTCTGATAACGTCTACCCCACCACCAGCGACAGCAGCAGCGCAAAGACCAGCCCCAGCACGGCAATCAGGGTCTCGATCACCGACCAGGTCTTTATGGTCTGCCCCACCGACAGGCCAAGATATTCCTTGATCTGCCAGAACCCCGCATCATTGAGCGGCCCAAGCGCCACCGAGCCCGCGCCGGTCACGATCACCATCAGTTCAGGCGAGGCTCCATGCGTATGCACAAGGATCGGCCCCACGATGCCCGCCGCCGTGCTCATGGCCACGGTGGCCGAACCCGTGGCCACCCGCACCACGACTGCCAGCAGCCAGGCCAGCACCAGCAGCGGCACATGGGCACCCACCGCAAGGTCGGTAATGGCGGTTGAAACACCGCTATCGACCAGTTCCTGCCCAAAGCCACCGCCTGCGCCCACCAGCAGCATGATCAGTGCCGTGGGGGCCAGGCAGTCATTGGTGAATTTGAGAATCGTCTCGCGGCTGAAGCCGCGCGCGGTGCCAAAGACTTGAAAGGACAGCAACGTGGCCAGCGCCAGCGCAATATCCGTATTGCCGATGAAGTGCAGCGCATTGTTGAGCGGCGTATGGGGGCCTGCCACCACATCCGCCATTGAACCCACCAGCATCAGCACGACGGGGGAGAGAATGGTCAGGACCGTAATGCCAAAGCCGGGCATGCTCGCTGGCACTTCGTGGTTGACGAACTGCGCCTCCAGCGCGGACGGCAGCACAGGCCCGATGCGCCCGGCAATGAAGCAGGCATAGACCGGCCCGGCAAGGGCTGCGGCAGGCGTTCCGATCACGATGCCCCACAGGATCGTGCGCCCGATATCGGCATGATAGGCCGAAAGCGCAAGCAGCGTTGCCGGATGCGGCGGGATCATGGCGTGCGTGACCGAAAGGGCCGCCCCCATGGGCAGCGCCACGCGCAAGAGCGGCGTGTTGGTGCGCCGCGCCAGCGTGAACGCCAGCGGGATCAGCAGCACGAAGCCCACTTCAAAGAAAACCGGCAGCCCCACCAGCAGCCCGATCACCATCATCGCCCAGCTTACGCGCTTCTCGCCCGCAAGGCGGGTGATGGTCAGGGCAATGCGGTCAGCCCCCCCTGATTCCGCCAGCATCTTGCCCAGCATGGTGCCCAGCGCGATAACGGTGGCCACATGCCCCAGCACCCGCCCCGCACCGGCCTCGAACGAGGCGATGGCCTTTTGCGGCGGCATGCCCGCGCACAGCGCCAATGCCAGCGAGACCGCAAACAGCACGATGAACGGATTGATCCGGAAGCGTGCGATCAGCACCACGACGGATACGATGGCACAGATGGCGAGCGATAGGGCAAAAAAGGATGACATCATGATTTCTGTAACGGATTCATACCCCATACAGGCCGGGGCGGGGAAGGAAAGTCAATGTTTGAAGCGCTTTTTGCGCAATATATGAACAAAAAACAATTCATTTAAGATCTGATATTACAGGCGTGATCAGCCTGCCCCCTCTCGGTTGGTTGCCCGCATGCTGCTATCGTGGCCTTTTGCACAAGCGACAGGAGCGTCAGCATGATCATCCATTCAGACGAGACGGCAGATATCCCAACGCCTTCAGGTATGATGCGGATGCATGTTTTCCGCCCCGCCATTGCAGGGCGCTTTCCCGGAATCGTGCTGTTTTCCGAAATCTATCAGGTTACGGCCCCCATCCGCAGGCTGGCCGCCATGATGGCGGGGCAGGGTTACGTCGTGGCCGTGCCCGAAGTCTATCATGAATATGAACCGGCGGGCACCGTGCTGGCCTATGACAAACCGGGTACGGATCGCGGCAATTTCCTCAAATTCGAAAAGCCGGTCGCAGGCTACGATCATGATGCCCGCGCGGCGCTGGACTGGCTGGCCGCCAGCCCGCACTGCACCGAAAGCCTGGCCACCATGGGCGTGTGCCTTGGCGGTCATCTGGCATTTCGCGCGGCGCTTGACCCACGGGTGCGGGCAACGGTGTGTTTCTATGCCACCGATATCCATTCCGCCACGCTGGGGCAGGGCAAATGCGATGATACGCTTGCCCGCGTGGGCGAGATGCGTGGCGAGGCGCTGATGGTGTGGGGGCGGCAGGACCCGCATGTGCCCTTTGAGGGGCGGCAGATGATCCGTGCCGCGATGGAAAAGGCGGGCACATGCTATGAGTGGCATGAGTTCAACGCCCAGCATGCCTTCCTGCGTGATGAGGGGCATCGCTTTGATGCGGCCCTGTTCCTTCAGTGCATGGGCATGGCGCGTGATTTTCTGGCCCGCGCGCTGCACGTCAGCGCGTAAGCGTTCCCGCCAGCACCGCCAGGGCGATGGCAAGCCCGGTTTCGCGGTTGAAGCGGAACAGGCGCAGGCAGGTGGCGGGGTTGCGTTCATCCAGCCGCCACACCTGCCAGGCCAGCAGGGCTGCGGGCAGCGCCAGCGCCAGCCAGAAGCCCGGCCCCACATGCGCCAGGTAGCCCGCAGCAAGCAGTCCCGCCAGTGTCAGCCCATAGCACGTGCCGACGAACAGCCGCGCATGCCCCGCCATGAGGCGGGAGGTGGAGCGCACGCCAATGCGGGCATCGTCCTCCATGTCTTGAAAGCCGTAGATCGTATCGAAGCCGAGCTGCCACACGATGGTGGCGGCATAGAGCGTGCCGAGCGCCATATCGATATGGTTGGCCGCCGCCGCATAGCCGAGCGGCGCGCCAAAGCCGAAGGTGAAGCCCATGACAAGCTGCGGCCACCACGTGACCCGCTTGGCCAGCGGGTACAGCCCGACCAGAATGAGCGAGGACGCGCCCAGAACCTGCGAGAGCCCATTGAGGTTCATCAGGATGTTGAAGCCGATGAGCAGCAGGGCGGCGAGGAACAGCGCCGCCTCGCGCATGGACAGGGCCCCCGAGGCCAGCGGCCTGCCTGCCGTGCGGGCCACCTGGCGGTCGATGTCACGGTCCCACATGTCATTGACCACGCAGCCCGCGCCGCGCATGACCACGCTGCCAATGCCAAAGAGCACGATCAGGAAAACCCGCTGTTTTGCCGGCACATGGTCCGGCAGCAAAATGCCCCACACGCCGGGCAGGAACAGGAGCCACGTGCCAATCGGCCGGTCGAGCCGCATCAGCAGGGCGTAGGGGCGCAGGCGGGGCGGCAGGCGGCCAATCCAGCCATCCACCCTGATGTCCGTATGGGGTATGGGCTGGTCCACGTTACAACTCCCTGTCGCTTGCCTGCTGCCGGTGGGGCCGGGTTTGCCGATGACGGCGCGCCCCATGGCTGCTAATGGCCACACAGATGGGCCGGAAGGCCCCGTGGGGTCAAGACCGGCCCCTCCTGTATCCTGTCCTGCGCTGAAAGGTTATCATCCGGCATGAGGGATTGTCCGCGCCTGTTCATACCACCCGCCCATATCGCCCCCATGGCGGTTGATGCCGTGTTCGATCTTGAGCCGGGGCAGGCCCATTATCTCGGCACGGTCATGCGCCAGCAGGCCGGGGCCGTGGTTGAGGTCTTCAACGCGCGTGATGGCGCATGGCAGGGCGTGATCGAGCACCTGCGCCGCGACCGCTGCCGCATCCGTGTGGTGGAACAGGCCCGCGCGCCTGCCGCGACACCGGGGCTGTGCCTCGTGTTTGCGCCCCTCAAGCGCGATGCGACCGAAACGGTCATCCGCATGGGCACGGAACTCGGGGTGACGCGGTTTCGCCCCGTGGTGACCGAGCGCACCAATACCCACCGCATCAATGCCGATCGCCTCAGCAGCATCGCCACCGAGGCCACCGAGCAGTGCGAACGCCTTGACGTGCCCACTATCGACGCGCTGGCGCCACTGACCACGGTGCTGTCGCAATGGCCTGATGATACGGCGCTTTTTGCGGCCCTTGAGCGCATGCCACAGGCGGTCGCCGCACCCGCGCCCCATGTGGGCTGTGGCGTGCTGATTGGCCCGGAGGGTGGATTTTCGCCGCGTGAGCACGAGATGCTGTGCAGGCAGGCTTTTGTACGGCCGCTCTCGCTCGGCGCACTGGTGCTGCGGGCCGATACGGCGGCGGCGGCGGCGCTGGCTCTTGTCGGGTCGGGCCTCAAGGCCTTATGTGGTAAGACTTCGTAACGACAATCCTGCTTCCCTTCGGCCTGTTGCCAGCCTTGCCCTGACTGTCATGAGGATATTGCCCCCGCCATGTCGAATCCCGGCGCGCATAATGCAAACGTCATCGAATCCCTTGACCAGATGGTCGCCCTGCTCGCGGCGGGCGCCCGCCCGCGGGCGCAGTGGCGGATTGGCACGGAACATGAGAAATTCGGTTTTGTAAAACCCGATGCCGCAGGCCCCGGCCGTGCGGCATGGTCATCCCCCCCTTACGCTCCGCGCGGAATCGAAGCCCTGCTGCGCGCCCTTTCAGCCGAAGGCGGCGGCACGCAGTGGCAGGACATTATTGATGAGGGCGCGCTGATCGGCCTCAAGGGGCAGGCGCAGGCCAAAGGCAGCTCCATCTCGCTCGAGCCGGGGGGGCAGTTCGAGCTTTCCGGCGGCCCGCTGGTCTCGCTGCATGATACGGCAGCCGAGATGGCGCATCACTTTGAAGCCATCCGCCCGGCCTGCGCCGAACTCGGCCTGGGATTCGCCCCGCTGGGCTTTCACCCCACGGCGCGGCGCTCCGACATTCCGTGGATGCCCAAGAGCCGCTACGCCATCATGCGCGACTACATGCCGCGCGTGGGCACGCTGGGGCTGGACATGATGCTGCGCACCTGCACCGTGCAGGTTAACCTTGATTTCGGCTCGGAAGCTGACATGGCGCGCAAGATGCGGGTCTCGCTGGCGTTGCAGCCGGTGGCGACCGCGCTGTTCGCCAGTTCGCCGTTCTATGAAGGCCACCCCAACGGCTTCCTGTCCAACCGCGCCCGTGTCTGGACCGACACCGACAACGCGCGCGCAGGCATGCCGCGTCAGTTCCTTGAAGATGGCTTCAGCTTCGCCACCTATGTGCAGTGGCTGCTCGACGTGCCGATGTATTTCGTCACGCGCGACGGGCGCATGATCAATGTGGCGGGCCATTCCTTCCGCGACTGGCTTGATGGGCGCTGCCCGCCGGGGCTGGAGGGCGAGCGCCCCACCATCGGCGATTTCGAGGATCATCTGACCACGGCCTTCCCCGATGTGCGGCTCAAGCAGTTCCTTGAAATGCGCGGTGCCGATGCCGGCTTGCCCGCCATGATGCTGGCCCAGTCCGCGCTCTGGACCGGGCTGCTGTATGATGACGCCACCCTGCATGCGGCCGAAAAGTTGGTGCTCGAGCACGGGTGGGATGATTACATTGCCCTGCGCGCTGCCGTGCCGCGCCAGGGGCTCGATGCGCCGTGGGGGCAGGGCACGCTGCGCCCGCTCGCCGCCCGCATGATCGCCCTTGCCACTGACGGGCTGCGCGCCCGCGCCCTGCGTGATGGCAACGGGCACGACGAGACCCTTTATATGGCGCCCCTGCATGAAATCGCGGCAGGCGGCCCCACGCAGGCCGAGACCTTTCTTGCCGCCTATCATGGTCGCTGGAAGGGTGATGTAACCCATGTCTTTACCGAAGCGGCCGTGGTGTAAGCGGCAGGCAGGGGATATTTTTTTACCAAGAAACGTAATCGAGAAGCATAATCATTTTCGATCGTTTTACTTGGGTATTTCAATTGAGAATTATTTGTAACTTTACAATATTCTTGAGGTATTAAGAGAATTTATGCATAGACTGGGCAATGCGTAAATTCTCTTCTCTGTCCGATCAGGAAATCCTCGCGCTTGCCATCTCCAACGAGGAGGAAGACGGGCGCATCTACTCCGATTTTGCCTATACCCTGCGCGAGAAATATCCCGACACATCCAAGATCTTTACCGACATGTCGATGGAGGAGGATGAGCACCGCCGCGACCTGATCGATCTGTATGTCAGCCGTTTCGGCCCGCATATTCCGCTGATCCGCCGGACCGATATTGCCGATTTCATGGTGCGCAAGCCTGCCTGGCAGGTGCAGACGCAGGGCATCGACGCCGTGCGCGTCCATGCCCGACAGATGGAAATTGACGCCGCGCGATTCTACCGTCAGGCCGCCCTGCGCACGACCGATGCCGCGACCCGCAGGCTGCTCGGTGATCTTGCCCATGCCGAGGACCAGCACGAGCAGGCCGCCAATGCCATCACCCTTGACCGCCTGCCCACCAGCAAGCGCGAAAGCGAGGATGAGGATGCCCGCCGCCGCTTCGTGCTCCAGATCATCCAGCCCGGCCTTGTGGGGCTGATGGATGGTTCGGTCTCGACACTCGCACCGGTCTTTGCCGCAGCCTTTGCCACGCATCAGCCATGGAACGCCTTTCTCGTGGGCATGGCGGCCTCGGTAGGGGCGGGGATTTCCATGGGGTTTGCCGAGGCCCTGTCCGATGATGGCAAGCTTTCAGGCCGGGGGGCACCACTGCTGCGCGGGCTGGTATGTGGGCTCATGACCACGGCGGGCGGCATCGGGCATACGCTGCCGTTCCTGATCGATGATTTCTCGGCGGCCATGATCGCGGCCATCATCGTGGTGGTGGTCGAACTGTTCGCCATTTCATGGATACGCTGGCGCTATCAGGACACGCCGTTTGGCTCGGCCATCGTGCAGATTGTCATTGGCGGGCTGCTGGTGTTCGTGGCGGGCGTGCTGATTGGCAGTTCGTAAGAACCGCGCCGGAGGGTTGGCTTGATATTGCGGGGCTGATGGGGCACGACTGTGCGGATAGTGTCTGCACGGATTGCGCCGCATCATGAAATTTCTTCCTGTCATTGCCGCCTGTGGCGTTGCCTGCCTGCTCGGCGCCACCTCCCTTGCGCCTGTTGCCCATGCGCAGGAGCAGATGGCCGTGGGGGCTTCGGACCAGGACCATGCGCTGCTCGAGCGGGTCGAGCATCATCTTGATGCAATCAGCCTGCTCAAGGCGCGTTTCCGCCAGACCGCGCCTGATGGCAAGGTCAGCACCGGCACGGCGTGGATCGACCGCACGAATCGCCGCATGCGCTTCCAGTATGACCCGCCCAGCCCGCTGCTGCTTGTGGCCAATCATGACCAGGTGGTGTTCAACGACAGCCAGCTTGACCAGACCACCACCATGCCGATGGAAAAGACCCCGCTCGGCCTGCTGCTGCGCCCGCATCTGCAACTGTCGGGTGATGTAACGGTCACCGGCCTGTCGCATGATGGCAATGCGCTCGACATTACCGTGGTGCGCACCGATACGCCGGGTGATGGCAGCATGACCCTGTTGTTCCATGATAGCCCGTTGCTGCTGCGCGGCTGGATCATTCAGGATGCCCAGCAGGAAACCACCCGTGTTGACCTGCTCGATGCCACCACCGGCGGCCCCATGCCAGCGGATTCGCTGTTCAATACCGACATTGCGGGGCAGTAACACCCTGCGCGCAGGCGTAAAGCGCCTTTATTCCTTCCCGCGCGCCAGTTCCAGCGCGCGGGCATAGACCGTGCGGCGGGGCAGGCTGGTAATGCCGGCCACAAGGGCTGCCGCATCCTTGACCGAGAGCGTGCGCAGGGCCTCGCGCAACCGGGTGTCGAGATCGGTTGCCGTGCTGTCCTCCTGCAATGGCGGCCCGAGCACCACGGTAATCTCGCCGCGTGCGGGGTGTTCGTCGTAATGGGCGGCGAGTTCGGCCACCGTGCCACGCCGCACTTCCTCAAACCGTTTGGTCAGTTCGCGGGCCACGGCGGCAGGCCGCGCGCGCCCCATGACATCGGCAAGCGTTGCCAGCATTTCCGCCAGCCGGTGCGGGGCTTCGTGCCAGATCAGGGTGGCGGACAGGCCCGCGCATTCGGCGGCGTGCAGTTGCGCCAGCACCTCGCGCCGCGCCGCCTCGCGCGGCGGCAGGAAGCCCGAGAACATGAACGGGTGCGGCGGCAGGCCCGACAGTGTCAGCGCCATGACCGCGGCATTCGGTCCCGGCACGGCCGTAACGTGGCCGCCCTCCGCCACAACGGCGCGCACCAGCCGGTAGCCGGGATCCGACATCAGCGGCGTGCCCGCATCCGAGATCACGGCAATGCGCTGCCCTGCGGCAAGGGCCTCAAGGAGGGCGGGGATCTGCCTGTCCTCATTATGGTCATGTAGCGGGCGGGTCCGGGTGCGGATGCCGTATTCACGCAGCAGTCGCGCGCTGGTGCGCGTGTCCTCGCACAGGATCAGGTCGCAGGCTTCCAGCGTCTCGACCGCGCGGCGGCTCATGTCGCCAAGGTTGCCTATTGGCGTGGAAACAAGCACAACTTCTCCACCCTGACGCACAACCGCTGCGGTTTCATCAGCGTTCCCGTCATGACGGGTGGCGGATTCTCCGCTATGAATATTATCATGGGTTATATCCGCCGGATGGTCCGGGGCATGTTGAGATTTTGAAGGCGAGGAAGATGAGGCGTCAGACATTCGGAACCCAGATGCAAGGACAGGATGCTGATACTGCCTCTGCGCGTCCTGCATGCAAGCGCTTATTGCTCGCGGGGCTGGCGCTGTCGGTACTGACAGCCTGTGCCAGCGGTGAGGGCGGTGGCCATCACGCGCCCCATGCCGGGCGCAACGTGGGCGTGCTGCTGCCGCTGAGCGGGGCGAATGCCCGGCTGGGCCAGGAAATGTTGACCGCCACGCGCATGGCCATGAACACGCCCACGGCGCCCCCGCTTGATGTGCATGATACCGCCGCCCCCGGTGGCAACGCCGCGACTGCGGCACAGGCGGCCATCAAGGCAGGCGACGGGCTGATCCTCGGCCCGCTCACCATGGATGAAACAGTGCAGACAGCACCTGTTGCCACCGCCGCCGGGGTGCCTGTCCTGGCCTTTACCAGCGATATGTCGGTCGCCCAGCCTGGCGTCTGGACCCTTGGCATTGCGCCTGAGCAGCAGGTGCGGCGCATGGTGCTTGCCGCCCGCCAGCAGGGGCGGCAGCATTTCGCGGCGTTCCTGCCCGATAACCGGCTGGGCCATGCGCTTGGGCAGGCGCTGCAGCAGGTATGCGAGGAAAATGGCCTGCAATCACCGCAGATCATGTTCCATGACAGCACGCAGGACGCGATTACTGCCAACCTAAAAACCCTGTCAGCCTATGACAGTCGTGCCGCAGCCGTGCCGCAGCCCGACCCCGTGGCCCCGCCGCCAGTTGCCCCCACGCCCGAGGCCACACCCGATTCCGCGACCATTGACCCGGCCAACCCTGATGGCGCGCCGCAGGCGGCAACACCCGCGCCTGAGGCCACCGCGGCACCCGCTGCCACGCCAGATTTTCCCGCGCCGCCGTTTGACGCGCTGCTTTTGGGTGATACCGGGCTGCAACTGGGCATGATCATCAACGCGCTGGCGCAGGCGCATGTGGACAATACGCATGTGCAGATCATGGGGCCGGGGCTGTGGGGGGCATTCGCCACCAAGCTCGGCGCGTTGCAGGGCGCGTGGTACGCAGCGCCTGATCCCGCAACGCGACAGGCGTTCGTGCAGCAGTTCATGGCTGCTTACCACCATATGCCGACCCCACTGGCCGACCTGACCTATGATGCGGCGGCCCTGGTGAAGGCGCTTGACCAGAACCGCCCGGCCGGGAGCGCCAATGGCTATTCCGTGCAGGCGCTGACCCGCCCCGATGGGTTTGGCGGGGTGGATGGCGCATTCGGTTTTCTGGATAATGGCAAGACGCGGCGCGATCTGGCCGTGTTCCAGATCCTGCCCACCGGTGGCGGCAAGATCGTCATTCCCCCTGCGGGCAGGCTGCGGCGCAACGCCAACTAGGGGGCAATGCAGTAGTTAGGGTGTTCTAACCGTCGCTGGCTTTTCAGGCGGCGACGGTGGCCCCATGTGCAAGCACCGGGCGGATGGCGTGAAGGGCGGCTTCAAAGCTGCTGTAGGTGGCAAGCTGGCGGTCGCGGATCTGGTCAACAAGCACCCAGCCCATGCCTTCGGGGCGGACCATGTAGGCCGGCTTGGCATTCTCGCGCACCCAGACCAGCACATGTTCGATATCGGGTTCGTTTGCATCGTTGTGATCGGAGATATCCGCATCACACAGGCCCATGCACGCACCGGCTTCAAGCCAGCGCGTCAGGTATTCGCGGTGACGGGGCAGAAAGCCCTGCCGCAGGGAAACAACATTGGTGGCGGAAGCCTGCTTGGTCATCATGTGCATTCCGTTGGCCCTCTGACTGTCTTGGCGTGACAAGATAGGAACAACGCTATTCCTGCATGGCAGCTTTGCCAAACTGAATTTCAGGCAGAAAGCCGCACAAACAGGCAGAAACAACACCCTGTGGCAAAAAAGCAATATTTTGTAGCATGCGCGCCTATTTTTTAGGCTTTAAATTAGGCATATGCCTATTCCATCGGCGATGTATCCAGAGCCAACTGCCCGGTTGCTGCCGTATTGTGCCTTCAATCCAGTCATTCACCTGTTGCGTCAGCGTCATCTGGTCTGTCGCGCGGTCGCCGCTATCGGGTAGGTCGATGGGGGGATAGACATGCATGCGCAGCCGCGCCGGTCCCAGCCGCTCGATATAGCCAGGTATGACGGGGCAGCGCAGCTTGAGCGCCATGGCTGCCATGGCGCCCGCCGTCATGGCGGGCAGGCCGAAAAAGCGGGCGGCGATTCCGTCATTCATTTTCTGGTCCACCAGCATGCCCAGATGACCGCCCTTGAGTATGTGGGCCAGCGCGCCCCGGGCGCCCCGGGCTCCCTTGGCAAACAGGGGCACGGGCTTGCCCATCGCGTCATCGCGCAGGTCGCACAGGATGCGATCGACAAGCGGGTTGTTGGGCGCGCGATAAAACGAGGAGAACGGCAACCCGTACCGCGCGACGGCAGGGGGCAGCATCTCCCAGTTGCCGATATGGCCGGATACGAAAATGGTCGGCCCGCCCTTTGCTGCCTGCGCAATGAGGTGTTCCTCGCCCACCACATCCCATCCGGGGCCGCCATCGGCCGGGTTGCGGGGCAGGGTGGCAAGGTGTGGCAGTTCGCCAGCATTGCGGCCGATATTGTCCCACATGGCGCGGATGACGGCGCGCCGCATTCCGGCATCCAGTTCGGGCATGGCCATGCGCAGATTGGCATCGGCTATCTTCGATACGGGCAGGCGCGGCCCAACTGTGCGGCACAGCCAGCCGCCAAGGTTGGAGGCCCGCACCGGGCCAATGCGGCGGAAGAGGGCCACAAGCCCGCGCACCAGGGCTGCTTCAAGGCGCATCTGCCTTGTGGGCTGTCCTGCTTTCATCGCTGTGTCGTGCCCAGCCATAGATCCAGTATCCGTTCGGGCATGGCGGGGGTAGCCCATGCCAGTTGCAGGCCAACCGTGCGCACTTGCGCCCGCAGGGCTGCATTGAGGCGCACGGCATCCTTCTGTGTTGTAACAAGGCAGGCCCCGGATTGCGCTGCAAGCCTGAGCAGCCGGGTCTGTTCGGTTGCGGTATAGGTGTGATGATCGGGGAAGGCGAGGCAACGTGCAGGATGGATGCCACGTTGCGCCAGTCCCTCGAAAAACTTGGCGGGCCGTCCGATCCCCGCAAAGGCGATAATGGGGTGCCCAGGGGGGATGGCCTGCGTGTCAGGTTGCAGGGTTGCTGCGAAAACAGGCAATCCATCCGGCAGGCTGGCCGCAATGCCTTGTTGGTCGGGGCCCATGATCACCACGCCACCCGCGCGGGCGAGTGCTGTGCCTACCGGCTCACGCAGCGGGCCTGCAGGCAGCACCCGGCCATTGCCAAACCCGACCGCGCCATCCACCACCACCAGCGCCAGATCCTGATGCAGGCTTGGGTTCTGGAACCCGTCATCCATCAGCAGGCAATCTGCCCCCGCCGCTATGGCGCGGCGTGCTGATACGGCCCGGTCGGCTCCGACAAAGCATGGCGCGATGCGTGCCAGCAGCAGGGGTTCATCGCCCACGTCGCGTGCGGTGTGATGGGGCGGGTCAACCTGTGTTCCCGCAGGGGCCCGGCCGCCATATCCGCGTGAGAGGAAAGCAGGCCTGCGCCCCCGGCTTATGGCGCGCCGGGCCAGATCCATCACCAGCGGCGTCTTGCCCGCGCCTCCTGCGCCGATATTGCCGCAGCACAGCACGGGCACCTGCGCATGCCAAGGGGTGCGGCGCAGGCGGCGTGCCGTGGCCGCAGCATAGATATGGGCGAGAGGGGCAAGCAGGCCTGCCAGAAGTCCGGCATCGGTGGCCGGTCGCCACCAGAAGGTGGGCGGCTGCATCAGCGCGGGCCCAGTGCAAGCAGGGCGTGGGCTATGTTTTGGGCCAGCGTGGGATCCGGCAGGGCATGCCGCCGCGCGCGCGCACCTGCCTTGTGGCACGCTTCAGGGCTCTGGAGCAGCGGAATGAGCCATTGGGCGATATCGGGCGGGGTTTCGACAAACTGCACGCTGTCCTCCATCCGGGCGTAAGCTTGGCGGAAATTGCCGATCCGTGGCCCACTGGCCACAGGACAGCCAGCGCGCGCGGGTTCCAGCGGGTTATGGCCGCCGCCCGTGCCGCCTGGCAGGCTGTTGCCCATCAGCACCGGTGCGCCAAGGGCAAAGAACAGGCCCATCTCGCCCAGCGTGTCGCAGATCCATAATCCATCCTGTGCCGCAGGGGTCTGACCCAGGGCGCGACGCGGGGCATACGGACTGGCGAGTGCGGCGATATCCGTGCCGCGTTCGGGGTGGCGGGGTATGAGAATGGTCAGGGCATCGGGCATTGCCTGCCGCACAAGGGCGCTCGTGGCGATGATGGTGGCGTCTTCCCCCGGATGGGTGGAGGCCGCGACCCAGATCGGGCGACCGGCCAGAACGGTTTGCAGCCTGGCCAGTTCTGCCGAGTCATGCGGCAGGGGGGGCGCTGCATCTTTCAGGTCGGCAATCAGGTCGATCCGGGTTGCGCCGCCGTGTTGCAGGCGGGCTGCATCCTCCGCGCTGCGGGCCATGACCCACGCAAAGGTCGAGAGCATGCGGGCCAGAAGGCAGGCTGCCCCGCGCCAGCTGGCCAGCGAGCGATCGGACATGCGGCCGTTGAGCAGTGCAAGCGGCATATGCCGCGCGTGGCAGGCGGCGATCAGGTTGGGCCAGAGTTCGCTTTCCACCAGAGCGCCCACGTCAGGATGCCAGTAATCAAGAAACCGCGCGCCCCAGCGGGGTACATCCAGCGGTGCGAATTGCGTAATGACCCGGTCCTGTCCCGCCATGGCTGGCAGGCGGTCATGCAGGATGGCGCTGCCCGTGACCGTGCCGGTCGTGACCAGCACGTGCAGCGTGGGATCAGCATCAAGCAGGTGTTCTACTACCGGCAGGAGGGCAACCGTCTCGCCTACGCTGGCCGCATGCAGCCACGCAAGTACCCCCGGAGGGCGAGGCCGGTTGGCCAAGCCGCGCCGCTGGGGTAGGCTTGCCGGGGTTTCCTTGCCATGCGCCAGCCTGCGGCGCAGGTTTATGCGCAGGACAGGAGCCAGCAGGCTAGACAGACCATACCACCCTGCCTCCAGCACGGCTCCGCACAGGCGGCCCCTTATGGTGGGACGGGGACTCATGCCTGTACCGGTCGGGAAAAAGGGGCGCGCATGCCCTTGCGGTAACATGCCTTGTGATGAGGGAAAAGGCAGAGCGGCGGCAATGCCTGTTCATGGTCTTGCGTGGCGCATGGTGTGAGGGGTGATGTAAGCGACACTCATATTGAATATGGACGTGTCTGCGTGATGAATGACTATAATTAATTATTAAGAGTGTAATTTTTATAAATAAAAATTGCATTGGTTACATATGGAAGCGCAAGGAAACCCACTTTCCATCAGGCAGACCGTTTATGCCCATGGTGTGCGGGCCTGTGCCGCGTTTTGCTCATTTTTCACAATGTTCTCGCGGGCGGCGGGCTGTTTTTTTGTTGAATACCCGCCAATGGGGTTTAATAAGGCCCGCACCGGTCCGATATGCCGGTCATGACCCCCATGCAGGAACCGCGCAGCATCATGGCCTCTCCACCTTTCCGGTCCTTTCTTGTTCCGGGACAACTGGTCCGCCACCCCGACCACCCGGAATGGGGCGATGGCGCCGTGCAGTCGGCCATTGGCGAACGCGTTACGGTCATGTTTCCCCATGCAGGCAAGGTGATGGTCAATGCCATGGTCGTGCAGCTGACCGTGCTATCCTAGG